>JAZOTE010000099.1:0-27373 GCA_045657485.1 Eubacteriales bacterium
AAGCCGCAGTAGGGGTTCCCGAAGCGAGCTTGACGAGCTTTGGGGGTTCCCGTAGGCTTGGTATATCATCACGACGCAGTCGTGGATATCATCAAGGTCGGCAAGCCGACCTTGTATCTCATCACGCGCCAGCGTGTATTCTCCTGCGGCTTGATGTATCCAGCCCTAATCTCGTTGCAGATACCATAAAGCTTATAAATATTAAAAGCGTTGAGGGAATGCCGTGCAAAAATGCTCCTTTCGGTAAGGGACCGAAGAAAGTTCTTGATACCTTTGCGAAAATGAGCAAAAGCGCCGGGTTCTGCAATTATGACTACAAAGTAGGCGTTATGAGTGCCGCTTTCAAAGAAGGAAAACCTGACCTCGGAATATGGATACACGGGGACGTAGTTCCCGAAGGCAACGGATGGAGCTTTGAGCCATATTCCGCAGTTGAATACAAGGGTTGCATAATAGGTCGCGGCGCTACTGATAACAAGGGTCAGCTTTCTGCAATCTTCAATCTATTTAAAATATTCAAGGAGCTGAAGATTGAGCTTAATTACAATCCCGCAATTTTTCTCGGCAGCAATGAAGAAACCGGCATGAGAGATGTTGTCGAATTTATGAGAACTTATACACCGCCAGCACTCTCTCTTGTACCTGACGGTGGTTTCCCCGTGGGATACGGTGGCAAGGGTGGTATGAACGTAACGCTCAGAAGTAACACACCGCTTCACAGTTTCTCGTTTTCAGCAGGTCAAGCGGACTCACCTGGACGTGCACAAGCGTTTTTCGTCACTCAGAACATCCCCGAATCTCTTCCTGATTGTGAAATAGTAAAAGGTGAGAGGACGGAAATTTCCTCGTTTACACCGCCACGCCACGGAGCACATCCGGACCCCAACGGAAATATGATAACCAAGCTTTCGCAGGCACTTCTCGATGCAAATTTGGTATGCGATGACGAAAAATACGTCCTTGAATTTTTCAAAACTGTTTCAAGCGATATATACGGCAACTGCTTCGGGATTGACATAGAACATACGGTTCTTGGCAAACTGACTGTATTTTCAAAGTCGGTTGATTTTAAAGACGGTTATGTTGAATTTAACCTCAACATAAGGTATCCTCTCGGAATAACATATGAAAAAATAGTAGAAAAAATAGATATTTATTCCAAAACAGTTGGTTTTTCAGTAGTGAATTCAAAATCCGGCACATCTCCCTATCTTCTTGACAAGGATAACCAAATTATAAAAATTCTCGTCAAGGCCTCCGCCGATGTAATCGGTGAAGAAAAAGAACCGTTTACCCTTAGTGGCTGTACGTACGCTCACAAGCTGCCTAACGCTTACGTTTTTGGCACCAACGCTAATTTGCCACCCGACGATTTTCCGAAAGGCAGAGGTGGTGCACACGGAATTGACGAATCCGCCTCAATTGACAGACTTAAGCGTGCCATGAGAATCTATGCACGAGCACTGATTGCGCTCAACGATGTAAAATTTTATTAAGAAGCAGCGCCAGCGATGTGATTTTGGTCGTTATCGCCTCAATTTACGCACTTTTATTCACTATCAGGCAAAAACGCGAGAATATCTTTTTTATCTCTGATTGTAAACAAAAAACGCACTTTCGTCTACCGACGAAGGTGCGTTTTTGAATGATGTTTGCCTTCGGCAAATGATGTTGGCTTTGCCAATGATGTTCGCTACGCGAATGATGCGTGGCTTCGCCACATTTTACGGCAAATCAACGAATTCAAGGTGTACTTGTGCTCTTTATGCTTTACCACTTTGTATTGCGGTGTTTTTTGCAGGTAGGCATTTCAAAAGCAGTGTAGGTTACGCGCCGTTCGACTATCTATATTTTCTTAGGAGATTTTCCAAAATAGCTTTTGTAGGCTTTTGAGAAATTCGCCTGCTCATTATAACCTACAGAGAGCGCGGTGTCAATTACGGAGTTTCCGTTTTTTAAGAGTATTTGAGCATGTTCCATACGCGTTTTCGTAATATAGTCTTTTATTGACATACCTGTATAATTCTTAAAAATTCGGTAAAGATAACTTCTTTCGAATCTAAAGGAATCGGAAATATCGCGCACGGTGAGGTTGTTCATATAATTAAAATTTATATACCGAATTATCTTTTCCGGTATGCTTTCTGAATTCTCCGCTTTTTTCTCACTGAATATATGGTACAATACCTTATAAATTAAAGAAAGAAATATGGTAGGGTCGGTTACTTTATCCCGCGAAAGCTCTCGTAATGATATTCCTATCTCCATAGGGAAAGGATAGACGGAGCGATCCGTATTGAATATATCGGCAAATGATCCCTCAAACGCCAACCACGAGTACTCCCACGGTTCGATATTATCCGCCAAATAAGTAGTGATTTCGCCCGGTCGAATAATAAAAAGCTCTCCTTGTTGTATTGTTTGACGACCGAATTTATCAATCAGTACACCTTTCCCTTTTAGGCAGAAATGCAAAAGGTAATAATCTCGTATATACGGTCCGAATTTATGACTCTTCTCACATACTTCATGTCCGGAAAAAATAGGTATAATATCCTTGGTTTCAATTTTTAATAACATGTTATCCATTTGAGCATCTCCTAACTTAACAACATTATACCATAAAATCACAACAAAATGCAATGCATCAAACAACTTTTTATGGTATAATGTGCAAAAAAGGAGGAACAGGTTATGAAGATAACTTTTATGGGTGCCGGAAGCACAATATTTGCGAAAAACGTTTTGGGAGATGTTTTGCTGACGAAGAGCTTGACAGAGGATCTGACGATCGCTTTGTACGATATAGATCAGCAGCGTCTTGAAGAATCGTTTATCCTCATTGAAAGATTAAATCAAAAGTATAACAACGGAAAAGCAAGGATTGAGAAGTTTCTCGGAGTAGACAGCAGAAAAAGTGCTTTATTCCGAGCAGATTTTGTCATTAACGCCATTCAGGTCGGTGGATATGAACCTTGTACAGTAATCGATTTCGAGATACCGAAAAAATACGGTCTTCGTCAAACGATAGCAGACACGCTGGGTATTGGAGGTATCTTCCGCGGACTTCGAACGATAAAGGTTATGAATGATTTTGCCAAGGATATGGAAGAGGTGTGTCCTGACGCTTGGCTGTTGAATTATACTAATCCTATGTCCATACTTACCGGATATATGTTGCGTTACACCGGAGTTAAAACCGTAGGACTTTGCCATAGCGTTCAAGTGTGTTCCCGTAAGCTTTTAGATTCGATAGGAATGGAAAGCGTGCAGGTAGGAAAAGAGCTTATTGCCGGCATCAATCATATGGGATGGCTATTAGAAATATATGACCGCAACGGCAACGATCTTTATCCGGAGATAAAAAGTCGTACAAGAAAAATGAACGCAGAAAAAAAGCACGATGATATGGTTCGTTTTGATTATATAGATAAATTCGGTTATTATTGTACGGAAAGCTCAGAACACAATGCAGAATATAACCCCTTTTATATAAAGTCGAAATATCCCGAATTGATAGAACGCTTCAACATTCCGTTGGACGAATATCCGCGTCGCTGCGTAAATCAGATAAACAAATGGGCAAGCCAAAAGGAAATGCTTTTAGGTAACGAGGGCGTGGAGCACACTCGCTCAAAAGAATATGCCTCTCACATTATGGATGCGATGATTACAGACACCCCCTACAAAATAGGCGGTAACGTCATAAATAACGGCTTTATAGAGAATCTACCTGCAGATGCGTGTGTAGAGGTACCTTGCCTTGTAGACGGAATGGGCATTCACGGCACCTATGTAGGAAGACTTCCTGTTCAGTGTGCTGCCATGAATATGACCAACATCAACTGTCAGCTGTTGACGATCGAAGCCGCTGTGACAAGAAAAAAAGAGCATATTTATCAAGCCGCTATCCTTGATCCTCATACTGCCGCGGAACTGTCGATCGACGATATCATTTCAATGTGTGACGAACTAATAGAAGCACACGAAAAGAGCGGTTTCCCGATTTTATAAAAGTATTGTTACAATTTGGAAAAATATCTTTTTTATCGTCCTAACACAAAAATACGGAATACCGTTTGGGGTATTCCGTATTTTCCTTTCGTAAAAAAAGACAGCATTCCATTTTACGAAATGTTTTTTTCGTGTCTATTGCCTTTGGTTCACTCCATAGCTTATCCGTTTTACCTTTTCACACAGCTGTTCTCTTTTGACGATTCGTTCTTTGCTCTTAGTTATCCGCTTTTAACTCTTTGCTTTTAGCTCTTTGCTTTTAGCTCTTTGCTTTTCGTTCTTCGTTCTTCGTTCTTCGTTCTTCGCTCTCCGTTCTTCGCTCTCCGTTCTTCGCATTCCGCTTTTCATTATTGCTTTTTCGCTCGCGACGGTTCCGATTCTTTTCAACAATTACTATCAAAAAAGGGGTTGCAGTTTCGTTTTATTCGTGCTATAATAAGCGTAGTAATCTAAAAATAGTTGGAGGACTATTATGAACGATACAGCATACGAAGCATTGCCAAAGGCGCTGAGAGAAGCGCTCGCCAGATGCGACGAGCTTGCCGGTCCCGAACAGCTGGAGCTTTTCTATAACCTTTACGACCCAAAAAGCGGCGGATTTTATCACACGATAAGCTCGCGCGATTGCGAGGGTATGACACCCTTCGGCGAGGCTACATATTTTGTTCTTGAGGCTCTGCAGGCAGGAGGCATCACTCTGCCCGACTGGTACAAAGAAAAGGTAGGCAATTGGGTGCTTAACCACCAGGACGAGAGCGACGGATTCTTCTACGAGGAGCTGTGGGGCAAGATCACCTCCGGCGGAAGACTTCATCGTGATTTATCATATAACACCGGTATTCTCGAAATGTGCGGTATGAAGCCGAAATATCCTCTGCCGGCAGAAAGAATAAAGAACCGCTCAGAAAACGAAGAGGTTGCTTCTATTCCGGATTATCTAAGCTCAAAGGAAGCGTTTATCAAGCATCTGGACGCACAGCCCTGGGACAGTGCGCACATTTGGTCTACCTGCGGCAATCTGGCATCCGCCCGTGCTCTCATCGCCGCGGCAGGACTGCGCGAAACCGTTACGGAATACGCTATCAAAAAGCAAAATCCCGAAACAGGTCTGTGGGGTGAGGGACTCGGCTGGATGAACACCAACGGCGCCATGAAGATCTCCGGATTTTTCGACGAGGAGCATCCCTTCCCTATGGTAGATAAGGTTATCGACAGCTTTATCAAGCTATATACCGGTGACGTTCCTCCGTCAAGCGCTACTTGGATATGGAATCCCTTCGTTATGCTGAACGCAGTTATCCACACCCATAAAAAAGACGCTGACAAGATACGTGAGCTGCTCTATGAGAAAGGTGCCGACATCGTAAACTGTGCCGTCGACAACGCCCTGAAGCTGAAGAAGGCTGACGGCGGATTTGCATCTACTCCGAGCGGTGGAATAGGCTACGTGCAGGGTTATCTTATGGGACTCGCACTGCCGGACGAAAGCGATATAGACGGAACACTGATCGCAGGCTACAGACTTCGCAATTCCATACACTCTGCCTTTGGCATTCAGCCTGACAAAACGTACTACGCAAAATATAACGATGAATTCTGGGAAAAGTGCAAAAACAAGGCACCCGTGTCAAAAATTTACCCTCGTCCCGACAAGCCGATCAAGCGCTGAGGACATAAATTTCCGAAGGTGTTCTATAGAAAAAGAGCAGACGCGCAAGGTTAATCCTGTGCGTCTGCTCTCACTATTATAATATGATTTCGAAAAGCCTGTACAGGCTTAAAGGGGTTGGATTTAATCAACTCAGTTCTATATCCGTCAGCGCTCAGTAGCCGCCCCGTATGAGCTAGGTTGCCTCATCTGCTTCTCAATCATCGAAAAGCGGAGTTGAGTAGTATCTTTCGGCGGTGTCGGGCAGGACGGTAACTACGGTTTTGCCCTTGCCGAGCTTACGCGCAAGCTTGATAGCGGCGGCAACGTTGGTTCCGCTGCTGATTCCGCAGGCAATGCCCTCCTTGGCTGCCAGCTCCTTTGCTGTGGTAATAGCCTCGTCGTCGGTAATTATACAAACCTCGTCGAATATATTGCAGTCGAGGACGGGAGGGATTAGTCCATCTCCTATACCCATCTGCAGATGAGTGCCTATAGAGCCTCCGGAAAGAATAGCAGCGTTCTCCGGCTCTACCGCCCATATAGTCATATTTGGATTTGCCGCCTTCAGTGTCTGACCGATGCCGGTGATAGTGCCACCGGTACCGATACCGGAGCAGAAGCCGTGTATTTCACGTCCGGCACTCTTCAAAATCTCTGTGGCAGTGCGCTCTCGCTGCACCTCAGGGTTTGCGGGATTCTCGAACTGCTGGGGAACGAATACATTGGGATCATCGCTCTTCATTTTATCGGCAAGAGCGACGCATCGCTCGATACATTCCCCGATATTTCCCTCGTCGTGAACGAGAACAACCTCTGCACCGTAGTGGCGTATCATCTTACGGCGTTCCTCGCTTACAGAGTCGGGCATTATAATTTTTACGCGGTAGCCTTTTACTGCTCCCACAAGCGCCAGACCGATGCCCTGATTACCGCTGGTGGGCTCAACTATAACGGTATCGGAATTTATGACGCCGCGAAGCTCCGCGTCATTTATCATATTAAACGCGGTACGGGTCTTGATCGAGCCGCCAACGTTGAGTCCCTCGAACTTTACGAGTATGTCGGCATCATTCTCTCCCGTCATACGTCTGAGCCGTATAAGCGGGGTGTTACCCATAGCCTCTAAAATACTGTCGTAGATCATAGTGCTCCTTTATCTCTCCGCCTCTCAGACCTTCACGCTTCGGGCGGTATATTACTATAGAAGAGTTTATTATTTAGTATAGCATAACGGTGGCGGTTTGTCAATTGAGTATTGCGGGTGAGATGAAAAATATCAGAGCTTTATAACACTTTCGTATAATTTACGTAACACGCTTGAATTTTTACCTGTATTATGATATAATCTTGTTGCAATTCAGTATGCTATGAGGAAGATAAAATGAGAACTTCTGTAAAAGATTTCGGTGCTGTAGGCGACGGTATAACTAATGATTACAAGGCTATGCAGGCGGCACTCGACAGCGGCGCTGATACGGTGGAGATACCTATGGGAGAGTACCACGTGTATGGTACTCTGAAGGTAAGGTCGAACACCCGTATAATTGCCGACAAATGCGCAAGAATAGTAATGAAAAGTAATGCGCGCCGCCAAAGAGGCGAGTTTCTTCTCTCAAATTCCGACGCGGCGGACGGAAACGAAAATATAACTATCGACGGTGGAATATGGGACGGTTGCAATACCGCTCCGGAGCATAAGAAACCCGATCTCTTTGATAAGAACGGCTACTCAGGCTCTGTGATAAATTTGGTAGGCGTGCGCGGTCTGACGCTTAAAAATATGGTAATCGCGAACTCTGTGACTTACTACATCCGTATGAGTAAAATATCAGATTTCGTGATAGAGAATATAGATTTCGTCAGTGATAATTTTGGTGTAAATCAAGACGGATTGCACTTCGGAGGCGACGTACGCCGGGGTCGTGTCAAAAATATCAGAGCTCTATCCTTTGGTCAGACAAACGACGATATGATAGCGCTGAACGCGGACGACTCGGTGGAGAGGATAGAAAATCTGGACCTTGAGCGCGCGGCTATTGAAGATATAACATTTGAAAATATCTATGCAGAGTGTTGCTATACTATAGTCAGACTTCTCAGCGTTACCGCGCCGATCAGACGGATACGCTTTAAAAACGTAAGCTGCGGATTTAGATGCTACGCTATAAATGCAGACGGCGCCAGATACTGTAAAACGCCTCTATTCCGTGAGGATGATATGCCAAACGGCGTAGGCGAGATCAGCGATATTACCTTTGAAAATTTTGTGTGCAAGCCCATAACCGATCTACCGGAGAAATTTGGCGGTGCGCGACAGTATACAGGTACGGCAATATCGCTGGAAAGTAAAATGGATAACGTGAGCATTACCGGCTTCAAATATTTATGTAACGACGTAAAAAGGATCCCGGCTCTCATAGGGCGAAACCTCCCCGAATGCCGTATAGTTTCCGACGGAAATCTTTACACGGTAGGGGGCAAAGAGGACGTTCTGACGCTTGACAGCTTTGAGCGATTGGAGATCAATCCAAGATAAAGGATGATTTATGAATAAGGAAAGAAATAATTTCTACGCGGAGCAGCTCGGCAGAATGATATCTGCAGAAACGGTATCGCGAACGGGGTCTGATGACCGAACGAAATTCTATAAATTTCACAGACTTCTCTCGCAGATATTTCCCAACGTTTTCGCGATTGGCGAGATAGAAGATTTCGACGGCAGTCTTCTGATAAAAATACGCGGAAGGGACTGCGGCGAGCCTATTATGCTGATGAATCACCAGGACGTTGTGGAAGCGAGCGGCAATTGGAGCTATCCTCCATTTGCATCAAATATACAAGGCGGACGGATATGGGGACGAGGAGTGCTGGATACCAAGGGCGGCCTATTCTGTATGCTGAGGGCTATGGAAGAACTGATTTCTGACGGTTATACCCCTACCCGTGACACGTATTTCCTCTCTAGCTGTACCGAAGAAACCGACGGCTCCGGCGCGAAAGCGATCGCGGATGAGTTGAAAAAACGCGGGATACGCTTCAGTCTGATTCTGGACGAGGGCGGTATGATAGTTGGCGAGCCGATGAACGGCGCTCACGGTAACTATGCTATGATAGGCGTAGGTGAGAAGGGTATTTGCGACTTAAAGTTTATCGCAAGTTCAAGAGGCGGTCACGCATCTACTCCGGGTAAGGATACTCCGTTGGTCAGACTCGGTAAATTTATGGCGGAGGTTGACCGGGGCAAGATTTTTGATGCCAGGTTCTCCAAAACCGTAAGCGAAACCTACAAAAGAATCGGAAAAGGCATGACAGGCGTTATGCGGCTTCTGCTGACAAACGTCCGTTTGCTCGCACCCGTGTTAAAAAAAGTTATGCCAAGCATTTCCTCCTCTGCCGCAGCAATGCTGAAAACAACTATCGCGTTTACTATGGCGAGCGGCTCTGAGGGAACGAACGTTTTGCCTGAGGAAGCATACGTTATCGGCAATATGAGATACTCGCTCCACCAAGGCGGAGAGAGCAGCATAGAAGAGATCAGCCGTCTTGCCGCCAAGTACGGAATCCGTACCGAAATACTCAAGCGCGGCGAAGATTCGACTCTTTCTGATTTCAACGGGGACGGCTTCAAGCTTTTAGAGCGAGGATTAAAGGAAATATTTCCCGACGTTATCCCCGTGCCGTATATTATGAACGCGGCGAGTGACTCAAGATTTATGGGTAGCTTGTCCGATAATTGTCTAAGATTTGCTCCGTTTATGATAGACAAAGAGCAGCTTGACAGTATTCACGGCGTCGATGAAAATATGTGTATTTCATCTCTGTCGCCCGCAGTTGATTTCTATAAATTCGTTATTGAAAAGGCGTGAAAGGGACTTAACCCTCGCGACGTATAACCGCTGGAATAAGCGTTATTTCATCAGAAAAATTTGTTATTGAAAAGCGTGAAAGAGACTTAACCCTTGCGACCTATAACCGCCGGAATAAGCGTTAATTCATCGGAAGATAGAGATACACTGCTAAAACAATGCAGGCTATGCAATTGCTATGATCGCTGCAAGACGTTATCGTTTGCGTAAAGCGATCCTTGATTAAACTTTAACAAAAAAAGACACCTATATAGCGCTCCGAACGGAAGTATGGCTATACAGGTGTCTTTGATTTAGACTTATATTATTTCTCGCTATTCTCCGCAATCTCCGCAAATTTTCGGCGCATCGTAGGGTTGTTCCTCGTCAGTTTTTTAATAGAGAGGTCCTGCGCTTTATCATTGGCAAGACGCAGGTTATTCTCCGAGCCTGCGAGATTCTCCTTGATCTTCTCAAGCAGCTTGATAGTCTTGTCTATTTCCTCTATCGCATCCTTAAATTTTTTGCTGGCGAGATTGTAATTGCGTGAGAATTTATCCTGGAAATCCATAAGCTCGCTCTCAAAATTCGACACGTCGATATTCTGATTTTTTATGACCTCAAGCTCTCGTCTGTAGGAGAGCGACTTCATTGCCGCATTGCGAAGAAGCGTAATTATCGGTATAAAGAACTGAGGGCGAATAACGTACATTTTTTCGTATTTATACGACATATCCACGATACCCGTGTTAAATAATTCGCTATCCGGTTCGAGAAGCGACACCAGAACGGCGTACTCGCAGCCCTTCTCGTGACGGTCCTTGTCAAGCTCCTTCAGGAAGTCCTCGTTCTTCTTTTTGGTAGAGGTTGTATCCGCCTCGTTTTTCATCTCAAACATTATGGATATGAACTCGCAGCCGTCATCCGAGCTTTCGCGGAATACGTAGTCGCCCTTGCTTCCCGTTTTGGCATCGTTGTCCTTCTCAAAGTAGGCGTTCATAAAGCCGGTAGCTCTGAGGCGGTTGAATTCTGTTTCGCAATGCTGCTCCAGAGATTCGCCGATCATCTTGGTGGACTGACGAGCCTTGAAATCCTTATAATAAGCGATCTGCTCATCCTTTTCCTTAAGAGCTATTTCGTGTTTCGCAATCAGCTTGTCCTCCGCGAGCTTTGCCTCAAGAGAGCGCGCCTTAGCCTCTGCCTCCAGCTCCGCTATAAGCTTCTCCTTATCGGCTATAGCCTCTCCGGTTTCGCGCTTTGCCCTCTCCCTCTCAAGCTCTACTGCCAAGCGAAGCTCGGAGATCTCCTTATCCTTTTCTGCGATAAGGTTATTTGTACCGTTCTCCTTCTCCAAAAGTGCAAGCTTAAGCTTGCTTTCGCTATCGTTTACCGCGGCGTTCAGCTCAGCCTTGAGCTTTTCGAGCTCTATCTCGGATTCTCGGCGCAAAAGCTGCTCGCGCACACCTATCTCACGCTCAAATTCCTTATCCTTTACCGCTTTTATCAGCTCGCGGTAGTCCGACTCGTCTATTACGAATACTTCACCGCACTTTGGGCATTTGATTTCGTTCATATCTCATATCCTTTCTCCTCGCAATCTGTAAAAATTCAGATCGGAGAGCCTTGCTTACGCCTATATTTTCACTTCTCAATTATACCACCGCGCCGAGTATTTGTCAAGCGCGGGTGAAGCTTTGAGCCGCTTTTCATCGAGTCAAAAGTATTACTTGTTTTTATGCGACGGCAGAATTATTGTTAATTTGCAGCAGATTTTGCGGTGAGTGACTTACTGCTCGTTCACATTTTATTTAAAAAACATTGACAAATCTCCATCTATATGTTATACTATCATCGCAAACGAAAATCATAATAGAGGAGCGACGTTCATTATAAACGCGGTGTGGGATTTGATCCGCGCGGTAAAGGGAACGCCGCCGAGAGAGGATGGGATTCCCTGCCCTACCCCTCGGGCGTGTCGAGAATATCGCCACGACTGTCACCGCGTACGGTGTTGCGCTATTGGATATTTTGACTTTTTGTCACGGTATTTGATAGTACCGTGATTTTTTGTTTGTAAAAATCAAATATAATCTAAAGGAGAACAAAATGGAAGGTACAATCTGGGCTTTCTTGCCCGCAGTTATCGCCATAGTGCTCGCCCTGGTGACGAAGCAGGTTTACGTTTCGCTCTTCCTCGGTATATTCGTCGGCGCTATGATGTACGCAGGCGGCAATCCGCTTGATGCGATGTTTTCTCTCTACCAGGTTATGAGTGAGCAGGTTGGCGGAAATACTCCCATCCTCGTATTCCTCGTAGTTCTGGGTATTCTCGTGGTTCTGATGCAGAAGTCGGGCGGCGCAAAGGCGTACGGCGACTGGGCAGGTCAGAAGATCAAATCAAAGAGCGGCGCGCTTGCGGCTACCGCAGGTCTTGGCTGTCTTATCTTCGTTGATGACTATTTCAACTGTCTGACGGTCGGCTCTGTTATGCGTCCGGTTACGGATAAATTTAAGGTATCAAGAGCAAAGCTTTCGTACATAATCGACGCTACCGCAGCACCCGTGTGCATTATTGCTCCTATTTCCAGCTGGGCGGCGGCTGTTGCAGGTCAGCTTGAAGGCGACGGTCTGATGATATTCATCAGCACGATTCCCTTCAACATCTACGCTCTGCTCACTATCGCGATGGTATTCTCGCTCTGCTATCTGAAGTTCGACTTCGGTAAGATGAAGCGTAATGAACTTATCGCAGAGGAGACCGGCGACCTTCACGCAGGCGCTGCAGGTAACGATGAGAAATCAGAGGAAATCAAGGCTAATCCCAACGGCAAGGTACGCCATCTCATTATCCCTGTTATCGTGCTTATCGTTTGCTGCATCGGCGGTATGCTCTACACGGGCTTCTACTACAACTGGACTGACGAATGTATCAGCACGGAGCTTCAGTCCGCGAACATTATCGAGGCCTTCTCGAACTGTGATGCAGGAATGTCTCTGGCTATCGGCTCAACGGTTGCTCTGATCATTATAGCAGTATATTACATGATATCAAGAGTCCTTAGCTTCAAGGACGTTACAGGCAGCTTTACCGAGGGCTTCAAGGCAATGGTACCCGCTATACTGATACTCACGTTTGCGTGGAGCATTTCCGGAATTATGGGCGCAAAGGGCGGATATCTGGATGCTAAGGCGTTCGTTGCTGAAAATCTCGCAGGCAGCGGATTCCCCGTCTGGCTCTTCCCTGCCATATTCTTCATTCTGGCAGGCGGTATCGCGTTCGCGACCGGTACGTCATGGGGAACCTTCGGCGTGCTCGTTCCTATCGCAGTTACTCTTCTCGGCGGCCCCGGTGCTGTATCTACGCTTATGATCCTCACCGTTTCCGCAACTCTTGGCGGCGCAGTATTCGGTGACCACGTATCTCCCATATCCGATACAACCATCCTCGCGTCCGCAGGCGCAGAGTGCAACCACGTAGAGCACGTTAACACACAGCTTCCGTATGCGTCGTTAATTGCGGGAATAGCTGCTGTATCATACGTTATCGCAGGTCTGTGCGCGTCCCTCGGCAGTGTGCTTTGCTGCATCATTATGTGGGTCGTAGCTATAGCGCTCTTCATAGGCACCGTATACTTCATCAAGTATATGGATAAGAAAAAGAACGCCTAAAATTAAACTCACCTATACGGTGTAAGTCGTAGGAGAGCTCTGCTAATTTGCAGAGCTCTCCTTTTTTATTTTTCGTTTCGTTTTATTTTTTCGGGGTTGACATTTTTCGCCCCATAGTATATAATATCGGTTGTTAACGTCCAGGTATAAAGAGGAAGATGATGATAAGCAGGATAAACGTGTTTTTGAAGAAAAATTATTTCTTTATTTTAGCTGTGGCGGTCTTTATACTTATTACCGTTTTTGCGATAATATACGAGCAGTCATTCGTCAGATTGCTGCCGATCTACGCATCAATAATTATAAGAATGCTGCACTCAAGGGCAAACAGATACGGATATCTTTTCGGCGGCGCAAATCAGATACTTTACGGACTCACCTATCTCTATTACGGTCTGTACAGCTCAATGCTCTACGCCTTCCTCATATCCTTCCCGATACAGATAGTTACTTTCATCACCTGGTCAAAAAAATCATATAAGAGCTCGACCCACTTCAAGACAATGTCACGGCGAGGCAGACTTGCGGTGGTCATAATCGGACTTGCAGCCTACGCGGTGTACACCTTGGCAATGCTCAAAATAGAACCGAACGCCAATCAGCCTCTATTGGATTCCGCAAGCTTCATACTCGGTATAGTTTGCTCCGTCATTACCATACTGTCATTTATAGAATACACCTATCTATCCATTGCACACAATTTGCTCAGCCTGATATTATACATATTGGTAGCTATCACTTCTCCGGATATGCTGACGTACGTAGTATTCGGTATTTACGCAGTCATATGTGCGGTGAAGCAATTCATCAGTGTAAAGGAAGTATACTCGGAGCAGACGAAAAAGCAAGCTGAAATTTAATACATTTTTGTACGTAAAAACCGACAAGCGCAAAATTTCGCTTGTCGGTTTTCTGTTATTTTGACTATAATTATTTACAATTGATGAGAATATGCAGTATAAAAATCAGCACCCCAGCTTACCTATAACATATTCCTTGCTGATGCCGGACGAAAGAACGTTTTCGATAAAGCTATCGAAGGAGCCGTCATCGTCACGTGAGCCGACCTTGACGTACCAACAGATATCATCGCCACAGGCGCGAAGATCCGCGCAGGCAACTGCGTCAGCCTCGTGAAGTACAAGAGGCTCCGAGCACCATAGCGCAAGATAACCGTCGCCCACTCTCGCGAAGCGGAAGCCGCATCTCTCCACACTCTCCTCAGCCGCCCATACGGGATAGTAAGCGTGAGTGAACTTAGTGGGATTCCAATCGGAGATCAGATATCTCACGAATAGCTCTCTGTCTATCTGACGGATATACGGGAACTGCATATTGCCGTACCAATATCCCGGACGCATATGATCGAAATCGCGCTCGACACCGGGATTATTTACAAAGGTGTAGAAGGTATCGGATAGCGCCGCGTACCACATATGCTGCTGATAGCCGTGCTCACCGGGAACGAAATTGCTCGTGCCGTGGAAGCTCTCGTTCATAGCCTTGGTTTTGTAATATTCGATATCGGTCGAGGATACCTTGGGTGCCTCGGTAAGCCTGGGTGATGCTACGGAGGTTAAGAAGCTCTCCTTGCGCTTTCTCGAATGGATCTCGGCGCTGCCGCTGCTGAACACCTCGTAAAAGCTACCGTTAAGTAATTCTCTCGCGCTTTCGGGTATTTTGTAGTCCGTATATCCAAGACCTGCGAGAAACGCGTAGGAGCCGTGGACGTTATTTTCATCAATTACCTTGAGAAGCGCACGAATTGATGAATGATAAGGGGTTAGGGACGATCTGTATATTCTGCCCATAGGACTCATATGTATACCGCAGAAGCACTGACGGCAAGCCTCGGTGCAGATGCGATCCATTACCTTGCCCGCTCTCTCCCTGAGCGAAGATTCCGCATAATCGTATACCATCAAAAGCGCCATCAGAGTAACGCTCATATATCCGCCGGCGCAAAATTCCTCAAAGCCCTCCGTTTCTATAACATCGAGCCACTCGCCGATTCGGCGACACGCTACGGCAGTCTGTTCTCTTCCCGTTCTGCCGGAACGTAAAAATACATCATCAGCGAACAGCATACCCGCGAGCATCTGACAGTCATAGAAAGTAAGAGCGTGATTTTCGCTCCAGAAGCACATAGCGTCAGCGCCATCCTCGTCCATCCAATAACGGAACGACAGAGCGGCAGAACGAATCTCCTCCTTTAACCAATCCGGAATATCAACGGTTTTGTAAATACGGAGAAGTCCCGCGAGCTCGAAATCGGCGCAATCCTCTCTGGCGTTTACTATATTCGCAGATCTTTTCAGCAGAGCGTATTCCTTATCCGTTAGAGCGCCGTTTGTAAAAGCATAGCATAGAACGGTGTATGAGATGGCGTTATGCTGTCTTGAATAAAGCTCGTCTACGGTAGAGCTATCGTATCTGATATCCGTAAGAACGCTGCCTATCATATCCTTGATAGGATCGGCGAGAATCCGCTTACGTCTTATCGGCTTTGTATTGAAGTGACATTCAAATCTGCGGAAAAATTTCTCTTCCAGCACGGTAGCGGAAAGCTTGATTGCAAATGCCGAGCCAACGGGCATTTCTCTCCCCTGCCAAAGATCTTCCTTGCCGTCAAGGCTGACACTGACGGGAAAAGATGGCTCAAAGGGCGCGATAATTTTACCGTCCCTGATAACGAGCTCGGAAAACCAGCGGTCAGCAGCCTCTATCTCTGCAAGCAATACTTCCTCCGAGCGTACAGTGACGGATATTCCGTCAGTATCCATAAGCTGAAGCCTCAGCATATTTCGGGTATCGCGCACGCCGAAATTCTGTACGGCGAAGAACACGTCGTTTTCGCCCTCTGCAAGCGGAAGCAATATATCCCTGTAGCCTATCGGCTTATATACAGGCGTAGTTTCCGTGAGAACACGCTCGCCGTTAAGATACATATCGTAAGCGGCGTAGCTCCATACCCTAGCGCGCACGCTCTGCTTTTTACCTGATACGAGCACGGTGGCGGCGAGAAATCTCACTCTCCGGAGAGTAAAATAGAAGGTGGAAAAATCTATATAAGGATTGCGGTTGTCCGAATAAAAACGCCAAGAGTCACCGAGGGGAGAGGTCTTTCCAAGCTCCGCCTGCACCGGATATCCGACAGGCTCCTCGTAGAGAATATCGCGCATCTCCTTCTCAAATCGAAGCTGATCCCGAAGAGTATACGGCGCTTTAAAATCCTCTATGAAAGGGCCCGCTACCAAGTATGACGTTACTGAGCCGTCCGGGGACAAAGAAAAATAGGTTTTCATTATTTTTTCCTGCCTTAATATAATGTAATGTAGAAAGAGCAAAGGCTCTGACTCCACGGTTATATAATACCATCGAGAGAGAGCCTTGTCAATATAAAAAGTGATTTAAATACTAAATTTTATGTATTGAAATTTTTGCCGATACTTTATTCAAATTTAAAGGAATAAACGTCCGAGTCAAGAATACTCATTTTCATAACTACCTTTTTACCCGAAAGCTTCGATACGGTGTCCGGATCTACAAAGGATATCCTCTTATCCGTTGAGTTGCCGAATATCTCGTAGGATGGATATTCCACACCGTCCGATATCAGTGTGAAATACACGTGGCCGCGGCCTGAGGTTTCTACGTTTGCGTAAAGGGCGGTACCCGTGTATACAAATTCCTTCGTATACGCCACCTTTTCCGCGAATGGAGCGTGAAGAGAAACGAAGCCGTCCTTGCGGATAGTGTATCTCGCAAACTTATTGTATCCGTTTTTAGCGCGCCAATTTTCGCTGACGTAGAAGGAGTACTCCGTATCAGCTCCGGGAATATCGGACGCTGTTTCTACCAGGCCCTGTGCCATATAGCAATCGCCGTATACCCAGGAGTAATCGTGCTCCACGGGAGGACGGAGAAACGCCTCATCGTAGCGGTTGAAATTACGTCCGTCGCGAGAGGACATAAACAAGCAGTCGGTAATGACGAGTCCTTCTCTTGCCGTACAGTTATCGCGGCGGCGGATACGGTCCTCGCGACCGCAGAGCTCGTCGTAATTAGGTGTCCACGCCTTTCTCTCATAGTATCTGACGGGGAAGCCGACAAAGATATGGGGCGCTCTCGGATAAGGGATGACGTTGTTGGTATAGAGCTGTACGTGGTCGTCCGGAAGACCTATCAGCTTTGGCTTCTCCCAATTAACGAAATCGGTGGAGGTTGTTACGCGAACGTCACGCATAAAGGGTATATCCTCGGCAGTGGGTTCTCTGTATCTCAGTTTTTCGGGATCCCAAAGGCGATTCGCAATCGGCTGAAGATAGGAAAATTCCTCGAACGCTACCGTATCATCAGGCTCGTGCTCGCCTCTGAAATAGCAGAAATACTTGCCGTGCTCCTCGCTCCAGAACGAGAGATTCAGAGAGTCGAACGCACCGTCATCGGACACGAGTCCGTGATTTTTAAAGTGTATGCCGTCGGGGCTTACCATAGATATAAGCTTATCGTCGCCCTCGGTGCATATAACCATTTTATATTTCTCATCAGGAAGACAGGCGGGGTTATTATCGTAGAAAACGTGGGTAGATCCACAAAGATGGGTTACACCGTATTGCTTAGCAAATTCCGTGTCAAGAATAAAGTTATTCCGCTTCGAGCCGTTACACTCTATGATTCCAAGTTCGGGCTTTACCCAATGAATACCGTCATCACTCTCTCTATATGAAATGCGACAGGTGGGATCTATTTCGCCGTTCGGCAGAAGTCCGCCGGCTCTGTGATACATTCTCCATTTGCCCTCACTGTAGAAGACGTAAGGATAGCCGCATACGTTGCCCTCTCCCTCGCCGTCCATTACTATCTCGTCACCGCGTCTTACAGGGTGATGAAGCTTGATCTCCGCTGTGGTCTTCTCCGTATCAAGTATGTAATCATCAACGAAAAGCTCACGTCTGTTTCCTATATTCATAATAAACTCCTATCGCGCTACCGATTATTGACCTTAAAATCAATTTATTATTTTGTAGCATTTAAGTTCATTATAGCATTTAATTTTTTTTTAGTCAATAGACGAGTGGGACATTATTACAATTCCTTTGTCCCTTGCGTAAATCGAATCAAAAAGAAGTAAGGAAGCGTTCTGTCTTCAAAGCGCAAGAAGCGTTATTTGGGCAATCTGCGAGGAGTATTCCATAGTCAAACTAACGGTATTGACAAACGCAGCGTTCTTGTGTATAATATTGATGTTGAGTTCTCAACATTCTCGTTTTTTATCGAAAAAGCGAGATTTTAGAAAACAATTCCGTTATGAAAGGAACAGATATGATCTCAAGGTATGAAATCCTATCCACATTCGTAGCCGATATTTCCCGTGAGATATGTAAAATATCCGCGAAGGAGATGCTCCGCTACGGTCTGCGCGGGTCATCGGCAAAATATTTGCTCGTAATGCTGGAGCACGGCGCGCCTATGACGGCAACGAAGCTCAGTCAGCTCTCCGAAAGGGACAAGGCGGACGTATCCAGAGCTATGACGGATCTGTACAATAACGGACTTGTAATGCAAGGAAATGGCGGGAAATACCGCGCGAAGCTCGCCCTCACGAAACGGGGTTTAGCCGTAGCTCGCGAGCTGCACGAGAGAGCCGAAAAGATCATCGGTTACGTCGGAAAAGACATAGCTGATGCCGAACGCGAGCTGCTCTACCGTATGCTGTCGTCAATATCGAATAATCTCCACAGATTGAACAGCGAAAATGGCGAAGTATTCCAAGGTGAGAGTGACACAATCCAAAACTAAGAGGTACTATTATGAGAGATTACGTTATTTTTACGGATTCCTCCTGCGATCTGAGTCAAGAAGAGATCAAAAAGAGAGGTATAGGATGCTTGGAGTTGACCTTCCGATTTGACGGGGAGGACAAGGAATATTCAAACTACGAAATGCCGATCAGTAATTTTTACAGTAGGATGCGCGAGGGCGGCGTAGCTAAAACCGCAGCTGTAAATACAGAGGTGTTCAAAGATGGCTTTGAGGACTCTATCAAAAAGGGACTCGATATACTGTATATCGGCTTTTCCTCAGGCCTCAGCACGACCTGCAATTCCGCCAGAATTGCTATGACAGAGCTTAAGGAGCAGTACCCTGACGCAAAGCTTATTTCAGTGGACACCTTGGCAGCGTCTGCAGGAATAGCTCTGCTTATTGATATGGTGCTTGATAAAAAGAGAAACGGTGCTACCATAGAAGAGGCGGCTCAATTCGCTGAGGATAACAAGATGAAGATCGCCCAACGTTTTACCGTAGACGATCTGGTATATTTAAAGAGGGGCGGCCGTGTCAGCGCGGCTACCGCTCTGGTGGGAAATCTGCTCGGAATCAAGCCTGTTCTGCACGTAGATAACGAGGGACATCTCGTGAGCATCGGAAAGGTCAGAGGCAGGCACGCCTCTCTGGTTTCGCTGGCTGATAAGCTTGGCGAAACGGCAATAGAGGATACCCGTGTATACATTTCTCATAGCGATTGCTATGATGACGCTGTGAAGCTCTCTGAGATCATTATGTCAAAATACGGTTATGAGGTTCAGCTGATAACAGACGTAGGTCCCGTTATCGGCGCCCATTCGGGACCGGGTACTATGGCGCTGTTTTTTGTCGCCAGCGAAAGATAAATTGCAAGAGGAACAGCTATGATAAATGACTCACAGAACGTCGCAACCCCCACCGATCATAACGGTGTAAGCGACAAGGATACCGCGATGATATCCGAAATCGAGAGCATCGCTTCCGTGGCGGATAAAAAGAAGGCTGAAGATAAGAAAAAAGCCGAAAATAAGAAAAAAGCCGAAAACAAGAAAAAGTCGGAAGACAAGAAAAAGAACGAGAAGAAGAAAGCGTTTAACATCAAAACCATATCAGGTATGCTGTTTGCAAAAATGATGAGAGGCGGTGCATCCGAGCTACGCGCTAACGTAGACAAGGTGAACAAGTTGAACGTATTTCCCGTACCCGACGGCGATACCGGAGATAATATGAGCATGACCATAGAGAGCGGCGTCGCTGCTCTGGAATCGGTTGAGAGTGACGATCTCGCGCTCGTTATGAAGGTAGCGTCCAAGGGTATGCTGCTGGGCGCGCGAGGAAACTCCGGCGTAATTCTATCTCAGTTTTTCGCAGGAATAGCGAAGGCTCTCGAGAGCACCGGCGACGCGGATGCTTACGCCATGGCAGATGCTCTGCAAGCCGGTGTTGACCGCGCCTACGCATCTGTCGTAACTCCCACGGAAGGTACTATACTCACCGTCGCGCGTGAATCGGTAGAATACGCAAGATCAAGACTTACGTCCAAAAGCACTATTCGCACGCTGTTCTCCGATCTGGTTAAGGAAATGAACGATTCGGTTGCCAGAACACCGGAGAGGCTTGCGGTTCTGAAGGAGGCGGGAGTCGTTGACTCAGGCGGAGCGGGTCTATTCTACATCATTGACGGTCTGAACAGAGTGCTTGGCGGAGAAGAGCCGAAGGACGAACCCAAAAACGAAAAAAAGCACACGTATTCCAAGGACACCGCCACGGCATTCGGTCCTGACAGCGAGATGACCTACGGCTACTGCACAGAGATATTACTCCAACTTCAAAACTCAAAATGTAACCCTGATGAATTTGATCTCGATTCGCTCAAGAGCTTTCTCGGTGAAATCGGTGATTCTATAGTCGCGTTCAAAACCGACAGTATAGTCAAGATTCACGTTCACACTCTGACTCCTGAGCGCATTTTGGAATACGGCAGAAGATTCGGCGAGTTTATAAACGTAAAGATAGAGAATATGTCGCTGCAGCACACCTCCCTCAAAAAAGGGGCAGAAAATGAGCCAAGCGAAGATAATTCCGAGGGAAACGCGCCACCCGTGTCGAAAAAACTCAAAAAATGCGGTGTTGTTGCAGTTAGCTCCGGAAGTGGAATTTCCGAAATTTTTACAGAGCTCGGAGTAGACGTTATAGTGGAGGGCGGCCAGACAAACAATCCCTCTACCAAGGATTTTCTCGACGCCTTTAATAAGGTTTCAGCGGAAAATATTTTCGTGTTCCCCAACAACAGCAATATCGTTATGGCGGCTTCGCAGGCCTCTGAATTATACACGGGAGCAAAGGTTTACGTTATCCCCGCAAAAACTATAGGAGCAGGCTACGTTGCCCTCTCAAGCGTAGATTTTGATAATCAGACTCCCGACGAGATAATCGCAGGCGCTGAGGAAGCAATATCCGCCATAAGCTCCGCATACATTTCTCCATCGGTCAGAGATACCGAAATGAACGGAATACAGGTCTGCGAGGGAGATACGATAGGCGTTATCGACAAGGAGTTGGTCGTTTCCCTGCCCGACCGAGTGCAAGCAACAAAGCAGCTTATTTCAAAGCTTCTCTCATCAGGAGATAAATTTATGCTTACCGTTTTCACAGGAGCGGATGCGCCCGATACCGAGCGCTCTGCCGTGGAGAGCTTCGTCAGAGAAAATTTTCCTGCCGTTGAGTGCTATTTCTTAAACGGAAATCAGGATATTTATCCATATATTTTCGTAGCTGAATAATTTTTCAGGACCGCCGACAAATTCGGCGGTCTTTTTGTATATTCAGTCGATGCACTTGATCGGTTTAATTCTTCTGCCCTGTCCACAGCTTATCTTTCATAAAGCTTGAGCAAAGCGACCTGTTTTTTTCGGAACAGAAAATTATGTTGCATTTTTCGGCGAAGATAATAGAATAATATAAAATGACCGAATTTGATAAGCTTAACGGGAGATTATATGAAAGATAAAAAAGAAATTATAAAAACTGACAATGAACAAAACGATTCAGTCGGAAAATACTTCGGCACGGACGGCTTCAGGGGCGAGGCAGGCGTTACGCTCACCGCCGAGCACGCATACCGCGTAGGAAGATTTATCGGTTGGTATTTTGCCGCTCTGCACCCACAGGACAGAGCAAGAATAGCCGTAGGAAAGGACACCAGGCTATCCGGATATATGCTGGAGCATTCACTGATAGCAGGCATTACCGCATCCGGCGCGGACGCATATATGCTGGATGTTATCACTACTCCCGCAGTAGCATACGTTACACGGGTATCGGGCTTTGACTGCGGAATAATGATCACCGCGTCCCACAATCCATACGGTGACAACGGTATAAAGCTTATTGACCGTGACGGTGAGAAGATGAGTGACGAGGTAACTCACGCGGTGGAGTGTTATATTGACGGGGACACCTATGCTTTGGGAATCAAGGATGACGAGCTTCCCTTTGCAACGGGAAGCAGAATGGGCAAAGCCGTGGCGTATGAGAGCGGCAGAAGCAGATATATCCGATATCTTACAGCTCTGATACCGGGGCACATCGATGGAATGAAGATAGGTCTGGACTGCGCTAACGGTGCCGCATCGTATATTGCGGGACAAGTGTTTTCGGAGTTGGGCGGCAACGTTACCCTCAGCGGCTGCGAGCCGGACGGATTAAATATAAATTTAAACGTTGGCTCAACGAATATTGAAAATCTGGTTGGACTCGTCAGAAAAAACTGTCTTGATGTCGGATTTGCGTTTGACGGCGACGGGGACAGATGTATTGCTGTGGATTCTAACGGCGAGATCGTTGACGGCGATGGAATAATGTATATTCTGGCAAAAAGGCTGAAGGAGCTGGGCGAGCTTTCACGCCCTGAAATCGCGGTAACTGTAATGTCCAACGCTGGACTCGTTGAGGCCTTTCGTAAAATGGGAATCGGCTGTGAGGTCACTCAAGTGGGCGATAGGTTCGTGTACGGAAGAATGAGAGAGAGGGGGCTGACTCTGGGCGGCGAAGCGTCGGGACATATAATTCTGAGAAAATACGCAACAACCGGCGACGGAATGCTGACTGCACTGATAGTTGCCGACGAAATGCAAAGGAAGGGACAATCGCTCTCCGAACTTACCGACGGACTGAAGATCTATCCGCAGATCACGAAAAACCTAAAAGGCTGCAATCGGGATAAGATACTGAACGATAAAACGGTAATGGCAGAGGCGGAGAGAATACGCGCAGAGCTCGGAGAACAGGGAAAGCTTTTAATCAGAAAAAGCGGCACAGAGCCGCTGCTTCGCATAAGCGTTGAGTGCGCTGACGAGGAAAAATGCGAGGAATATATTGACAGAATTATTAACGCCATAAAGGCGGGAGGACACAAAATAGGTGAATGAAAATATTACGAACGCGCTTACTTTAAAATACGGAGGTCGTTTGGGCGGTGAATGATCGCGAAGCAACTACAACAGAGCTGTTCGGCTTTATTCCAACAGAGCTGAGAGAGCTGTTTGAAAAATTCGATTATCCCTATCAAATAATCAAGGAGCTGAGGGATTTTCTGTGGAAAATAAAGCTGACGGATGAGTTTCACGAGGTGGAACACGGAATATGGATATCAGAGGGCGCTAAGGTGGCAAAAAGCGCTGTGATACTCGCGCCAACGGTTATCTGCGACGGAGCTGAAATACGTCATTGCGCCTATATAAGAGGCTCTGCCTACATCGGCAGAGGAGCGGTGGTCGGCAACTCGACGGAAATAAAGAATTCAGTTCTGCTTGACGGAGCGCAAGCTCCTCACTTCAACTACGTCGGAGATTCCGTGCTTGGCAAAAAGGCGCACCTCGGCGCAGGCGCGGTCACCTCAAATTTAAAAAGCATCGGCGCCAAGGTGGTTATAAAAACAGAGCCCCACATAGAAACGGACATGAGAAAGCTCGGCGCGGCGATAGGCGACGGAGTCGAGGTCGGTTGCGGATGCGTATTAAATCCCGGAACTGTTATTGGCAGGGAGAGCGTGGTGTATCCCCTTATATCTCTCAGAGGTGTGCTGGAAAAGAGAAAAATAATGAAGGACAATTATACTGTTGTCGATAAACAATAGAAGCAAAAAACGCCGGAGATAACTGTTATCCCGGCGTTTTTGCGCAATATGACTATTATTATTTACATTCTCGTGATTTTATCCGAATTACATATTAAATTCGTAAATTATTTCAACGTCTTATATTTATCGGATTCAACATAATAAGTCGCTTCACTGTCCGCTGTAGAAAGTGCAAAGGCGAGGGGAAACATCTCAAACGCAGCGGACACGTTTCTCTCATCCTCTGTAGACGAGTATCCCATATGGTATCTTATCGCGAAAGCCTCTTCTCTGGTGAGCTTCATATAGCCCGTAATGATGTACACGCTCTTCTCTCCGTGACCGTAGGGAAGCTTGTCGTCATACTCAAAGCTATCGACTCTCTGCCAAGCGCCCTTCTCATCCTTAACGTTTCTGAAGCCTTTTTTATAAACGTTCACCTTGCAAAGATCGTGAAGAAGAGATACTATGGCAATGCTCTCGTCAGAATATTCGAAGCCGTATGTTTCCTTAGCCCGTGGGCTGTCCAGATATCCCTTCAACGCCTCGTACACGTTCACAGAATGTGTAACCAGTCCCCCTACCTCTGAAAGATGGAATCTTGCGCTTGCGGGTGCGGTAAAGAAGTCAGACTGTGGGGACAGAAGATACTCAAGAAGCTTATCAGCGCCCTCGCGCTTTATATTTTCCTTATATATCTTTATGAATTTTTCCGCAGAGGTCATTTTTATATCTCCTTTTTCTATTGTTTTCAGTATTACAGATGACCCGTTTGGGCTGTGAATAGGAAATTTCTACGTTTTGATGTAAGCAATGGTAATTTAATCCATCAAAAGAGCCGCGGCGCCCAAAATGCCTGCGCTGTTTTCCAGCTTGGCTATTACTATTTCAACCTCAGGTCCGCGGTTTCCGGCATAAATCTCGCGGTTGACAAATTTTTTGAGAGGCACTGTGAGGGCTTCTCCCTGCGCACACACTCCTCCGCCGAGGATTACCGCCTCAGGCCTGAATACGTTAGCAATGTTCGTTATTCCAACGCCCAAATTTTCTATATACCTATCTACAACCGCCCTTGCGTATTCATCAGAGCCGTAATAATCGAACGCAGTCTTTCCGTCCACTTTATATAAGGCTCCGACCTCCCACATTTTACTGTCCGGATGAGCCTCCATCGCCCTTACGGTATCACGTATTATCGCAGTTGCCGATGCGTACGCCTCAAGACAGCCTCTTCTACCGCAGGTGCATTGCTCACCGCCGTGGCAAATCACCGAATGTCCAAGCTCAGCGCCTGCGGAGCGATTGCCCTCGTAAAGCTTGCCTCCAAGAACTATTCCGCCGCCAACGCCCGTGCCGAGAGTCAGCATTACCGTGTTTTTATAGTTCTTTCCTCCGCCGAATCTCGCCTCTCCAAGTGCAGCGACATTTGCGTCATTCGCAATGTGAACAGGCAGACCGAGCAGTCCCTCCACCTCTCGCGATATAGAAAAATGTTCCCAGCCGAAGTTGTTAGAAAATACAACTTCGCCTTTTTCGCTATCTATCATACCGGGAACTCCGATACCCACTCCGACAATATCATCGGAAGTTAGAGTGGTTTTTGATAATAATTGTTTACATAATTTGACGATATTTGCAGTTACTCGCGTCGAACCTCCGTCGCGTTCAGTCGGAATTTTATCCACAGCCAATATGTTACCGAGATCATCGACAACACCGCCCTTGATAAATGTTCCTCCAAGGTCTATACCAAGATAATACTTTCTTACACTTGCCAGCAGCACGGTCATATCTCCCTCTGTTTTTATCTTTTCTACCGTTGATGAAACGAATACACTCTCACCCATTGAGATCTGAACATCCCCTACTCTACCCTTGCCTGATATACAGACAACGGCAAGAAAAGAGTCGCCGGTGTAGAAGATTTCTTCTCCCTTTATCTCTCTTTTCTCTACGGAGAAATATTTGTTAGCGCCTATAAATCTGCCATCCTGAGAGGTGGGTGAAAAGCGTGAGAGCTTCGATACCGAAAGCGCCTTATCTATATGAAGCTGCCTTTGATTGCCGTTCTTATCTCTCCTGCCATAGTCATACACCCGATAGGTCAGATTACTGTTTTGCTGTATCTCGCATATAAGGCAGCCTTTTCCGATAGCGTGTACAGTTCCCGACGGTATGAAGTAGCATTCCCCCGGCTTGACCTCTACAAAATTCAAAAGCTCGGTAAGTGTTCCGTCGGATATTGCCGACGAGTATTCCTGCTGAGTCACGTCGCGGTTAAAGCCTAGGTATATGCCTGCGCCATCGCTCGCCCCCACTACGTACCACATCTCAGTTTTACCGTATGAATTTTCATACTTCAGAGCGTATTCGTCCGACGGATGCACCTGTACGGACAGATCTCCCTCCGCGTCAATAAATTTTATCAACATCGGAAACATAGGAAAAGCACAGGCGTTTTTACCCAGGTCCTCCCCTCTGATCATATCCGAGAGAAGCTCTCCGTCCGCCAATCGTGTCGGTCCGTCGGGGTGAAGTGACAGCTCCCAGCTTTCCGCGCACGGAGCTTTGTCAGTTTTTTTACCGTATCTGTCTATCAGCTTTCTGCCGCCCCAGATATAGTCCTTGCACTCAGGGTAAAGCTTTTCTACCTTCATTTTATCCTCCCCTTTGATAACCGGCGCGCGTGATGAATAGCGGCACGACGGAATGGTTTCGAGTTTTAGTCTTAACGATCGTTTTAATCAGTATAGCATAAATCGCGGAGAAAAGCAATAATGAAATTCTGCCTTGCATGATGAAATCCAAGCAAACTAGGATGAAGTCCAAACAAACCAGGATGAAATTCTCGGCTTACCGCCTCAGATGAAATCAAATCCGCCTCTTTTAACCTTGCATAGCAAGATTTCATAGCGTGCGTAAAATGCTTGCGGTATATTGCGTAATTCGTCGAGTCCGCCCAACGAATAGCATATTTCATCCATGAAAATGGATTTATTCCGACAAAGGCGGATTTAACTAAAAAAGACTCAAGATTGTATCCAATCCTGAGTCTTTTTCTGCCTAAGAACAGTAAAAAGTTGTATAAATGCAGTTAAGAACAGTGAAAAGTACACCAGAAAGCTGCTCGATCAATTGGAATTTGACTATCTTTTCTTATATATGACCAATTCGGGGTTTTCGCCGTTTTCCTCATACGAGCATATAAGAAGAAAGTCCATATTTGCAACTATACCAAAGCATATGCCGAAATCGCTTTCAAGCTGA
>JAZOTE010000100.1:0-1941 GCA_045657485.1 Eubacteriales bacterium
TACGTACTTCAAGTGCCCCCGGCTCCCATGGCTTGACGGGCGGTGTGTACAAGGCCCGGGAACGTATTCACCGCGCCATGGCTGATGCGCGATTACTAGCGAATCCAGCTTCACGGAGTCGAGTTGCAGACTCCGATCCGATCTGAGACCGGCTTTGGGGTTCCGCTCTATGTCACCATATGGCTTCCCGCTGTGCCGACCATTGTAACACGTGTGTCGCCCCGGACGTAAGGGCCGTGCTGATTTGACGTCATCCCATCCTTCCTCACGGCTTGCGCCGGCAGTCCCTCCAGAGTCCTCAGCTTAACTGTTAGCAACTGAAGGCAGGGGTTGCGCTCGTTATGGCACTTAAGCCGACACCTCACGGCACGAGCTGACGACAACCATGCAGCACCTCGACAGCGACTATTGCTAGCTATGCGCTTTCACGCATATTCCCCTGTCGTTTGAGCCCGGGTAAGGTTCCTCGCGTATCATCGAATTAAACCACATGTTCCTCCGCTTGTGCGGGCCCCCGTCAATTCCTTTGAGTTTCACCGTTGCCGGCGTACTCCCCAGGTGGAATGCTTAACGCTTTCGCTGTGACACTCAATAGTTAATCCCATCGAACATCTAGCATTCATCGTTTACTGCGTGGACTACCAGGGTATCTAATCCTGTTCGATCCCCACGCTTTCGTGCCTCAGCGTCAGATAGATGCCGGCATGCTGCCTTCGCAATCGGAGTTCTGCGTGATATCTATGCATTTCACCGCTACACCACGCATTCCGCATACTTCTCATCCTCTCTAGCTCATCAGTTTCAACGGCAGGCCGAGGTTGAGCCCCGACATTTAACCGCTGTCTTGATACGCCGCCTACGCACCCTTTAAACCCAATAAATCCGGATAACGCTCGCATCCTCCGTATTACCGCGGCTGCTGGCACGGAGTTAGCCGATGCTTTTTCTTCAGGTACACTCATCTTACCACGCGTGGTCTCTTTGTTCCCTGACAAAAGAGGTTTACAATACTTAGTACCGTCGTCCCTCACGCGACTTGGCTGGTTCAGGCTCTCGCCCATTGACCAATATTCCTCACTGCTGCCTCCCGTAGGAGTCTGGTCCGTGTCTCAGTACCAGTGTGGGGGACCTTCCTCTCAGAACCCCTAGACATCGTCGGCTTGGTGGTCCGTTACACCCCCAACTACCTAATGTCCCGCATGCCCATCCTTGTCCGATAATTCTTTCCTGATTTAGAGATGCCTCTAAATCATATATGCGGTATTAGACGAGGTTTCCCTCGCTTATCCCCCTGACAAGGGCAGGTTGCATACGTGTTACTCACCCGTGCGCCGGTCGCCGACAGAAGTGCAAGCACTCCCTCGCTGCCCCTCGACTTGCATGTGTTAAGCCTGTCGCTAGCGTTCATCCTGAGCCAGGATCAAACTCTTCGTTGTTGTTATATCTTATTGATATTTTTTTACTTTTTTTGTTTTCGAGTTGTCCTATACACAGGGCGTTTGCTATAAAAACCTGTTTCAAATTTTGACGGAGACTTCGTTTTTATTACTCGTCTCGTACTACTTTGCTTGGTCTATTGTAAGTATTTCAATGTTCTTTCTTTACAAAACTCTTTCCGATTTCGTGTCGCTATCGACACCCCGTTTCCGTTTTGCGAGTGCAAAGTTACAACGACTTTTTTAATTACACAAATTTTTTACAAATATTTTTTATTTATTTTTCGTGTTTTTGTCAAAATATGCCCTAACTCGCTGTGTGTCACTGAAATAAAAAATATGTTATAAAACATGTTTTTTTAGCATATTTTTTAGCAATGCTTCTTTCTCAACCGTTTTTGCCCTTTTGGGGCATTTTTCCACAATCCGAGATTTTTGAAAACAAACCACATTTTTTCGCAAAACCTCTAACAAATCCTCCCCTCAAACTTTAGACACTATAGAT
>JAZOTE010000101.1:0-1125 GCA_045657485.1 Eubacteriales bacterium
AAATCTTTTTAAATTTAAGTTTTTCCGTAAGGGAATACAATTTTAAGAAGGAACTCATGTAATTCTGAGAACCAGGTCACAAGTTGACAAAAGGTCAAGCTAATAAGAGCACAGGGCGGATGCCTTGGCATCAGGAGCCGAAGAAGGACGTGACAAGCTGCGATAAGCTACGGGGAACCGCAAATAGGTATTGATCCGTAGATTTCCGAATGGGGCAACCCGGCTGGGCAATACCCAGTCACCGTGCAGTGAATCCATAGCTGTACGGAGGTAGACCCGCTGAACTGAAACATCTAAGTAGGCGGAGGAAGAGAAAGAAACATCGATTTTCTTAGTAGCGGCGAGCGAAAGGGAAAGAGGCCAAACCAGAGGTAGCAATACCTTTGGGGTTGCGGACTGCATAATTGATTCTGTTTTGTTAGCAGAATAGAGTTGGAAAGCTCAACCAAAGGGCGTAAGAGTCGCGTAAGCGAAAACGAAACAGACATGGCAGTATCCAGAGTACCACGGGACACGAGTAACCCCGTGGGAAGCCGGGGGGCCCACCCCCCAAGCCTAAATACTACCTGATGACCGATAGCGTATAGTACCGTGAGGGAAAGGTGAAAAGAACCCCGGGAGGGGAGTGAAATAGAATCTGAAACCCTGTGTTTACAATCAGATAAAGCACTTTATATGTGCGATATCGTACTTTTTGTAGAACGGTCCGGCGAGTAATTGTAACAAGCGAGGTTAAGTTCTTCAGGAACGGAGCCGCAGGGAGACCGAGTGTTAAAAGCGCGTATAGTTTGTTGTAATTTACCCGAAACCGGGTGATCTAGCCATGGACAGGTTGAAGCGAGAGTAAAATCTCGTGGAGGACCGAACCCACGTCTGTTGAAAAAGGCGGGGATGAGCTGTGGCTAGGGGTGAAATTCCAATCGAACTCGGAGATAGCTGGTTCTCCCCGAAATAGCTTTAGGGCTAGCCTCGGATTAGTATAATGGGGGTAAAGCACTGAATGGACGCGGGCCCTTCACGGGGTACCAACTTCTATCAAACTAAGAATACCGTAAATATGATGTCCAGGAGTCAGACTGCGAGAGATAAGTTCCGTAGTCAAAAGGGAAACAGCCCAGACCTACA
>JAZOTE010000102.1:0-30996 GCA_045657485.1 Eubacteriales bacterium
CCTAAAACACTTTTGCGGAATCTGTCGTTAATTAACAACAGACCCCGCAAATGCTTAAATTATATTTCTGCTCAGGATTCTTTTAACTTAGAATTGCAAAATCTTTCTTAAAAGTGTTGCACTTCTATTGACAATTCACTTTTTGTGTCCACAAATGCAGTGCTTGTCAGGAAAATTGATAAGGCATAGGTGAACTAAAAAAGGCTCCAGTGTGGGAGTCTTTTTTCTAACTCCCATGAGGTAATTTGATAGAATTTCATAAAACGTGTTTACAAAAATCAAAAATAGTGATATAATAGATATGCCACATAATTCAATCAACAAATTTTACGGGATAGCTCTCTATTTTTTAGAGGGTTTTGTAACTATACCCATTTTCACATGTCAATAATGGATTTGGCAAAAATGCGATTTCTGCTTGACATGTGATGGAGAGTATCCTAATTTGTTGAGAATTGTGTGGCAACAATGGAAACGCATTTTTCGGTGCGTTCTCCATTGGGGGCGCACCTTTTTATTTTATCGAATTTGAGGAGTACAAACAAAATGAAAAAGATCATTTCTTTTATGCTAATAACAGTTTTGACATTATCCTGTGTCATCGGGCTTACTGCATGTTCATCAGCCGAAGATAAGTTGATTGGAACTTGGGAATATAAAATTTCTTCAGGAAGCAATCTTTATGCATCAAGCACATATACCTTTTCGAAATCAGGTGATAAATATATAGCAACATTAAGGATGGGAAGCGCAGACGGCATAAACAATTTTAAGACCGAATACAAAATCGAGGGAAATAAAATTATTTTTACGTTTGATAACGCAAATACAATTGAGGAAGAGTATAGTTTAAGTGGTGATACACTTACTATCGACGGCAAAAAATATACAAAAAAGTGAGAAAAAAGGTGTGCCCCGCCTTATATGACACACAAAGAGAAAATAATAAGTAATTTTAAAGGTGATTCAAATGACAGAAGAAAAAATTTTAATAAAGTCAGTAAGGAGTGAAAAAGCATACCGAAACAACCTGATACTGATTTATTCTTTGTCGGCAGGCTCTGCGTTTTTCTTTGCCTTTTTCTTCTCTTTAGAAATGGGATTTGAAACATTCGGTATGTGCTTTTGGTTATGGCTTTTGATGTTCAGTACACCGTTTGCATTGATTTTTCATTTTATCTTAAAAAAGATTTTTGACCGAGTAAGCATAGTTGTAACAAATTATAAAGTAACGGGAGCATACGGCTTTAAAGAGCAGATGAATATACCGATTGATTCTATAAGCTCGGTTACAACAAATTCAAGTTTTTTAAGCGCAATAGGTTTTACTTGCGCAGGCAATGCTTATAGAATGTCCTACATAGAGAACAGAAAAGAAATAATTGAGGTTGTAAATAAACTCATAGCGGAAAGAACAACGAACAAAGCACAGTACACACCGCCTATTCAGGCAGTACGAAATGTAAACTCTGATATTGCAACAGAACTTAAAAAATACAAGTCCTTGTTAGATGATGGCTTGATAACGCAAGAAGAATACGAAGCAAAGAAGAAACAACTTTTGAATTTATAGACATCAAGAAACTATAAAATCTCATAAAATAACGCGCCATACCATTTCGGTATGGCGCGTTATTTTCAAAACTGTCCTCAATGGTACACCGCATTATTTTGAGCGTTTTTTTCTAAAATAATCGGTAAGCATAGCGGAGCATTCCTCCATCAGCACACCTCTCTCAACCTTAGGAATATGATTGAAAGGCACTTTAGAAAGGTCGAGGAGAGAACCCAAAGCACCGAAGCGGTTGTCTGACGCCCCGTAAACGATTCTGGGGATCCTGGCGTTGATTATTGCGCCGGCGCACATAGCGCAGGGCTCAAGAGTAACGTACAGAGTCGCCTTGTGAAGTCGCCAGCCTCCAAGTCTGCGGCACGCATCCTCAATAGCGAGGATCTCCGCGTGGTGAGTCGCCATACGGGAGCTTTCTCTGGTGTTATAGCCTCTGCCTACTATCTCCCCCTCCCATACCACAACGGCGCCAATTGGCACCTCGTCGAGCTCCTCCGCGACACGCGCGAGCTTGATAGCTTCACGCATAAATCCTACGTCGCGAATTCGCAGCTCTTGCGCATTGCAGTTCAATTTATTCTCCATATTTTTCCTTTCCGCAACTTATCATTCCGGTCTTATCAAACGCTGTGTTCTATATACAAGGCTGACCGCTCAGCCAATGAGCACGGATGCTCCAAGCAACGCCGCAGGGATGATGAACAGAAGCGGCGTAGGGTCCAGTCCATAGGGTTCGCGAGCTGAAAATATTTCACGAATATTTTCTTTTAAGTTTTTTCTGATTTTCAGGCAGACCGCTAGAGATAGGCACAAAAGCAAACTTAAGGTTACAATTAAACCTATTTTTCCGCCCATAGTATCCCAATACATTATATAAATTACAGAAAAAAGATTGTTTAAAAAATGTAATACTAAGGATGGTAAAATACTGTCCGCAACTATATCAACGCCCATAAAGATAACGCCGGCAGCAAACGCATATACAAGCTGAAAGGGACTGAAATGAGCCAGAGCGAATATAAGAGCTGAGAGTATTACACTCACGCGCTTATTCCTATCTCCGATTACGGTGAGAGGAAGATATCTGAAAAGCAGCTCCTCCGTGACGGCAGGCACAAACGCATAGCTTAAAACTGCGAGAAAGAAGGAGTCACCTATTTCTACGCTATCGGTTTTGCCCGTTGATACGAATATAATATAGGACGTCAAAAATGAAACGAGAGCTATCAGTATTACGGATGGCGCAAGGGTCAGAGCAACTGTGATGCAGCCCTTGCGTGTCGGATTCAGCATTGACGAAACGTTGCGCACTCTGCCGCTCTTATCGGTAAGGATAATAAGCAGAACGGGAACGATAAATGACATAACGTAAAGGATATCCGATACGGCGCCGTCAAGCGTACCCGATAGCATAAACAGTAGCATAAATATAAGATACGCGACTGTAAGACGTTTAACTCCTTCTTTCATAGTTACTCCTTTTTTGCGTTCGTGATGCCGAACGAATTTTCTTAGGATATTTTAAATACGATCTCAATTCATAGGACCATCGCTATCTCTTATATCAGAGAGCAAACATCTGACTTTCACTGCGGTATGGATCGTCAGTTCAATCAGAAAGTGAAAATCTGATTTTACCGCGACTTATATCGCACTCCTCCACCGTAACCCATAGGCTCTCACCAAGATGATAGACCTTATCACGAGAAACAAGAGAAACGTTTCCCTCGTCGTAGAAGAAATGTCCCGGCATATCGGATATCGGTATGAGCCCCTCGCATGTGTTTTCGAGAGTTACGAAGAGTCCGTATTGGGAAACCGAGCTTACTCTGCCCTCGAAGCTCTCCCCCTCGAAGCGCGACATATACAACGCCTTGTAAAGATCCTCTATCCTACGCTCTGCCGATATTGCACGGAGCTCACCGTCGGTTGCAGCGGCAGCCGCTCTGCGCGCATATCCCTCGTACAGCTTCGGCGATTTATTCTCAAAAATCACGCGTCTGATTATTCTGTGAGTTGCAAGGTCGGATAAGCGGCGTATCGGGGAAGTGAAATGACAGTAATTCTCTATTCCAAGTCCGTAGTGAGAGCTTTTCACATCGGAATACTTTGCCTTTGACATAGTTCTGAGAAGCGTATAGGATACGCACTCGTACAGTCCCTTTTCCTTGGCTGCGGCGAGAAGCTCAGCGAGAGAATGGGAGTCGGAGCTTGACCGCGATATAAAGTCCGTATTAAAGCCGAGATTGTGAGCGTAGGTTATAAAATCAGAGAGCTTATCCTCGGCCGGCGGCTCGTGTATTCTGTAAACGCACGGAACGCTCCTATCGTACAGGTAAGTGGCCACAGCCTCGTTCGCCGTCAACATAAACTGCTCGATCATTCGCTCTGAAATGCCTCTTTCGCGGGCTTTTATTTCACACGGGTCGCCGTTACCGTCCAAAACGATTATCGCCTCGGTTTCATCAAAATCTATAGCTCCGCGAGCCTTATGCTTAGATAAAAGCGTCCTGTAAAGCTTCTCCATCAAACGAAGCGATGGAAGCGCCTCTCCGTATTTGTCAATCAGGCGCGCGTCTGCGCCACCCGAAAGCAGTGAATTGATCTCTGAATACACTCCTCTGACGCGAGAACGTATGACGGACGGTTCTAGAGATAGGGAAATTATATTGCCGTTGCCATCAAGACTGACAGTCGCGCTGATGGCGTACTTATCCTCTCCGGCATTCAGAGAGCACGCGCCGTTTGAAAGAGCCTCCGGAAGCATCGGAACCACCTTGTCGGTAAAGTAAACGCTAGTGCCTCTGCCTGTTACGCATCTGTCGAGAGCGGTTTTCTCCGTTACGTAGTATGATACGTCGGCAATATGGACCCCTAGGGTATAAACTCCGTCACGTTCGGAGATCGAAACCGCATCGTCAAGATCCTTTGCATCAGCTCCGTCCATAGTGAATATAAATTCATCCCTCTTGTCCACTCTGTTTTCCACATTAACCGGCACCCGTGCGGCGTTTTCCGCTTCCAGAAGCTCATCGTCCGTAAACGGCACGGTAATCTGGCACTCAGAAAGAATTGCCTCGTAATTTGCATTCTTCGACCCTGCAGGACCAAAGCTTCGCAGTACGGTACAGGTAAGATATCCTCCCTCACGGGATAGCTTCGCCTCCACCTTATCGCCGACTCGGTATTCCGCGCCACCCATAATCTGAGGATTCGGGTGAACCTTACCGCCGTCTACTATAAGTACCAGATCTCTGTATCTTCTTCTGCCGTGGCGCGAGTATATCTCCTCCACCTCGCCAACGACGGTTCTCCTACCGTATTCAATAATTTTCCTGACACGTCCCTCAGTTTTTTCCTCTCCGTTTACGGAATGATACCTGTGATAAACTATCTCAACGAGATCTCCGTCTATAGCCATACCCTCCTTACCCTGAGGTATAAACACATCTACGTCCGAAAGGGTCACAAAGCCAAAGCCGGATCTCGTCGCAGAGTATACTCCTCTGTCAGTTATCTCGTCACTTCTTGCTTTTCCGCTTGTTCTTCCCCGTCTTCCGAGATCCAAGCTGTCACGTATTTTAACGTTTTCGATATTCGTTCCGCTCTCCTTTACAGCGCGCAAAAGCTCGGCTCTCGCCGCATCCTTGGTTCGACGCTTGTGGGTAGCCCGTGAGGTGAATTTCTTAAAATCTTTATTCTTCATTCGTTTCCTTTTCGGTATTATTTATTCGTTTCCTTTTCGGTATTTTTAACCGTTTTTCTCTATTTCGAGCCCGAAGCTGCGCGCCCCTCCACAAAGCTTAAGGTCAATAAGATAACACTCGCCGCGATGAACCCTTCTCTTCGTTATCTCTACCTCACAGACCTCTTCTCCGAAACGCGCCGTCACGCCGTCTACCGATATTTCGCGGCCCCGAACCGTAGGCAAAGAGAGTGTTACCAAGCGCTCGGTTATAGGCATATCCGTAGTAAAATCAAAGGTGTCGGTCAATCTCACAGAGCTGTCAGACAAATCGAAGCTTCTGCGGATAGAAAGGATTCTGTCATCGCCGTATGCTTCGGCAATATTCAGGGAAAAGAACGCTTCGCCTGCCTCCGCTCCACTTCCTCTGCGGCATTCTCCGGGCAACTGTCCCCTGCCGTCTATAATTGGCACCGAGTGACTTTCCGAGGAGGGCTCAAAGGACTCGTACCTTTTGGATGTGAAATAATCCTTAGTATAAAGACCGCTGCCGAGATCCGCGAATATCTGCCTGCCGTCATATGCAAAAATAAAGCTGCCGATATCGTTGTGATTATGTGATTCGTTGTTATGCCCTCCCTTGGCAGCAAAGGAATATTGACTACTTTTATTTACATACCACTGACATTTTTCCGCATAAAAGTATTTTTCCGGATTTGGCGTTTCATCATTTTCTGTATACGGTTTATCGCACCACAGAACACTGCGGAGCATATATGCGAACCTATCGCTGTCGGAATTATCTATGCAGTATTCATCGCTTGGCAGCCTCACCTCACCGCCGTATATATCTCTGAGATAATGAATTATTCCGCGAGAGAGCGACGCGGTCATAGACGCATCCGAAAAGCTGACTACTACGTTGCCCGTGAGCATAACCCTCGACGGAAACGCTGCAATAGCCTTTATCTCAGGGCGGATAAAGTAATTCTCCTTACCGTCTGTAAAATCACGGAGCATATCGGCGTAAACCGTGAAAAATCCAAAGCCGTAGTCCCAATAGCTAAGTCCCTCGACACACATACCCTCGCCGAGAAATCCGGATATATAATACTCCATCGCGGAGTCAATACGCGGCTTAAGAAGCGAAAGCTTTTCGGGATACAGGAGCATAGCGATACACCCAAGACAGCCTGAGCAAATAGCTGACCAATTATTAGTGATGCTCTCCCACCACCATTTGTCCGCGTTCGATATTGTAGCGTCTACCGTACGGCGCTCTATCTCGGAGAGCATAAGCTTAGTAATAACGCCGTCAAGTCTGTCACCGAGAAGTACGTATATTTCCGCCAGAGAAAAACCGGTCTGCGATGCAAAAAGATCAACCACATCCGGCTCCAGGGCGCCGTGACCGTGGGCGTACACGTGCGCGGGCAAGCACCAGGTGTATTCTGTGCAGATACTGAAGATAGCATCCTCAAGCTTTGTAAAATATTTCTTTTCTTCCGGAAATATCAGCGACAGCATTGCCGAAACATTAAGTATTCTCCGCCGCTCGAAATACGGCTTCTCGTACACTGTGCGATCGCCTGTAGTGAAAAACAAGGTATACTTACTGTACGGAAGATCGGGTATATCTCTGTTTTCGCAAAGCCGATCCCATAAAGAAAAAAGATTCTTAATAAACGGCTGATAGTACCGGTTATTTCTCACTTCCTGCCAAAAAAGCGGATTTGCAGCATTTTCCAACAATTTCATATAACGTCTCCCCAAGCATCCTTTTACGTATATCATATCATCTTTGAAATTCTTTTTCAATACCGAAGCTAATATGAAAGCTTTATTTCCTGCACAACTCACGTCGTGAATAAAGGTTTACCGCCCCGAAGCGCAAGGCTCCCGACTGTTCCGATGAGCGAAAAGTCCAAAAACAAAACCAAAGGGCTGCCGTAAGGCAGCCCTTGAATGATCACTTGCTGATCGTGTCTACAATATCGTAATATCTGTTGATATATTGGTCCGCCCAATCCTCAAGACTGAAGCTCTGAGAGTAGTCAGGCTGAATAATATATACAAGCAAAACAGCAACCACAAAAACTACGCTGGCAATAGCCGTCCACTTGAAGAGTGTTCTGTCGGTGTGAGAGGACTTATCCTTTCCATAGAATGTCTCGGAGCCGCCGGCAATAGTACCGGAAAGACCGTCCTCGTTGCTCTTCTGAAGAAGAACAGCTGCTATAATTACGAAAGCGGCAATGATAAGAACCGCTATAAGAATGTACTCTAAAACTACCATTTCTAGAACCTTTCACCTTATTTCTCCGCGCTGAAAATAAGCGCAGTACAATTAGCATACACTATTTTATCACAAAGAAATCAAAAATGCAAGTGTTTTTTTCATCTTTTTTGGTTTTTTCGGAAAATGATACGCTCACCCGTTTTTTTGTTATTTTTTTATACAAAACGCGTTTTATTTTATACTCTTTATTTTTCTATATAAGTTATAATCAAGTTGAGAAGTTGTACCAATGAAAATTTCAGGAGAACGAGATGCTTAAAATCAATAAACTTGTGACTAACGTTGTGGTTGACTACGCGGCAGAGGAGCTGAAGAAATATCTGCGTATGATGATGCCCGAATGCGGCGACATCAAAATTGCTTACAACCCTCTTGCAACCGACGGCTTCCGCCTCGGTCTTATGCAGGACCTCGGTCTTGACGTATCAGATGCGGAGGACACAGAGCTTGACGACATTCTATATATCGACTGTGATGAGATGGGCGGCATAATTGCCGGTGACAATCCCCGCTCCGTGCTGCTCGCGGTATACGAATATTTAAGACATAACGGATGCAGATGGCTGATGCCCGGCATTGACGGTGAGTTTATTCCGATGCAGGATATTAAGCCTGTTAAATACCGCCACAAGCCGTCTATGCGTTATCGCGGAAGCTGCCAGGAGGGCGCGACCGGTCAACACACGCTGAACACCTTCTTTGAGTGGATGCCAAAGGTGGGACTTAACACCTTTATGATACAGTTCCGAATTCCCAAGGAATTTTATGACAGATACTACAAACGGCTCTTCTACGAAACACCCCGTCCGGCAGCGCCCGTAGGCGACGCGCAGATGCAGCAATGGAGCGCTCTGACGGAATGCGAGATGCAGAAGAGAGGCATTATGATACATTGGGGCGGTCACGGCTGGACCGTCGACCCCTTCGGCGTAAACTCACTTCTCGCCTGGAACATTCTGGATAACAGCATTATCCCGCAGGAATACAGAGAGTTCTTCCCTCTCCGCAACGGCGAGCGCGGATTCTACAATGGCAGACCGGCGAACACTCAGTTCTGTATGTCAAATTCAAGAGCAAGAGAGCTCGTCGTAAATTACATAGTTGAGTACGCGAAAAAACACACGAGTATAGACTACCTGCACGTATGGCTCGGAGATGCAAACGGAAACCACTGCGAGTGCGAGAACTGCTACGCTCACACCGTTTCGGATTGGTATATGATCCTTCTCAACGAGATAGACGAGGCTATGACCGCGGCAAATCTTGCCACCCGAATAGTTTTCATAGCATACGAGGACACCACGTGGGCGCCTATTAAAGAAAAAATAATTAATCCCGACCGCTTCACTCTGATGATCGCACCGATTTCAAGAGATTACGATAAGACCCTCGGCGATCCGGACCCGTCTATCGTAAAGGTGCCGTTCGTAAGAAACAAAATGGAAATGACCAAATCTCTTGAGGAGTATTTCCTGTACTTTGAGGATTGGAAGAAGGTATGGGGAGGCTCGAACGTCTGCTTCGAGTACCACTTCTGGAGAAACTACTTTTACGACCTTTCAGGCCAGGTCCTGGCTCGCAGGATATACGAGGATACAAAGGCGTACCGTCTGAACGGTATAGACGGTATAATCCAATGCGGAGCGCAGCGCTCCTTCTTCCCTAACGGCCTAGCTATGTATCTCTCCGCAAGAGTTCAGGTGGATATCGATACTCCCTTTGAGGATATTCTGGAGGATTATTATTCCACGGCGTACGGTGAGGATTGGATAAAGTTCCGCGACACGCTGAAGAAGCTGTCCGATGCAGTGCCCTATGCGTACATATCAGCTACACACGCGGAGAGAAGAGAAAACGGATATTACGCGCCCGAAATGCTGCCGCGTATAGAATCGCTGAAGGATATATCGGCAGAATTGAAACAGCTGGTAGCGGAGCACTACAATTCCACATATCGCGTAAGAACCGTATCGGTAAGGCTGCTGGAGCTGTACTGCGAATATATAAACCTCTTCTCCGATATGCTCTCAAAGCTTTGCCTTGAAGAGAAGTGCGACGATGAGTACAAGAAACTCATAGCCCTGCTTATAGAGTGGGAGGATGAATTTGAAACGTATTTTGATATCTGTATCGCAGACAGCGCTACAAAAACCATGATGCGCACGGCAGAGAATGTTAAGAGCCTCAACATATCAAACTGATTCCATATAAAAGTCTGAAACAAAAAACAATTATTAGCCCGAAAGCGAGGAAAACAGATGCTACAGATCAACAAGCTCGTATCCGTAAGCGCTATAGATTACGCGGCGGAGGAGTTGAAAAAATATCTGCGTATGATGATGCCCGAATGCGGCGACATCAAAATTGCTTACAACCCTCTTGCAACCGACGGCTTCCGCCTCGGTCTTATGCAGGACCTCGGTCTTGACGTATCCGACGCAGAGGACCCGGAGCTCGACGACATTCTATATATCGACTGTGACGAGATGGGCGGCATAATTGCCGGTGATAACCCACGCTCCGTGCTGCTCGCGGTATACGAGTATTTAAGACAGAACGGCTGTCGCTGGCTCTTCCCCGGTGTGGACGGTGAGTTTATTCCGATGCAGGACATCAAGCCCGTAAAATACCGTCACAAGCCGTCATGTCGCTATAGAGGCCAGTGCAACGAGGGCGCTGAGTTCCAGCCCGATATGATTGAGGTTATCGAATGGACACCAAAGGTCGGAATGAACGTATTTATGCTCGAATTCGAAAATCCCGTGGACTATTACCGCAGCTATTACAGCCATAAGTACAACCTCGAAAACAGAAATCCCGAGCCCGTTTCGGACAGACAGATTCTGCAGTGGAAGCGTCAGTGCGAGGCTGAAATTGCAAAGCGCGGTTTACAATTTCACGATATCGGTCACGGATTTACCCTCGCCCCCTTCGGAATAAAGCAGTACTCCGACGGACCGGACGACGACGTGGATGCTTCTCTTACGGACGAGCAAAGGGCGGTTTTGGCAGAGATGAACGGAAAACGCGCACTGTATCCGCGCATTCCGCTCTTCACAAACTTCTGTATGTCCAACAAATCTGCGCGTGATAGGGTTTCCGATTACATACGGGATTACGCTGAAAAGCATTCCTATATAGATTTTCTGCACGTCTGGCTTGCGGACGGAACGAACAATCACTGCGAATGTGCCGAGTGTCGGAAGAAGACTCCGTCGGATTACTACATTATACTCCTTAACGAGATAGACGAAAAGCTATCCGCGGCAAATCTCTCCACGAGAATAGTATTCATCTGCTACGTTGACACCTTCTGGGCACCGCTGGAAGAAACTCTCAAAAACCCGAAGAGATTCACTATGCTGTTCGCTCCCATACACCGCAGCTATGCATACTCTATGCCAAACGGAAGAGGCACGACCAAGCTTGAACCCTACAAGAGAAACAACAATAACTTCCCGAGAAGCCTTGCCGAGAGCCTTGACTACTTTGACGAATGGAGAAAGAGCTGGAAGGGCTCGAACGTTGCGTACGAATATCACTTCTGGCGTCATTACGACTACTCTCTATCGGGTCTTTCCGGCGCGAGAATTCTGAACGACGATATAAAGCTCTACAAGGAAAACGACATAAACGGAGTTATAGAGGACGGCAGCCAGCGCTCCTTCTTCCCCAACGGTCTTCGCTTCTACACCTACGCGCGAACTCTCTACGACACGAGTCTATCATACGAGGAGATAGAGGAAGATTATTTCTACCACGCATACGGCGAGGATTGGAGACTCTTCCGCGACTATCTTGCCGAAATCGAAGAGGCTCTGCCCTTCGAATTTATGTCGCGCGACGAGGCAGACAAGCGCGATAACGGTCACTACGACCCCGAAAGAGCCGAAAAAATAGCCACTATAAGAGAAATCACCAAGCGCGGACGAGAGCTTATCAAATCTCACTACAATTATGACGAAAGGGTGAGAACGGTTTCCGTAAGACTTCTCGAAAAGCACGCCCTCTTCTGCGACCTCATCTCCGATTGGATGGCGGCAAAAGCGAGGGGTGAGATAGCCCTGGCAGCAAAGCTCCTAAACACCGCAAGAATCGAAACCGGTAAATTTGAAGCTGAATTTGAGCGTTACTTCGACCACACGCTCTACTTCTCCGATTACAAACACTGTCAGAACGCAAAATCCTTATCCAAAGACAGCGAATTAACTATTAACTAAAGGGGTGTCGATGTGTTAACAGTACAGAAATTGTCTTCGTTTTCTGCGGTGGACTTCGCCGCGGAGGAGCTCAAAAAATACCTCAGAATGATGATGCCCGAATGCGGCGACATCAAAATTGCTTACAACCCTCTTGCAACCGACGGCTTCCGCCTCGGTCTTATGCAGGACCTCGGTCTTGACGTATCCGATGCGGAGGACCCGGAGCTCGACGACATTTTATATATCGACTGTGACGAGATGGGCGGCATAATTGCCGGCGATAATCCTCGCTCCGTGCTGCTCGCTGTATACGAGTATTTAAGACAGAACGGCTGTCGCTGGCTCTTCCCCGGCGTTGACGGTGAGTTTATTCCGATGCAGGACGTCAAGCCCGTAAAATACCGCCACAAGCCTACTATGCGCTACAGAGGCTGGTGCAACGAAGGCTCGGAATATCAGGAAAATATGCTGGAAACCATAGATTTCGTAGCCAAGGTAGGAATGAACACCTTTATGATGGAGTTCAGAATTCCCACCTCGTACTACGCACGCCATTACAACCATATTCATAACGAGGAGAACCGTCCGCCTGAGCCTGTAAGCTTCAATACCATTTTGCAATGGAAAAGACAGTGCGAGGTTGAAATAGCGAAGCGCGGCCTGCAATTCCACGACATAGGTCACGGCTGGAGCGCAGACGCATTTGGAATTGACTCCTCTCTTCGCGCAAACGGCGGTAAAAACGACGAAGCTCTGACCAACGAGCAGAGAAAATATCTCCCTCTCGTAAACGGCAAGCGAGGTCTGCGCGGCGACACTCCCAACTACACTCAGTTCTGCATGGGTGACGATTACGCGCGCAGCCGCGTGGTCGATTACATATGCGATTATGCGGAAAAGCACGCAAATTCAGACTATTTGCACGTATGGCTCGGCGATGCGATAAACTCCCATTGCGAGTGCGATAAATGCAAAAAGAGAACCCCATCGGATTTCTACGTTATGATGCTGAACGACATAGACGAAAAGCTGACGGCGAAAAATCTGAACACACGCATCGTATTTATTTTCTACACGGATACCGTATGGCCGCCGGAAACCGAAAGAATAGTTAACCAAGAGAGATTTACTATGCTCTTCGCTCCCATAGGCAGAAAGTATACCGAAACGGAGCCGTCGGTCACGGAGGAATACGTACCGACTCCGTACGTACGCAACGAGCTGGTTATGCCTGACAATCTCGCCCACACCTTTGCTTATTACGACAAATGGCGCGAATGGTGGCGCGGCTCCGCGGTAGCGTACGAGTACCATTTCTGGAGGCATCAATACTACGACGTCGGAGGTATGGAGATAGCCAAGAGAGTCAACGAAGACGTGCCGGCTTATATGTCGCGCGGCATAAACGGAATAATTGAGGACGGCTCCCAGCGCTCCTTCTTCCCTACCGGATATCCCTTCTACTGCTACGCACGGTCTATGTACGATATGAGCCTTACGGCAGAGGAGATAGCGGAGGATTACTTCTCTCACGCCTTTGGCGAAAGATGGCGTGAATTCCGCGATTATCTTAAAAAACTCGGCGACGCCTTTGATTTCGGATATATTGAGGGGGAAAAATCCGCAAATTTGAATGCGGGCATACGCTACAATCCCGCTCACGCAGAGGATATATCCAAGGTTAAGGATATCACCGCGGAGGGCAGACAGCTCATCAAGGAATGCTATAATTCCGACTACCGCGTAAGAACCTATTCCGTGCGTCTGCTTGAGATGCACGCAGATTATGCGGATATGCTGGCGGAGGCTATGAGAGAAAAGGCTCTCGGCAACGACGACGAGGCGATCAAGCTATATCATAAAATGCGCATTGAGATGGGTAAGCGCGAGGTGTATTTCCAGACCTGCTATGATCATTCACTGATATTCTACTCGTTTGATCCTATCTTCAAATCAAAGACGAATACAGAAGTAATAATAGCTTTGGACAACTGATTCAACACTTATTTCAACAAAGAGGCAAGGAGAATTCAAAATGAAAATTAAAAAAACGGCTTCCCACAGCGTAGTTGGATACGCCGCGGAGGAGTTAAAAAAATATTTGCGTATGATGATGCCCGAAGCTGGAGATATAAAGATCGACTACGCGCCTGATGCTACGGACGGCTTCCGTCTCGGACTTATGCAGGATTTCGGTCTTGACGTATCGGATGCTGAGGACACGGAGCTTGACGATATTTTATATATCGACTGCGACGAGATGGGCGGTATCATCGCCGGCTCAAATTACCGCTCGGTGCTTCTCGCGGTATACGAATACTTAAGACAGAACGGCTGTCGCTGGCTCATGCCCGGAGTTGACGGCGAGCTTATACCTATGCAGGATATTAAGCCTGTCAAATATCGCCACAAGGCAACGTCAAGATACCGCGGCTTCTGCAACGAGGGCACGGAGTTCCAGCAGTGTATGCTGGACGCTATCGACTTCGTACCAAAGGTTGGTATGAACGTATTTATGCTGGAGTTCAGAGTTCCTAAGGGCTATTACGACTCATACTACTTACACAGAAATAACGTTGAAAATAGGAAACCTGAGCCTGTCAGCGTTCGCCAGATACTTCAATGGAAGAGGCAGTGCGAGGCAGAAATTGCAAAGCGTGGCTTACAATTCCACGATATTGGCCACGGATGGACTATGGATTCCTTTGGCATTGACTCATCCTGGAGAAGCACGGATCCCGTGGATCACAACGAGGAGCTTACCGAAGAGCAGCGCTCGTATATAGCGATGGTGAACGGAGAGAGAAAGCTCATACGTAATACTCCCAACTGGACCAACTTCTGTATGTCCAGACCCGACGCCCAGGAGAAGTTCGTAAATTATATTGCCGATTATGCGCAAACCCACTCGAACGCAAGCTATTTCCACGTATGGCTCGGAGATCTGCACAATAACCACTGCGAATGCGAAGGCTGTCGGAAGAAATCTCCGTCGGACTGGTATATGATACTTATGAATATGCTTGACGAAGAGCTTACAAAAAGAAAGCTGGACACGAGGATCGTATTCATACTCTACGTGGATACATCTTGGGCTCCCATGGAGGAGATGATCAAAAATCAGAAGAGATTCTCTATGCTCTTCGCGCCCATTTCCCGCGACTACACCTTTACTCTGCCCGACAGAGAGCTGACCGCTACCACGGTACCGTACGTCAGAAATAAGCTGACTCTTCCGACGACTCTGGAGGAATATCTCGCGTACTTCGCAGATTGGAAAAAAGCAGGCTGGAAAGGATCAAATCTCTCATACGAATATCACTTCTGGCGCAATCAGTACCACGACGTATCGGGTATCGAGATCTCCAAGGTCATAAATGAAGACGTGCACGTTTATAACGCGTACGGCATAAACGGAATAATCGAGGACGGCTCGCAGCGCTCCTTCTTCCCCACCGGATTAGCGTTTTACACCTACGCGCGCTCCCTCTACGACGACAGACTCAGCGCGGACGAGATCGCCGAGGACTATTTCTCCGCCGCCTTTGGCGAGGATTGGCGCGATTTCTACTCCTACCTCAAGGAGCTGGAAAGTAAGATGAAGTACCGCTTCGCTCAGGGAAAGATGTCGGTAAACGAAAATATATCGCCCTTCTACAATCCCGACGAATCAAAGCTTATCGCCACGGTCGGCGAAACGCTGGAGCGCGGAAGAAAGCTTATAGCAGATCATTACAACTCCGACTACAGAGTGCGCACCGTTTCCGTAAGACTGCTTGAGCATCATATTGATTTCGTAAAATCGCTGTCCGAGGCGCTCTATGAAAAATCCGTCGGAAATGACGAGCGCGCAATGGAAAAATGCGAGGAATTGCGTGTGGAATTCGGCAAGCGCGAGCCGCTGATACAGGCATATTTCGATCACCATCTGTGCTTCAACTATCTGAAAACAGATATTTTCAACAAGAAAACCAACAAGGACGAGCTGGCAATCGTAAACGACAGCATCTAATGAGGAGTAATACTATGCTAAAAATCAACAAGATCACCGCAAACCCCACGGTAGATTTCGCGGCTGAGGAATTAAAAAAATATTTGCGTATGATGATGCCGAGATGCGGCGAAATAGACATAGCCTATCAGCCTGACGCAAAGGACGGCTTTAGGCTCGGACTTATGCAGGATTTCGGATTGGACGTTTCAGAGGCTCTCGACGTCGCCCTTGACGATATCCTACACGTAGATACGGAGTGTGACGGCGGTATAATCGCAGGATCTAATCCAAGAAGCGTACTCCTTTCGGTATACAGATATCTGACAATAAACGGCTGCCGTTGGCTCTTCCCCGGCATCGACGGCGAATACGTTCCGATAAAGAACGTTGAGCCCACTAAATATCACAAGATGGCGGACTGCCGCTACAGAGGTCAGTGCAACGAGGGTGCGGAGGCGCAGCACTTGATGATAGAGGAAATAGATTTCACTCCGAAGATCGGTTTGAACATCTTTATGATCGAGTTTGAAAATCCCACCGCCTACTACAAATCCTACTATAATCACAGCGAGAACAAGGAAAACCGCGAGCCTGAGCCCGTAAACGACGATCAGATATTCCAATGGAAGCGTCAGTGCGAGGCGGAGATAGCAAAGCGCGGTCTGCAGTTCCACGATATGGGTCACGGATGGACGGCTACCGCATTTGAGATCGAATACGGCGGTGCTTGGTCCAGGATAGGAGATGAGGCAGTACCCGAAAAGTACCGTCCCTATCTCGCTCTGTATGACGGCAAGCGAGCACTCTTCAGGGGAATGCCTCTCAATACCAATTTCTGCATGTCAAACCCCGACGCAAGACATATAGTAGCCAAGAGCATCGCAGACTATGCGAGCCTTGCTACAAACGTTGATTATCTGCACGTATGGCTATCAGACTCCTACAACAATATGTGCGAGTGCGAGGAGTGCGGAAAGAAAACACCGTCAGACTGGTACGTTATGCTTATGAACGAGGTCGACGAGATAATGACGGAAAGAGGGCTGAAAACCAGAGTAGTATTCATCTGCTACTATGACACGGTATGGGCTCCCAAGACCGAGAGGATAAAGAACCCCGACAGATTTGCTCTGCTCCTGGCGGCTATAACCCGTGATTATGCGGAGTGCGTTGATCCGGCTGTAGATCCCTCTAAAATTCAACTGACGGAATACGTATTAAACAAAAACGTTATGCCGAAAAGCGTTAACAACTACCTGCTTCACGCTAAGGAATGGCGGGAGATATGCAAGGTTCCAAACTTTATCTACGAGTACCACTTCTGGTGGCCGCAGTACAGAGATTTCGGTCTGTTCGGTATCGCCAAAACCATATACGACGACGTTCGCGGATATTATAAGAACGGCTGCTCCGGTATCGTAGAGGACGGCTCACAGCGCTCCTTCTTCCCGAATGGTCTGCTCTTTACCACCTATGCGGCAACGTTATTTGATACCGAGGTTGACTTCGAGAGCGTAAAGGAGGATTACTTCAAGCACGCCTACGGCGAGGACTACAAGGAGGTCATCGCATTCTTCGAAAGACTCGGCAAAGCGGCCGACTATAACTACTTCGTAGGCTCAAATTCAAAGGATTTGACTGTCGGTCGGTACTATAATCCGGATTTGGCGGAGAGTCTGAACGGCATACCCGCTATAATTGAAGATTTCGAGCCCTTCGTCGAGGCGCATAAAAATATGCCCAAGAGAGCTCAGACGGTTATGTATAGAGTTCTCTCGCGTTATCTTGAGTACGTAAAGCTGCTGGCGCCTTTGCTCGCCCTTAAGGCCGTGGACAAGGAGCTGGAGGCAAAGGAAAAATATCTTGAATTTAAAAATTACTTTGGAAAATACGAGCTTGAAATGGAAAGAGTATATGACCAATATATGCTGATGCAGTCGCTCAACCGTATATTCTTAAACGTTAAAACTCTCTACAATACCTAAACGGAGGCTGATTATGATTACTATCAACAAAATTTGCTCTGCGTCCCCCGTAGATTTCGCGGCAGAGGAGTTAAAAAAATATTTGCGTATGATGATGCCCGAAGCTGGAGATGTAAAGATCGCCTACGCGCCTGATGCTACGGACGGCTTCCGCCTCGGACTTATGCAGGATTTCGGTCTTGACGTATCGGATGCTGAGGACACGGAGCTTGACGATATTTTATATATCGACTGCGACGAGATTGGCGGTATCATCGCCGGCTCAAATTACCGCTCGGTGCTTCTCGCGGTATACGAATACTTAAGACAGAACGGCTGCCGTTGGCTCTTCCCCGGCGTTGACGGCGAGTTTATACCTATGCAGGATATTAAGCCCGTCAAATACCGCCATAAGCCATCCTGCCGCTACAGAGGTCAGTGCAACGAGGGCGCGGAATATCAAGAGGATATGATGGAAACCATCGACTTCACTCCCAAGATCGGTATGAACGTCTATATGCTTGAGTTCCGTATACCAACGCCCTATTACGCTTCCTACTACAAGCATGCGCATAACACGGAAAACCGCGCTCCCGAACCTCTGTCAGACAGACAGGTTCTGCAGTGGAAAAGGCAGTGCGAGGCAGAAATTGCAAAGCGCGGTTTACAATTCCACGATATTGGTCACGGATTCACCATAGATCCCTTTGGAATTGATTCTGCAAACGCTTGGCAAAAGGTTGACGAATCTATAGTGCCGGAGGACGCGCGGGAGTTCATTGCTATGATGAACGGAGAGAGAAAGCTTTTCCGCGGTCAGCCCATCAATACAAACTTCTGTATGTCTAACAGAATAGCGCGCAAGAGAGTAGCGGACTACGTGGCAAGCTACGCAGAGGGACACTCAAATATAGATTACCTGCACGTATGGCTCGCCGATGCGACTAAGAACCACTGCGAATGCGACGAGTGCAGAAAGAAGACTCCTTCCGACTGGTATATGATGCTGATGAATGACATCGACGAAGCTCTGAGCGCCAAGGGCCTTGATATCCGTATCGTATTTATCGTATACGTTGATACGACCTGGCCTCCCGTTACCGAGAGGATCAACAATCCCGAAAGATTCGCTATACTTCTCGCTCCCATCTCACGCAGCTATCTTATCACGCTGCCTGAGGGTGGAGTTACCGCAAAACCCAAGCCATTTGTGCTTAACAAAAGTGACCTGCCCGGCTCCCTTGAGGAGTATCTCGCGTACTTTGCCGAGTGGAAGAAATTCTGGCACGGCTCGGCGTTTGCCTACGAATACCACTTCTGGTGGCATCAGTGCTGCGATCTCGGCGGAATACAGCTATCGAAGAGAATTAACGAGGACGTAAGAGTATACAAGGAGCACGCTGTAAACGGCGTTGTTGAGGACGGCTCACAGCGCTCCTTCTTCCCTACGGGTCTTGCGTTCTACACCTATGCGAGAAGTATGTACGATACATCTCTCACCGCTGACGAGATCGCAGAGGATTACTTTAGCTTTGCCTTTGGAGAGGATTGGAAGAGGTTCTACGATTACCTCAAAAAGCTCGGCGACGTATTCGACGTTAGATACCTTGAGGGCGCGCTTTCCGCAAACGCAAGAGTTTCAAGCTACTATAACCCCGACTATGCGAAGAGCCTGGACGCGCTCGACGAGGTGTTTGAGGAGGGTAAGGCTCTTATCGCGGAGCACTACAACTCTGATTACCGCGTAAGAACGGTTTCGGTCAGATTGCTCGAATATCATCTGGAATTTTCCGAGAAGCTTCGCGAGGTGCTTCGTCTGAAGGCCGTCGGAAACGATGCGGAAGCGTCACGGGTGCTAGGTGAGCTGCGTGTATCCTTCGGTAAGCACGAAGCGGAAATTCAGAGATGCTTTGACCATTCGCTTTATTTTACAAGATACAACAGAATAATAAATCTCGACGAATCAAAGCTGGAAAACGCGATCACGGAGATATAAAAGAATTCGCAGAAGGAAAGGACCACCCTTATGATTACGATCAATAAGATCTCTTCGGCGTCACCGATTGACTACGCCGCGGAGGAGTTAAAAAAATATCTGCGTATGATGATGCCCGAAGCTGGAGATATAAAGATCGCCTACGCGCCTGATGCTACGGACGGCTTCCGTCTCGGACTTATGCAGGATTTCGGTCTTGACGTATCCGATGCGGAGGACACGGAGCTTGACGATATACTGTATATAGACTGCGACGAGATGGGCGGTATCATCGCCGGTGATAACCCTCGCTCCGTGCTCCTCACGGTATACGAATATTTAAGACAGAACGGCTGCAGATGGCTGATGCCGGGTGTGGACGGAGAGTTTATACCTATGCAGAATATTAAGCCGGTAAAATACCGTCATAAGCCCTCTATGCGCTATCGCGGATTCTGTAACGAGGGCGCGGAATTCCAGCAGTGTATGCTGGACGCAATAGAGTTTATTCCAAAGCTTGGAATGAACGTTTTTATGCTGGAGTTTAAGGTGCCGAGAGTTTACTATGACTGGTATTACAACCATGCGCAGAACACAGAAAACTATCCAAAAGAATCGGTAAGTATCCGTCAGATATTACAGTGGAAAAGGCAGTGCGAGGCAGAAATTGCAAAGCGCGGTTTACAATTTCACGATATTGGACACGGATTTACTATGGATGCCTTTGGCATCGACTCGTCCTGGAGAGCATATGACGGCATAGATTATAACGAGCGCCTTACCGATGAGCAAAAGGATGCCGTAGCTATGATTAACGGCGAAAGAAAGCTGTATAACAACACTCCAAACTGGACCAATTTCTGTATGTCTAAGGAGTGGGCACAGGATAAATTTGCAGCATACGTTGCGGACTATGCGGAAAACCACAAGGGCTCCGACTATCTGCACGTGTGGCTTGCAGACGGCACAAACAATCACTGCGAGTGTGAGGAATGTCAGAGGAAGACTCCGTCCGACTGGTACATGCTGCTTATGAACAAGGTTGATCGGGAGCTGACTCGCAGAAATCTCAAAACCCGAATCGTGTTTATCGCGTACGTTGATACGTCCTGGGCTCCGAAAGAATTGATGATAGAAAATCAGGACAGGTTCACTCTTATGCTGGCTCCGATTACCCGAAGCTATACCGAAACGTTGCCTGCCTGGGGTGTTAAGGCCGTTACAAAGCCTTACGTAAGAAACAAAAACAAGATGCCAAAGGATCTTGAGGAATATCTCGCTTACTTCGCGGATTGGAAAAAATCCGGCTGGAAGGGCGCTAATATTTGCTATGAGTATCACTTCTGGCGTCATCAGTACTACGATATTTCCGGTATTGAGATTTCGAAGCTGATAGTAGACGATGTGCGTACCTATCTCGAATACGGCATCAACGGAATTATCGAGGACGGCTCGCAGCGCTCATTCTTCCCCACCGCTCTTGCTTTCTACACCTACGCGAGAAGTATGTACGATGCAACCCTTACGGCAGACGAGATCGCGGAGGATTATTTCGCTACCGCGTTCGGCGAGGATTGGAAGCTCTTCTACGGTTATCTGAAAGAGCTGGAGAGCAGAATGAAATATCGCTTCTGCCAAGGCACGATGTCTGCTAACCGCGAGGTTTCGGCATTCTATAATCCCGAAGAAGCGAAAATACTCGCTACCGTGCCGGAGGTGGTAAGCCGCGGCAGAGAGCTTATCAAATCACACTACAACTCCGATTATCGCGTCAGAACCGTATCCGTAAGGCTTCTGGAACATCACGCGGACTTCGCGGAAATCCACGCGGCAGCGCTCAGAGAAAAGGCTCTCGGCAACGACGAGGGCGCAAAGGAGCTCGGCATGAAGCTGCGAATAGAGTTTGGAAAGCGAGAGCCTCTGATCCAGACCTACTTCGATCAATACGAGTGCTTTATGTACTTGAATCATACCATATATAATTCCAAGACCAATACTGCGGCTATAACCGTATGACCGGTGTCAAAAGGAGAAGCAATGCTGAAGATTAACAAAATAACCTCCTTCAGTCCCATAGATTACGCCGCGGAGGAACTGAAGAAATATCTGCGTATGATGATGCCCGAAGCTGGAGATGTAAAGATCGCCTACGCGCCTGATGCTACGGACGGCTTCCGCCTCGGACTTATGAAGGATTTCGGTCTTGACGTATCCGACGCAGAGGACCCGGAGCTTGACGATATTCTATATATCGACTGTGACGAGATGGGCGGCATAATTGCCGGTGATAACCCCCGCTCCGTGCTGCTCGCTGTATACGAATATTTAAGACAGAACGGCTGTCGCTGGCTCTTCCCCGGTGTAGACGGTGAGTTTATTCCGATGCAGGATATTAAGAGCGTCAAGTATCGCCATAAGCCCTCAATGAGATATAGAGGTCAGTGTAACGAGGGCGCGGAATTTCAGCGTTCCATGTTAGAAACCATTGAGTTTATGCCGAAGATCGGTATGAACATCTTTATGCTGGAGTTTGAAAATCCTCATACCTACTACAGAGGCTATTATCAACACTTCAAAAACGAAAGAAATCGCCCTGCCGAGCCCGTATCCCCAACGACTACTTTACAGTGGAAAAAACAGTGCGAGGCGGAGATGGCAAAGCGAGGTATGCAGATTCACGACGTAGGGCACGGCTTTACCTCCGCCCCGTTTGGTATAGATACCTTCACCGGCTGGTCAGTAGTTGATCAGAGCATCGTCCCGGACGGCGCTCATCAGTATCTCGCCAAGATAGGCGACAAAAGGGAGCTATACCGTTCGAGAGTTCTGAATACGCAGTTCTGTATGTCAAACCCAAAGGGCAGACGGATAGTTGTGGATTACGTCGTAAAATACGCGAAAAATCACTCCTATGTGGATTATCTGCACGTCTGGCTCGCTGATGATATAAGAAATCACTGCGAATGCAGCGAGTGCAGAAAAAAGACTCCGTCCGATTGGTACGTGGTGCTTCTGAACGAGATAGACGAGATGCTAAAAAGAGAAAACCTCGATACCCGTGTCGCGTTTTGCGTTTATACTGACACGACCTGGGCACCGAAAACGGAGAAAATAAACAATCCCGACCGCTTCTCTATGCTGTTCGCTCCTATATCGAGAAAGTATACCGAAACGTTGCCGAGCGAGCCGCTTGAGCTTGTATTGCCCGATTTCGTTTTAAACGACTCAACCTACCCTGAATCTCTGGAAGAATTTTTTGAGCACAGACGCAGATGGAAAAGCTGCTTCGACGGCAATTGCTTTGCGTACGAATATCATTTCTGTAAAAGCATAAGCCACGATCCATCAGGAATCGGCATAGCCAAACGTCTTGTAGAGGACGTCGAGGCGTACGCAAATGAGGGCATACGCGGAATTATCCAGGACGGTACTCAGCGCGTATATTTCCCCACGGGTATTGCCTTCTACGCCTACGCGAGAAAAATGTTCGATTTCAAGCTCGACTATGCTGATATCTCAAAGGAGTATTTCGAATGCGCCTTTGGAGAGGATTACGAAAGCTTCGAGAGCTATCTTAACGAATTGAGCATCGCCTTTGATCAGGGATATCTCGCAGGGGAGAAATCGAAGGATCCTAAAATATCTCCGTATTATAATCCTGATTACTCTGAAAATCTCGACGAGATCGACAGACTCGTCAGCGAAGGCAGAGAGCTTATCAAATCGCATTATAACTCAGACTACCGTATAAGAACGGTTTCGGTAAGGCTGCTTGAAAAGCACGCGGAACTGTGCGAACTTTTCACATATCTGCTTCGCGCTGTCAGAGCGAACGAGATGAGCTCAGACAATGCTCTTGAGCATTTCAACAGAGTATTCGGCAGGCACGAGGCGGAGATAGAGCTATACTTTGATCATATGTACTTCGCGAATTTCCTGAAGCGTCTTTTAGACGGCTCAAAGAACGAAAATATTACTACACTTGATTAAATCGCGCAACGCGTGTCAATTTAAAAGATTTTAACTAAGAAGAAAGGAATATACACAATGCTTAAAATCAACAAGATCACGTCAAACAGCGTAGTAGACTACGCAGCGGAGGAACTGAAGAAATATCTCCGTATGATGATGCCGGAGGGCGGCGACATTGATATTGCCTACGCGCCCGATGCAAAGGACGGCTTCAAGCTTGGTTTGATGCAGGATTTCGGTCTTGACACCTCGGACGTGGAAAACGTAGAGCTCGACGATATTCTCTACATTGAGTGCGACAAAAACGGCGGTATAATCGCCGGCGATAACCCCCGCTCCGTTCTTCTCTCCGTTTACGAGTACTTAAGACAGAACGGCTGCAAGTGGCTCTTCCCCGGTGTAGACGGCGAGTTTATACCTATGAAGGATATCGAGCCCGTAAGCTATCGTCACGTTCCGTCCTGCCGCTACAGAGGACAGTGCAACGAGGGCGCTGAATTTCAGCAGTCTATGATAGCGTCTATCGAGTTTATGCCTAAGATCGGTATGAACACCTTTATGATAGAGTTCAGAAACCCACATACCTATTACGACTGGTATTACAGCCATAAAAACAACAATAATCGCGCTCCGGAGCCTATCTCCTTCGATACCGCTCTGCAGTGGAAGCGTCAGTGCGAGGCGGAGATCTCAAAGCGCGGTATGATGTTCCACGATATAGGTCACGGCTTCACTATCGATCCCTTCGGCATCGACTCCACGTACGCCTGGAACAAGGTTGACGATTCTATGATACCTGAGGATCAGAGAAAGTATCTGGCTATGTATAACGGCAAGCGTAAATTCTACCGTGATCAGCCTCTCAACACCCAGTTCTGTATGTCACGCGCAGACGCACGCAGTATGATAGCGAAGTACGTAGCGAATTACGCGGAAAATCACTCAAATATCGATTACCTTCACATTTGGCTCGGCGACGATACAAATAACCACTGCGAGTGCGACGATTGCCGCAAGATGCGTCCTTCGGACTGGTATATGCTCCTTATGAACGAGATCGACGAGGAGCTCACCAAGAAAAATCTGAATACCAGAATCGTATTCATAGTTTACATAGACACGGTATGGGCACCCCTTGTTCACTCGATCAAAAAGCCCGACCGCTTCTCCGCTATGATCGCCCCCATACAGCGCAGCTACACCGTTACTATGCCCGATAAAGAGTTTACTACTCTTCCCTTCAATCTTAACCACAACGTATTCCCCGCAGATCTTACCGAGTTCTTCGCTTATTACAAAGAGTGGCAGAGGACCTGGGGTGGAGCGGCATTCTGCTACGAGTATCACTTCTGGCGCCATCAGGCGTGCGAGCTCTCCGGCACGGTGCTGGCAAAGAGAATTATAGAGGACGTCGTAACCTACAAGAAGAACGGCATCAACGGCGTTATCGAGGACGGCTCACAGCGCTCCTACTTCCCCACCGGTCTTGCGTTCTACACCTACGCGAGAATACTCTACGACAATTCTCTCACCTACGATCAGATCTCCGAGGAGTATTTCAGCCACGCCTTCGGCGAGGATTGGAAGCTCTTCCGCGACTATCTTGAGCGTCTGGGAGATGCGTTCAGCCAGAAGTATATCGAGGGCGAGGACTCTGCGGATATAAATATTTCTCCCTGGTACAAGCCCGATTATCTTGAGAATTTAGACAGAGTAGATAAGATACTCGACGAGGGTCTGGAACTTATCAAATCCCACTACAACTCCGATTACAGAGTTCAGACCGCCTCGGTAAGACTGCTCGAAAAGCACGTTGAATACTGCCGCGGCTTCGCAGGCATGTTCCGCGCAAAATGCGTTGGCGACGATAAAAAGGCTATAGAGCTTTACGAGGAATTTGTCAACTCCTTCGGTAAGCACGAGGCGGAGATCGAGCTTCGTTACGATCAAGTTATTTTCACTTCCAACCTCGGCAGAATTATGCGCAACCCCACTAACAAGCCCAACGAAGTAATACAGTTCTGATCTTAATCGAGCCGCTTCGGCTTTATCGGAGTCGAAGCGGCTATCATTTTTAAAAACTACAATTCCTACGGAGATAAATAATGACAGACAGAGAATTAAGGGAGCTGAAGCGCAGATTCAGACCGGACAAATCAAATATTTCAACTGTTGTCGGCTGTTATATCAACGAAAATAAAGAGGTCGTATATAAGATAAATCAAAGCCTCTCTCTCGGTGATTCCGTTGTTTCGGAGCAGCTTCTCGCGGTGCTTCGCAGATCTCTCTCCGGATCTATCGGAATCTCGCAAAACCAGATAGAGTTTTCCACAAAGGACGTGAGCGAGAGCCCAAAGCACGCTCTGCTTATGAAGCTGCGTGCAAGCGGACTGCGCGACGAAGGTGCTCTTCAGGAACTGTATTCGGCTATTGCGGAGTCGCTGGAGCTGGGGTCAAGCTATGCCGTTCTGCTCGGCTACGACGTATACGACGTGCGTACCAAATACACCGACGGCGAGGATGGAGAATCAACAAGTCAATTCTCATATTTCACCTGCGCCGTATGTCCCGTCAAGGAGGCGGGCGATTCACTTCGCTTCAGAGAATCCGACCGTCTTTTCCACTCTGACAGCGCCCAGGGAGTGCTGGGAAATCCGGAGATAGGATTTACCTTCCCCGCCTTTGATGACAGAAGCTCGAATATATACGGCGCGCTCTACTATACGCGCAGCAAAACGTCGTCCTATCCGGAATTTACTGAACGTATATTCGGTAAATCCCATCCTATGCCGCCAACCGTACAGAGAAATGCGTTTTCCGCAACCCTTGGCACCGCGCTGTCGGACGAATGTACTCTCGACGTTGTAAAGGCAATGCACGCGACGGTGGGTGAGATGGTAGAGGCGCACAAGGAATCAAAGGATCCGCAGCCGCTTACCGTCACAAAGCATACCGTCAAGGAAATGCTGGAGAGCATCGGCGTAGAGGGCGAGAGCCTTGAAAAAATGAGCGCCGCTATGGACGAAATATTTGGCACGGGTGCCGCATTAGCTCCGAAAAACCTGATGCAGTATAACAAATTCGAGCTGAAAATGCCCGAAATAAAGGTCACGGTTTCCCCGGAGTACAAGGATCTGGTTACCACCCGTACCGTCGGCGGAGAAAAGTACCTGATGATAAAGGTTTCAGGCTCGGTCGAGGTCAACGGTATTCCTATCACGATAGATGATGAATAAAGAAATGCAGAGATCTGCGTGTTGATTTATAATACGCATATCTCTGCATTTTTTACAAATATTTATTACGGATTTTCGTCTTTTTCTTCACACGGGTCGAGTCTTTCGCGCTTTCGAGCTCTGTAGTAGGTTTGAGGACTTCCGAAGCCTGCCTCGAAGATAAGCTCCGTTTGACTGCGCTCTTCCCCCGCTCTTATCAGTGCGTCGATATATGCGAGCCGCAGACCGTTTACGTATTCCGATATTCCCTTACCTATGTAGCTGTGAAACACGCGGGAGATATGCGCCTCCGTATAACCGAGCTCCTTCGCGATAGACGAGCGAGATATATCCGACTTGTAATTCTCCTGCACGTAGCTTAAAATACTGCGCAGCAGCGCCGCCTCGCCTCCCCTTTTCCTATCTGCCATAGTGGCTCTCTCAAATATTCTGGACATAATCAGCGTGGCGGCAATTTGTCGCGAGGTATCGGATATATCGGGTATAAGATATTTCTCGGCAAGCTCGCATATTTCCACGCAAAGTTCCGGGTCGTGTATTATAGGGTCGGATATTCTTCTGCCCTGCCTGTCCTGCATTATCTTATCTACCAGACTGTACGGCAGAATGAGCACGATGTCATCCCCCTCTTTTGCATTCAATCTTCTGTCATAGCTATGAGCTTCATAGCTGTCTATTACCGCAATATCGCCCTCACCCACCGTCAGCCTTTTGCCCGAAACCGTCAACTCGTAGCCCCCCTTATTCACTACGAGAATTTCCGGGTTAATATGAAAATGCGCCGGATACAGATGGCTTGTGCATTCGCGGTTAACATAGATGTAAGAATCCTCGCGTATACTTTCATAAAATTCCTTCATAGCCGTATTATATCACAAAATGAGAGTATTTTCAACTGTTTTGGTATATATTTTGATATATTTTCTTTGCTATAATAAGAGTGTAAGGTGTAATATAAAAACAAAGTTTAAAGGAGAATAATATGAAGCTTGATCTTTCTAAACTTACAATAGACGAGAAGATTGCTATGCTCGTCGGTCGGGACTGCTGGAGCACCGAAAACGCATCGGGAAAACTTCCGTCGGTAACGATGAACGACGGCCCCTGCGGACTCAGACGCCCCGTACCCAAGGACACACCCGGAGTACATCCCGATTCTCTGAAGGGTGACGAGCCGACCCTCTCCGCTACGTCTATGCCTTCCTTATCATCTCTCAGCTACACCTGGAATACGAAGCTTGCGTATCTCGACGGTGAGGTGATTGCAGACGACTGTATCGATAGCGGAACAGATATACTCCTCGCCCCCGGAATCAACATAAAGAGAACGCCTCTCTGTGGCAGAAACTTTGAGTATTTTTCAGAAGATCCCTACCTTGCAGGCGAGATGGCAAAGAGCTTTATCGACGGAGTGCAGGATAGCGGCGTGGGTACATCTCTTAAGCATTTTTGCCTTAATAATATCGAAAACGACCGTCTTTTCCGCAGCAGCGAGGTTGACGAAAGAACAGCAAGAGAAATATACCTCTCCGCATTTGAACGAGCAGTCCAGGCGAAGCCTTGGACGGTTATGTGCTCTTATAACAGAATAAACGGAATTTGGGCAAGTGAAAACCGCCACTATCTGAACGATGTACTTCGCGGCGAGTTTGGCTTTAACGGTGTTATAGTATCCGACTGGGGCGCAACTCACGATGCGGTAAGAGCTACCAAGGCGACCCTGGATCTTACTATGCCCCACGATAAGCGCCACATCAAAGCTCTGCGCGAGGCGTATGACCGAGGCGAGCTTACAGAGACTGAAATAGATGCGAGAATAGAGAAGCTCGCAGAGCTTGTTAAAAAGTGCAAGACTGCAGACAAAAAAACAAAGAGAACAAAGGCGGAGCGTCACAGCGCAGCTGTTAAGATAGCGGAAGAAGCTGTAGTTTTGCTCAAAAATGACAACAATACTTTACCTATAAAGAGTAAAAAGCTGTTCATTACCGGACAAATGGCGACAAAGCCAACGCTGGTTGGTGGTGGTTCTGCCCGTATTTTCACTGATCACGTATTCAGACCGCTAGGAGAGCTTATAGCCGAAAATCTGCCCGAAACAGAGCTTATAACTCCCACCGGATTACGCCGCCCTGAAGTTGCCGTAACCTTTACCGAGGGCCTTACCGAGCTTATCGACTGCGCTATGAGAGCCGATCAGACAGTTCTATGTATCGGTCACGATAAATTCATTGAATCCGAGGGCTTTGACAGAGAAAGAATCAGACTGCCAAAGAGTCAGGAGGATGCTATTCTCGCACTCGCGGAGGCAACAAGCAAGCTAACAGTCGTTCTCTACACCGGAAGCGCCGTGGATATGTCCCCATGGATCGACAAGGTGTCAGCCGTAGTGCTTGCCGGCTTTGGCGGCGAGGGTATAACCGAAGCTCTTGCGAACGTGCTGTCCGGAAAGGTATCTCCCAGCGGTAAGATAACGGAAACCTATCCTTTATGCCTTGAGGATACGCCTACGTTTGCGACACGTACGCCTACACTCTCAAAGATATACTCTACGATGAAGAACAGCTCTGCCGACAGATATACCGAGGGTGTATTCGTTGGCTATAGATATTACGATACTGCAAACGTTCCCGTACTCTTCCCCTTTGGTCACGGTCTATCATACGCCGATTTTCGTTACACGGGTCTTAGCGTAGAGAAAAATGGAGATACGGACTTCACCGTTTCTCTGACAGTTACGAACACCTCTGATATTCCGGCGAAGGAAACCGTACAGCTGTACGTTTCAGATCTTGTTTCATCTGTTGACCGTCCCAAAAAGGAGCTCAAGGGATTTGTAAAGGTCGAGCTTGGTGCCGGAGAAAGCAAGCAGGTTACTATGAAGCTGAACTACCGTTCATTCGCGTTTTATAACGTATCCCTATCGGATTGGAGCGTAGAAAACGGAGAGTTTGACATTCTGGTCGGCGCGTCCTCGCAGGATATCAGACTGCAAAGCCGCATAAGAATAGAGCTTCCACGCGAAAAACAGTATACACTGGCGTAATTTTGCGCTCGTAACACGATATTCTCTAATTTGAACACGGCAAAAACTGCTCTGACCGTTGCCGATAGAATAAACGCTCGGTTATTAGCCGCTCGAAATGCAGAATTTGACGTTACCGAAACAGCGTATGCGGAAACAGACGTATCGTTAGTTATGCAAGTAAAAAGACGTAGCATAATTTGCGTAAATGAAAGATGGCGCAGCAGCGAAAGCGAACGCAGCATAAGCGACACGGTGAAAGCGAAAGCTTCATGTGCGGCGCGCTATGAAAACGGTCGGTCCGTCCCGGTTAAATTTGGGATGGATCGACTTTGCGTCATTTCAGCAATGCCATCCAAGCGGCTTACCGATGTAAACACCTTTCGCATCTTACGCTGTTTTCCGCACAAAAAGCATTAAGAGCGAAGAGTTTTTAAGGCAAAACGCATATATAATTTAATATACCGTCACGCAGCTTCTGACTTGCGCAGCTTATTACGGTGCACCTCGGAAATTTATACTGGCGGATACCGTGCATTTTAAATAAAATCCATTGACAACTAATGTTTCTTGTGTTATAATATATAAGCCTGATGCGCGAAACCGTAGCATACGTAGTCACGATAGCATATATTACTATTAAATATCGGCCTTTGCGTGTGCGCGTTTCATAAGGTGAACGAAGCAACCGCGACAGTGACAACGGACTTTGTCACTCTTGCCGTTCGCCGAGGTTGTTAGTATCACGTTTATTTTTCGTTTTATTCGAGGCGTAGCGAAGGTGGTATCGCGCCAGTTTCGGGTGCAAACCACCGATTTCAAATCTAAAATTTTGAAAAACGCCCAAATCCCTTGAAAACACTGACTTTTTTGGCTCTCCCGAAGTCTTAAAAGTTCGCAAATTTTCGGTCTGACCACATGTTTGACCACTTACAGAAAATCGCATAAAAATCACCAAATCGAGGTGTAGCGCAGTTGGTAGCGCGCCAGTTTCGGGTACTGGAGGCCGCGAGTTCGAGTCCCGCCACTTCGACCAAAAATCAGCCGAAAACGAGCCATTTTTGACTTGTTTTCGGC
>JAZOTE010000103.1:0-22647 GCA_045657485.1 Eubacteriales bacterium
AAGCCCGACGGCAATTCCGGCAAGTGTCTTTCCGCAGCCCTGCTCCCACTGTAATAGTCCGTATCGCTTTTGAAGCATTAGGTTGATATCCCGCTTCTGCATTGCATTCAGGCGTATTTCTTCCTCGTTCTCCGAATCCCAGAGGCTGAAGAAATCAAGTGCGCGAGAGATCTCCTCATCAAGTTCCATATCCGCAAATTGCTGGTTCTGAATCGCGTACTCTCGTTGCTTACGTCGAATCAGCTTTGCATAACGCGTAAAGCCGTTATCACCATCAGAGGATGCTAACAGATACATCGGCACAGGGGTCTTCATCTCTTCGCTGAGCTGACGGCTCGAAGCATAGGAGTAGCCCTTATACACGAAATCATAATCTCGCTTTACAAGAGCGATTCTATCCTCTTGCGGACGCTCATTTTGTTTTTTCAATACCTTTTTGAGATAGTTCAGCACCTTTGGCTCAGTAAGTCTAACGCGGCACCATTCCTCGTACTTCATACTGTCCGGCTGCTTCTCCGTATAAAAACGGTGAACGTAAGCGCAGCACCGAGAATGCTCGGAGGATAGGCGCGGATGCACTCTTATCTGATAGAGCATTTTATCTACCTGATACGCAAAGTCCGCTGACGTCTCCTTGTTATGCGCCGTTGCCTTAAGTATTTCCATGCGGCTCTCGCTCAGCTCCGTCTTAGCCCTGTTTATTCGCTCTATAAGCTCGCTGGCATCACTGATGATATTTTCAACGGTGTATGGCATTAAAACATCCTCTGCATCCTTTCTTTTCTGCCAGAATTGAAGCTTTGTCGGAAACGACTCTACTCCCATTGCAGCAAAGGCTTTGACGGAAAGATCAAACTGACCGAGAAAACGAAATCTCTCGTTCATTTCACGAATCATTGAGCCGTCCGTAAAATCGTCTGCAAGAAATGATTTTGGTACAACGATTACCATAATACCACAGGGTTTTAGTAGCTCGTGTGCTTTGATGCAGTAATAGAGCTGTGACAATACCTCCTTGTTGCCATCGATCCACCATTTCAAATTAAACGGCGGATTGCCAAGCACATAGTCAAAAAGGATACCCGGCTGATACAGTCGGATATCCTCGTTTACGATATTGGCATCGGGATACAGGTGACGGGCAACCTTATAGGCTTTGTTATCAATCTCACAGCCATACAGATTTGCTTCCGTTGGCATAAAATTGAAGAAGTTGCCCATGCCGCAGGTTAAATCTGCGACAAGATCGCCTTTTCCTATTCCAATGCACTTGGCTACCATTTGACATATACTTGGTGGCGTGAAGAATTGTCCGTTCTCGATCTCTTTCTTGGCGTCGCTAAAGTCAGCATAGCTGTCGTAGTCCGTTCGCTTAAGACCGTGCAAACCGCCATCCCCAGTGTAGGCATTGAAAATATCCTCACGGGATATGTCGGCATCCTCTGTAAGTCCTGCATCGATCAGATACAGTATCTTATCGTTAAGCTCGCGGCGCCTGTCTTGTGGTATTCGCTCATCACGGGCAATATACTTCACCGTCGATCACCTCCTACGCCACAAGACCGAGATAAAGTTCGGCAAACTGATGCGCATGTTCCTTGCTTGCAAACTTTATGTCCACACGATGATTCTTGAACATACGTATCTTCTTGATCTTCTCATAGTCAAAATCGTATGCGGGAGAACACTTGTCTTCATATCCCACAAGGAAGGAAATGTCCTTGGGAAGATAATCGAGCTGTTGCGTTTCAAAATGAGCAAGCGCACGAAGCACGTCCTTCATACCGTCATTGACCTTCCATATACTACGGCTGAGCCAAGCTTCAAACGAGCAAGCATAACCGTTAAAATGAATGGTCTCGTTTTGAACCTCATATTCGGGTATTCCCTTGTAGCTATTCCAAGAAAACTTATGGCACTTCTCTTTCAGCTCATCGAGCGCTCTCTGCCCAAAGGTTCTGCCGCCAAGCTGAACGAAGATCTGCTCCACGATGTCCTCATATCTGAGGGTGAGTTCTCGCATTTGCTTGTGGTACTCATTGCTGCGAGACTTTTCCCAATCGAACTGCGGAGATTCCGGAAGCATCACTTTCTTGATTTCCATCTCGCTGACTGATACATGATATTTTCGATTGAAATACTGCACGATGGAATTGATAAACAACTCCGGCAGATACTCGATTTTATTACGAAGATCTGTTGTGGAAAATCCATTCAACCTGATATACGTTTCCTTACTGTAGGAGTCCGGCATAATCGGCGCCAAAAGCTCCTCCTGACTCTTAACAAGGCTTTTCCAAATGGCGCGTATCTCTAAAAGAGATTCCTTTGCCGTCTCATAAGCCTTTTGCTGTGTTTGACAGAAAACTCTGTCTTCCTCAGATATACGGGTATCCGCCTTTATTTCTACTGCGGATATTTTATCTAATAAGCTCATATCTGTTCCTCCTATACATAACTGTAAAATTCATCGAGAATTTCGTGTCTTCCTTTTTTTCTGACTTTTCTCCAGTGCTCGGCAACATAGTCCGCCAATGCGCCAAGAGGCGTTCTGTTGCTATCGGAGATGTAGCAATCGTGTACGAGTGCAACGTACTCCAAAAGCCCTTTCACGCCGTATTTCTCTTGCATATCATTATAAATTCCGGTGTGAAAAATATAGGCTTCCGAGCCGTAATGAAACTCGTATTCAACACCTTCGTGCGTTACCTTAACGGCAACCTCATTTTCTTTGTCCTCATCAATTCCCGTTTTATAATCTTTTACGTAATTGTGCTTGGGACCAAAGAACATTACGCCCCCATTGACAACGATTGTTCTCTCAATGACGAAAGGAAATTCCGTTGCTATGAGCTTGAGCGCGAGAGATGTGGATATGCGGCTTCTTTCTCTATCGAGCTGCATCAAATGATATTTACGCTCCCATCTGTTTGCATTTACGGCATTTAGAATCGCAGCGATCTCTACCTCCGTATAGCCAATGGTAGGTATAAACCATTTATCCCTGTTGCCTTCCGGTGCCGGCCAGATATCCCTCTCAATGATTTTTGAGAGACAATGCTTTAAGAGTCTTTGAATCTGACACCAATCCAAATACATGGAACGTCTTGATTGCCAAGTGCTTTCCACTCTTTCTATAAATTCAGGTGATACTTTCATAATAATTCCTTTCTACGCACATTTTGCGTAAACTTCAGGCATTGCCGCAGTCACGGGATTCGGTACAAGTGCAACCCTGTATATAGAGTTCATTGTTTCAAAATGAGCGAAATCCTCGCTCACCTCATATATCTCTACCACACGGGACGTATAAATGAAATCGCCTCCGTATGCGATGATGGCTCTTGCTCCCTCTCGAAGTGGGAATACAACCTTGCCGCTGATACTTATTGTTTTTTTCATTCTTCTAAACCTCCAATCTCTTATCCGTAGAATATCTTTCGCACCGTAGGATAGATGTCGTCAAGTAGTCTGTTGATCTCTTGAAATGTCAAATGCTCTGCTTTGGCTATCTCATGCATCTTGTCACCGCGCACCTTCATTTTGACGATCCGCATTTCTCTTGGCGGAAGCGTTCTTGCAAGCTCGTGCATCAACAGCTCCTCCTTAAGTTCAGACATAACATCATCGTATGAAATGGTATCAGCGATACATAATCCATCTTCACCGTCAAGCGGTTCATCAAGACTTATAACCGTAGCGCAACGCTTAGGGCTTGAGAGGTACTTGTAATAGTTAGCCAACTCACCTTGCATTTGCTTCCACGCGAGCGTCGAAAACTTGTATTTTTTGAACTTCGGATCATTCTTAAACATTTGCACCGCTCGTAAATAGCCAAAAACGACAACATCGTAATACTCATCCTCTGATAGCTTCTTTTCATTCAGAAAGGCATATACAAGATCGTGATTTTCCTCAGCAAACCGCTGTTCTTTTTTTGTAAATGGTCTTAAATCCATATCCTTTCCTCCAAGAAAAAAGGGATACCGCTCCCCAAAGGTTGCGGTATCCCTGACGTTGTGGCTATGCTTGTTTTACATAGCGCTCCTTGTTAGATCGGAAGCTCGTCTTTGTCTCCGTCAAGCACGTCGTTGCTGGAGATTTCAAAATGAGTTCCGTTTTCAGTGCTGCTGAACGGGACGTCCTCATAGAACGGGTCCGAATCGGAACGATTCATTGCCTCAGCCATACGCATCTGATTCAGGCTCTTGATCTGCTCGCGGAAGTTGAGAGCGTATGCCTTGATCTTTGCAAGATCCTCACCGGTAAAGTCGTAGACCTTCTTGAAGGTTGCCACGCTGTAGGTGTTCGCTGCCTCTACCTTCTTGAGTCCGATCTGTACCACAGCCGCGTAGAGCGGGCGGTGACGGGATACGAAGCACGCATTCACAAAATCGGAATACGGCGTAAGGCTCGTGGGAGGAAGAGTGAGCTGAAGCGGCATATAATCGCCATTGCGAAGAATGTAGAGCTGACGCATATTCTTGCACGCCTTACCCTTTGTGGGATTTCCCTTACCGTCGGTTGCAGTACCGTACTGGTTCAAGGGACATGCTGCACATGCTCCACCGGGAGTTCCGCATCCGATCTTGCCGTCAAGAGACGAGCAAAGAGGACTTACGTTATCGTCATACTCCGAACCCTCGGGCCAGTATGCACCGGTGGAGTGAGAATAAAGGATAACGCCTTCAAGAGTTTTTGCATAGTCAGGATCCTCGGGATTATCACTCGGAATCTCAAACTGCAAAGCTCCGCCTGCGGGAATCTTTACTCTCGGGAAGGAGAGCTGCAAGCCCTCGTAATCGTCAGCAAGCTCTTCACTGGTGAAATCACCGTCGAGCATTTCGGGAAGCATAAAGTTCTTCTTTTCTACCATTGCGTTTTCGTAGTTGTTAGTCATAATATTTAATCTCCTTATTTTTAAAAATTGTTTGTTAGTCAGCGTTACGCTGCTATGTTGTTCATTCTTTCCCACTGTGAAGTAGGCATTGTCAGCATTCTATAGCTGATCTCCTCAAGGTCAGTTGCACGCTCGTAGCTTTCACTCGCCATGCTCTGCCTTGTCACGGCGCTCGCAAGACCAAAGCGAGTCATATCCTCGCTCTCTATCAGGTGTTGCAATACGCCCTGCTCTTCTGTTTCGGTAATACCGAATTCATTTGCAGCAACGTTTACGACGTAAGGGACGTCGGCTTCGTTGATGTGAGAATCGATTGCTGCTTGCATTCCTGCTACTGTCTGCTCGAAGGTTTCTTCATCCAAAGCTTCTCTGACCGAGGTGCGTATTCTTTCAAGAAACGCATTATCGTCAGCCATGAGGAATTGCTCAGGGCGCAGTAAAAAATGCTCGCTTGTTCGGTAGGTTGGTCCCGAATGAGTCCTCTTAACCTTGCCGATGTCGGTGATCATACCGAATTCAAGCTCCGGACAATAGATCATCGGCGACACATAAAAGGTTCCAAGTCCCGTTTCACTGTTACATACTACCATACCTGCCTGAACCGTTTTGCCGGGAGCAATCTCTCGCTGCATGTTCGGATTCACAACCTTCATATACAGATGATTGTCTGTAATTTGGTTGCTGGCGAACTGCACGTCCGGAATCTCTCCTATCACAGGCATTACGGCGCAAACGACCTCGTGATTGTCGATGCGAAGATAACGATTACTTAAAAATGCTCGAACCTTGCCCTCCATCACACGAAGCATACGCTGCTCGGGGTTCCGCTGAAACCAATAGTTCACGTTTTGTGTCAAAAGCTCTCTGCCCTCCTCAAGCATACGGCTGTAATACTTGCTCGGGATACCGAGTCTGGCTCCGATCTGTCTGTGCGCGTTGTCCGTAAGGCTCATCGGCTCAAGGCGATCAAGCCCCGCGGCATCCATCACTCGCAGAAACATTTCTGAGTCGTAAGTTTCCATCAGAAGACTCTGACTGTTGACAACGTAATCCTCCTTGATTTCATTCTGGCGCATAATTTCGGCTGCCAATTCTTCGATTGCAAGGCCCGCCTTCATAACTCATCACTCCTTTCTACTTCCACCGTAATATCTCTACCACGAGAGAACCACAGCGTTATCGGTGACGTCGGCGGCAAGACCCTCGCTTTGAAACACCTTGGCAAGTCTGTGCCAATAGACCTTATCGGGCATCGCCTCAAGAGTCGTCTTGCAAATCTCCTTATCCGCCTGCTTGATGATCACATCGCCATTCTCCGTAATGGATAGGCTGCTGTGACCGCGTGAGCTGAGGTCCGTAATAAGGTTTTCAAGAACAACTCTTCCCTTCTGTTCATACCAAATCTGCGGATTGATGGGATTCTGCAGCGGCTTTGGAGCTTCCTCCTCTTCCCCGCTTACAGTCTCCGACTGTATCTCGCTCATTGGCACGATCTTCAGCATTTCACAGTTTATCTCGGCGTTTGTGTTTACCGAAACGTCTGCATAGTTGAAATCAGCCACACCGAATACCTGAATACGTCCAGTTCCTCCTTTGGCAACAAGTGTTTCGGGATCATCCACACGCCACTCCCACGTCGCACCCGGATATGCCGTTTGCAAGTGTGCTGTAATGCGGTGATTTACGTGACGGAGAAGGACAATGCCTGTTCCGTCATCCGATGCTGGATTAAGCCTTCTTTCCTCTTCCTCGTAATGCTTGCGTATTTTCTGCGCTTCACGGGCATCGAGCTTTGCCGAAATAATCGGCTTAAAAAAGCGAAGGATTGCCCAAACCGACCAGACGGTAAACGCCACGGTCGTAAGCACGAGCTGTACGTATCCTCTGGTAAACGCCATAAGAGCGAGTACAATCACGATGAGGACAGATACTCCGTTCCATAAGGTTTTTTTCTTTTTCATTCTTTTGTTCATCCTTTCTGTTTTAGTTTTTTGGAAACAAAAAAAGAGGAATTACCAACGTTCTTTCCTTTGAAAAACATTTAGTAATTCCTCTATGGTGCCGATCGATATCGGCAAGGGTTCTTTTTTTCCGTCAATTGCTGTCACCTTGTATGGCTCCACCACTACGGACTTTTCTGCTCCGAGAATTTTATTTTCCCGGACGCTCCGATAGGAAGCAATCTCCTACTTTCGGCTACATCTCTTTTCGTGACTTCACACGAAGCTCAAGACTGCTTTTTGCAGTGTTCCTGATCATCGTCAAGACATCTGCACAAGTCTGCGCCATTCTTCTCCTTTCTGCCTGCCGGCTAAAATAATATATATAAAAAAGTGCCGGCAAGACAGTCCTATCCCGTAAAAAAGGAAGAACTGAATAGTCAGCACTTGAATACAAAAATAACAACGTGTGCATTGCGGGTCATTACCCACGGTGTCCTCTCGGACGGCGCACAAAAATCAATTACACTTGTATTATAACACAATATGTTGATGTTGTCAAGTCCTTTTTCTCAACATATAGTATTTTTTGCTTATTTTGTTTCTGTCACTGCCTCATAGCCGAGAAAACAATCCGATGATAGTGCGGAATCAAAATACTCATTCCCTAGTGTTACTCGCGTTGTTTTCTTAAAGTAGAAACGATAGCGTTCACCGATAGAGATCTTCGATTGCTTTGTGAGAAGCATCGTTGTTTCGTTCCCCTCATCATCGGTGATCTTGACCTTGCGGAATTTATTCAGAAGCTTTGGAACGATTGCAGTGCAGGTTCCCTCTACGATCTCATAATCCTTTTTCGAAGCTACACGGAACATCGCAAACGCCTTGTAAAAACAGAATGCGCATACGGCAATACTGAGAAGCAGCATCATTGTATCCTTTGCGAAAATGGTAAAAGCAATACCTACAAGAAGGCAGCCGACTCCAACCACTGCAGTCAAGAGCATTTTTCGCTTGAGAGGTGCCGGGAAGCTTGTCCATTTATCCATACTCAAGCCCTCCCGAACACGATCTGCTGACGCAGATAAAGATTGGCAACGTCGGTAAGCACTGGGCGGCATACGGGTGAGCTCTTCACCGCATATACGATATTGTCGCTCGTCGTTTCCTCGTCACAGTAAATGGTATCGAGAATCTCCTCATCATTTGCAAAGTGCGTCTTATTGAGCTCCATGCATTTAATGATCTCTGCGGTCGAGAAGATTGCCTGGTTAGCAAGACACATTACCCTCTTCTCTCCGTCGCTGCGCTTATCGCGGAAAAGAATCTTCTTGGTTGCCGAGAACGGGATTCCTTTGAAGGTCAGTCTTACGAACGAGAAAAGTCTGATAAAGAAGTTCTCAGAAATGGGAACAACGTACAGCCCCGACATAAGATCATAAAGCGCATCTGCCGCTGTCTCGCCGACACCCTCTGCGATGAGTCCTCTCTGTACGAGATAATACTGGCATGCCTCCATAGTCTTATGGTAACCCAATCCGAGTTCGCTTACCTTTTTCTCATAAAGATCCTTAACCTCATCTGCAGAAAGGATTCTCCAATTGAGGACAGACCACAAAACCATCTCCTGCATATCAAGCACAAATTCCTGCTTACCAAGCTCTACGTAAGGATAAGTCATTCCCTTTTCTCCGCGCTTCTGTTTCATAATTCCTACTGCTGTGTAAAGTTTTTTCATTGTTTTTCTCCTTTATGTTTGATTTATTATTTCCTTATGCCACTATATGGAGCTTTTCATAAACCTCATTACACGCGGCAATAACACGATCGCACATATACTCACTGAACATTCCGATATGCGCTTGACTGTCATTCAGTCCAAATTTATCTTGAAGCCATTTGTAAGTTTGCTCCTTGGTCATAATACCGTTTGCCCACATTTTTGAAAGAGCTCGATGCGCTAATATTCGTCTGTTGCGAAGCTCACTGTTTGCAAGAGTTCCCATAGGTCTTTTGCTCTCCTTATGAGCGTTCACGTATGCATCGCACCTTGGATACCGATCGCATACGAATAAATACATATTCTCATCGATCGTGTTTTCCTTGTATACAACACTTGCCGGACGAAGCTTTGCTTCCGCTCCGCAATATGGACAGTAGATTTTCTGTCGCTTTTTCATCTATCCTTTTCATACCTCGCAGTTTAATACCGAGCATATTGGGCATCCTCCTCTATCCGTATTCCACACAAGCCAAGCTCGATACAGATTCTCAAAAGCGGCTTGACTGAGTTCTGAACTCATCTCTTCTTTTTGAGGATACTCACCCGTAAGCTCATAAAATAGTTTCATCGGGAATAGCACCGGCTTTCCACCCTCGTCTGCAGTGAGCATATATTCCACGCCGCACCGACATCTCACGTATATCGAGTTGCGATAATTCCCTGCCGTAAGCTTCAGGAATTTGTACAATGAGTGTATTTCGTGCATTGCAGGAGTGCTGCTTTCTTCCCTCACTCTCATTATAGTATTTTTCATTCAAGATCCCCCTCCTCTCTGTTATCCAAATACAATTCCCTCTGCTCATTTTCTGCAAGCTTTCCCGAAAATTGAAAAAGGCACATGGTAAAAACGCCAACAATTCCACCGACCCAGAGCCCAATGAAAAACAATAATAAAGACATATTTTATTCCTCCTTTGTCTTGAAATGAAAAATCGGAGCACAGCCAACATGACCGTGCTCCGACCTTATATTTTTACAGATTTTGCTTAATGATGCGGGTAATGATTCCGATTGCTACGCCCTTGGTTTCGTCGATATTGGTAACGGCAAAGCTAACATCATCCTTTTTCGCAGGCATTCTGCGATCAAGGCAAGAGTGGGCGATTGCATTTATACCGTTTGTCAGGCGAACGTAGACCACACCGCGGTGTACGTCGGTTACTTTACCTGCATATTTACTTTGTATCCGGCAAAGACCGAGATTGGGACGCTTATAGTTTTCCATAGCGCTTTTCACGTCAGCTTTTATGGATAACGTTTCTATGTTCTCACGGTCTACCGAAAGAATACGTACAAGTATCTCGTCACCGACCGCGAACTTATCGTGCGCATCACCGATCCAGTCCCATGACAGGTCTCGCGCAAGAATGGTTGTATCCACACCGAATACCTCAACGCGAATTGCCTTCTCCGCTACAGCAATGACACGGGCCTGCACGATTCGTCCGTCATAAATCTTGTAAGAGCCGTTGGTATCTACCTCCATATAGAAGGTCATGCGCTTCTTAAGCATCGCATCACGGCGGCTTGCTACAACGCTTCGTGTTTTGGAGTCAATTCCCTTGACTACAAAATCAATCTCCGCGCCGAGCATGTTGCTCATCAGCTTGTGCTGACGGACGATGTAGTTCTCATACTCCTCCGCCGAGAGCTTATTGGGGAAAGCGACTGTCATTTCCTTAATAGGAATGATGATACGATATCCCTTATACTCAACCACGCAGACGGTGTTACCGCTATCCAGTTGTTCGATACCGCCAAGCATACCTGACAGGATCTTCCTTGTTCGGTATGCATTATGGATCTCGTGCCACGCGATCTCCGCAAGATCCTCCTCCGTGTGAACCATATCACCTGCGTCGATTGTCAAGATCGCATCCTCTCTTGTGATACGCTTTGGCTTTTTCGCAAGAGCCTTTTTCTCTACCTCCGAAACATCGGGTTCCTCGGGCATTTCGTCTGTCGGCTCCTCTGTCTTCTTTTTGGTTGTACGTTTTTTCTTAGGAGCAGGCTCTGCAGCTTCCTCGGCGGGAGTGGGAACCTCCTCCATTGATAATTCCTCGAGAATGGCATCCGATACATCATCTGCAACATCCTCCATTTCCTCGTCGTTATCTACGGCTGCATTCATTGCAACCTCAAATTCATCGGGTTTCTTTTTTGTCATATTCTAATCCTCCTTTTCTTTAATTTGACATTACAGAATCCTTATCTGCTGGTACTACGCCTGTTCGTGCAGGCTTTTTCTTCTTTTCGGTTTTTGCCGGAGTAACGGAAATCTCCATCTCCTCCTTGCGCTGGTACTTTGTCCATTCGGGTACGTGCTCGGATGCCTTGCATGGCTTTAACTTTGCAGCCTCGGGATGACTCGTGTAATCGAACTTATCCACCTGCAGGACCTTGCGCCCTCGAATGATAACAAGCGCCTTGTTTATCGGCAATCTGAGAACCTCGTCCATCGTAAGCAATTTTCTTTTGCCAACGCCACTGGTCTCGCGGTACTCTGGTGTATAATCGCTGACTCTCCATGTACCAAGCTGCTTTGCTTTGCTTGTCACCGCAATGGAAACCTCTCCCGATCGGTCACTGATATACTTTGCTGTGAGCTCGTCAACACAACCGAGAAAGAGTTGAATATCCGAGTTGCCAAGTATCTCCTGCCATTGATTATACGGATATCGGTTTTGGAGTCCTGCGAGATTTTGGAATACACAGGACATAGATATGTTTCGGGAGCGTATGACCGAGATCTTTCTGCTAAGATCAGGTATAACTCCGCAAGCAGTCAGCTCCTCGCCGAGCACGTGAACGGGCACGGGCAGTTTACCGTCGGGACAGTTTTTATCAGCATAGCGCACAAGCTTTATGAATACAAAGGATAGAAACAGCGATGAGAGAAAATCAAAGGTGCTGTCCTGATCGCTCGTTATGCAGAAGTAGGCGCAGGGCTTCTTTCCCGGTAGCTCCAGGTCGATTTCATCAAAAGCAGTAATATTTCGTATCTGCTTATTTTGAAACACTTGAAGCCTTGAACCAAGTCCTATAATAACGCCGCTTCGCACCGTCTCGGATGCTTGCTTGAATATGGCATATGGAGCCTTTGCGGGATGAACTGTGGGTATCTGCTCGAAAAGGTCGTTCAGCTCCTTCTCCGAGCATAGAGCCAATAGCTTATATACCTCACCTATATTTTTCTTATCTGCAGGATAGCCCTGCTCTACGTAAAGAACCAACGCCTTGAGAAGGTTCATCTCTGCGCTATCCCAAAAGTGATCTCCCCTCTCTGAGCCGGTATTCTTGATGATAACATCGCAGAAAAGCTGTGCCATCAGCTCCTCACCCTCTATCTCACAAAGACAGTTCCAAGAATCTGACGCCTCGGGAGTAACTAGATTAAATACCTTCACTTCATACCCTTCTGCTCTTAAGTATTCGCTGGTCTTTTCATACAGTTCTGATTTTGGGTCTGTGATCACGAGTGATTCGCCGCGTGCGGCACTCTGCAATATTCTGTTGACACAAAAAGCTCTCGTCTTCATAGAACCACTCGCACCGTAAACGGCAAGATTTGCATTAAGCCTTGTTTCTCTCGGAACACAGACCGCTTTGCCGTCTATTTTACCGAGAATGGTGCCGCCGTGCTTTTTAACATCTCCTACCATGTCGAGAACCTCGGATATCTCCTTCTTTGGCATAAAGCCAGAGGTACCGTAGGTGCCCTTTGTGGAATATATGAGATTTCTTGCTCGGTCGTATTCACCCTTATCACCAAATCCCATCTTCATCACCATAAAGATGAGAAGTCCGAGAATGACGATACAGATCAGAATACCGATAACTCCGTACGGAAACGAGAACATAGCTCTAAAGCATTCACCTATGGCAAAGGATGGCATAGGGGGCGAGCTGCCGTCCCCCATTACCCCGCCCGTTCTCTGCCACTCACTGTAATTACGTATAAACTGTGCGGCGTAACCACCACCGTATAGTAAAGCAAACAGGAGGGGCACGAGCGCGGCTGTAATTTTGATTATTTTTCTTTTGTCTAACTGAAAAACCTCCTTTCTGTTTTTTCAAAGTCAAGAGTTCGAAAGCTCACCGCATCACTACAGTAACGGTGCAAGACCTCTGCCTGATAATCAAAGCAGTAAATGATTCCTCTCTTTTTCTGAGTGGCAAGAGCAGTATCGAATTTTTTGATCCTTTTGAGGTCGCATTTATAGGCGAGCAGCACGGGCTCCCCATGCTCTGTCATAGCATCATTTTCGATGAGCAGACCCGTATAGGCATCATATAGATCCTGCGTCAAGATCTCATCGAGCTCTTCACAAATATCGGGGCGGCAAAGGAGCTTGATCAACATTTCTCCTTTCTTATCGTTTGTTACAAAATAGAAATTTTCGAAGTTATCGTCAAGAATCAGATACTGACCGACCTTGTTGCTCAAAATGCCGTAAGCAAGATTCATTGTGTTAGCAAGCATGATGCCGCTGATACATTCGGGAGTATATTGCTCGGGAAGCCGCTCAAGACATAGCACGTTTTGCATCAAAGCCTTGTTTCTCATTTCGGCGCGGTAAAGCCACTTGATAAGCGAATCACCTAAGCTGTAGGTAACGAAAATATTTTCTTCCGTCAGCAAAACCCCGGCCGATCTCGCTCCCTTAATTTTGGAGAATAAAACACCAAGCTCCTTGACCTCGCGAGAGGAATAAAATGCTGGTGCTCGAATGTTCTCTCCCCTCTCCCAGGTTTGGGAGAAGATTGCCGGACGCTCATCACGGAAGATAGAAACACCGGCGTTCATCATCGTTACGCTTGCCTCGGCAATACGGTGCAGGCGCTCACGTCGATGGAGCTCACTCCTCACGTGATTGGTATCGGAATTTCCACTCAGGTAGAAGGAAAAACGATCAGGATTGTTCGCAAGAAGAATCTTCTTTGCTCGATTGCTAAGGCGTAGTCCACGCAGTCCATCGTCGTAATATGTTTTAACGAGTCCTTTCTGCTTGAGGTCTGTTACGATCGCCTCCTTATAACTCTCACCGCCCGATATGCGTGGGAGTAGAGAGGTTGGGAACTCACCAAATAAGGTTATAAGTGATAGGAGCTCATACGCCCTTGTCTCTTTGCCAAGGGCTGTCTTTTTTCGTGAAATAACTGTCACCTCCTTTTTCTCATTTTTTTACCCCGACCACTAGTAACCAGGGTAGTTTTTTGCAATTTTGGCAAAAATCCTACATATTAGTTTGCATTTTTTTGAATGTCGGAAAATTTTCACTCAAAAAGCTTCAAAAATCCGATATGTTTTTTATGACATTTTTGCGCTCTTCAAGCCATCTTGGAAAGCGGTCTTTTGTCATAATCGTCATTCGTGTGCAGTCGTTCGTTCCCTTCTCTGTGGTGTTATAGGCATCACATAAGAGCCCGGAATCGTCCAGCATTACGAATGAGGAAACTACGTCGAGGAGCTGCTTTAATTCAAGGTTATCGTAGTCCCTTACACGGTGGTTGGGCATACTCTCATCATAGACGTGAGAGAAACAAACCACACAATCCTTGAAGTGCGGTACATCGTGATTACACACGTAGCTGCTCAAGGTAAAATATAAGGGGTCGATCAAGAATTCTGTGCTCCTGCGTTGCTTCCTTTTTGGAAGCAGACACGGTAAGGTTATCTCTAAAATACTGTCCTCGCATTTTATCTCAATACCCTGCACGGCACCCGCCAAGGTGAGATATTCCGACTTCTTTTTGCTTGTCGTACCGTATATCAAATGCCGGAGTCTGCAGGTGATAAGCTCGCCTAAAAGTGCCGCATCCGTGGATAGCATTTCATAGTTTTCCGGATACTCTGCAAGGTCTGTGCTCTCCATTGCTCGAAGTGTTCTTGTAAGCTTTTCGATCTCACATTGTATCTCTGTGATACGTCTGTTTACTGTTCTTCTGTCCAAAAAATCCTCCTTCTTTATTCTTTTTTGTAGTACTGAACCTCGCCAGATTCGATATCTACAGTGCAGAAAATTGCGTCCTCAAGATCGATCTCGTTGATGTGCGAGGTTGACTCAACAATGAGAATTTTCCTTCCGCAATCGCCGTCATTTCTCATACGCATCGCATGAAGAATGAGTCCAATCTTTTCATTCGGAACGCAGATGATTTCATAGGTTTCACCGTCTGCGAAGAATACGATTTTCGACGGATAGGCATCGGTGCTATGGTATTCGTACTTATCACCAAAGTCCGCAAGCACCCATAGTGCCGCGAGCATTTCGATGTCAGTTTCCGTGTCTGGACGATCTAAATAAAGGTCTTTGTCAGCACGGTAAAAAATGCGCCCTTGCTTCACAAGATACGCGAGTAAACGCCCTATCTTTTCCTCCTTTCCTTGATAGAGTCGTTTTAGCTGTTCGCCCTTGGCACAACGGTAAGTAGTGACGTCACGGAGCAATGATGCCGCTTCCTGACGGTAAAGGTCTTCTCTTGTTTTCATATAAAAATCTCCTTTGTTTTAGTTTTGTTTCGCCGCCCTTTGCTCTAAAATATCTCTGAGCTCACGACGGTCTGTGGTGATCAACGTCTTTTCAAGACTGCTGCATTTGAACTCGACCGATATATTATTATTGTTCGTGCTAATGAGACCGTTTCCTCTCTCAAAATGGGTAATCTCCATCAACTCTGCCTCCGAAAGACGAAGGATCGCCTGCACTCTCTGTGCTTCCTCATCCTCAAGATTTAAGATAATTTTCGTCTTGCAATTATTGATGATTCCCTTTCCGTATTTACCGTCGTCAAGCGCAAAAAAGTCATTAAGATCCTGCGTTGCGCAGACGGCTGAACCACCGTATCCGCGTATGATCTTAAAGATTTCAAGAACGAACTCTGCGGCAAGTCGGTTGCCTGTACCGCCAATAAGCTGCCAGCACTCATCAATGAAAATGGTCTTTTCAACAGTACGGTTCTCCTTTGCCTTATCCCAAACGTAATCGAGCGCCACGAACATACCGAGCGGCAACATATCTCCGCTCAGCTCGGATATATCGAGCACTGTGTACTTGTTGTCCAGATTGACGTTCGTTTGCTGTGAGAAGGTGCTTGCGGATCCATTCACAAGTCGATTCAAAATATTCGCCATACGCTTTGTTTGAGCGTCCTGCTTCAGCACTGCATGAAGATCTCCAAGTACGGGCATCTCTCGGTATCGATTGGGATTGTCGGGGTCGGTCAATGAATCGTTATCGTGGGTTATTCCCTTTTCCTCGTAGGTCTTGATCAGAGCCTCGTCAAGCAACTGTCTTTCCTCGTGTGTCATATCCGGGATGAGCAAGCTAAAGAAAATGTGTAGTCTCTGAATCTTTGACGAAAGTGCAGATTTATCTACTGCAACACCATCGATAAGCTCGTCTGCGGATTTGTCTGCCTTTCGTATTTCCATGACGTTGATGCAGTTTTTTGATGCGGGGGAGATCTGTATGAACTCGCCACCGATGTTCTGACAAGCACGGTAAAATTCGTGTCCCTTGAGAGGTGCTACGATAAAGACTTGTATGCCTTTTCTCCTCATGCGAAGAGCCATCAGTTGCATCAAAAATGTCTTCCCCGCTCCTGACGTTCCGAGAATGGATATGTTTGCGTTTTTATAAACCTGCGAATTGAAGATGTCCACGATAGTCAGCGAATTGTTGTAGCGGTTGACACCCAGCAGGATGCCGTTATCGTCGCACATTTCAAAGCTGACAAATGGGTAACAGCTCGCAGCTCCACGTGTTAATACGTTTCGCTTGGAGCGCTCGAACAGATGCTTTTCAAGGGATACAAGAGGCAAGGATGACAAGAATGCCTGCTCCTCACGGAAGGTGCAGCTTACGCAACCAATATCGTGGGAAAGAAGCAATTTTCTCATTTCCTTCTCTCTGTAGTCAAGCTCTGCCGGGCTTGAAGCGGTGATTGTGATAAGGGTATTCATGTAATAGAAATCCTCGTTTTCTGCAATTCCGCGTTTAAGAAAATATCCGCTTTTTATGGCATCGTCCAAACTGTCGAAGTTAGTGTTTGTATCGCTCGCGTCTTTGATCTTTGAGTGATTGATACGAAGCTGCTGACCGAGCTTTTGTACCATTCTGTCTTTCGGTTGCTTGGTGAGAAACAGGTCAACGTCGATTCCGTCACCCGCATTGACAAGTAGGCTGAGCCACCCTGCCATAACCTCTGTTTTATATCCGTGGGACGGGATAAGCAGATAGGACTGATACAGCCCGTCCACACAGACGAAACGACCTCTGGTAAAATCAATAGACTTAGGAGCGAAGAACTCCGCACAAGGAATATCGCTGATATCCTTGCCTGCGGCTGCGTATTCGGCAATAACTTGCGGAACACGCTTTTGTAAGGGTAAGATATTGCTTGTTTGTCGGCACAGTACACTGTATAGGACTTCCGCTAAAAACTCATCCTCATTGTCCGGTATCAGAACGTCATTACCGCACTGTTTCAAGAAATTCTGTGCGGTTCGGGCGGCGGTGTGAAGAAATGAGATTGCCTGTGCCTCTTCATTTCCACGCCGCGCCCCTTCGCACTCATACTCAAAGGCGATAAAAAACCTTCTCGTCGTTGCTTCTCTTGATCCAAGCCGCTTGATAAGATCCAGATAATCCTCCTGAAGCATTCTGCAATGCTCGTCAGTTTCGGCTTCCATCTCCCGCCGTATCAACTCTACGTGTCGATTGATGTCAGCGCATTTGGTAAGCACCTTGAAATGCACCTTGACAGGGCTGATCTTGAGAAAGCTGATGAATGAGTAAATAATGCTCCGCTGCTCTCGCGAGGAGCGGAGCATAAAGTTTACGGGATTAACCTCTACGATTTTTACGTATCGGTAGTCCTTCGTGTAGATAATGCCGTTTTCAATTTTATAGACGGGTAAATACTCCGCAACGGGATTTAGGTATCTATTCTCCTGTGCTGCTCTGCCCGATGCTGTTTTGTTCTTCGGCATTTTCTACCTCGTGCATCAGTTGTAGTATTCGTCCTTGCGCTTTTTGGAAATGACGATCCAGACAACCGCACCGACTACGCCGAGAACTGCAACAACAATAAGGACGATTGCCGCGGCGGGCATCTTCCAAAGGATCTCAAAGCTGTATTCGTTTACGTTTCCTACACCGTCCTCAAGAACGATTCTATACTTACCAACCTCGGTAAGCTCATCGCCGCTGGTGTAGTCAATGAGTACATCGTCAAGATAAACCTTCATCGTAGCATCGGAGCTGATATCGGAGAGAATGACTGCGCCCTTAGTAGAACCGCCGTTCTCAACGCCATCGATCTTGAGTGTAGGTGCCGTAGCATCAACGTTTACGGTGAACTTCTGCTCAGAGCCGTTTGCTACGATTGTAACCTCATAGCTTCCACTTGCAGTAAGGGTAAGAGTACCCTTTTCAAGAGTGATCTCCTCACCGTTTACGAGAACCTTTTCGAATCCAGGCATCTCGTCAATCTCCTGCTCGAACTTTCCGTAGAGAGCATTCACAATTGTGAAGCTAAGCTCCTTGGTGTTACCGAGCGAATCAACCATTTTAACGGTATAGACTGCGGGTTCGATAAGTTCAGTACCAAGCTTGTATTCCATTACCTCGCCGTTTCTGCTCATCGTTAAGGTGATTTCCTCATTTGCTTTGAGAGTTACGGTGTTGGCAAAGCCCTTATCGTGTACGTTGATGTCATAAGATACGGACTTATCCACCGTAGTGGTAAAGGTGTAGGTCTTGCCGTTCACAACAACGCCAACCTCATAGGTTCCGTCCTCGGTAAGCTCAAGAGCACCGTAGTTAAGTCTGGTTTCCTCGCCGTTAATAAGAACCTTTTCAAATCCAGCCGTTTCATCAAAGTTGTGGCTGAAGCCCGTAGATACAGACTCAACGATAATGAAGGATCTTTCGGATACGTTATCAAGAGCATCGGTAACCTTTACGGTGTAAATGCCGGGCTCAGTAATAGCCTCGCCCTCCTTATACTCAATCACGTTGCCATCCTTTGTAACAACGATCTCCGCGCCCTCGTTTGCCTCAATGGTAACAGAGTTTGCAAGACCGCCATCGTTTACGTCAATTGCAAAGTCAACAGACTTGTCGATCTCAAAGGAGATTTCAGTAACGTTCTGTGCCTTGTCGGTTACACGGATAACATATTTACCCTCGTCGCTGATGGGAGTGCCGGAAACATACTCGCCAACCTCTTCCCCATTCTTAATAAGAATAGCCGTTGCTTCCTCATCAAGAATATCCACGCTTACGGGAGTATTTACAGGAAGGTCAGCTTTGTGTCCTTCTGCTGCTACCTCGGGTGCTTCGGTATCGATGATGAACTCGTATGTGCTCTTGGCTCCGTCAAAGTTTTCAAAGGTAATGGTGTAAGCACCGTCGTCGGTGAGCTTGTCGCCGGACTTATATTCGATCTCTTCCCCATCCTTGGTAACAGTAACCTTTGCTTCGTCTTCCCAAGTAAAGGTAACTTCCTTGTTGGTATAACCACCGTTGGTTACACCTGCAAGGTCTCCCGCAGGAGCAGGCTGAACGTAAACGATCTGACCTGTGATGGAATCCATACCGGTGCGGAACTCATCGGTGATCACGATCTTATACATACCGCTGGTTCTGAACTTATATACAAGGGTGTTAAGCTCAACAGCCGTACCGTAGTCATCGGTGTCGAGAAGCTGCCAAGTGTTGCCGTCATCGGTCGATTTGTAGATCTCAAGAGTTTGGAAGTGAGATTCCTTATCCTCGCTCTCGGTCACAGTAATAATGAGCTGCTTCTCTGCCTCGTCTGCTTTGAGATTAACAGAAGGCGCATTACGGGAGATAACGATCTTGAACTCCTCGGACTCACCAATGTGGTTGACCGCTACTGCAGTGTAGGAGCCGCTTTCGGTAATGGTGCAGAGTTCACCAAGACTAAAGCTACCAATCAACTCACCGTTCTCGTCATAGACGTTGAACATAGCCATTTCGTCAAGAGCATCAGTGATAGAGATCGAGATGCCGTCCTTGAAGTAGTAGGTGCGCTCAAGGTCAACCTTAACTGTTTCACCGTCACCAATCGCATAGTGAATATCGGGGAGAGTGCGAATTACGGTCAGATTGTACTCGCAGGAGTTTCCGTAAGCGTCGGAGATAACCATCACATGCTTGCCCTCGATATCGTAAACATTGCCAACAAATGTCTCGCCGTCAACTGCAATACCGATGTTCTCACCGAGCAATACCTCGTTTGCAAGGATATTGCGGTCAGCGGAGTAGCTGTAAAGGTTTTCGTTAGGACCTGCGGTTGCGGGCGCCTTTTCCCAGTAGTAGTAATCTACAATACCGTCCTTCGCATACTCTGCGATTACCTCGTTAAGACGCTCAATGGTAAAGTAAGCTACAAGCTCTTCGGGGTTGCCCGTCTTATAGTAAATGTAGTAGGTTCCGTTCTTTGCATTTGCGCTATCCTTTACATCCATCGGAATGCCCGTGTCCCAAGTAGAATTGTTCCACTCGGCAGTCTTTACTTTGGAGTTTTCTCTTACAGTTGCAAATTCAAGAGCCTTTTCGTAGGTAGTGAATGCGAATGGATCGCCGTTAATGTCCGTAGCCTCAAAGTATTCCTTCACGAGAGTATCCGTGAGGACGTTCTTCTTGGTGGAAGCAAACTGAGTCTGCCACTCGTTGCCAGCTGCATCAACAACTTTCACAACGTAGGATCCGGTGTCGATTGTGTAAACAGTTGCGCCGTTGCTAATTGCCTTGCCGTTTACAGTTACGGTCTTAACAGGTGCGTAGGTGTTTGCATCGCCGTTGGTCCAAGAGATCACGACGTCACCTTTGGTTTTTCCATCGGTTACGTTGGATACAGTAACCTGCTTAATGGTGCGGTCAATGATTACCGTGTACTCACCGGTGGAGTTTCCTGCAGCATCCTTTCCGTAGAATACGTATTTACCGATCTTGTTAAACTCAGTTCCGGATACGTAGCTTACAAAGGATGTGGACCCGGGCATCTTAACGTAACAGGTTTCGTCACACTGGAACGAAATGTACTCTGCGTTCGTATAAGTACCGTTGCTTACGGGATCTCCGTCTGCCCAAAGCTGAGCGTTGGGAGTTTGTCTGTCAATGGTGATCGTATAAGTCGAGGACTGATTTCCCGCCCTATCGGTTGCGTAGAAGGAATAAGTACCTTCCGTGGTGAGAGTTGTACCGGAGGTGTAAGTCGTATAGCTTGTTGCTCCGGGCTTCTTGACGTAAATCGTGCTGAGACCAATCGCATCTGATGCTGTAAACTTGATCGAGCTGGCGTTGGTTCTGCTTCCTGATGCTGCTACAGACGAACCTGCATACAAGGTTCCAACAGGTTTGGTGTTATCCAGAGTGATCGTTACCGTGGACGACTGATTTCCTGCTTTATCAACACAATAGAACGAATAAGTCCCTTCGGTTGCAAGCTGAGTGCCGCTGGAATAGGAAGTATAGTAACTTGAACCGGGCATTTTTACGTAGACTGCGTTAATACCCGAAAGCGAATCGGAAGCATTGTACTTCACGTAAGCTGCGTTCGTGTAGGTACCGCTGCTCTTAGAGGAAGTTCCTCCATAAAGAGTTCCCGTAGGAATGGTACGGTCCAAAGTAATGGAAACGGTTGCACTCGTGTTGCCTGCGCGGTCGATGCAATAGAAGTAATAGGTTCCTTCTGCGGTCAACTGAGATCCGCTGGTGTAGGAAACGTAAGAGGAGCTACCAGGTTTTCTTACGTAAATGCTCGAAATACCGCTGTGAGAATCGGAAGGAACGTATTTAACGTAAGATGCGTTGGTGTAGCTTCCGCTGCTCTTAGAGACAGTTCCACCATAAAGCGTACCGGTCGGAAGCGTGGGGTCGTAATAAACACTGGATGTTGACGAGGAGTTCCCCGCTTTGTCTACCGCACGGAAATAATACCATCCGGTTGCCGAAGAAAGTGCCGTTCCAGAGGAGTAGGACGTCCAAGAGGACGAACCGGGCATCTGCACCTGAAGATAGCTTACTCCGCCTGTATCGGTTGCCGTGTACTTAACCGGCTTGTTGGTGTAGCTTCCCGAGCTAAGTGTCGTGCCGCTGGAGTTTGTGATCTTGCCAACGGGAGCTACCGTATCGAGATACACCGAATAGGTGCTGGTGCTCTGATAGGTGTCAGAGCCATAGAAATACCACCAACCATTGTTAGCCGACGTTGCGGAAACCGATTTGCTGGACGTGGTATAGGTGTAAGAGGAAGAACCGGGAGAGCGATAATATACTCTGTTCGAGGAATAAGTATCGCTCGCAGTGAATGTAATAGCCTTGTTGGTATACGATCCACTGCTGATAGTAGAACCACCTGCCTTAAGCGAAACGCTCGGCGCGGTCGTATCTACAGTGAAGTAATAAGTGAAGGTGTAGGTCTTAGTAACAAAGATATTTTGCTTATATGTTCCTACGTAGGTAAGGGTGTAATCACCATCGGCGAGTGCTCCTTGATAGAGATAACCTCCGCCGCTACCTGAAAGAGACTTGCTCACGTAAGTCGAACCATTGCGAGTCAGCTTGAAAGACTGGTGCTCTTTAACATCACCTGCATTCATATAGAAACTGAAATATGTCCAATCATACGTGTGATAGTTATATTTGGTTTGAGCAACGCTTCCTGAATCATCTGTGAAATACTGTGTCGCGATTGAGATTCTGAAATCACTCATATAACCGGAAACGCTTCCATCACCGATGTTATACGATCCAGAAATAGTATAACTACCTGCTCTGTTGGTAGCCGCATCAACCTTCATCGTTGCAATGCCGAATGCAGCGCCGACCGCCGCCAGAAGAAGGACTACGAGCAGAATTGCCGAGATCACATTCTTCTTCGTGAACTTTTTGTTGGTCTTTGTTTTAGAATACTTGTTCTTGTTCATAGAGTTTCTCCTTTCTTTTTTATCGAGAGAGCGCAGTATGAATAATTGCGCCCCAAATTCT
>JAZOTE010000104.1:0-2141 GCA_045657485.1 Eubacteriales bacterium
CTCTTGCGCTCCTCTTCCTCGTAATCCACGAAGATACTAAGCTGCTCGGTGCCCGACGTTTCTTCCTTTACCTCGCCCTCAGAGATCAGACGGTTGACCGAAATATTCATTCTTCGAATAAGCAGGTCGGGATTTACGATCTTATCAAAGAGGTCGGACACCTCCTGAACTATACGTTTAGTAGAGGAAGTGTATGCAAAGTTTGCCGTTCCAAGCGAATGTTTGCGCGTTTTTCTGCCGTAATGGTCGGTTGTGACCTCGCCTTTATAAAGCTTGCTCCGTTTCGGGTCTGTCAGGTTTTCAATATCGTATCCAACGGTAATAACCACCTGATTGGTTACAAGGCCCTTTTCCACAAGATCAAGCGAAAGAAGGTCTGCCATCTCCCTGATAACGAGCTTCGCCTTCTCAAACTCATACGGACAGTGAAGCACCTGCCCTGACGTAAGACTCTTGGTTTCGGGCTTGTAGGACTTAATTACGTCGATCGTGCACGGCTCATATCCCCAAGCGTGATCAATGAGAAGCTCGGCGTTGACTCCGAAAAGCTTATAAAGCAGTGCTTCATTGCGTCTCTCAAACATACCGCCGATGGAGCAACGAGCAACGTCACCCATCGTATACATTCCGTTTGCCTCAAGAGAGCGGGCATATCCCTTTCCTACTCTCCAGAAATCTGTGAGAGGTCGGTGATCCCACAGTTCTTTGCGATAAGATATTTCATCGAGCTCGGCAATTCTGACGCCATCCTCATCAGCGGGCATCTTCTTTGCCTTAATATCCATCGCAACCTTGGCAAGATAAAGGTTTGTGCCGACACCCGCCGTTGCGGTAATTCCCGTCGTAGCAAGCACGTCACGGATCAGCATTCGGGCAAACTCGTGCCCGTTCATACCGCGAGTTTTCAAATACCCCGTGGCGTCAATAAACACCTCGTCAATGGAATAGACGTGTATATCCTCGGGGGCGACGTGCTTGAGGTAAACCTGATAGATACGGGTGCTGTAATCCATATAATGCGCCATTCTCGGCGGCGCTACGATATAACCGACAGCAAGCGATGGATTTTCGTTCAGCTCGTTTATGTTGTAGGACTCGCCGACAAGCTTCCCTGCCTTACGTCTGCGCTCATTGTTGACCTCCTTCACCTTCTGGACGACCTCAAACAGCCGGGGACGACCGGGAATACCGAAGGATTTCAGTGACGGGGATACGGCAAGTCCGATGGTTTTTTCGGTTCTGCTCATATCCGCAACGACAAGGTTTGTCGTCATCGGATTTAATTTACGCTCAATGCACTCAACGGAGGCATAAAACGACTTCAGATCTATGGCGATATATACTTTATCCGAACTCATTTTTACCTCCTATATTTGTTATTTTTTCAAGTTATAGAACGCATCCATACCGTGATAGGATGCATGATCCTCCAGCTCCTCCTCAATGCGAATCAGCTGATTGTATTTTGCAACGCGGTCGCTTCTGCTCGGCGCACCGGTTTTGATCTGTCCTGCATTTACCGCAACAACGATATCCGCTATGGTCGTGTCCTCGGTCTCGCCCGAGCGGTGAGATACGATTGCGGTGTATCCTGCCTCCCGTGCCATTTTAATAGCTTCAAGAGTTTCGGTCAGCGTTCCGATCTGATTGACCTTGATCAGAATCGAGTTGGCGATGCCGCGCTCAATTCCCTCACGTAGAAGCTTGGTATTCGTAACGAACAGATCGTCGCCTACGAGCTGTACCCTGTCTCCGAGAGCCTTGGTGAGCATTTCCCATCCTGCCCAGTCTGTCTCTCCCATACCGTCCTCTAAGGAAACGATCGGGTACTTGTTCGCAAACTCAAGCCACATTTCCACAAGTTGTTGACGACTCAACGTCTTTCCCGATTTAGGAAGATGATAAGCGTCAAGCTCTTCGTCAAACCATTCGGAAGAAGCCGCATCAATCGCAATCTTGAAATCCTTGCCCGGAATATACCCTGATTTTTCGATGGCTGCGACGATCATCGCCAATGCATCCTCATCCTTTTCGAGCATGGGCGCATATCCGCCCTCATCGCCTACACCGGTTACGGGGATATTGTTCTCCTTTAATACCGATTTCAGAGTATGGAATACCTCTGCCGAACGGCGCAAAGC
>JAZOTE010000105.1:0-1598 GCA_045657485.1 Eubacteriales bacterium
GTTTGAAAACGGTAAGGACTTTTTCCGGTGCTTTGAAAATGCTCGACCAAGTCTTATAATTCTTGATATAATGCTTCCGGATATGGACGGATATACGATTCTGACAAAGATCCGAGAGATTGACGAAAAAATCCCTGTTATTATCGTAAGTGCAAAGTCCGATGAGATAAGTGCTGTAAAAGGATTAAATAAGGGTGCTGACGATTATATGACCAAACCCTTCTCGGTGCTTGAGCTTATCGCGCGTATCAAAACCAACATCCGCCGTGCTAACCTTTACGTGACTAATCAGAAAGGGTTTGTAATCGACAACAACGTTTACAAGGTCTTTTATGAAGGGCAGGATTTGGGACTCACCTTGAAGGAGTATAAGCTTCTAAAAATGCTTATAGCACGTGCAGGCGTTACCATAGAGCGTGAAGAGCTGTTCCGTGAGGTTTGGGGAGAAAGCTATATGGGCGAAACGAGAACGCTTGACATACATATCTCTCAGCTCCGCGACAAAATAACTGAATGTGGAGGCGGCGATGTGATCGTTACCGTGCGCGGTATCGGTTATCGCTTTGATGCAAAATGAAAAAGAAGATATTCTACCGATTTTTTGCGGTTACTCTCGTTTCGGTTCTTTTGATGTTTGCTTTTGTTCTTGTTGCTGTTAATCTTAACACCAAGAATGTTGTAAATGAACGCCTGAAGGAAGAAACCGAGCTTGCTGCAACGCTGCTCCACAAGCAAAGCGATTTCACAGTTTTTAATGCTTATTCGGACAACCCCGAACTTCGCATCACAATTTTTGACATTGAAGGTAATACTCTCTACGAAAGCGATACAAAGGCTGAACTTGGTAATCACGCCGACCGTGAGGAAATCATAAACGCCATAGCCGGAAATCCGACTGCCGTTGAGAGATATTCCGATACCTTTAAATGCGATATGACCTACTATGCGGTCAAAACAACGCTTTCTGACGGCACAGAGGTTATTCTTCGCCTTGCCGTGAGAAGCAGTCAAGTTACCTCGTACATAACGGCACTCGTTCCGTTGCTCATTGTGGTTCTTGTCGTTTCTCTGATTATCTCATTCGTCCTCTCGAATATCCTTTCAAGAAGCGTATCGGGGAAGGTTACGGAGATTGACGAGAGCTTAAAGAGTCTTAATGAGGGGGAATATACTCCCATCAAAACCGATATGAGTGAGCCCGAGCTTTTTGCCGTTCTGAATCAAATAAATGAGCTAAATGCAAACATTCATAGTCATATTCGCGTTGCAGACGGTGAGAGAGTTAAGTTGAACACCGTGCTTGATAACGTATCGCAAAGCATTATTGCACTTGATTCTTCAAAGAGAATTGTATTTGCTAATAAGAGTGCGTTTTCATTGTTTAACGGTACGCATCGTGACATTGGAAGAGATTTGATCTTCCTGATCAAGAATCTTGAAATATATGAAAATATTTCAAACCATCTGAGTGAGGATCACGTATTTACTTGCTCTTACAACGGTATTGATCTTTCTGTCGTTATCAGTAAGGTAACCGACGATGCGATTTCCGATGAGATTTCCGCAATCCTTATCGTAACGGATATTACACAAGAAAA
>JAZOTE010000106.1:0-17669 GCA_045657485.1 Eubacteriales bacterium
CACCAAGGTTGACGGCAAGGGTCAGCTTACCGTTACCGTTGGCGATACTTACACGGTTTTGATCAACGAGGATACTATCGATCTCAATGATACTGACACAGTATTCTTCGCTGTACAGTCTTCAACTGTGCACGACGTAATCTACGATAACATCGTGTGCAAGAAGATTTGCAGCGCGAATGAGTGATCAGAGGTCGAATCTCGTTAACCAAAAAACTGCATAAACGTTTTCACCCGTGCGTTTCGGCGCACGGGTGTTTTTTGCGTTTTTGTAATGAAAGCTTTACAATTTCTTCGTCACGGCACGCCGTGCCACCTACCATATACACGAGGGAGGCTCAGGGAGAGATGCGTTGCGGGGTTAGCCTGATTGCGTATTGTCGGCAGGTATGATGCCCACGCTTAACGGCGCTTCTTGAAGCGGAAAAGTATATTTTATCCATCGCTTGACAAAATATATAAAATATGGTAAAATATTAAAGTTAAATTTATAATGGGAAGTATGCGTATTTTGCTTAATTTGACTTAATACGCTGTTAAGAAAGGACGAAAATGGCTGATTTCAGATCGGAAATAGAACGCCGCAGAACGTTTGCAATCATATCTCACCCTGACGCAGGTAAGACCACCTTGACGGAAAAATTTCTCCTATACGGCGGTGCTATTCAGACTGCAGGCTCGGTAAAGGGTAAGCAGAGCGATAAGCACGCGGTATCGGACTGGATGGATCTTGAGAAGCAGAGAGGTATTTCCATCACCTCGTCGGTGCTTCAGTTTGAATACGACGGATATTGCATAAACATACTTGATACACCCGGTCACCAGGATTTCTCGGAGGATACCTACCGTACTCTTATGGCGGCTGACTCCGCGGTAATGGTTATTGACGCGGCAAAGGGTATCGAGCCGCAGACCAGAAAGCTCTTTAAGGTTTGCGCTATGCGTGATATACCGATCTTTACGTTTATCAATAAAATGGACCGTGAGGCGAGGGATCCCTTTGATCTTCTCGACGAGCTGGAGCGAGAGTTCGGTATAGGAACGTATCCTATGAACTGGCCGATCGGTTGCGGTCAGAAATTCAAGGGAGTGTACGACAGAGATAAGCACTCTATTTTGTCCTTTGACGACGCGCATCGCGGCAGGGACAGAATACATGGTATTGACTGCGATATCACAGATACTGAGAAGCTGGATGAGTTGATCGGCGAGAAGATGCGCGAGGAGCTGGTAGAGCAGGTAGAGTTGCTTGACGGAGCATCCTTTGACTTTGATCTGGATGCCGTTCGTCACGGTAAGCTCTCGCCCGTATTCTTCGGCTCTGCATTGAACAATTTCGGTATTGAGCCGTTCCTTGAGCATTTCCTTAAAATGACCACCTCGCCTCTTCCCAGAGTTGCCGGCGGCGAGAAGATAGACCCGTTCGATCCAGGATTTACTGCTTTCGTCTTTAAAATTCAGGCGAATATGAATAAGGCGCACCGCGATAGAATAGCGTTTATGCGTATATGCTCCGGAAGGTTTGAGCGTGCAAAGGAGTATTTTCACGTTCAGGGCGGCAAGGCATTCAAGCTCTCTCAGCCACAGCAGATGATGGCGTCTGACAGAGAGGTGATCGACGAGGCGTACGCCGGTGACATTATAGGCGTATTCGATCCCGGCATTTTCTCTATCGGAGATACTATTTGTGAGAAGGGCAAGAAAGTAAAGTTCGAGGGTATTCCCACCTTTGCTCCGGAGCACTTTGCTATGGTAGAGCAGGTAGACTCTATGAAGCGTAAGCAGTTTGCTAAGGGTATGAATCAGATAGCCCAAGAGGGAGCTATACAGATATTTTTCGAGCCGAACTCAGGTCTTGAGAGAGTTATAGTCGGCGTAGTTGGCGTTCTGCAGTTCGAGGTGCTGGAATACAGACTAAAGAATGAGTACGGCTGCGATATGCGCCGCAGTGATATGGCGTATAGCCAGATCAGATGGATAGAGAATGAGGGCCTTGACCCGAAGACCCTGCGCCTTTCGCACAACACGAAGTGGGTACAGGATTTCAGAGGAAAGGATCTGCTCATCTTCACTAGCGAGTGGACGATCAGATGGGTGCTGGAGGATAATCCGGAGCTCAGACTCTCTGAATTTTCGAAAAACGAGGAAGCGTAATTTCTTCGCCGCGCTCGGATTTTTGTGCGAGCTGAGCGCGCGTACGCAGGAAACACTCGCGCAGATTGTTCTGTTGTAATGAGAAAAACTATTGCAATTACGCAACTGATTTTTCTGATAAATGCGCATAAATGTAAATAATTGTTTTCAGAACAGTGGGTATAAGCCAACTTACTGCCTATCTGTTTTAGGAGAAAAATATGAGAATGAGAAAGAAAAAGAACGGAGAAGCCAGACTCTCCGCTTGCAACGAGATTCTCTTTAGACCAGACTTGACGCGCCCATTAAGCGATCCCGGCGCAGAGCTCGGTATGCCGGGAGCACCCGTTATGCTGGAGATAGGCGCGGGCAAGGGTAGATTTGCCTGCCGTATGGCGCAGAGGCACGGCGATTGCGTTTATTTTGCTATGGAACGGGTTTCAGACTGTGTTGTGCTGGCGGCAGAGAGAGCTATGAGCGGCGAGTACGGCGATATTTCAAATCTTCGATTCATAGTTGATACCGCGGATAATTTGATGCGCATATTTGACAAGGGCAGTGTCAGCTCGATATACTTGAATTTTTCAGATCCCTGGTCGAAGAAGGGGTACTCTAAGCGCAGGCTGACACACAGACGGTACTTGGCTATGTATATGAATCTTCTGACAGACGGAGGCACACTCACCTTTAAGACGGATAACGTCGGACTTTTTGATTTCTCCCTTGAGGAGATAGAGGCAATGGGCCTGAGGTGTGAGATCGTGACTCGCGATCTTCACAATTCCCGCTGGAACGAGAACAATATTATGACTGAGTACGAGGAGAACTTTTCCTCTCAAGGCGTGAGCATAAATATGCTTCAAATTCGCAAGCCGGACGGATTTTGTCCGGAGGTTGATCCTGCCTTCGTTGGAGAACGCAGAGCATATAGCAAATAACCGGCGAGCTTTGCTGACGCTGAGTTTATCACAACATTTTGTTTGGAGAAGCGATATGATCAACGAAAACCATATTCACGAGGGACATCGCTCGCGTATGAAGTCGAAGCTCGTCCGACACGGTTCGGAAATTTTCGATACCTACGAGCTTCTCGAAATGCTTCTGTATTACGCAGTGCCTTACAAGGATACAAATCCGATAGCCAAGCTTTTGCTTGACAAATTCGGTACGCTTGACGGCGTTCTTTCTGCCGATCGGGAGGAGCTGATGAGTGTAAAGGGTGTTGGAGAGAAGGCGGCTGATTTTCTTTTGACGGTTGGCGCCTCCCCTGATATTCTGGGAGCGAAGCTCTCTGAAACGATGTGCGAAAGCTTTAAGGTCTACTCAAAAGCGGGACAGTATTTCGTCCATCTGTTTTCAGAGCACAAGGGGCACCGTGTAGCGTTAATGCTGCTTGATAATAAAATGAGATGTATAGATTGCGAGCTTCTCTATTCGCTTGATTACGACAGCGGAGAGGTAAAGCCTAAGATGTTTATTGACAAGGCGATGCGGTTGCACGCCTCTGTAGCTATTACGGCGCACAGCCATCCTTACGGACCGCTGTTTCCAAGTGAGGGCGACAGGGCGACCAATCTTCTCATCAGCGGCGCGCTGAAATCAATGGGCGTGACTCACGCGGAGCATTTTGTTGTGTCCGGTGATAAGTATATCGGTATTATGAATAACGGCTGGCAGGGCGTTGCTTCGGTCAAGGACGTTGATGATTTCTATAGATCCAAGTATGATCAGATCGCACTCGGAATCGTAGAGGATCCTGCCAAATACATACCAGATTATGATAGCTAACAGTGTAAAATGAATAAGTACGTAAAATATAATTCAGAAAGATTCTTCGAGCTTTTTACGTCCGCGCTGGGCGAAAAGGGTAGGGGAGCGTCGGAAATACTGATACAGAGATACGGCAGTCTTGACAATGTGTATTCTGCAGAATACGGAGAGCTTGAAAAATTGGTCGGATCCGTATGCGCTACTTACGTTAAGGTGCTTGCCGCCGTTACTTCCAGACGGGTGACGGATAGTTTTAAAATGGGCGTCCCTCACTCTCTTGCCGAGATAGCGGAATATTTTTCCTCTTTGCTGATATCAAGCTCCGTAGAGGTGGTATACGCGATGTTTATTTCGGAGAACGACGCCGTTCTTGACGTGAGGAAAATCAGCGTTGGTACAGTAAACGCCTCCGATATTACAGTTCGTAAAATAGCGGAGCCGGCTGTTTCGCTGGGCGCAAGCCGCGTTATTTTGGCGCATAATCATCCCGGAGGGGAGGCAATGCCGTCAAGCGAGGACGTATCACTTGCTCAGAACATATCGGAAACTCTGGAATACGCCGGACTCTGCCTTGAATATATGCTGATCGTTTCTGGCAGCGAATGCTACGGCTTTACCGCGTCATCTGTGTCGAAAATGGAGGTTTGATTTCATAAAAGTACGCCCGGCACGAGCCTTGCGAAAAGCACGTAAGCCATTGATAAAATGATAATAATAAAGCCGCTTGGCGTTAAAACTTGACGTTGAAACGGAAAATATTATTTGCTGAAAGAAGGGATAAAAAATGCCGTTTTTGGGAACTATAGTTAACTTTTTGGTTGTTTTAGCCGCCGGAATGTTGGGTAGTCTTATAAAAAAATCTATACCGGAAAGAATAAGTAATTCCATAATGTCGGGTATGGCGATCTGCGTTATATACATAGGAATATCCGGCGCACTTGAGCAGGCTCCCGCTCTTTCCGAGGGCAGCTTTCTCAGCCCGGAGCTCTTTAAGATTTTGGTTATGATTTTATCTATGGCGATCGGTACGCTCATAGGAGAGCTTATAGATATTGATAAGTGGATAGGCAGGCTGGGCTCTGCGCTTGAGAGTAAACTTTCGTCCTCGGATAGAAAAAACGGCAAATTCGCCCGCGGGTTCGTTTCCTGCAGCCTGCTTTTCTGCGTGGGAGCGATGGCGGTGAACGGATCTATGATGGACGCCGTTGGTCAGCCCGATATTCTACTGGCCAAAACCGTTATCGACGGTATCTCCTGCTTTATTATGTCTACAACTCTGGGCATAGGATGCGCCCTTTCCGCCTTTCTCGTCTTGTTATATCAGGGCGCGCTTACCGTGCTGGGATTGGGACTTAATCACATTCTTTCGAGCGAAGTGATCACCTATATGTCCGTTACCGGATCTCTTGTCGTTACTTTGGTGGGCACAAACGTTTTGGGGTGCACTAACGTAAAGACCGCGAATATGATACCCGCGATCTTCACGCCGATACTTGTGGCGCCTTTATTGAATCTTTTGACGTAAGCCCTTGCGTTTCGGTCGGAGCTTTCTACTCCCGTCCGCAATTGAATATTCGTTGATTTACAGCCGATGGGAACACCCGTCGGCTTTTTTTGCCGGCTTCCGTCACCGTCGTATAATACGCGGATATCGTCGGCAAAAGGCTTGGTATGACGGGAGAGAATCACCGCGCGTTTGTCGTTAGACCTAAATTCTGCCTCGAATTATTTTGTGGAGAGAAAACGAAACAATTCCCTCATTTAGTAATTTATAGAAAAAAATTCAAAAAACCCCTTGACAACGCCATTTTTTGTGCTATAATATTAAAATGCATTATAATTGCTTTTTCTATGGGGGATTTCTGCGCTTTTTTTAGCCCTTATCCGTCAATTATGCACAAATTTCCCTATGATTCTTTGCGCAATTTGCTTAATTGGTAAAAGTTGGCAAAGTAAAAACCGTATTTTGATAATTTTAGGAATGGAGTGATTCTATTTATGATGCTTAGACCCAGGAAACTCGGCACTAATGTGAGACAGAGCTTTTCCAAGATTGAAGCAACTACGGAGATGCCAAACCTTATTGAGATTCAGAAGGATTCATACAAGTGGTTCCTTGAGGAAGGTCTTGACGAGGTTCTGCGTGACGTATCGCCGGTTGTGGACTATACCGGAAATCTGTCTATCGAATTCACTGATTACACCCTTGATCCTACTCCCAGATATCCCGTGGAGGAGTGCAAGGACAGATCGGTAACCTACGATGCACACATGAAGGTCGGCGTACGCCTTGTTAATAAGGCTACAGGTGAGCTTAAGACGGCTCAGATATTCCTTGGCGATTTCCCGCTGATGACCGACAACGGCACTTTCGTTATTAACGGAGCGGAGCGCGTTATCGTATCCCAGCTCGTTCGTTCCCCCGGAATGTATTATTCCAACGAGGTTGACAAGCAGGGTAAGCATAACTACGCGGCTACAGTTATTCCGTACAGAGGTGCTTGGCTTGAGTACGAAACCGACGCTGCGGGTATTTTCTACGTAAAGATCGATAAGAACCGCAAAATTCCAATCAGCGTGCTTATCCGTGCCCTTTGCCCTGCGGGTCAGGACACCGACGAAGCTATTGCCGAAATGTTCGGTGACGAGGAGGCCCTTCTCGCTACGATGGCGAAGGACGAGTGTAATGCTCTCGCGGAGGAGAGCGGCGCGTCCCTGCGCGACGAAGCGCTTAAGGAGATATATAAGAAGCTCCGTCCCGGCGAGCCTCCCCACGTAGAGAGCGCAGAGATACTCGTAAACAATATGTTCTTTGACCCCAAGAGATACGATCTCGCGGCAGTCGGAAGATACAAATATAACAGAAAAGTCGCATTGGCAAGAAGAATCAACGGCTTTACCCTCGGTTCTACCGTAGTTAATCCCCTGACGGGCGAGATAGTTGCGGAGGAGGGCGCAAGCATTGATGCGGAGCTTGCTATGGCTATAGAGAACAGCCTGGTAAACGAGGTTACCGTTATCACCGAGACCGGCAGACGTGTTAAGGTCTTCGGCAATAACACAGTCCGTCCTGAGCTTGTTCTCGGCTACGACCTCTCGGACTGCGGCGTGAAGCTGGGTGAGAAGGTCAGATACTCCGTGCTTTCCGAGATCATCAGCGAGGCTGACGCAGAGGGCTTCGAGGGCGAGGCTCGCGAGAGATACATCAAGAGAAACGCTAAGGACAAGATAGCTCTTCTCTCTCCTAAGCACATTACCAAGGAGGATATATTCGCCTCCGTTAACTACCTGTTCTGTCTGACTCACGGCATAGGTACTATTGACGATATCGACCATCTTGGCAACAGACGTCTTCGCTGCGTAGGCGAGCTTCTGCAGAACCAGATGCGTATCGGTATGTCCAGAATGCACAAGAATATCACCGAGAGAATGGCTACTCACGGCTCTGACGAGCTTCGCCCTGAGGCGCTTATCAATACACGCCCCGTGGCTACCGCGATCCGCGAGTTCTTCGGCTCGTCACCACTCTCTCAGTTTATGGATCAGAACAACCCTCTGGCAGAGCTTACTCACAAGCGCCGTCTTTCCGCTCTCGGACCCGGCGGTCTTTCCCGTGACAGAGCTTCCTTTGAGGTTCGTGACGTTCACTATACTCACTACGGCAGAATATGCCCTGTAGAAACTCCTGAGGGACCCAACATCGGTCTTATCTCTTATCTTGCGTCCTACGCGAAGATCAGTGATTACGGCTTCTTGAAGGCTCCTTACAGACGAGTAGACAAGTCCACCGGTCGTGTTATGGAGGAGGTTATCTACCTCACTGCTGACGAGGAGGACAACAACGTAGTAGCTCAGGCTAACGAAAAGCTTGACGAGAACGGTTATTTCGTAAACAAAAAGGTTATAGCCAGATTCAACACCGAGTTCATCGAGGTTGAGCCAACCGACGTTGACCTGATGGACGCTTGTCCTCAGATGGCGGTTTCGGTTGCCGCAGGCTGTATCCCGTTCCTTGAGAACGATGACAATACCCGTGCGCTTATGGGATCCAACATGCAGAAGCAGGCAGTGCCTCTTATGGTAACCGATTCCCCGATAGTCGCTACCGGTATGGAGTATAAGGCTGCCGTGGATTCCGGAGCGGTCGTCGTTGCGAAGGAAGGCGGTATCGTAGAGCGCGCTACAGGATCGGAGATCGTAATTCACACCGATTCCGGACGCAAGGATACCTATTATCTTATAAAGTTCAAGCGCTCCAACCAGGGCACCTGCGTAAATCAGTGTCCTATCGTTAACGAGGGCGACCGCGTTGAGTGCGGACAGGTTATCGCAGACGGTCCCGCTACCTCAAACGGAGAGATCTCCCTCGGTAAGAACGCGCTTATCGGATTTATGACCTGGGAGGGTTACAATTACGAGGACGCAGTCCTTCTTAACGAGAAGCTGGTCCGCGAGGATATGTACACCTCTATCCATATTGAAAAATTCACCAAAGAAGCCAGAGATACTAAGCTCGGTGCCCAGGAGATCACACGCGAGGTTCCCAACGTCGGTGAGGATGCTCTCAAGAATCTCGATCAGGACGGTATTATCCGAATCGGAACAGAGGTTCGTCCCGGAGATATTCTCGTAGGTATGGTTACTCCTAAGGGAGAAACGGAGCTGACTCCTGAGGAGCGTCTGCTCCGCGCTATCTTCGGTGAGAAGGCGCGTGAGGTTAAGGATTCGTCCCTTAAGATGCGCCACGGCGAGTACGGTGTAGTAGTAGACGTCAAGATCTACGATCGCACCAACTCAGACGAGCTTGCTCCCGGTGTTAACAAGGTGGTTCACGTTTATGTCGCTCAGAAGAGAAAGATCTCCGTAGGCGATAAGATGGCGGGCCGTCACGGTAACAAGGGTGTCGTTTCCAGAATTTTGCCTCCTGAGGATATGCCTTATCTTGCAGACGGTACTCCTCTCGACATCGTGCTTAACCCTCTGGGCGTTCCCTCACGTATGAACATCGGTCAGGTGCTTGAGGTGCATCTCGGCATTGCCTGCCGCAAGCTTGGTATCAAAATTATGACTCCCGTATTTGACGGCGCTAAGGAGACCGATATACTTGAGCTTCTTCGCCGTGCTAAATACACCCGTGATATCCGTCCCGACGAAAACGTTCGCGGTAAAGCGGTATTTATGGAGGTTGTCCGCGAGGACGGAGAGACCGATCTTCAGAGAGTGGATCAATCCATCGTCGATGACGAGGAGAAGCTTCGCAACCTTATGAAGACTCAGTCGCTCAAGGTTATTGACGGTAAGGTTACTCTGTACGACGGACGTACTGGCGACGCCTTTGATAACCCTGTAACAGTAGGTATAATGTACTATCTCAAGCTGCACCATCTGGTAGACGATAAGATCCACGCACGTTCCATCGGATCCTATTCTCTCGTAACACAGCAGCCTCTGGGCGGTAAGGCTCAGTTCGGCGGTCAGCGTTTCGGAGAGATGGAGGTATGGGCTCTGGAGGCTTACGGCGCAGCATACACTCTTCAGGAAATTCTTACGGTCAAGTCCGACGATATCACCGGACGTACCAAGACCTACGAGGCAATCGTCAAGGGTCAGAATATTCCTACTCCGGGCATTCCCGAATCCTTCAAGGTTATGGTCAAGGAGCTCCAGTCGCTTTGTCTTGATATTCGCGTTCTCGACGAGAACGGCGAGGTAGTTGACCTTGCGGGCATAGGCGAGGACGACGCTCCCGCCTTCAACACCATCGAGGAGGTTGAACGTTCCGTTGACTCTGAGGCGGATAAGAAGGACGGCGATGATGACGACACCTACGCCGATGAGGACGACGAGCCTTTGGACGACGAGCTTTTCGATGATGAGTTCGATCCGGAGGAGGAATACGCCTTCGAGGATGATTACGCCGACGACGAGGAGTAATATCTGCTAAAATTGAGTGAGCGCGGCGCTCTTCACGGGCGCCCCGCGATAAGTCTTCCGAAATCGCATTAAGAAAGGTAATAATCAAGGTATGGAGAACAATACATTTGATTCTATAAAGATAGGCCTCGCCTCCCCCGAAATGATCCGTTCCTGGTCACACGGTGAGGTAACGAAGGCTGAAACTATAAACTACCGTACTCTTAAGGCAGAACGCGACGGCCTTTTCTGCGAGCGCATTTTTGGTCCGACTAAGGATTGGGAATGTCTGTGCGGAAAGTACAAAAGAGTTCGCTTTAAGGGTAAGGTCTGCGAGAAGTGCGGAGTTGAGGTAACGACCAAGAAAGTGCGCCGTGAGAGAATGGGTAACATTGAACTCGCCGCACCCGTGTCGCATATTTGGTACTTTAAGGCGCTTCCCTCCAGAATGGGAGCTATACTTGATATGTCCACCAGACTCCTTGAGAGAGTGCTTTATTTCGCGAGATACGTGGTTATCGATCCCGGTAACACTCCTCTCGAAAAGAAGCAGCTTCTCACAGATGCAGAGTATCAGAGCGCCAGAGAAAAGTACGAGGACGACTTCCGCGCCGGTATGGGCGCAGAGGCTGTTCGCGAGCTGCTGGCAGATATAGATCTCGATAAGCTCTCCGCGGAGCTCCGCGAGAGTCTGCAGAACGCAACCGGACCGAAGAAGGTCAAGATCATCAAGCGCCTTGAGATAGTTGAGGCGTTCAGAAAGTCCGGCAACCGTCCGGAATGGATGATCCTTGATACCATTCCCGTGCTTCCTGCCGATATACGTCCTATGGTACAGCTTGACGGCGGCAGATTCGCGGCCTCCGATATTAACGAGCTTTACCGCAGAGTAATTAACAGAAACAACCGTCTTAAGCACTTCCTTGAGATGCGCGCGCCTGAGATAATCATCAGGAACGAGAAGCGCATGCTCCAGGAGTTCGTAGACGCGCTTATTGATAACGGTAAGAGAGGAAAGCCGGTAACCGGCGCCTCCAACAGACCCCTGAAGTCACTTTCCGAGATACTGAGAGGTAAGCAGGGACGCTTCCGTCAGAACCTGCTCGGTAAGAGAGTTGACTATTCCGGCCGTTCGGTTATCGTCGTAGGACCGGAGCTTAAGATATATCAGTGCGGTCTTCCTAAGGAAATGGCTCTGGAGCTCTTTAAGCCCTTCGTTATGAAGCGTCTTATAGAAACTCAGAAGGCAAACTCTATCAGAGATGCTAAGAAAAAGGCCGATAAAGTAGCTCCTGAGGTTTGGGACGCGCTGGAGTACGTAATCAAGGAGCACCCCGTGCTTCTTAACCGTGCGCCCACACTTCACCGCCTTTCCATTCAGGCATTCGAACCCATTCTCGTAGAGGGCAGAGCTATCAAGCTTCACCCACTCGTATGTCCTGCGTTCAACGCAGACTTCGACGGTGACCAGATGCCCGTACACGTTCCTCTTTCCAGCGAGGCTCAGGCAGAGGCGAGATTCCTTATGCTCTCTGCAAACAACCTTTTGAAGCCCGTTTCCGGTAAGGCTGTAACCGTACCCTCACAGGATATGGTCCTCGGCTCATACTACCTGACCATCGATCATCCCGGCGAGCTCGGAGAGGGCAAGGTATTCCGCGACTTCAACGAGGTTGAGATGGCGTACGAGAACAAGCGTCTTGGTATTCACGCGGCAATCAAGGTCAGAGTAACCAAGGTTATCGACGGAGTAGAGCAGAGTGCGGTTATCGATGCTACCTATGGTAGACTTATATTCAACCAGAGAATTCCTCAGGACCTCGGCTACGTTGACAGAAGCGTAGATCCCTTCGGACTTGAGATCAACTTCCCCACCACTTCGAAGAAGCTGAAGGAGATAGTAGACCGTACCATCAAATTCCACGGCTTCGCAGAGGCTGCGAAGGTTCTCGACGAGATCAAGTCTATGGGTTATAAGTATTCCACGAGAGGCTCGCTCTCCATCGCGGTTTACGATATGACTATTCCTCCGGAGAAGAAGTCGCTTCTCGAAGAGGCATCCAAGCAGGTTGACGAGATCAACGAGCTGTTCAATTGGGGTGAGCTTTCCGATGACGAGCGCTACAAGCAGGTTATTGACGTGTGGGATAAAACCACCAACGCCGTTACCGACGCGCTTATAGCTAACCTTGATAAATACAATTCCCTTAATATGATAGCTACCTCAGGAGCCCGCGGCTCTATCAAGCAGATGCGTCAGCTCGCAGGTATGCGTGGACTTATGTTCGCGACCAACGGTAAGACTATCGAAATTCCCATTAAGTCCAACTTCCGAGAGGGACTTACGATGCTTGAGTACTTTATGGGTGCTAAGGGCTCGCGTAAATCACTGTCGGATACTGCTCTCCGTACCGCTGACTCCGGTTACCTTACCCGTCGTCTTGTAGACGTTTCTCAGGACGTTATCGTCAGAGAAGAGGATTGCGGATCTAAGTCCGGTATTATTGTATCCGATATCATCTCCGGTCAGGTCGTAGTAGAGAAGTTCTTCGAGCGTATGATCGGCAGATATACCGTAAACGATATCGTAAACGAGGAAACCGGTGAGCTTATCGTTCCCGCCAACACTATGATTGACGAGAATATGGCAAACAGTATTATTGCGGCAGGCATTACCGAGGTTGAGGTTCGTACCATACTTCGCTGTCTTGCAAAGCGGGGCGTTTGCGCACATTGCTACGGTGCGGATCTCGCTCACGGCACTACCGTATCCATCGGTGAGGCGGTCGGCGTTATCGCTGCTCAGTCTATCGGTGAGCCCGGTACACAGCTTACGATGAGAACGTTCCACACCGGTGGTGTCGCAGGTTCGGATATTACCCAGGGTCTTCCCAGAGTCGAGGAGCTCTTTGAGGCGCGCAGACCTAAGAAGACTGCTATCGTCAGCGAGCATACGGGTACAGCTCATATCGTTTCCGATAAGAAGATATCCAAGGTCATCATTTCTAATCCTGTTGAAGCTCCCGGCGAAGATGTCGTATACGAGATTCCGTTCGGTATGCGACTTTGCATAGAGGACGGTCAGGAGATTTCTCGCCGTCAGCAGCTGACGGAGGGCTTCCTTAATCCCGCAGATGTACTTCGTATGAGCGGTATAGACGCCGTATACGATTATATTATCAGAGAGGTACAGAAAGTGTATCGCGGCGAGGACGTTGAGATCAACGACAAGCACATTGAGTGTATCGCCAGACAGATGACTCGTAAGATTGAGATCGAGGATGCGGGTGACACTGACCTTCTCGTAGGCACCAAGGTGGACGTTATTGAGTTCCGTGAGGCTAATGAGGAGATAGACAGAAGAATCGCTGCAGGTGAGATGACTCTTCGTCATGCAGAGGGCGCACCTCTTCTTCTCGGTATCACCAAGGCGGCTCTTATGACCGAATCCTTCCTTTCCGCAGCATCCTTCCAGGAAACTACGAGAGTTCTTACCGAAGCTGCTATCGGCGGCAAGAAGGATAAGCTTCTCGGTCTTAAGGAGAACGTTATCATCGGTAAGCTTATTCCCGCAGGTACAGGTATCGGCAAGTACCGTGCCGTACAGGTTGAGGATACCAAGGCTGTAGAGGATATCAGCGAGAGCGCAGATTCCTTTACCGTGTCCGGTGACGTAGAGACCGTATACTCCTCCGGCGTAGAATTCGCCTCCGTAGACGATTTTTCCGCCGATGCAAGCGAGCCTTCCATTGAGGCTTGATAATATAATTAGCAATAACGAATTTAACATTGAAAAGGGCTGAATCCCATGGGATTCAGCCCTTGTTTTTCGCAATATATGTAAATTATTGATTACATATATATACAATTAATCGGTTATAGCGGCTAATTTGCCTTTGAGTTTGCGACCTGGTTATCAAACAGACTGTCGTCTGCTTCTTCTACAGTTTTTGCATGGAGTATATTGTCAAGATATATATTACCCACTCCGGTCTGACCAAAATATATAGAGCATCTGCCAATATCCGCTGCGGTCGGATTTTGCACTCCGTTGCTATCAAAGCGGGTATTGCCCATCATAACAAAGCTACCGTTGATATATAACAACCATGCACTCTTTTCAGAGTAGAATTTAATAGTGACGTTATTCCACTCGCCAACCTTTCCCGTTGTCTGAACCCTTTCTCCTCTTGCTCTGTCCTGCGCGTAATAGGTGGCGTCGGTGTCTGTAGAGTCAGTGCTGAGAAATACAAGGAAGAGTCTGTTTCTATCGTTATCACGCAGATAGATTTCTATTGGAACGATAGATTTCGGGTTTTCAATCAGAATGTCAAAGGAGGTTACTGTCGTGTTATATCCGTCCATTGATGCCATTGGCTCGATTGTTGCCGTTACGCCGCCCTCAACCTTGTTTATACACAGAGATTTGCCATGCTCTCCCTTTGTAATTACACTTGCCGTGGATGAGCCGAGAGAAAGTGAGCGGCTAATATCTTCTGCGGTCACAGACTCAAAATCCAACGGCTGTATTACGTTGGAGTCAAATTCAAGCTTGAGATAGGATATTGATATATTATCAATATAATAATCACCGATATTTCCACTACCGATTCCTATCCTTAATTTGTTTACCTCATCAACGGAAGGATACTTTCCTTCGCTTCTTAGATAATTGCCTGAGAGAATATAATTTCCGTTTGTGTAAAAGTCGTATTTTTCAAGAGATGGATAGTATATTATAGTGTAAGTAGCAAATTCGCCAATTTTTGCACCTGTGTCCAGGGTTTCACCGCCGCCTTTGTGGTCGTACACGAGAATTTTGGAGTCTGTGGATTTATCGGTAAACTTTAAATACGGCAGGAAATAAGTTTTCTCTGTGCCCTGAACGTAAGGCTCAATACCTGTTGCCTCGGTAAGATTGTCTGCCATGAAGTCGAAGCTGATAACTACCGCGTTTGAACCGTCCTCTATCTTGTTTACGGCAGCGTAATTGGCAGAGAAGTATCCGTCAGCCGTCTTGCTGATGTAAAGTACGTTATTGCCGTCCTTGTTTATAATGCTTGCCGTGCTTCCGCTTGGAATACCGAGATTCAGCTCGGCATTTTATCAAATGTTTTCTCCAGAGCGATCTTACCGTCTACTTTCTCATCGGGTTCGTCTTTTTCGTCCTCGCTACCGTCGGGCTCGGATTGCTTCGGTCCTTCTTTTATAACGGTTTCCTGACTCTGCATGGTCGTTATAAATCTGAGTAGGTCCGCATCAGTGTAGATTGGCACCTCGCTCGTCATATTGATGCCGAAGAAGCTGCATATTACGTCACCGAGCTTACACGTAGAGCAGTTAATAGCATCCATATCCGACGTATTGTCAGACGGTATACCTACGGGAAGCCTACCTTGCCAGCTTGGAGTACCCTGGTCCTTATTGTGACCAAAGCCACCGTCGGTCTTTTTGAACAGCATCAGCTTTTCCAGGCATTTATCTATAGCTACAGCAGCGTATGATTTTTCCAATTTTTCCTGTGTCACAAGATCTACAGTGCCTGAGAGAGAATTGCTGATATAGCTGAGAACATCCTCTTTATCACTCTTATCATAGAATTGAATTATATTTTCCTTTAAGTGATTGAGTGCTCCCCATACGTTGTATACGACAAGAATATTATCTCCTACGGATTCGTCGCTGTTTATTCCCTTCAACAGACTCTCTGCCGCGAGCCTGGGTTCAGGGAAGGCTGTACCTGCATCACCGTATCTTTTTATACATTTTAAGAAGCCGTTTGAATTCTGATATCCCCAGCCACCGAAGAAGCCATCGTAAATAGGATTTCCATCACCGTCGCGCTGATTAGTTACCTTGCCGAACAGACCCGCTTCGTTTATATTGCTGTTTAACCATCTGATCAGAATATCGTATAGAGTATCGCCGTCCAGTATCTTAAATGTTTTGCCGTTGTGACTCACTTGCAGATCTCCGTCGTGTGCTCCCAGACGTCCGTTCCAATCCTTGATGAGAGAGGTTGAGGAGTCTGTGGCGCTCATGGAGGAATACGGATCGTTGTAAGGATCCTTTTCCAATAGCCATTTTACAAAATTCTCGTGAGTTTCAAACGGTTCTGTGACAGAGGATGACGTGTCGTTCGCCACGGCTGACGATACCATAACGACCGTCGGAGTGCTCAGAGCGGCGGTGACGTTCGCCCGATTTTTATCTGCCCAGTATATTATAGGCTTATCCTCTTCCGTTACAAGCTTCCGTGCTACCAGATCTGCCCAATATTGCTCTCCGGTCACACCGTCTCCCTCGTAGGCGCCAATGCTATACGTGGGCTGCGCTCCGAATCTGTTTAGAAGAGCAAGGCATGCGCCTCTATCTCTGCCGGCACGGTTGGTTGCGACAGAATTCATAGGCATTTGAGCTACGTAGAATTCTCCGCAGGGATCTTGGATAGACTTTACTTGATAAATGATCTTGTATTTTTGCAGATCACTGAAAGCATCACCTATAGAGGCGTTTCTGAACATGCCTGTGATGGTTATAAATTCAAAGACTCTGGCGCTCGCTTCCGTTATAGGATAGATGCCATCAGCCTCTTTACCCGAAAGGGATGCGTAGAAAAGACCGGTGGCAGGATCGTAATACTTTGCTACGAGAGATACCATCTCTTTATCAAACATGGTTTCAAACATATTTCTGATAGACAGATATGTATCCTCGTTATTCAACTTTTCCTTTACGTTTTCCCACCTTTCGGCAGTTTCTATATCATCAAGCTCCTGCTGCTTTTCTATAAGCTTAACTGTTTCCGATTCTATAATTTCTTTTTCAAAAAACATCTGATTTTTACCTCTTACATACTTTTCTACGAAGCTGTTAACCGTATCTATACAGAGTTGATACGTAGTGATTGTATTCTCGTCATATGCGAAAGCAATCTTACCGCTATCTGCATATATAAGATATCTCATCTCGGTTATTTCTGACTCTCTCGGAAGTTCGTTCAGAAGTCTGTAGGCTTCTACGGATATCGGTTTTTCGGGTACGTAGCCAACCGTTATTTCGTTACGACAATCGTCTGATTTTGCATCGCCCAGCTTCAGATGACCGCTCTTTACAACGTTTGCTGATATTTGATTGATTAGCTCTTCGGCTAGCTCATATGCGTAAATATCGTCACCGAAATAGAAGTTGATGCTTGATTTTTTATAGTACAGAGTTTCGTCCGGCTCATATTCCGGCTCCTTATCTATTTCCTCACCGGCTTCACCGCCTGACTCGCCGCCAGTTTCGCCGCCTGACTCACCGCCTGACTCGCCGCTCTGCTCACCGGAGCCACCTTCAGATCCGCCAACGCCGCAGGACGTCAAAGCGAGCATTACCGCAGTAAGAATTAGCAATACATATAAAAAAACATTGCTTTTTTCATAGTTTTATTCTTTCGATGTGAGGAATATCATATTGTCAATACGGTTCTGTAAGGTGGAGCTTGGCACGTGTTTGACACCGATGGCGAATATGATATTTTTGTGTATTCAGTATAAACAAAAAAAACGTTTATGTCAATTTATCTCGGATCAAACATCAAATAAATAAAGAACGTGCTCTGAAAACATCAAAAAATCCACATTTTACAGTTAACATTGCATTATAATTCTCAAAAATATCATTTTGAAATTCTATGAGTTGTATTGTTACATCATAGTATTTCAGCAAAAAAACACCCGTGCGCCGAAACGCACGGGTGAAAACGTTTATGCAGTTTTTTGGTTAACGAGATTCGACCTCTGATCACTCATTCGCGCTGCAAATCTTCTTGCACACGATGTTATCGTAGATTACGTCGTGCACGGTTG
>JAZOTE010000107.1:0-1386 GCA_045657485.1 Eubacteriales bacterium
GGTCTGTCGTAAACCAAACGCATTTTATTCTGTTTCATACCGTTTCTCCCATCACTGAGATTTAAAGTTTGTCTACTCATATTATATAGCAACTATAAAGCAAAGTCAACCGCTTTAGCATAGATAAAGGGCGAAGACACCATGGTCTTCGCCCTATTACTGTTTAATAAGATATTATCTCATTTTACCGAACTCGTTTTTTGAGATAGCTCTCACGTTCCTCTACCCAAAACAATAGAAAGCTATTACGAGCTTGATAAAATACTGGGGAAATTCCGAAAAAACTCGTTTTTTCGAGATAGTTCTCACGTACTTTTACCCAGATAATCAAGCGAAAGCGTATCTGTGAGCTTGCTCACAAGGACGCTCGCGAAGATTGCTCCGTGACTGCTCTCTGTCAAGAGAGTACAGGTGCGCAGCACCAAGGTCGCAACGCGAGCTTAAGTCACATAGGAGTAAGCAATAGGTAGCTATTGCGAGTTTGGTAGAAAACGGGGGAAATATCCGAAAAAATCAGGGCTGCTTACCGAAGTATGCCTGGATTCCGCCGTCTACATAGAGTATCTGACCGTTTACAAAATCAGATGCAGAGGAGGAAAGGAATACTGCGGGACCTGCGAGGTCCTCGGGGTTACCCCAACGGCCTGCGGGAGTCTTGGTCTCGGTGATGAAAATGTCGAAGGGATGCTTGGATCCGTCGGGCTGAGTCTCACGAAGAGGAGCAGTCTGAGGAGTAGCGATATAACCGGGGCCGATACCGTTGCACTGAATGTTGTACTGACCGTACTCGGATGCGATATTTCTGGTAAGCATCTTAAGACCGCCCTTTGCAGATGCGTAAGCGGAAACAGTCTCACGACCGAACTCACTCATCATAGAGCAGATGTTGATGATCTTACCTGCGCCCTTCTTGATCATAGAGGGAATAACTGCCTTAGATACGATGAAGGGAGCGTTAAGGTCAACGTCAATAACCTGTCTGAACTCGGAAGCCTTCATCTCGATCATGGGAATTCTCTTGATGATACCTGCATTGTTAACGAGAATGTCGATAACACCAACCTCCTCCTCGATCTTAGCTACCATAGCGTTTACAGCATCCTCATCGGTAACGTCACAAACGTAGCCGTGAGCCTTGATGCCGTCTGCCTCGTAAGCTGCGAGACCCTTGTCTACGAACTCCTGCTTAATATCATTGAAAACGATGGTTGCGCCTGCTGCAGCAAGGCCCTTTGCGATAGCGTAGCCGATACCGTAGGATGCGCCGGTGATAAGAGCAACCTTAACTTCAAGGCTGAAGTTTTCTGTGTAAGCCATTTGTTTATTCTCCTTTTTGTTAATAATTATTTACATTTTTGATATTTTTACGTTATTTTCCGAGCAAGC
>JAZOTE010000108.1:0-1209 GCA_045657485.1 Eubacteriales bacterium
AAAAGTTTACGGTTATCTCTCAAAGAAAAACAAGGATCTGGTGGATGAGATCGTGAAAATGGTTGCGGATGACGAGAAAATTTCTGAGCTCTATGACCTTTGGTACAAGCTTCAATGCGAGAATTATCGTAAATATACCGAACAGATGCCAAAAAAGATACCGCTGGAAACAAATAAAGAATTCAAATCTTTGCGGAACTTTGTGGTGAAGTCTGCGTCCGAAATGCTCACGGATATTCCCGAGCCGAGTGAGTTTGACGATGATTATATCTGGCACAGAAAGTACGGTGACAACGAAACTGTTCTGCGGTTCAAGGCAGAGGACGGTAACGCTCACGCGCAGTATCTCTATGCTCGTAGACTTCTTGAAGATGATGATCCCGAAGAAGCTGAGCACTGGCTGAAGCAATCGGCCGCAAAGGGAAATCATCTTGCTATGTATATGCTTTATAAATGCTATCGTGACGGCAAGATAGAGGATCGCGAGGATGAGAAAATGAGATATCTGCTCATGGCTGTGGATAAGGAATATGGCTTTGCCGAGTACGAATACTCGAAGATCCTTGCGAAAACCAAGTCGGTAATGGCACTTGAATATATGCGTCAGGCATCTCGTCACGGCTGTCCTATGGCTGAATATGCTATCGGAAAATACTTTCTTGAGCGCGGTGGAACAGAAGAAGCTCTCCCATATTTGGAGAGAGCCGCGAGCAAATATACCTGGGCGAGATTCTATCTTGGTCTGTTATATTTCTATAAGCTTGATGATAAGGAGAAAGGAATGGAATACCTTCGCATGGCGTCTGAGCAAAATTTCGAGCCAGCCAGATCTGCTATCAGGAATATTAACAATGGCTATAACGCAAAGATTGTAACGAGCGTATTCAATCTGTTTTATTACGCAGGGCGTATCATCGATGAAGATTCCGAGGATATGTATCCTCATCCCGCCTTCGCTGACGTGGATATGCGAGCAAAGAAGGAAGACCGAGCAAAGCGCATGGGGCTTACGATGGGCGGAATGTAATTGATAACAAATTGATAACTCTATCGTTTTGGTCTGGATAAGTCCAAGTCTTTGTGATATTGTTTGTGTTGAAAAAAAGAGAAAGGAGCTTGATATATGGCGAAAAGACGTCCCAATGGTGACGGACTCGTACGAAAAAGAGAAGACGGCAGATGGGAAGGGCGTATCGTGGCAGGTCATAA
>JAZOTE010000109.1:0-1174 GCA_045657485.1 Eubacteriales bacterium
GCAGATTATCCTTTCGAGGACGATCTTGTGACGGGAGTATTTCGTCACGAGAGTGGCAAATGGTTTGCACTTGCAATGAATATCGGGGAAAGAAAAATCGGACACGACGGTGACGAAAAAATTGACGTTGTCAACTTCAAGTGCGCTCCCGAGGTAATCGAATCACTCGCAGGAATTGAGACTGGAATTTATAAAGCTTATCACATGAATAAAACGCATTGGTTGACTGTTGCGCTTTCTGAGTGCGACAACGATACAATTTCCTGGCTTCTCGGTATCAGCTACGACTTGACGAGAAATAAAATTAAACGCAAATAAATTAAGCCGATGAGGTTTCTTTTTCGATTCCTCATCGGCATTTTCTTATCTTTTCTTATATATCACAAGTTCGGGGTTCTCTCCGTTTTCCTCATATGAGCATACGAGAAGGAAGTCCATATTGGCAACAATTCCGTAGCACTTGGTTTCTCCCTCGAGCTGACTGCCGAGATAGGTCTGCTTATCGTCAAGGAATTTCACTCTTTCTCCGTTGGGGAGCGTGTATTCCATATTGACAAATTCGCCGGGGAGCACGTTTAAATTCTCTACCTTGGGAAGTCCTTCGATATGCAAAAGTGTGTTGAATTCTTGAATCAGCTGTTGTTTGAATTCTTCGAGCTTTTCCTTTCCACCGATTTCGGCATATCGCTTCCAAATATCAAGAGTGTATTCACCGTCAGAATAACACCATTTGCAGTATTCCTCATTGAAATTGCCGTCAGTTTCACGGCTCGTGGTACAGTCCTCAAGAGGCATTCCGCAGCATTGGCACACGAGCTCTCTTGGAGAACCGAGAAGTGTGTTAATCGACACATCAAACAATTTTGAAAGGAGCTTGAGCGTATCTATGTTCGGTATCGTTTCACCGTTTTCCCAGCGCGACACCGCTTGTCTTGTTACGAATACCTTTTCTGCAAGTTCCTCTTGAGAGAGAGCTTTTTTCGTTCTGAGTTCATAGATTACATCTTTCGTTTCCATAAAATCACCACCTTGCCTAGTTGTGATTATATTATACCACGGACTACCAGAATTGACAAGCAACTCGCTGTTGCTATCTGATGATAAAATCCATAATATGATTGAACTATTCGTTTGTTTATGATATAATATCCTTACAAGCCTCGGCTTGAATATT
>JAZOTE010000110.1:0-1015 GCA_045657485.1 Eubacteriales bacterium
GAGTCTATGTACAGTGCTAATAAGCCTCTTGTTGGAGTAAACGCATATTTGTTTGCGGCTTATCAAGGTATTATTACCGTGGCTCAGTTATTTGAGTTCTTGCTTGATGCCGATAATCTCCGCGAATCTATGGAGACCGTAACCGCTGTTGCAACGACCTATTATGAAAAGGGCAAACAGATCTCTGCCCACGATTCCTATAAGGGCATCCGCAATGCACGAAAGGTGAAGGAGTTCCTTGGCAAAGAGGATGAACCGAATGCAGCGGATATGAAGCTCATCGAGTACGTTTCTCATATTTACGAAACTGTTATTCCCGTAGTGCTTGCCTCCGAGCTCAGCCGTGGCGATAGCCCTGCAACCTATACCAAGGGTATTCACGGCATTGCTCGCGTATATGGAGCAAAGTATCTCTCGGAGATATTGTCTGCAATGGGTAATGATACTCTTGACAGAACCGCATATTACGGATGGGGCGAAGCAAGTGACCGCAAAGGCTCGCTTTCCTACCTTCTTTCCGTATGTATTCCGTCGGATGAGGATTCGGTAGATACGCTTCGTGCGGCTCTTGCAGGAAAGAAGATCACCACAAAGCGTTTGATCGAAGCGGCATTGTTCTCTCCCGAATGGATACCGTTCATCGGAAAATATCTTGAGATTGAGTCCTTTGAATCTGTGTGCTATTACTTCATGGCGCATATGAACGAAAAGTTTGACGATAAGCGAAAGGCGATGATCGCAAGATTTACGCCTCTCTCGGACGATGAGCTGAATCTCGGTGCGTTTGACGTGAATTGGTTCCGCTCGGCGTACGATTCTATCGGCGAAAAAGAATTTGATCTGATCTATGATGCCGCCAAGTATATTTCCGATGGTGCAAAGCATTCCCGCGCGAGAAAGTATGCGGATGCCACGCTTGGCAAATTCGATGTAGACGAAACCGAAAAGACCGTTTCCGATAAACGAAACAAGGACCTTTTGATGGCGTATGCGCTCATACCGCTTACAGGCGAAG
>JAZOTE010000111.1:0-16346 GCA_045657485.1 Eubacteriales bacterium
AGTTACCGATGGCATTACCGTTCTGGTGGTAAGCGAATATGTAGACATTTCAAGCATCTTCTTTGCGAAAGGATTTCCGCATTCCATCATTCCGTCGGGACGCATTCCGTCAACGAGTACAAGTATAACCTTTTCTGACATTTTAAAAACCTCACTTTATTTTTGTTACAAGGTCTGACATATCCTTGCGCTTTTTATCACGAAGCTTATCGTCAGCCTTTGCGTATCCGATAGTAATAACCAGACGAACTGTACCGCTGACGTGACAAATCTCACGAAGCTTTTTATCGTCAAGCCAACCGATTATGCAGCTACCGAGTCCCTGAGCCGCCGCTTCAGCCGTGATATATGCCGAGAGAATGCCTATATCTATAGAGCGGTAATCGTTTTTCTTTATCTTTGCGCCAAGCGCCGCAGAAGCGGAATAAGAGTCCTCCGAAATCACTATCATAACGGGCACGTCGTGAGCGAATTTATTCATTCCCATTCCCGTGATTCCGTCAGCAACTGCCCTTGCGCTCTCCCCTTCACATACAGTTATGTGATAAGGCTGACTGTTACAGGCAGAGGGAGCGAGTCTTGCCGACTCGAGAATAGCCGCTATCTTTTCTTCTTCAACAGGCCTTGCCGCATCATAGTTACGGCAGGACTGACGCATTTTTGCAATATCGGTAAAATTCATATTATCTCCTTTTCCCAAATCTTTTTTGAGAACAAAAGATCCTCGCAAACGTCAGGATTTCCACCGCAGAAAAGCAAATCTGCAGCTGCTCCGAAAACGCAAAACAAAGACAAGGACAGTATATCACTTTCTCTTATATCTTGTCAATATAAGCAACTAAATAAATTATCAAAAAACACAAAATATTTGAGTAAATATTAAAAAAGTCTTGACATATCCCCACCAAAATGATATACTTATATGGCACGTTTGAAGTCTATATTTTCTTCTCCTGTTGACAGATGGAAACACGGTGATTTCAAAACGTTAATTTCGAGGTGTAGCGCAGCTGGTAGCGCGCCAGTTTCGGGTACTGGAGGCCGCGAGTTCGAGTCCCGCCACTTCGACCAAAAAACAGCCGAAAACAAGCCATTTTTGACTTGTTTTCGGCTTTTTTCTATACATTTTGTACAAATTTGACGATTTTGGGGTGACCATATGTTTGCCCTAATTTCGAACCTTTAGACTGTTGTTTCATCGCAATTTTTCCTCTGTTTCAGAAAATCGCTTATCTTTGTCTTCTGCGACGCAAATTTTGAAGGCTGACGGTTCTTTTCCGTCAGCCCTTTGTGTTTATCACGACAAAAAGAGATTTATTTTCCTTTCCTTTGTGCAATATACGCAACGGCGGAGCAAGCAATGATTCCAATTACAAATGGAATTGCAAATAGAAGTCCTACATCCCAAGGGGCACTATTACCGTGTACATATCGGAGGACGGTGCAATTGTATGTAACAACAACGCACATGATGTTTGTTAACAAGATTGCAAGTACCTCAAAAATCGTTGATAGTTTTTTCATGGAAACCTCCTATTATACACCAAGGGAGGTACTTTTTCTACGCATAGCTAAAGCTTTTTGGAACCACCCGCCGGACTGGTGGTTTTCCTGCGGAGACTTAGAAAAAGTCTTCGCTATACAACAAAAATCCACCACCTCCGAACGCTGCAGCGGTGACATCACTCCTTCTTGGAAACCTTTGGAGATTTTCCAAAACGCTTGGTGTACGCTTTATAAAAAGTGGAGTAATCCGAATAACCGCAAAGGGAATATATATCCGTCGCTTTTTTCCCTTCACCCAGAAGCTTTTGTGCGTAAATCATCCTTCGCTGAGTTATATACTGATGTATTGTTATTCCGTAAGTCCTCTTAAATTCGGAAAACAAATATGATTTTGAGACGTAGTATCTTTTAGCCAAATCAGACACCTTGATATTTTCTTCAAAGTGTTCATCTATAAAGGCTAAGCATTGCGAAACCGTGCTTTTTTCCGCTTTAGGCACGATAATTGTTCTCTGTTTTTTTGTCAATTCGGACATCAAGGACAAAAACGAGGCGTAGATCGAGAGCGATTGGGCAACAAAGAAATCGCATTTCAAATTTTTGATAATGGCTTCAGCAAAACCTATAACGTCGTCATCTCTTGTGATTACAATGTCGCAAATCTGCCCGAGAAGTGCATCTAAAACCGAAATATCGGGGAAAGCGATCGTCAGACGAACATATTTGTCCTGATTTTTGATGTTAAAATTGTGGAAGTGCCCCTTTGGTACAAAAATCAGCGTATTTTTTTCAAGCAAAACGCTGTGGTTACCCGATATAAAGGTTGCATCTCCGTCTATGTAAAAAATAATTTCGTGATGCGAGTGTATTTCGTGCCCCTTTCTTAACGACGGACCGCGTGAATATCGGAAATATACCTGATCATATTCTATTTTCTTTACAAAATTCGTATCCATAATCATATTATATCACCCGTCTGTATTTTTTGCAATATAATTTGGATTTTTTGATATTGACCTTTCAATTTATACATGTTAAAATTCAAAGTACGAAGAAGGGAGAGAAAAATGAAGGATACCGTTGAGCTTATAAAAAAGCACAAGCTGATTGCTATTATTCGAAACGTGGAGAGCGAGGATCTGCTCCCACTTTGTCAAGCGCTTTATGACGGTGGGGTACGATTGGTAGAGATAACCTTTTCATCCGACGGTCTCAGTGACGAGAAAATTTGGCGCGATATTCGCCTTATAAGTGAGCACTTTGACGGCCGGTTGGTTGTAGGAGCCGGAACAGTTGTCACAAAAAAACAGGTGTTTTTGACCCGGAAGGCCGGAGGAAAATTTATTATTTCCCCAAATACGAACAGATCTATTATCAGAAAAACCAAAAAGCTCGGGCTTGTTTCTATCCCCGGAGCGTTAACCCCAACTGAAATTGCCTACGCCTACTCCTTCGGTGCTGATTTCGTCAAAGTATTTCCGACGGAAGCACTGGGGGGCGAATATATCAAAGCTGTAAGAGCTCCACTTTCCAACGTTCCGTTGCTTGCAGTGGGAGGGGTCGACCTTGCCAATCTTAAAGAATATCTTAAGGCGGGCGTCGACGGCGTAGGAATAGGGTCTAACATCGTGCACAAAGGGTATATAGAACAAAAGAATTTTGCGGCTATACGGTGTTTGGCGCACGAATATGTAGAAATAATAGAATCGAACTAAGGCGGAGAGCGGTAATTATGAGCAACTATATTACTATTGACGGAGGCACTACAAATACCAGACTTCGTCTGGTGATGGAGCATACCGTAGCGTCGGAAGTTCGTATCGCTATGGGCGCAAAGGACTGTACCCTCGGAAATGCAACTCACAAAAATCTTATAAAGGAAAAGCTGAGGGAGCTTCTGAGGGCCGTAAACGCCGAAGAAAAAGATATTAGATCTATAATCGTTTCAGGTATGCTTACCTCGGAGTTCGGCTTATATAACCTTCCGCATCTGACAGCCCCGGTGGGCATCAAGGAGCTTCACGATTCTATGATGCGTGCGGATACGGAAATCAGCACCATTCCATGCTATTTTATACCGGGCGTCAAGATTCAATCAGAAAATGCGTATCAAATCGATATGATGCGCGGTGAGGAATGCGAGTATTTCGGAATTTCGGAGCAGCTTGCTCCAAATTCAGTTTGTATTATGCCCGGCTCACATACAAAACATATTTTTTCCGACGAAAATAAGCGAATATCCTCTTTAAGAACCTTTTTAAGCGGTGAGATGATCGCCGCGCTTTCGCAAAACACTATTCTTTCCAAAAGCATCGATCTGTCTATTGCGGATTTTGATGGGGAAGCCTTGCTTTCGGGCTACGACTGTGTCAGAGAGCTGGGTATCAATCGCGCCTTGTTCCATACAAGAATAATGGATAATATACTAAAAAAAACGCCCATGGAGCTTTATAGCTTTTTCCTCGGTGCTATTCTTTGCGAAGAAGCAGAGACTTTGGCTGAATGTAAAAATCAAATATATATATGCGGTCAAAAAAACATTCGTAAAAGCATGATATATCTGTTGAAAAACCGTCTATCGCTTTCTGTGAGCGAAATAAGCGATTCCTACTCGGAGCTTGCCGCAGCCATAGGCGCAGTTAAAATTTTTGAATATGAAGAAGATTGATTATGTATTTGTATAAACAGGAAGTAATCGATGAGAGCCTAAAAGGATTCGGAAATGATCAGGCAAAAATCGCCTGCAAGGTTCAGTATAGGCCTGCTGATCCGAAATATGATGAAAGCATCAGAGAATTCCAGGGCTGTCCCACGGTCGCCATTTCCCGAGGCGGAAGAGTGTTTTTAGGATGGTATTCCGGCGGAACAGGTGAGCCGCATATGGATAATTACAATTATCTCGTGTACAGCGACGACGGGGGAAAAAGCTTTGGTGATCCTCTTTTAGTTATTCAAAGCGATAGGGAGCGCAACGTACACGCCTTGGATATTCAGCTTTGGATAGCTCCAAACGGTGCTCTCTGGGTATTTTGGGTTCAAAACAATGCCTTGCCACTAACGGAGGAGAACAACCATTTGCTCTTGGCTACACAAGAAAGCATGCTTCCCGTTGTGGATAGGTGCGGATATCTGTTCCCCGATATGAGACATACCTCGTGGTGCGTCGTTTGCGACGATCCTGATGCAAAGGATCCCGTATTCTCCGAGCCTCGTTTACTCGACATCGGATTTTTACGTTGTAAACCCTTGGTGACCGCCGACGGCAGATGGATATTTTTTAATTACGATCAATTAAACGATAACTATGGATACAGCATTTCCGATGATAACGGTAAAACCTTCACACGCCGCTATGGAGCGAAAAAAATTCCTACACCGTTTGATGAGGCCATGGCTTATCAGAAGAAAAACGGTGAAATACGTATGTTCGCCCGTAATAAGAGCGGACAGTTGGCTGAAACACTCTCCTCGGATAACGGAATTAGCTGGTCCGATACGTTCCTTAGCGGAATTTTATCTCCTAGTACCAGATTCTACGTTTCGCGAACACCGAGCGGCAGAATTATTCTCGTAAATAATGATTCGGCAGACGTAAGACAAAGAATGAGCATATGGCTTTCAGAGGATGACGGAGAAAGCTTTATATACAAAAAAATCGTTGATGAATCCGATTATCTTTTGACTTATCCGGACGTAGATTTCTTCGATGACAAGATATATTTGACCTACGACAGAGAAAGAACGGGCGCAAAGGAAATACGGTTGTTAGTTTTTACAGAGAAAGACGTGATATCACCCGACGTTGAATTACATTCCCAAATCGTAAGCAAGCCTATGTAAATTTTGTTGCTTCGCCGCAACTGCGTCTGCAGACTGTTCTAAAATAAAATTAACAATTTGTGCAGTCGCCGGTGACGGCAGAATGTAGATCATTATGAATAAAATCAATATATAGATCCAATGATAGGAACGGTAGGAGACGAGAAGGGGTTCAGCTTTCACTGCGGAGGTAAAACTCATCCCGGGGCGAGCTTGCCCGGAGGAATGGTACAGTTATCTCCGGATACGGTAACCGGCGGTGATAACGGTACAGGGTATAATTACTGCCATACAAGTATAGAAGGATTCAGCTTCAATCACATGAGCGGAATCGGCTGGTACGGCGATCTCGGCAACATTCAGCTTATGCCAGTATCCGATATTCACCGTCAAAATACACGCTTCCAATCATCGATGGCATCGCTTGCATACTGTTGCTGTTGTTGAACCACAAAAGGAAAGCGGCAAGCAAAAGCAAGAGCAAAACTCCCACAATCGGAACATATCTTTTTGTGAATATTGAAAATTTATTTTTAAATTTCGGCATTTTTCACCTCTAAAAATCGAAAATTCACTTCAATTTGCAAACTCCGTATGAAAATATTATACTACAACATCAAACATTTTTCAACTGTTTCTTTCCATTATTACACTGCATTGTTATACCTAAAATTTGTGAGGATTTCTCAGTTTTATCAACGATTACTGCATCGGTCATTTTCTTTGCTTAATGTTGTCTAAAATTTGATTAGCTTGAAGCGTTTTTTCATTGTTTAAGGCGGTAAAGATTTTTACATACTTTGCTTCATTTCCGCTATCTCAGCTTTCATTGTTTTTATGAGCTCAGCAAGCTTCTCTTCGCACTCTTCCTCGGTATGAGCGTAGACGTTTCTCGCCATACGTTTGCCGTTCACTTTCGGTGAATATCTACCTTCCCATAGGTTGTCTTGGAGCTTCGTTACCACCGTATTTTTTCGTTGCTTAATGCAATACAAATTTTGAGGGCTGACGGTTTTGATTTTCCGTCAGCCCCTTGCTTATTAACTGCTCGACAAATGGGAATTTGTTAATTATAAACCGAATAACACTATTCCAAGCGCACCCGAAATCACAACGAGCAGAATGGAGGAAAATTCTTTTTTCCTAAAGTGTTTCCATACAAGCGGTACGGCAATAACTACCGCAAGTACTGCTAGTGTGCGCCAATTGAATGTGAAGTTAACGTTCTTGACGGTATCAATACCGAGGAATACGTTAAGAGCCATCGTTACGGCAACCGAGAGAATGAGTCCTCCGAGAGCCGGACGCATACTTGCGATGAACGTCTTGACGGGCGGATATTTAAGGAGATTTTTGATAAACGCTACCACAACGAGAATGACGATAAACGACGGTAATACCACACCAACCGTTGCAAGAAGCGCACCGAGAAAGCCACCTTGCTCGTATCCAATGTAGGTTGCCATATTGACGGCAATCGGTCCTGGGATGACGGTTTCAACGCCTACGAAGTTGAGAAGCTCCTGTTCGGTCATCCAACCGTATTTGAGAACGGAATCACCGATGAGAGAAAGCATAGCGTAACCGCCGCCAAAGGCGAATGCGCCAACCTTCAGAAAGGTAAAGAATAACTGCAAATAAATCATTTGGTTTTCTCTCCTTTCGCTCTATTTTTCTTAATGAAGAATATCGAAAGTCCGAGAACGCCAGAGGCAAGAATAAACCATACCGATGAGACGTGAACGTCAAAGAGCGTACAGAGTATCATCCCAACGCAAGTCGCAGAAAAAACGATGATATTTTGAGGTGTTTTCTTCATTTTCTTCAGCATTTTAAGACCTGCAGATGCAATGAGATACACCACGCAGATCTGAATGCCCTTGAACGCCGCCGCAACGAGCGTGATCTCCATAAACTGCTCGTAAAAGAGCGATACGATATACATGATCACAAAGGACGGCAGACACATACCGACCGTTGCAACAGCTGCACCGACAAAGCCCTTGAGCTTATAACCTATGTAAGTCGCTACGTTGATAGCAATAGGTCCGGGTGTGGATTCTGCAATCGCAACCACGTCGAGAAATTCATCGTGATCGATCCAACTTCGTTTTGATATAAATTCGTTTTCCAGCAATGCGATGATGGCGTATCCACCACCAAAGGCGAAAGATCCAATCTTGAGCATTGACAAGAATATTGAAAGCAAGATGCTCATTTTTCCTCCGAGCTGTATCCGTCAAATTCTTATTTAGCGGTGAGCTTGTTATGTCATATTTATATGAACTTTTAGACCGATTTGGCTTTTTGCCAAGCCTTCAACGAGTACTGTTTCCTTCGATTATTATGCGTTTAAGACGGTATAGCTTTTTGTCAGCGTAGGTTTTGACGCTGATAATTTTCTTATCGAAGCAGACCGTATTTCCATCTTTTTCTTCCGAGATGTTTTAAGCCGCATACAGTTGCCGCTTTTCTTTGTTTCACGGTTACGGTTTAAGCTTAAAGCGCTAAAACCCTCGGCAAAATCTAACGTCATTTTCTCGCTATGTCGGGGGGCGTGTTAAAAAACCGGATTTACAAGCGGTCTGATTTCCACGATTTAAAAGCATTCTGCGCTTTATAGTTGCCGAGAGGTTATCACACTTGATGTGCAAAGCGACGAGCTGCGTAAAACTTCTGTTTTTCATATGAAATAAGGGCTAAAGGAAAAGCCACTGTGGCCGATTAGCCGAGGCGGCACATATATGTCGTATAGCTTAAGGTTGCTTTTTCATTTCCATATACGGCAGTATATCAAATCCGCTTTTTTCATACACGTGTACCGCCATTTCGTTCTCCTCCTCCACCTCAAGACGCAGAAGATGGTCGGGATATTTCTCCTCTATAAGCGCAAGACAATGGCTTCCGATACCCATTCCTCTGTAGCTATCCTTAAGGTAGATATCCTCTATCCAGGCGCAGCGCTTGCCAAATTCGGTAGAGAAGCTTTTGGCTATCATAACGTAGCCTGCGGTATCACCGTATCTTTCTATAATATACCCGTCAAGGTAGGGGGAGTCATTGAGGCAGTTATCAATATCCGCGTTGAATATCTCTGCGGATCCGTCCGTGTACACAGCGGGTGATGAGTAAAACGCGCGCATCATTTCGATGACCTCTGCCCTATCACCCTCGGACATTCTTCTGAGCTCGATTTTCATTTTCATAACGCTTGATCAATATCTCTCTACAAGGGCAAGAGTAAGGCGGGCGCTCGTGCTTGCCGCTTTGGAGAGGAAGGTGGGATAATCCTCAGTAGCAGAGCCGTCTGCGGAATCAGAGATAGCGCGCACCACGGCGAAAGGCGTTGAATTGACGTAAGCGACGTGGGCAACCGCGCCACCCTCCATCTCGCAAGCCGCCGCGTCAAAGGTAACCGCTATACGATTCTTCTCCTCAGCTCCGGCAATAAATCTGTCACCCGTAGCAATTCTGCCGACGTACGAGTTGACGTGCATTTCCTCAGCGCACGTCTTCAAAATACCGACTGCGCGGGAGTCGGATTCAAAGTATATCTTGTTAATTCCGGATATTAAACCAACGGGGTCGCCGATAGGAGAAGTATCCATATCGTGCTGACAAAGAGTGTCGGCTATCACGATATCTCCCGTACCGATACCGTCGCTGACCGCACCCGCAACTCCGGTATTTACTATAAGACTCGGTGAGTACTTAAGTATCATTATCTCGGTACACATAGCGGCGAATACCTTACCTATACCGCATTTCGCGATCGCCACGGACTTGCCCGAAAGAGTGCCGATATGGAAATCTATACCGCTGACGCTCTCGGAAAAATGATTTTCCAGCCTGGATATAAGATCGCTGAGCTCCGCCTCCATAGCGCCGATAATACCTATATCAGCCTTCATACCTTATCCCCCTTGTATATGAAATCGTTATCCTTTGAGTTGAGTATATCCAAATATCTTTTACACTCTCTTTGTGCACTTGCCAAATCCAGATTTCTGTAGTTTCCGCATTCACGGCGAACAGCGCCGAACATTGCGCCCGAATGATTCACGGTTGCGGTGAGCGCTGATTTAACTGCGGAAAGCACCCGTTCGTTATCGGCATCTCTGACGAGAAGATAAAACCCGGTCTGGCAACCCATAGGACCGAAGTAAATTACGTCATCGCTTAACTCGCCGGAGCGAAGATAGGTTGCGAGCATATGCTCTACTGAGTGCATGGTAAGATTATCCATATAATCTCCGCCGTTCGGTACTCTGGTGCGGAGATCGTAGGTCGTCACGTCACCGTCCACCCGCGATACGTATATACCCTCGGTCAAAAGATCGTGATCAACCGTAAATGAAGCAATTTTTTTAACCATAATATAACTCCTCTAAAATTCCAAAAAATAATCTTATACGAATACCAGATTGACGAGAATCAGATACACTCCGGTACCTACTCCAACAGACAGAAGAGTTCTGCGCGCGGTAAGATGCAGTATAACGACCGTCGCAATAGAAATAAGCTGCGGCAAAAACGCCTCTGCAGACGAGAAGCTGATGTTCCTCAAGCAATAAACCGTCAGCATAGCGAAAACCGCAGCCGGCAACGCCCGACCTATATATCTCATATATCCGCCGCTGCGTTTCTCCCCTCGAAGAAGAATAAACGGCAGAAATCTCGTCGCCATGGTTGACAGCGCCACCAACGCTATGGTAATTATTTCTTCCGAAAAATTCATGACACGTCCCCTGCCTTTTCTGTATTTTCCTTATCCAAAAGAGGCTTTGTCAGCACTATAGATAAAAGCATAAGCACCATTGACGGTATGATAAAGCTGTCCGCTCCAAAGACGAGAAGTGATATAAGCGAGCAAGCTCCGCCTATAAGAACAAAGAAGAAATTTCCTCCCTTCAGAAGCTGCTCAATAAGTATGACGACGAAAAGCGCGGTCATAGCAAAATCAAAGCCAACGATCCCCATCGGTATCAGAGAACCGAAAATACCGCCGAGAGTAGCTCCAATCACCCAATAACCGTGATTCATAAGAGATATATAAAAGGTAAACCATCCCCTATCCACGTCAGACGGAGGGTCAGCAGTATAAGCCACCGAAAAGGTTTCGTCGCACAGGGCGAAGATCATATATATTTTCTTCAACCCCATCCCCTTATATCTATCAACCATAGATATACCGTAAAAGACGTGACGAAAATTTATCATCAGCGTAAGCATCACGGCGGACAGAGGATCAAAGCCGCCGAGCAGAAGTCCTGCCAAAGCAAACTCCATACTTCCGGCAAATACAAACATACTGGTCGCCATAGGATAAAGAAACGAAAAGCCCTCTGACGCCATCAAAACTCCATATGATGCACCGAGAAATAAAAAGCTTGCCAATATAGGTATAGTATGAGGAAACGCCGCCTTAATTGCGGCATAATGTACGCTTGAGTTTACTTTTCCCTTGTTTTTCATAAATTTAAACCTGAAGGGTTGCAAGAAAAAATGCAACCCTTCATTACTAATCAAAGTGTGTTTTAAATCTCTTAGAACTCAAGTCTGTCCCTGATGTACGCTCTTACGGAATCGAGAGGAATTCTGACCTGCTCCATAGTATCTCTGTCGCGAACGGTTACGCAGCCGTCGTTTTCCGTATCGAAGTCGTAGGTGATGCAGAAGGGAGTACCGATCTCGTCCTCACGGCGATATCTCTTACCGATAGAACCTGTTTCGTCAAAGTCAACGCTAAATTCACGTGCAAGCTCGTCATACAGCTCAAGCGCCTTATCCGAAAGCTTCTTGGAGAGAGGAAGAACTGCCGCCTTTACGGGAGCGAGAGCGGGATGAAGATGAAGCACCGTACGCACGTCACCATCTCCGATGGTTTCCTCGTCGTACGCGTCAACAAGGAACGCCAGCGCAACTCTGTCAGCTCCGAGAGAGGGCTCGACAACGTAAGGAATATAGTGCTCACCGGTTTCCTGATCAAAGTAAGTCATATCCTTGCCTGAGTGATTCTGATGCTGACCAAGGTCATAATCCGTTCTGTCGGCTACGCCCCAAAGCTCGCCCCAGCCAAACGGGAAGAGGAACTCAAAGTCGGTGGTCGCCTTAGAGTAGAAGCAAAGCTCGTCTGGATCGTGATCACGAAGTCTGAGATTTTCCTCTCGCATACCGAGGTTGAGAAGCCACTGATGGCAATAATTTTTCCAATATGCAAACCACTCAAGGTCTGTACCCGGCTTGCAGAAGAACTCAAGCTCCATCTGCTCAAACTCGCGGGTACGGAACACGAAGTTTCCGGGAGTAATCTCGTTTCTGAAGGACTTACCTATCTGAGCAACTCCGAAGGGGAGCTTCTTTCTGGAAGCGCGCTGAACCGAGTTGAAGTTTACGAAGATACCCTGAGCCGTTTCGGGACGGAGATATACGGTATTCGTGGAATCCTCAGTTACACCTATGAAGGTCTTGAACATCAGATTGAATTTCTTGATATCCGTGAAATCACTGCCGCCGCAATCGGGACATACTATTCCCTTTTCTTTGATGTAATCAGCCATTTCGGAGAAGGACCAGCCGGCAGGATTATCGGAAAGTCCGTTCTGGAATGCGTAATCCTCGATAAGCTTGTCCGCCCTGTGTCTTGCCTTACAGCCCTTGCAGTCCATAAGAGGATCGGAGAAGCCGCCTACGTGACCGGATGCTACCCAAGCCTCAGGATTCATAATGATAGCGGAATCAAGACCGACGTTGTATCTGGATTCCTGTACGAATTTCTTCCACCAAGCCTTCTTAACGTTGTTTTTGTACTCTACGCCGAGAGGACCGTAGTCCCAGGAGTTTGCAAGACCGCCGTAGATCTCAGAACCGGGGAAAATAAAACCTCTGTTCTTGCAAAGGGCAACGATTTTGTCCATTGTTTTCTCTGTGTTTTTCATTTTTGCACCTCTATTTTTGTCAATTTTGTAAACTTTAGTTATTTTTTTAGCTCTATTTTCGTATACAATATCCCATCCTTGTGATATTCGGGAATTACATTCACAATTTCGCCTCTTATATCTCTGTCAGACGTACATCTGACTTCGATGTAGGAATCCGAGTGGCCGGTATATTCCCGTCCGCGCTTTGTTTCGAATACGGTGGGTAGCACCCGTCCGCTCGTTATCGCTCCGTCCAGAACCTCATCGCGCATCCTCTCCTGCGCCATTCTCAGTCGCTCCGAGCGCTCCTGCTTAATCAGTGGATCTATCTGCCCCGGCATCGTCGCGGCCACAGTTCCCTCTCGCATAGAGTAAGCAAACACGTGAGAGTCTAGAAGCTCCGCCTCTCTGACGAAGCTCACGGTATCGAGAAATTCCTCCTCGGTTTCACCGGGAAAGCCCACCATCAAATCTGCGGTAAGCATAACTCCGGGTATAAGTCTTCTTATCAAAGCTACGTTACGAATCGCCATCTCTCTCGAATATCTGCGCCTCATACGTCTGAGCACGCTCGACGAGCCCGACTGCATAGATATATGAAAATGAGGCACGAGTATCCCACAACGGCTGACGCGTGTTATAAAGCTCTCGTTTAAAAGCTCCGGTGCCATTGATCCAAGACGTATCCTGTCCGCCGCGTGAAGTCTGTCCAAATCCTCTATCAAATCGGCGAGTCCGTACTCAAAATTAAAGTCCGAGCCGTACGAGCCCGTTTCTATTCCCGTGAGAACGACCTCTCGCGTTCCGCCCCGATACAGAGCCTGAACCTCTGATATAACGTCCTCCGGCTTTTTTGACCTGACCGGTCCCCTGGCATCCGATATGGCACAATAGGTACATTTACACTCGCAGCCGTCCTCTATCTTAACGTAACCGCGAGTTCTGGGAGCTTGCTTCACGGTCATAGGCTCAAACTCCGCGTTTGAAAGATCGGTTACCGTCACCTTTTTTTCGCCGCCGCTTAGCAACTCAATCGCCAACCCCACGGCAGAGAGCTTCCCCTCCGTACCGATAACGCCGTCCACGCCGTCTATCAACGCCACCTCCTCAGGCGAGCGCTGACTGTAGCAGCCCATAACTATAACCTTTGCATTCGGATTAGTTCTGACCGCGCGGCGTATGTACTTACGCGACTTCGCGTCGCTCTCACCGGTAACCGTGCACGTGTTTATAACGTACACGTCGCAGATATCGCCGAACGGTTTAATATCAAATCCCGCTTCGCTGAACGCTTCCGCCACCGCCTCGGTTTCGTAGCTCGAAACCTTACACCCCAAAGTGTAAAGTCCAACCGTATAGCGCCGATCCATCATTTATTCTCGTAAACCTCCGGCTTAAGTATACCGACGTACGGGAGAGCGCGGTACTTTTCCGCATAATCCAAGCCGTAGCCTATAACGAACTCGTCCGGAATCTCAACGCCCTTATAATCGGGCTCAAACTTCACTACTCTGCGTGACGGTTTATCAAGAAGGGTGCAGGTTTTAACGCTCCTCACTCCCTTATGCTTAAGATATCCTACGAGATATTCCAGAGTTCTTCCGCTGTCTATAATATCCTCAACAATAAGCACGTCGCACTTATCAAGGTCCGGACGCACAAGATCCAAAATGATATTGATGTTTCCGCCGGATTCCGTACCGTTTCCGTAGGAGGAAACTCTCATACAGTCGATCTCCACCGGAACGGTGAGCTTCTTCATAAGATCGCCTGTGAAAACTATTGAGCCCTTAAGTATGCAAAGAAGCACCAGCCTCTTGTCATCCCCTGCGTAATCGCGGCTTATCTCTTCGGCAAGGCGGCTGACGATGCTGTCAAGCTCTTCCTCACCTATCATTATTTTCGCTACATCCTTGTTGATCATAAGATATTCTCCCATGAATAAATAAATCAACCTTTATTTTAACAGAAAGCTCCGTGATTGTCAAGACTGGAAGATACTCCGCGTGAGGTTTTTTATTATTTTTTCGCTATTATTTTTTTAAGGTTCCCGCTTCAAGAGCTTTTTTATAATTATTTTTCACTTTTACTCTTGACAAATCATATTTTTTAAGTTATAATATACTCTGCTTTCGTATGAATACGCAAAAACAGGCATATTTTTGCCTGTGACGTTAATACTTTGGACAAGGAGGTGCCGACATGAAGAGAACATACCAGCCTAAGAAAAGACAGAGAAAAAAGGAGCATGGCTTCAGAAAGAGAATGGCAACCGCTAACGGCAGAAAAGTTCTTAAAAGAAGACGCGCCAAGGGTAGAGCTAAGCTCACCTACTGATCAAGTCTTGTGATTTGATGTCGCACGGCGACTATAAAAACCTCCGATAGAAGCGGTTATGACGGCTCTTTATCGGAGGATTTTAATTGATGTGGGACTGCGGAGAGCTTCGCGGTATCCATAGGGCTACGGTCACAGTCCGTAAGGTGACCGACAGAAAGAAACGGGGGATACAGCTATGAAATTCAGAGCAATATGCGAAAACCATCTGTATTCCAAGGCGTATGCAAAGGGCAAGAGAGCGGTGACGTCAGCTCTCGCGGTTTACGTTTTGCCCGACTATTCAGCAAAGAAGCTGGCGAAGGCTCATCCGGAAGGAAAGACGGTCAACAGAATAGGGCTGACCGTATCTACAAAGCTCGGTGGCGCCACAGTGCGCAGCCGTGTCCGCAGAATTTTGCGCGAGGGACTGAGATCTCTGGAGAGAGAGAAGCCTTTAAAGGTTGGCTTCCTCGTCGTTATCGCGGCAAGGTCCTCTGCGGTCAAGCTTAAAAGCACGGATATCAGGAAGCATCTTGATATCGCATTCGAAAAGCTCGGTATGTTTACGATATGAAACACCTTATGATATGGCTGATACGCTTGTATCAGAAGTTTATCTCGCCGATCAAACCGCCCTGCTGCAGGTTCACACCGACCTGCTCTGCCTATGCTATTGAAGCATTTACAAAACGTGGCTTTTTCGTGGGTCTCGGTCTTACGGTCTGGAGGATACTGCGCTGCAACCCATTCTCTAAGGGTGGCTACGATCCCGTACCCGAAAGAAAAAAAAGACTCACCAGCAGAATATCGGCTACAGAGTGTTCTGAAAATACCGACACAACAGAAGAAAAGGAATAACACAAAATGCTAGATTGGCTGTATGAATTAGTAGGAACCATGCTTTCGTGGTTCAGTATCGGCGGCAGCTACGCCGTAGGTCTGCTCCTCTACGCGCTGGTTTTCAAGCTGCTCTTTCTTCCCTTCTCTATTAAGCAGCAGAAAAACCAAATCAAAATGGCAAAGCTCGCTCCTCAGCTCGAGCTTATCAAGGCCAAGTACAGAGGCAGAACCGACCATCAGACTCAACAGAAAATGCAGCAAGAGATTATGGAATTTCAGACGAAGGAAGGCTACAGCCCTCTCGCAGGATGCCTGCCTATGCTTCTGCAGCTGCCCATAATCATCTTCCTCTATAACATTATAAGAAATCCCCTCTCCTATATCTGTCAGCTTGAGGAGGAGGCAGTTCGCGTAATTAACCAGGTCGTTAATACCGTGGACGGAGTAATCCCCGAGCTCGTAGAATTTAAGAGCATCGACCAGATAGGTCTTATCGGCAAGATCAATACCTATCTTACAAGCGGCGGCGAGGGCCTGGGCGAATACATGGATAAGCTTGCACTGCGCCCCGACTTTACCCTCTTCGGTATTGACTTGGCGGCAACTCCCAGCTTTACCAACATCTCCCTGACCGTACTGATCCCCATCATTGCGGCGGCTCTTACCTGGCTCTCTATGTACCTCAACCGTAAGTGGAACGGCAACTCCAATCCCGCGGCTGCAGCGCAGGACGCTCAGGCACAGGCTTCCATGAAGATAATGGACCTTATGATGCCTGCGATGACCCTGTTTATCGCGTTCAGCTTCTCGGGCATGCTGGGTCTTTACTGGATCTACCAGTCCGTTCTCGGTATTCTTCAAACCTTTATTCTTTCACGCGCGATGCCTCTCCCCAAGTATACCGAGGAGGAGCTTAAAGCCATGAAGAAGGCACAGAAGGCG
>JAZOTE010000112.1:0-3774 GCA_045657485.1 Eubacteriales bacterium
CACGGTCAGCAAAAAGAACACCGCCGATATATACCGCGTGATGCAGTTCATTCAGGAACATTACAACGAAGAGCTTTCTCTCAAAACACTGGCAGAGGTGGCTTGCGTCAGCCCACACTACTTCAGCGCATATTTCAAGGCTGAAACCGGTCGGAACTACAAGGCCTATCTCACGCAAGTCCGTATGGAAAAAGCCCTCGCTCTGGTTCTGGATACCGATCTTAAAAGCTACGAGATTGCGGAGAGCGTGGGATATAATAATGTCCGCCGCTTTGTCGAGGCCTTCCGCGCTGCATATAAAATGAGTCCTGCCGATTACAGAAAACTGCATATGCAGGACAAAAGCTGATGGTCGGGTCTGTTTATCCGCCAAGCGCTGAACCCCCACAATTTTAAGGAGAGAACTGAAAATGCACAAAATACTGTTCGTATGTCACGGCAATATTTGCCGCAGTCCTATGGCTGAATTTATAACCAAGGACATTCTCAGAAGACTTGGATTGGATAAAGAATATTTAGTATGCTCGTCAGCAACGAGCTGTGAGGAGCTCGGAAATCCTCTTTATCCACCGGCGGCTGCAGAGCTTAAGCGTCGCGGCATACCGTTCAACGATCGCCGTGCCACCAGATTATCGCCATCTGATTATGAAAAATATGATGTTTTTGCCCTGATGGATGATAATAATATGAGAAATATTCGAAAAATTTTCCCCTCTGACCCTAATGAAAAAATTCGCAAGCTTCTTAGCTATTGCGGCCTTGAGAGAGATGTGGCAGATCCTTGGTATACCGGTTCATTTGATAAAGCTTATGATGATATTTTTCGTGGATGTATAGCCTTGCTTTCTTCTGTTGATCCAAGAATAAGCAGAGAATCATTTGGTAAGATAATTTTGTAAACTTATTTTCTGCTTTTAAATATACCCGCGAAACACAAAAAACGCCCATGTTGATGGGCGTTTTTTAGTTGCTTTTCATCCTCGAAATTATCAGCTCCATTTGAAGAGCTTTTTGCTTATAGAGTCTGCAAGCAAGAAATGAAGATCATTGATTTCGTCATCGGACAGTCCATCAAGCGATGTTATAAAAGCTTGATTTGGTGAAATGAACAGATAAACGTCATTTTTATTTTTTACGACCTTTGTCAGAGTTGGATATCTTATCGTGCTTGATTCATCAAAGTTATCGCTTGATACGCTTAGATCAAATTCGTTCTCCTTGAATACACAGGTGATTCTGGCATTCAAAGTCTTAGACTTTTTCAGTGTAAATCTAGGTAAAATAAAAGAAACAAAGATATAAAATAAATCAAGAAACGTCAGAAAAACAGCGGAGTATATTACGGTTTTGGCATCTCCTCCGTTGAAATACATAAAAACTACGCAGCTGTAAACCAGCAAAGTGCTTATTGACATCATCAACCATAGCAGCTTCTTTGACAGTATCACGTAATTATTAAATCTTATAAGTCTTTCTTTAGTGTAAACGGAATTTGTTTTTATAGACATAGCATGCTCCTTTATATTTCAACAGTGTGTGACACCAGCGTATCGCCTTTATATTCAAGCTTCAGAGAAAAAAACCGTTCCTCTTTTTGAAGTAAATCAAAAAATATCAGATCTCCCTCCCATATGGGAAAATCCTTAATTTTGTTTTTTTCTACCCATTCAAGCTTACCCTCGTCGCAATCGTAATTGATCGTTCCGCTGTATCCCGTAGCGGTGAAAAGATGCATATATTCAGTACCGTATTCATCTGAAATAAAGGTTACTAATCCTCGATATCTGAGTCCGACGGGAACTACTCCGGTTTCCTCAAGTATTTCTCTTCGAGCGCAATCAAAAGGACTTTCGCCGTTCTCAAATTTTCCGCCTACTCCGATCCATTTATCGTGATTTGCATCGTTTTTCTTCTTTATTCGATGTATCATCAGATATTTTTCATTCTGCTCGATATAGCATAGAGTTGTGTTGATCATTATATCACCTCGACACTTATTTTACCATACACAAAGTCAAAAATCAATACAAAAGTTGCAAATATAAAACATAGGGAGCATATTCAAAATATATATGCTTTCGGATATGGAATTAAAAATGTATATAATTTGTAAAAAAAGCAAATTAGAACTTGACTTTTTCGATTTGGAGTGTATACTAATTAAGTGGTTAACTATTAAGCAGTTAACGATTTGTGAGGAGGTGTATCTATGACCGGAGATAATCTTGATCGTGCAGTGGATATGATGCTCAGAACCGACCGTATGCATAAGGCGCTTATTGACAGCCGAGTTGGAAATATAGGTATTCATCGAACGCAGCACAGGATTCTTATGCATCTTGCAAGACATGGTGCGCTTCATTCGCAAAAGGCGCTTGCGGAGCATCTTGATATTTCACCCGCTGCAGTGACCGGCGCATTGAAGAAGATAGAGCAGGATGGGTATATCGTACGTAAGCTTGGCCACGATAACAGATTTTTTGAGATTGAAATAACCGAAAAGGGAAGAGTAATAGTGAATAAAACCAAAAAGCTGTTTTCGGAGGCAGCCAGATCGATGTTTGACGGCTTCAGTGATGATGAATTAAACGTATATATACGTTGTCTTGATAAGATTCAAAATAATATCAAGACGAGTGTGTTATCTCCCACTGCAATAAAATCTGATGAAAGGAAGAATGACAATATATGAGAAGATGGATGAAATACGTTAGACCGTACCTGAAATCATTTATTCTCGGACCTCTCGGTATGGTTATAGAGGTTATCGGAGAGATGTTTATGCCTCTCGTCCTGGCGATGATTATCAATGACGGACTAAACGAGAAACTGACGTGGCAATCAAGCATAGGTTATGCTGCAATTTTGATAGCTATTGCCCTTACAATGATGGCGGGAGGTGTTGCTGGAGCGTATTTTGGTTCAAAGGCTTCCGTAAACTTTGCCGCGGATTTACGACGCGATATGTATGCGAAAATTCAACAGTTCTCATTCTCCAATATTGATAAATTTTCAGCTGGCTCTCTGGTTACCAGAATGACGAATGACGTCACTCAGCTGCAGAATTTCGTTAATATGCTATTGCGTATGGCTTTGCGCTCGCCGGGTATGTTTATCGGCGGTATTATTATGGCTGTAGCGCTCAAGCCTTCTCTTTCTGTTGTTCTTGCGGTAACTATGCCGCTTATGATTTTGGTTATTTTCCTGATCATTAAAATAAGCTTTCCGCGTTTCGGACTTATGCAGAAGAAGATCGATAAGCTTAATTCCACGGTCAGAGAGAACGTGACCAACGTCAGGGTTGTTAAATCCTTTGTTAGGGAAGACTTTGAAACAGAGAAGTTCGAGCGCGACAATAAGGACCTTAAGGACTCGGGAATGAGCGCGGTCAAGATCGTTATTATGATGCTTCCCGTAATGAACGTGTTTATGTACGCGACGGTAATTGCGGTTGTGTGGCTCGGACACGGAATAGTTCTCGACGGCGGTATGGAGGTCGGTGATCTCAGTGCCTTCGTTACCTTTACTACTATGATCCTTTCCTCACTTATGATGGTCACGATGCTTCTTATGACGTCCTCGCGCGCTCTTGCATCGGGCAGGCGCATCTGCGAGGTACTTGACGAAAAGGTTGATATAACGGACGTCGCATCGGCAGATCCCGACGCCCGCATCACAAGCGGTGAGATAGAGTTCAGAAACGTGACGTTCCGCTATTACAAAAACAGCGAGGGCGCGGTTCTTGATAATATCAACCTCAAGATCAAGGCAGGC
>JAZOTE010000113.1:0-98010 GCA_045657485.1 Eubacteriales bacterium
CCTGCCGCAAGTTCGTGTCCACCAAATTTAACAAGATGGTCAGAGCAATAGCAAAGAGCATCAACAAGATTTAGCCCCTTGATGCTTCTTCCCGATCCCTTTCCTATGTCATCCGGTGAATGAGTATTAGGATCATTACCTTCAAAGGAAACTAGAATTGAGGGTTTTGAATATTTTTCAGTGATTCTGGAAGAAACAATACCTATAACTCCGTGATGCCAATTATCAGCGTCAAGGACGATAACGGGATTCTTCTCGATATCGTACTGCTCGATCTTCTTATAGGCCTCCTGCATTATCTTGTTTTCCTCTGCTTGACGCTCTCGGTTCGTTTGACAAAGCTCCTCGGCAATCCGTCGAGCAAATTCTTTGTCCTCAGACAAAAACAGCTCGACAGCCATAGAAGCATTCTTGATTCTACCCGCAGCATTAATACGAGGGGCTATAGTATATCCAATGTATCCGGATGTAATTTTGCTGCGTTTTTTATTTCTCTGACGTTGCTCGTCCACTCTTCCTGATGATGCGTCCATCAGTGCAGCAAGACCGATGCGCTTGTTGTTTTCAATTTTAGATAAGCCGTATCTTACGATTATACGGTTCTCCTCACGTATAGGCATTACATCCGCTATCGTACCGATCGCAACCAGATCTGCATACTCACCAAAGATTTTCTTGGTCGCCGCAACGCGTGTTAGTCCGTTTACTCTCTCCTCATACGCGCATACGAATTTAAAAACTACTCCTACACCGGCAAGTTCCTTGAATGGATAATTACAATCGGGCCTGTGCGGATTTATCACGGCAGCAGCCTCAGGCAATGCCGCTCTGCATTCGTGATGGTCGGTAATAACAAAATCAATACCCAGATTCTTCGCATACTCGACCTCTTCTACTGCTGTAATGCCCGTATCTACTGTTATTATAAGCTTCGTACCGTTTTCTGCAATAGCGTCTATTGCGCTGGACGAAACGCCATATCCCTCGCCTATTCTGCTGGGAATATAGTACTCAACATTGGCATTTTGTGACCGAAGATACATATAGAGTGTACAAACCGCTGTAACTCCGTCAACGTCGTAATCTCCGTAAACGGTAATTTTTTCACCTTTTTCTATAGCGAGTCTGATACGTTCAATTCCTCTATCGATATCCTGCATCAGAAAAGGGTCGGAAAGCATCTCGCTCTCCATATAAATAAATGATTTTGCGGACTCAGCGTTGCTATATCCGCGATTGTAAAGAAGCTTTGCTACGATCGGATGGATACCGAGCTCAGAAGCGATGGAATTCACTTCTCTCTCTGCTTCAACCGTTTCGGTGGATTTTATAATCCATTTCTTCTCCTTCGTTTCTTTTTTAAAATTCATATTTAAAAACCGTAGTGGGATTTCTCCCGCCTTCCATTTTATTATCAAATATTGAGCGGTCTAGATTTCACCCGCTTAAATAACACACAAAAAGCATAAAAACCTTTTGTGCAGCGAAACTGTTTATTCTGCATACCCATTTAAAATAGGCTTGTAGCGTTCAATGATCTTGATTGCGGATTTTATTCCGTCAATAGCGGCGCTGGTAATTCCGCCGGCATATCCCGCGCCTTCACCGGCGGGATAAAGGTTATCGTAACCTATAGCAAGTCGAGTATCGACAGACCTTAAAATTCTGATCGGAGCACTGGTTCTGGTTTCCGCTCCGGTAAGCACTGCATCCTCGGATGCAAAGCCGTATATTTTTTTGTCAAAATTAACGAGCGCACCTTTTATGGCATTCGTTACAAACTCCGGTAAATACGACGAAGGATCGGCAAGATGCACTCTCTGATTGTTCATATATGTTGGTAATACCCTTCCGGGTTCTTTTCTGCATTGACCTTTAAGAAAGTCGCCTACAGTGATTATAGGGGCTGAGTATCCTTCTCCTCCTGCCTTAAAAGCAAGTCTTTCTATCCGACGCTGGAAATCAATAGCACATTCAGGAGTTGAACCGTAATCATCCTTGAAGACCGAACATACCACAGCAGAATTAGAGTTTTTCCCCGCTCTGTCGTGATAACTCATACCGTTGACAACCAATCCGCTCTCTTCACTCGCCGCAGGGACAACCACTCCACCGGGACACATACAGAAGGTGTAAACTCCTCGTTCCTTTGTATTATGCGATAGATTGTATTCAGCTCTGCCAAGAACTGTATTACCTGCTAAATTGCCGTAAAGAGCTTTATCTATATCATCAGCAAGATGCTCAATGCGCATACCTACTGAAAACGGTTTAGCCTCTAGGTGCAAGTTGTTTCCGATCAACATGGAATACGTGTCCCTTGCACTGTGACCGATAGCCATGAGGACGGTACCTGAGGGTATGTCCGCATCGACGGTTCGTATGGCGGATATCCTCCCCTGACTTTCAACAAATCCGGTACATTTCGTATTATAGTAAATATCTCCGCCAAGCTGCTTTATCCTATCAATTATGCGATCTATAATTACGGACAAAACGTCAGTACCAATATGTGGCTTAGCAATATATCTTATATCTGCCGGAGCTCCGAATTCGAGAAATCTCTCTATGACATAGGATGATAGAGGATCATTGATGCGCGTAACAAGCTTTCCGTCAGAAAAGGTTCCTGCGCCGCCCGCGCCAAACTGAATATTACACTCAGGATTGAGCGAGGCCGTTTGTTCGAATTTAGATACGGCATTCATTCTCTCCTTGACAGAGCCGCCACGTTCGATGATTATAGGGGCATATCCATTTTCAGCAAGAAGCAAAGCAGCAAACAGTCCGCACGGACCGGATCCTACGATGACCGGACGGGAATACAGTTTCTCGCGCCCCGGAGTAAATTCCGGAGTGGATTGATTTATTACAACGCCGTCGTATCGCGAGAGATTTGAAGGCACCTTCTCGTCGAAGCGTACTTCTGTTGCGATGGAATAAACCAATAAAATTTTATCTCTGTGACGAGCATCTATGCTTCTGCGATACACGAAGAATTTTCTGTCCTCCGTTGACATACCGAGAGACTTGAGTCTCTTCTTTGCAACCGAAAACGCCTCCATAACAGAGGCGTTTACCGGTAATTTGATATTGTTAAAAACAATAAAGCACAGCTTTTCTTTCACCGCTTTCCTCCGAATACAGCATTTGAAATAAACGCTGCGGAAATGTCCGACTCGGAATATTTGACCAGCAGCCAAAACAGGACGGCAAAGCAAAGACACGAAATAACCGATAATATTGTACTAATTTTAATACCTAAAATGCGTTTATTCATTTCTGACTCCAAAATCAATTGTTATCATCAACGTTTTCTTCTCTGAGAAGTTCTTTAACAAGGAACTTACGTAATGTTTCGGCGGTGAAATCACGTATTAACTCGCATTCCTTGGCGACGGAAATGATACCCGTTTCCTCGGAAACCGCAATTATAAGCGCATCACTTATCTCACTGAGACCGATAGCGGCTCTGTGTCTTGTGCCAAGATCAGCATCAACGTACGTTCTGCGCGGCAAAGGCAAAATGCAAGATGCGGCGACGATCTTATCTCCGTCTATAACTACCGCGCCATCGTGAAGAGGCGCCTTGTTGTAAAACAGATTTCGCAGAAGCGAATCCGAAACATCAGCGTTAACAATAATTCCCGAATGTATAATATCGTCAAGGCTGGTAGTGCGGGTAACAACGATAAGTGCCCCCGTTTTCTCCACAGAAAGAATATGGACAGCCTTTGTAATATTCTTAATAATACGGTACTGCTCTTCTTTATTTTTAGAATCTTGACCAAAGCTCCTGATTCCCTTAAGAGATCCGGTACCAACGCGCTCAAGAAGTTCTCTCAGCTCAGGCTGGAAAATGACTACCAGAGCAATAGCTCCTATTTGAAATAGGCCTGAAAGTATAAATCTAATGCCCGACAATGAGAATATAGATGAAATAACGTAAAAAATAAGACAAACGAAAATGCCAAGAATCAACGCCCCGGCTTTACGCCTTTTAAGGAATTTGAACGAAAGCGTAAAAAGAACGGTAAGTAAAATTATATCAACGGCATCAGCTACCGTAAAATCCAAAAAAGTATTCTTGGCAAAGTTGAAAAATGATGTGACAAGAACGGAAAGCTCTCCGCCTGTCATAAGAAGAAAATTATTCAACATCGCAAACCCCAACCAATATTTAAAATAATATTTATATTATAACACAGATATTTTAAAAAATCAATGCTTTTTGCAACATTTTATGACAAGGTATTTTCAAATTCATTGCGATATAATATTGACAAACAAAAAATTATATTGTATAATATGTATCAAATGATACACTTTTTAAGGGAGGCGATATTATATTTGATATATCAAAAACCTTTTTATTTCACGGACTCAATGTAAAAAAAACAAACGAGCTACTGCCGCTTGTTAAGGGAAAAGAGTCTGTGTTTTCTCGCGGTGAGTTGGTATTCTCCCCCGAACTCAACGAAGCAAAAATAGGATTTGTTGTTTTTGGCGAGTGTGAGGTGCTTCGAGATGACAACGGAGAGAACAAAGTTTTGCTTAACATATTAGGCGAAAACGATTCCTTTGGCGTTCTTTCGGTCTTCACGCATGAAAGATTTCCGACCTACGTGTATGCAAAGAAAAGATGCAAAATATTTTTTGTCGATAAGGACGTTATTTTAAATTTGATAGAACGATCTTCCGAGGTATCGCTTAACATTATATGCTTCCTGGCAAAGCGAGTCAGCTTTTTAAACTCAAAGATCGAAACTGTAACTATGTCTACCGTAGAGTCGAAGCTTGCATCGTATCTTCTCGTGAAATCTGAGCAAACGTCTTCGAATACCTTTGAATTTAATATCAAACGTTGCTCAGAGAGCATCAGTGCCGGAAGATCATCTGTGTATAGAACTCTCGAAAGTCTAAAAAACGCAGGTTGTATTCAGGCAGAAAACAAAACTATTAAAATATTAGATAAAACAAAATTGGAGGAATTTACAAAATGAAAAAAATCGTATCTGTAGTATTACTTTTGGTAATGCTGGTTTTACCCCTCGTGTCGTGTACCGAAAACAATAGCGGTGAAAAGCTTCTTGTCGGATATATGATGGGACCGACCGGTATGGGATTCGCAAAGCTTGTTCACGATAACGGCGGAAAAGACGGTAACGATAAGTACGCTTTTGAAAATTATCAGAACAACACTCAAAACGCAATAGCAGATCTTGCAGTCGGTAACGTTGATATTGTATCAGTACCAACGAACCTTGCTGCTAATTACTACAACCAGAATAAAAATATCGTTGTTCTCGGAGTCAACTGTCTAAACTCTCTTTACGTTGTATCGGATAAAAATAATACAATTGAAAAAATAGAGGATCTTAACGGCAAAACCGTTTACACCTGCAGCAGTGGAACGCCCAAGCCTGTTCTTGAATTTATTCTAAGCTCATTGGGAATTAACGCAACCGTTTCCACTACATTTGATAATTCGACTATCTCAGAACCAAAAGACGTTGGTGCTCTTGTAACTGCAGGCAAGCTCCCCATAGCCGTGTTGCCGGAGCCTATGGTTACGTCTTCTCTGCTTGCTATTCAAAAGGCGGGTAATAGCGACGTTGAATACAGCATAGATATCGACCTCGGAGATTGCTGGGACACATTATTCGATACACCTGTAACTATGGGTTGTATCGTTGCACGTGCTGATTTTGTCGAGAAAAACAAAGATAAAATTGATACATTTCTCGCTGAATACAAAGCGTCAATCGAATACGTATCCAACAAAGACAATCTGTCCTCTGCCTCGGATTATATTGTAGATTCCGGCATTATCGCTGCAAAAGGCGCGGCTACTAAATCGCTATCAAATTTGGGAGATTCCATCTCGTTTATCGGAGGAGAAGAAATGGAATCAGCTCTGAAGTCATTCTACGGTGCAATTGGTATTACAGCTCCGGACAGTATGTTTTATTATGTATCAGAAGACTAAGAGTGTATTATATTCTACTCTGACGCTTCTCTTTTGGGCAGCTTTATGGCAGATATCTTCTATCATAATAGGAAACGATTTTCTCGTTCCCGGAATTGTTCCAACTTTCAAAGCTCTCTTTATTTTGATGGGTGACGTGGACTTTTATCTTGCCATATTTCTTTCACTCTTGAGAGTCATTGCCGGACTTGTGCTCGGAATTGTTTTTGGAGTTTTGATTGCGATCGCTTCTTACAAAATCGTTCCTATTTGCAGAATTGTATCTCCTGCTGTTTCTGTGATAAAATCAACTCCCGTTGCTTCCTTTATTGTGATTTTATGGATAATGATGAGTGGCGACTCACTTTCAATCTTTATATCGTTTCTTATGGTTTTCCCTATTATCTGGCAAAATACGCTTGACGGGTTCAGGTCTGTCGACACACATCTCCTTGAGATTGCGTATATATTCAAATTCTCCGGTTTTAAAAAATTCAAGCTCGTATTTTTCCCTTGCATTATTAAATTTTTGATACCCGCAATAATCACGTCGGTAGGACTTGCTTGGAAAGCGGAGATCGCCGCTGAGATTATCGCCTACACATCAAAATCTATCGGGCATCTTATAAATGAATCTAAAACGTTTTTCGATACGCCAAAGGTCTTCGCGCTTACTCTTGTTATAATATTCTTCAGTGTTATGCTTGAGTTTATTGCAAAAAAAGCACTCAGGAGGATAAAAACGTGAGCTTAAAAATATGCTCAATTACAAAAAAGTACGGAGATAAAACGATATTTACAGATTTCAGCTACAACTTTGATGACAAAGGTATTTACGCGATAACGGGAATGAGCGGTATTGGTAAAACTACTCTTCTGCGCATGATTTGCGGTCTTGACAAAGATTACTCTGGAGAAATCATCTCGTCAGATAGTTTTTCCGTCGTTTTTCAAGAATATAGACTTTTCTCCGCTCTTACAGCATTGCAAAATGCAACTGTAGCAATCGAAAAACCGACCTTGCAGGATTATGATAAAGCGAAATATTTGCTCCGTCGTTTAGGATTTACCGATAATGAGATCGAGCTTAAGCCAAACGAGCTTTCAGGGGGCATGAAGCAACGAGTTTCGCTCGTCAGAGCATTTATGAAGGACTGTGACGTCTATCTTCTGGATGAGGCGACTAAAGAGCTCGATAGTGATTTAGCTAAATCAGTACTTGATGTTATTTCGGAATATTCAAAAAACCATCTCGTTATACTCGTAACTCATAATTTGAGTGACATATCTTATTTAAACGCAAAAATAATAAATTTGTCAAATTCAAGCAAAAATATATAGCAGAAAAGGCTTATCCGATGTGATAAGCCTTTTCGTTTATTAAAGAAATATAATTAAAGTTGTTAATTAGGATTATCTTTTCTAAGCAAAACGTATGCAAAAAAGAAAAAAAGAGCTTTCGATAAACGAAAGCTCACTATGGGGTGAGATATGGGATTCGAACCCACGGCCTCCAGGGCCACAACCTGGCGCTATAACCAGCTTAGCTAATCCCACCATATGGCGTGCCTTGAGGGACTCGAACCCCCGACCTACTGCTTAGAAGGCAGTTGCTCTATCCAGCTGAGCTAAAGGCACGTACTTGACAGCGGCTTATATTATAACAGAATTATTTGGATTTGTCAATAGTTTTTCAGTATTTTTTTCAAATTTCGATTTTTGTTTGTTTAACATATGATTTTTTTAAAATCGGCTGTCAAATTTTGACAGCCGATCCATTATTTTATTGAGGATTTTTTACAGATTCCGTAATAGCATTCGCGAGTCCTGCTATACCTTGTATATTTGATGGAATAATAATCTTGGTTGCTTTACCGTCAGCAGCCTTAGCAAACGCTTCAAGACTCTTAATGGAAAGAACGGCATCCGACGGAGCGGCTTCGTTGATCATTTTAATACCGTCGGCAGTAGCTTTTTGAATCTGAAGAATCGCTTCAGCTTCACCCTCTGCCTCTCTGATCTTAGCCTGCTTCGAAGCTTCGGCGAGCAAAATAGCTGATTCTTTTTCTGCCTCTGCTGCCAAGATCTTCTGCTGCTTGTTACCCTCAGCGATCAGTATAGTTGAGTTTTTCTCACCCTCAGCCTTCAGAATCAGCTCACGTCTTTCACGCTCAGCCTTCATCTGTTTTTCCATCGCGTCCTGTATTTCCTTTGGAGGAATGATGTTTTTAAGCTCAACTCTATTTACTTTAATACCCCAAGGATCAGTCGCCTCGTCAAGAATAGCTCTCATCTTGGTGTTTATAATATCACGGGACGTAAGCGTCTGGTCGAGATCAAGCTCGCCTATGATATTACGAAGCGTAGTAGCGGTAAGATTTTCTATAGCCATCAATGGATTGGTCACACCGTAGGTATAAAGCTTGCAGTCTGTAATTTGATAAAATACGACCGTATCGATCTGCATTCTTACATTATCCTTGGTAATGACGGCCTGGGGTTGAAAATCAACTACTTGTTCCATCAAAGTAACCTTCATAGCTACGCGCTCTATGATAGGAATCTTGAAATGTACGCCCGTATGCCAGGTTTTACTATACGAACCGAGTCGCTCTATGACCTGAGCCGTAGCTTGAGGAACGATTTTAATGTTGGAAATTAAAATTACAAGAGCGATAGCAATTATAACGAGTACAACAATGAGAGGACCGGAATCGCCGGTGATCAATAGTGTGTTAGTAAGCATTTTTCTCTCCCTTTAAAATTATTTTTTGCAAATAAGCTTTACGCCTTCGATAGCAACTATATCAAGGACCTCGCCAACCTCAAAGCAATCATTTTCATAGGCGCCTCTCGCGGACCAGATCTGCCCGTTTACTCTTGCCTGACCGCATCCTGCATAGTTATCGATACGTTCCGTAACAACGCATCTTTCACCGATTATCGCGTTAATGTTCGTCTTGGAATCGCCTGGGCATTTAAACTTTTTTAAGAACAATCTGGCAACTACTATTCCTACGACGGAAATGACGAGAAAAACAAGAACCTGGATGATAATATCCACAGAGAAAAAGTCCAGCACAACGGAAACTATCGCGCCCGGAACGAACCAGATAGACAAAAGCTGATCGGTTAGAATTTCTACAATGATGGCAATAATGATAACTGCTACCCACATCCAACCGTAAACCATTCTAACACCTCCTTCATACTTTTTATTTTATAATTATAATAACACAACACGTTATATTTGTCAATGAAAATACATAAATTTAATCAATACAACTATAAATATATAATAAATAATAAGGTTGTTTTGCTATATTTAAAGATACAAAAAATGACAAAAAATGTCAAATTGTATCTTATTTTTTAAAAAACTATTGACAAACAATAAATAATGTTGTATTATAAATAAGGTTTTGTCCAAACTTAACGTAAAGGAGGATAGATATGTTTGAAGATTTGAAGACCTTTTTGGTCGATGAGCTTCGTGTGAACGCCGATGACGTCACCATGGAAGCAGAGCTTTCTGCCGACCTCGGTATTAATTCCCTTGAGCTTGCAGACCTTGTTTATCTTTGCGAAGAAAGATTCAATATTGTGATAGATGATGAGGAGTTGCACAATTTCAACACCGTAGGAGACGTTGTTCGCTACCTTGAATCCAACGGAAACTAATCGATAGAATTATATCTATAAATATAAGGTTGCTACTTTTCTGTAGCAACCTTTAATTTAGCCAAAATATCAAAGCCTTACGTAGATTGAATATTCCGGTACGGATATATCGTCCTCGTCACCGAGTATTTCGGAATATTTATTTATAAGATATTCAGCCTCGCGTGTATTGTTTTCAAAGTCTTCTCTACACGCATAGAGCTGAATCGCCCCTCTTGATTTCAGTGAGCGTAGTATTCGCATCACGGAGGAATATATTTTCTGACTATTATCTTCGAAATTTACAAAAAATCTGAGAAGCTGCACTCCGGATGCGCGCTCAGATGCAATATTAAAAAGAAGCTCCGTTCTCAAATCTCCTTGAGATTCGGATTTAAGTATTATTTCCTTATATATCATTACCGTCACCTTTTTTTAATTTACATAATTATAGCACATAAATTGAAAAAAGTAAAGACGATATAATGAAGATTTAACGCTTACATAAAAAAATCAAAACTTTTTAACGGAAGTAAGTTTATGACGGATTTGATTCTAAGATTGTTTACTAAGAAAAATTTATCCGCGGACAACAAAAGAGAGGTCTATGGCACGATTTCCAGCATAGTTGGAATTTCTACGAATTTCATACTGGCTATAATAAAATTTATTGCGGGACTATTATCTATGTCCTTGGCAATTACTGCCGACGCATTCAACAATCTATCAGATGCCGGTTCATCGCTGATATCATTTTTTAGCTTTAAGATATCCTCCAAGCCTGCGGATCGCAATCATCCCTTTGGTCACGCAAGAATGGAATACATCGCCTCAATGGTAGTGTCCTTTCTCATTCTTCTTGTAGGATTTGAACTTCTTATCGACTCAATAGGCTCTCTGAGCGATCCTGAGGGAGCAAAAACTGTTTTCGGAACTGTCAGCTTTGTTATTCTCTCCATATCAATTGCGCTTAAGCTCTGGCTCGGCATATTTTACATCAAGGTGAGTCGTCGAATAAACTCCAAGATGCTTCGTGCCGCAGCTACAGATTGCTTTACTGACACAATATCGACCTCTGCCGTTCTCGTTTCAGGTATAATAATAAAGTTTACAGACTACTATATAATCGATGCTATAGTAGGTATAGCCGTTTCTGTTATTATTATAATCGCGGGCAGCAAGATACTCAACGAAACCAAAAACGCTCTCCTCGGAGAAGCTCCCGTTACTAAGGTTGTCGATGATATAAATGAGATCGTCGCTCGTTATCCTGAGATTCTCGACGTTCACGATATGATGGTTCACAACTACGGTCCTAACAGTTATATCGCGTCATTTCACGCCGAAGTTGATGGCAGGCAGGATATTTACAGGCTTCACGATACTATAGACAACGTAGAGCGGCTCATAAAAAGCGAGCTCGGCATACTCTGCACCATTCATCTGGATCCGGTTCTGGTAGATGATCCCATATGCAATGAGCTTAAAACGATGGCTATGAGTGTGGTCCGTGAAATAGACGAAAGTATCTCTATTCATGACTTCAGAATTGTATCCGGAAATACACATACCAATTTAATATTCGATGTTGTTCTCCCCTTTGAGTGTAAAATTAAAGAAACCGAGATCGTTGATTTAATATCAAAGAAAATAAGCGACGAGCGCGAAGATTATTTTTGCGTAATAACAGTAGACAGGGGATGATAAAAACTCCCGAAATACACCTGCGTTATAGTTGGTGCTTTCGGGAGTTTTTGTTATATACTATATTTCTGCTTCTATATATCTACTCTGTTTTGGATTTTTTCATTTATAAACGCTTCAATATTACTAACAACAATATCCATACATCTAACTCTTGCTTCATACGCGCCCCATGCGGCGTGAGGAGTTAGAATTACTTTTGGGTTACCGAGTAAGGAGTAATACGGGTGATCCACGCTAAACGGCTCGGTAGTATAAACGTCAGAGCCAAATCCCCCTATCTTACCGCTGATAACAGCATCTCGTATATCCTTTTCATTCACCACTCCGCCTCTTGCAGAGTTTACGATAATTACTCCATCCTTCATTTTTTCGATCATTGACGCTGAGATAAGCTCTCTCGTTCCGTCGTTTAGCGGACAGTGCAATGTTATTATATCGCTCTCGCGGCAGAGCTTTTCTATATCAACCGTTCTTATTTTATCTGAAGGAGTTCTCTTGTTAACTATGACTTTAGCCCCAAGAGCCGTTGCTATTCTACCTACAGCGCTGCCTATTCCACCATATCCGACTACACCCCAGGTCTTCCCTGCTATCTCGTGATAAACCGGAATCAACCTGTTTGGTATTCCCGATGCGGAGTACTCACCTGATTTTACATATTCGCTGTATTCCTGCAAATGAGTCACGAGAGAAAGCACCGTGCTGACTGTAAATAAAGCAACGCTCTCTGATGAGTATCCGGGGACGTTGCACACCGCAACGCCGTGCTCCTTCGCAGCATTCACGTCTATATTATCATATCCGGTTGCAAATACGCATATCAGTCTAAGCTTTGGCAATAGTCTGATCACGTCAGCTGTAATCTTAACTTTATTAAGTACAAGCACGTCAGATTGCTCGCATCTTTCAACTATAAGCTCCGGAGATGTAGATTCGTAGCAATCAACCTTACCAAATTTATTAAGTGCGTCTATCGGTGTATCGTTACCAAAAGATGCTCTATCGAGTATAGTAATATTCATATAAGCAGTTACCTCATTAAGCTTGTATAAAGCATTTTGCATATATTATAAGATATTTATATTCTTTTGTCAATTAAAAATAAAGAAAAATAAAATAATGTATTGACAAATAACGAAATATGTGTTATAATAGTTTCACCTCTGTTGGGGGCTTTTTTTGTGCGCTTTTTGGGACAAGCGCCAGCGCTGACATTGAGGGAGGTATTCAACGGGTTTACCCGAATTCTATCAGGAGGTGCCGATATGAGAGTCAAAATTACACTCGCTTGTTCCGAATGCAAGCAAAGAAATTATGACACAAAGAAAAATAAGAAGAACGATCCGGACAGACTTGAAATGAAAAAGTACTGCCGTTTCTGCCGCAAACACACTTTGCACAAGGAAACCAAGTAATTGAGAGGTAAATGAGATGGCAGACGAAAACAAAAAATCAAATGATACCGCGAAGGCTCCAGGCTTCTTCACAAAAGTAGGAAGATGGTTCGTCAAGGTATGGAACAAGCTCGTAAAGCTGTGCAAGGACACAGCGGGAGAGCTTAAGAAAGTTGTTTGGACTCCTCGCGCAGAAGTTATTAAGAGTTTCAAGCTTGTAATTGCGGTCGTTGTAGCTGTTGCTGTTATCATAGCTGTTATTGATCTTAGTTCATCTTGGATCATTAACTCTGTTGCCGGTCTTATCGGATAATTAAAACTATGAGTAATATCAATGAAATGAACCAGGGTCCCAGATGGTACGTTGCTCACACCTATACAGGTTATGAAAACAAAGTCAAAGACAGTATTGAGAAGATCGTTGAGAACCGTGGTCTTGGTCACTTGATCTATGATATCAAGGTACCGATCGAAACGTCGGTAGAAGTCAATGATAAGGGCGAGGAAAAGATTGTTGAAACCAAGCTTTTCCCAAGCTATGTCTTTGTTAAAATGACAATGACTGATGAATCTTGGCACGTGGTTAGAAATATCACCGGTGTTACAGGCTTTGTCGGTCCGGGCTCTGAGCCCACTCCTCTAACCGATGCAGAAATTGAAATGTTCAACGTTGAGGTTTCCTCCGATGAATTCAAATTTAAGCTCGGTGATAAGGTTGAAGTTGTTTCCGGAATCTTTGAGGGATATTCAGGTACGCTTCAGGAAATCAGCGAGGACAAGAAGCAGCTTGTTATTCTCGCATCTACGGAAAGACGCGACATTCCGATTATGGTTGAAACCAAGGATGTTCGTATCAAGGAATAATTTCCGTTTTTTTGCTTCATACGAAGCTCACGTGGGAGGGAGAAAAATTTTCAATTCTCCCGATTATACTACCACATTTGGAGGTTAATTAATCATGGCTAAGAAAATTCAAGGTTACATTAAATTGCAACTTCCTGCCGGCAAGGCTACTCCCCAGCCCCCAGTAGGTCCCGCACTCGGTCAGTACGGTGTTTCTATTCCTAACTTCACTAAGGAATTCAACGAGAGAACCAAGAATGATATCGGTCTTATCATTCCCGTTATCATTACCGTTTACGCAGACCGTTCCTTTACATTCGTTACCAAAACTCCTCCCGCAGCAGTTCTTATTAAGAAGGCTTGCGGCATCGAGACTGCTTCTGCAGTTCCCAACAAGACCAAGGTTGCTACCCTTACAAAAGATCAGGTTCGCAAGATTGCTGAAACAAAGATGCCTGACCTCAACGCCGCTTCTATCGAAGCAGCTATGAGCATGGTAGCCGGTACCGCTCGTAGCATGGGCGTTACTGTAGAAGAGTGATAGGAGGACGAGATAATGGCTAAATTCGGAAAGAAATATAACGCAAGCGCGGAGCTTATCGAAAAGTCTAAGCTTTACGATGCTCCCGAGGCACTTGCTCTTGTATGTCAGACTGCTAAGGCAAAGTTTGACGAGACTGTAGAAATTCATATCAGATTGGGTGTTGACTCCCGTCATGCTGACCAGCAGGTCAGAGGCGCTATCGTTCTCCCCAACGGAACCGGTAAGACTGTAAAGACCCTCGTTTTCGCTCGTGGTGACAAGGCAGAGGCTGCTAAGGCTGCAGGAGCTGATTTCGTAGGCGCTGAGGATATGGTTCAGAAGATCCAGACTGAAAACTGGTTTGACTTCGACGTTGTTATCGCTTCCCCCGATATGATGGGCGTTATCGGTCGTCTTGGTAAGGTGCTCGGTCCTAAGGCACTTATGCCTAACCCCAAGGCAGGTACCGTTACTCCTGACGTTGCAAAGGCTGTTCAGGAAGCTAAGGCAGGTAAGATCGAATATCGTCTTGACAAAACCAACATCATTCACTGCCCTATCGGTAAGGCATCCTTCGGTCCTGATAAGCTCATCGAGAACTTCAATACCCTCGTTGGTGCAGTTATCAAGGCTAAGCCTGCTGCTGCAAAGGGTCAGTACATCAAGAGCTGCGTTGTAGCAACTACAATGGGCCCCGGTGTCAAGGTTAATTACGCAAAGCTTGGCTAATTATCAAAAAAATCCGTGTCAAAGGGGTTGTACCCTTAAGGACGGTTTTAAAAAATACGGTATATCTTGAAAGAGGTATATCGTATTTTTCATTTATATCCGCAAATGCAGTTCTTGTCAGGAATATAAACCGGTTATAGATGAATAAAAAAACTCCCTTGTATAGAGAGAACCTTTTAACAATCAACAAACCAACATTCCTCGACAAATTGGAATATAATCAAATATTTTTATCTTTTTTAAATAAACGCCTAAATATGCTCCACAAAAAAATCGCAGCTTCAACCGTTTTTTCTTGCTCTGATATAGCGTTATCTCGTCGGTAATCGCCTGTAAGTAACGGCTTGATTTGTATGTCTTGAGTATTTTCAATATTTTGCTTCATCTCGGCGCTCCTTTTTATTTGCTTAATTTCCCTTGTATTATATTCTTTTATTTCTTCAAATACAACCAACGACCGATATTTACCCTTTGTGCAAATTTGGACGATTGATAGTAAATTGTCCAAATTGTTAAACCTTTTAATTGACATAAGGCGAATTTTGCATTATAGACAGTAACGGACGGGAGGCGAGCGTATGAGAAAGGAATACCGATGCACTTTGAGAACTAAAAAAATGATCCGAGCTGCCTTTGTAGAGCTACTCAGAGAGAAAAGAGTATGGAAACCATTACGGTGAGTGAGTTGTCTGAACGTGTGGATGTTGCATAAAGTACCTTCTATAATCATTACGAGGACGTTAACGCCGTTGCCGAGGAGTTTGAGGACGAGCTTATCGAAAAGCTTTCAGCGGTGTTCATGGAGATCGAAAAAGACCAAGCCACCGAGTACGAGGACTACGTTTGTAAGATGATTGCTTTTTTTAAGTCTAACAATGAGCTTTACCGCAAAGCGATTCTTTCCGCCGATATCCGCTTTTTTATTGAAAAGCTGAAAAATATCATAGCAAAAAAGGTCTTTGAGGAATGTGTGAATCTTCCGTTTTCTGACAACAAGAAGGTGCAATACGTTCAGATACGCTTTCTGACCAACGCCTGCGTTGATACGATGGTGGACTATTTCAGAGGAACACTTAATCTAACGCTCGACGAAGTCGGGGAGATCATTATTACTATTCCGAATGAATATAAATGATAAAATGTCTGATAGCTGAGCTATGAATTTCGTTCAACCATAGACTACATTATTTAATTAATAAATTCTTATTTATTGTAACGAAACACCATTGCAAGATGAATCATGCGCTTTAATATAGTATAAAAACCGCAGAGTTATTTTCTGCGGTTTTTATTTTTTGCAGTAGGTAACGTAATTCTCAAAACTGTGCTTTAGAACGATCCTCAAACGACACGGATTATTTAATAATGCAATGTCGTATGAAAGAGGTTATAGGATAGTTTTGTAAAATTTACGTATAACAGAAATTACGTTTTCACGCAAAATTTCTTCTGAATTTGATGCTGTAAGCTTACAAACAGCTTCATATCCTCCCAACTCAAAATCTTCTTTTGGGGGTAGATACATTACTGTTCTTTCATGCTCCGTTACCGTACAGACGTTAAGATTTTCGAAGCTTTCTTTTACAATCTTCCCTGTTTTATAAAATGTTTCACCGGGAAATGCTACGATCAGCAGATCATTAATCTGAAGCAAGCCCACAAAAATTGAAATTGTATCCGAATGTTTTGATTCACCGTTTAAATATTTTCCGCGAAGAAACTCCAAGGTCTTATTTAACCTTATTGACTCAAGGTGTCTACGCATCTCAAAAAGCGAAGACGGTAAAACGTTGGAAATATTTACGTAATTATCCAAAACCTCTTTGCGTACCGGAAGTTCAATACTGTATTTAGTGTCATTCAAATAATTAATTTCTACAAACGGCTTATCTTCTATCGCTAAAAGTGCTGTTTCTGCCAAATATTTTCCTAAAATTTTTTCTCTTCCTTCGTATTTATCTTGCATACATGGGGCAATTTCACCGCAGGGACCGTTCAAGAACATCGAAACACCGCCAAATTTTTCAGACATCAAGGATCTTACGTAGTATGGGTAATCGGAGGAATACGAATCCTTACGATTAGCGCAAACAGCGTGTGCAGCAAATCTGACAACAGATCCTATTGGCTCACCGTCAGGTTTTGCGAATTCGATGACTGTGAGTTCATTGTCGCCCGGAGAAAAAGGAGATGATATATCATCATACTCTTCCCCCATATAGTTTGTTTCTTTAGCTTGTTTTAAGCAAGAGATAACATTATTTTTAAACGCGGATGAATCATAATTATTTTTTTCTGATGCACCAAAATACAGTGTGGCAACTCCATCGATTTCAGGAATATAAAGTCGCCTTAGAATACTCACTTGCTTTTTCAGTCCGGTAGAGGTGTATCTCATCAAAGCGTTTTGCGCGTTGCTAATCGCTTCCCGTGCACCATCACTGACGAGCTCTGAGAGAACTTTTATATCAGGAGTGCCACCTCCGTGATTATGTGTTGTAAGAATATGTATTTGTTCGAAATCAAGATAAGTGGATTTACTTATCTCTTTTTTCAGACTATCAGTTACGGAACGATCAAAATCCATAAAATCTAAAGCAATCCATAATGCACAAACATTATCACGCTCAAGATACATACAAATGGATTCGATGCGCTCCCTTATTGGCAAAACAGGATTCAATGATTTTGCCAAGTCTATTTTTGAAAATCCGATTTTAGTCATAATAATATCTACCGCCCGGACTTGAAATATAATTTAACGTATTTTCACCAATGATCTCTGGTTTTTACGGGTCTGAGATTTGATGGTATTCGAGAATTCTCTACTATGCTGCGCATCATTATTTCCGCGTTATACGAAATAAAATCCGCCAGCTCCTCACGCCTTGCAATTGCACCGTCGAGATGACAGATTGGCTTTAAATTGGAGGACTTGATCGTTGAAAGAAGATTATCAGCTTCTTTTTTAATGATTTCAATATTGCGCTTGACTTCTTCGCTGATAGCTGTACCACGTAAAAAATATGCGTTTACGATCTTATAACAAGACATATACCTTGATAACAGATCTGTGAATTTAGCCATAATTTTAAAATTATCAAATTGCCATCTCACATCGTCTTCACAATGCTTAAAATACTTTTTTTCATCGTATATACGTTTTATTAGATTTAGCGCTTCAGTGGTTGAAAAATTAATATTATCAAATCTTTCTACCAACATATCAATGTTGATTTTACCTTCGTTCTCCAAAAGCAAATCGTTATCCCAACGCATAGGAAACGCCGCTTTGGTGTAATGGGTAAAAATCTCTGAACTGGAAGCTGACACAAGTGGGGGCTCTCCGTTTTTATCGGAAATTTTATATAAATTGGAAAAATCCTTTGCGGCTTTTTTACCATAGAGCTTTTCGCATATTACCTCAAGCATCCCACCGTCACCGTAGATTTCCTCATGACGTGTTTTTCCTTTGAGATGATCAATGTAAAACGGCTCAAAATCATCATATTTTTTCGGAAAATTATCAATATTATAAAAAGAGCTTGCTTCGCTATTCCAAAGGTATTCAGCGTTATATAACTGCATTGGCTCTTGGTTCGAATTGCCGTTTTCCATTATCATGGCATCTGCGCCCCGCATTAGCTTTAAAAACAATCCGCCTCCAACAAACAATTTATCGGAGTAATAGCCGTCTCCGCCGCAGAAATCAAAACATGCTACACCACAATTTTTGATGTTTTTCTTCAACTTATCAAATCGAAGTTCGTTGTTGCCGTGCATCATATAATGCTCTCTAAATCCGATATACAGGTTTTCGTATGACGGAAGTAAATCAGTAACTGACTGCCAAAACTTTAGTGCTATTTCAAAATATTCGTCCTTCTCGTGCATATACATATAGCCAGGACTTATTATATAAACAATACAATCCTTTTTGGCATCGTAATGCTTAGTTTTTACAGACGTTATACCCTTATAAAGCCGATCGATAAAATATGCGAATGCACCTGCCGCGCCATCTTCATCAAACAAGCTGTCGCTTGGCCATTTTTCACGGCATTGATCACATCTTGCCTTCCAAAGAGGCTCAAGAATATAATCAGAATCCATATTATGAATCATCAGGGCACCCATTTCGGTATTTTTAAGAAATCCGCATATCTCATCCAGCTTCTCATTCATTAAATCATCGTTTGAAAGACAAGTACCATAAATGCGCCCGCGTACAAAATCTTCAGGCTTTCCGAAATCATATGTACCGATGCAATCGTACACTTCTCCATCAGGATAAGATTTTCTGTTATAGTGGGCGTCGCCTTGATATATACCTCTACCATGCCCTATCATACCGTATCCCATACCGTAGCCATTATTCATAATATGGATTCCGAGCGAGCGCGCTCTGCGATTAATCTTTCGCATCATTTCACCGTAACCGGGAAAACGTTCGGATCTCCAACCGAATGCTTCTAAAAGAACGGTATTTATTTTATATTTAAGACACATATCGAGTTTGTTAAAAATTCGATTTGTATAGGCTTCGATACCATCCCCTCTATCGTACGACCAGACTCCGCATTCTGCCCAAGACAACCACTTATTTGCACGATATAGAAAATCCGGGTAATCATATATCAAAAGTTCGTTCGGTATATATCCGTTATCGCAAACTTGAATAAGCGACATAAGCGCATACATTGCGCCCAACTCCGACAGTGAACATACAATTATTCGGCTGCCGCGTTTTTTTAAATAATACCCTTGCTTGTCCGAATATTTTTCTGAAAATAAACCTTTGCATTCTGAGGCGATTTCATCAGTAAAATTCTCTCTGCCGATGAAAATCTCTATATTTCCATCTTTTTTAATTTCATAATTTCCTGTTAGCAGCGTTATTGCTCTTTTTAACCCCTCGCCATATTCACCGTATACGTTCAGTACGGACGGTATGATTTTTTCCGAGATTTGAGAGTATAAAAGTTTTTTGGGACTCGGAATGATATTAACATTCATTTTAAACCTCATAAAATACGTTTTAATTACATTCGAGTTTTTATATCATAAGACGAATAGTTATCAATATCAAAGAATATGTAAAAATCAAACTCAAGATTTTAATTCTATTGAAAATTATAGAGTGAAAATTTTATATTTCAAAAACAAACGCAAAATATCATAAGATGAAGTTCAATGCTCTCAGGAATGTTTAGAAGCGATCGTAAATAAGCTCAACAAACTGATTATTTGTCATACCGCTGATATAAGAGCCAACGTCAATATAAGAAATAATCCTTTCCAAATCGTGTAGCTTATATCCGATAAGTTTGTTTTCAAGTTCAGAAATGTCTGTAATTTCAAAAAAATCACCACTAATTTTTACCGATTTCAAAACATCCGCCGAAAGCTCAATATATAATGAAACAATTCCGAAATCAAACCTTCTCCTCCTATGTATATTATAGGAAGATAAAAACTCAGTATCGGGATATAGCCATTCTTTAGAAGAATTACGCTCATAAAGATCTCTGATTATTTTATTATTCGGCACATCGATCAATTCTGGAGAAAATCTTTGAATTACATATTCTTCTATAACTTTTATAAACTCCTCAGTTGAAACGTCATATTGTAAAAAAGTTCTTATATTCGCAACTCGCGACCTAGTTGATTTTAAAGCCTTTGATTTGATTTTATCCTCATCAACATTCAGAACAGATGACAAAACCGAAAGCTCTGAATCAAATAGCAAAGTACCGTGATGCAAAACTCTTCCTCCGAATGAATACTGAGCATTGCCGGATATTTTCTTACCATCAACCAGAATATCATTTCTTCCGGATAGCTCGGCCTCAACACCGAGTTCTGAAAGTGCAGAAATTATAGGCTCTGTAAAATATTTAAAATCAGTGCCGTTATCACGTCCGCCCGATATAAATGTGTAATTAACATTACCCATATCATGATATACTGCACCGCCTCCGGTAATTCGTCTTGCAATTTTGATTTTTTTATCTTTCAAGACATTGTCATCGACCTCAGCACGAGCGTTTTGATTTTTTCCTATTACAACAGTTTTATCGTTCTGCCACAAAATAAATATATCATCTTTGAAATTTCTAAACAAATATTCCTCTATTGCTAGATTCAAATAAGGATCAGTAGTTTTCAATTTTAAATATTTCATAAAGCCTCTTAATTTATTTTAAAAGGGCTGTCTTTTTAGGGACAGCCCTTTATTTTAATTAAAGTCCCTTCTTAGCTCTTTCAACCTTTTCTATATCCGTGAAATTATTAGTAGGAACATAGCCGGGGATAGGCATAATCTTCTCGTGAAGAGCATCTATAATCCAATCTGCCTGAGGGAAGAATGACTTTTCAAGCTCAAACGCGGGAGTGATCCAGTTACGAGAACCAACTACAACGGGAGGACCGTCAAGGTAGTCGAAGCACATCTCGGTAATGTTAGAAGCCATATCTCTCATTACGGAGTTTCTCTCGCAAGCATCACCAACGAAGAGAATCTTACCTGTCTTCTTAACAGACTCGATAACCTTCTCATAGTTGAAAGGAACAATGGAACGAGCATCGATAATCTCAGCAGATATTCCATACTTTTCCTCTAAGATCTTTGCAGCCTCAAGTGCTCTGTAAAGAACAGCGCCAATTGTAACGATAGTTACGTCCTTACCTGCTCTCTTAACGTCGGGCTCGCCGAAGGGGATTTCGTAGTGTCCCTCAGGAACACCGTCCTTCATAAATTCCTCGCCTATACCGTAAATTCTCTGTGACTCGAAGAATACAACGGGGTCGGTACCGTCAAGAGCGGAGGTCATAAGACCCTTCGCATCAGCAGGAGTTGCGGGGAATACAACCTTAAGACCGGGTATATGAGCACACAAAGCAGTCCAATCCTGAGAATGCTGAGCGCCGTACTTAGAACCAACGGAAACGCGAAGTGTGATTGGCATCTTAAGAATACCTGCACTCATCGCCTGCCACTTTGCCATCTGGTTGAATATTTCGTCGCCTGCACATCCAATGAAGTCGGCATACATAAGCTCAACGATTGCACGGCCGCCGCACATAGCGTAACCTACTGCCGATCCAACGATAGCAGACTCGGAGATAGGAGAATTGAAGAAGCGATGATAAGGAACAGCCTCGGTCATCTTCTTGTAAACGCCGAATGCTCCGCCCCAATCTCTGTTATCCTCACCGTAAGCAATAAGTGTAGGATCGTCATAGAACTTGTCAATTATCGGCTCAAAAAGACCGTCGCAGATGTTGTACATCTTCATCTTAGAAACGGGTTTGCCGTTTGCATCGGTAGCGGTACGAACCTTGCCCTTGATTTCCTTAACTCTTGGGCAATCCTCCTTGGGCATAAGCATATCAGCCTCACGCTCAGGATCAAGGCTCTTAACCTTCTGATTAGAGAACATTATTGAGGAAATTGCATCAGGTTCCTTATTGAGATCCATACGAGGAGAAATGTCGTCATTGATAGCGAGCTTCATAACCTCTGTCATACGGTTAGTGATATCCTCGTGAAGCTTTGCGATCTCGTTTTCTGTAGCGATTTTGCCCTTTACAAGCTTATTTCTGAACGCAAGAATAGGATCTGCAGCCTTCCAAGCATCAATCTCCTCCTGGGTACGATAGGTTGACGAATCAGAGGGAGAGTGTCCGGATACACGGTAAGTAACAACATCGAGAAGCGCCGGACCCTTGCCTGCAAGAAGGAGCTCTTTCTTACGAGTTACAGCGTCGATAACAGCGAGAGGATCGTAGCCGTTTACGCGTTCTGCATGCATCTGATCGGGATTGAAACCTGCACCAAGACGAGCAACCATATCGAATCCCATAGTTTCGCCTCTGGTCTGACCGCCCATACCGTAGTGGTTATTAAATACGTTGAAGAGAATAGGAAGTCCAGCATCGCTATACTTGCCATCCATACCCCAAAGCTTAGTGATCTGATCCATAGAAGCAAAGTTGAGAGCCTCAAGAACAGGTCCGCGACCGGTTGCACCGTCGCCACAGTTAGAAATAATAATACCGGGCTTGTGGTTGGAACGCTTATAAAGAGCAGCACCGAGAGCTATAGGAGCACTTGCACCAACTATAGCGTTGTTAGGCATAAGGCCAAACGGAATGAAGAAAGCGTGCATAGATCCGCCAAGACCGCGGTTGAAGCCAGTCTTACGAGCGAAGATCTCTGCAAGTGCGCCGTAGAGAAGGAAGTTGATAGCCAACTCCTTGATATCGCCACCTGCATTCATATGCTTCTCAACAACAGAGAGAACGGAACCGTCAAGGAATTCCTTCATAATATCGTAAAGCTCTTTGTCCTCAAGCTTGTAGATAGAGGAAAGTCCTTTAGCTAAAATCTCGCCATGGCTACGGTGAGAACCGAAGGAAAAGTCATTTATATCCAGGCAGTATGCTTCACCAACTGCAGAAGCCTCTTGACCGATGGAAAGATGAGCAGGACCGGGGTTGTTGTACTTAACACCGTTATACTCGCTCTTAACTTTTACCTCGTTAAGCATTGTTTCGAACTCGCGAATGATAGCCATATCGCGATAAATGCGGAGGAAATCATCCTTTGTGTAGATCTTCTTTTCCTCTGCTAAAGTTTTTTTGTACTGACATACAGGAATGTCCTCAAAGTGGATATATCCGGACTCAAAAGCTTTACCGGGATCCACGTATTGACTCTTAGGCATATTTTTATCTCCTTCTTATTATTCCATAAACATAGCTTCGCGAATTACCTCACACACTGTGGGATGGGGGAAAACAAGCTTCTGAACGTCTGCAACACGCATTTCTGTTTCAACCATCATAGCTGCGCCATAAATAATCTCCGACGCATAGGTGCCTATCATATGGACGCCGATAATGTTGTGATGCTTATTATCCGTTATAATCTTAACGACGCCATTACCGTGCTCGTTCTCCGCGATATATCTACCGCTATATTTAAGAGTAACGGTTTCAACGGACGCGTCAAGACCCTTTTCCTTTACAGACTCTGTTGTTTCACCTACAGAAGCTACCTCAGGGTTTGTGTATATTACGGCAGGAATAGAATTGTAATTTATTCTATCCTTTTTACCGAGAATATTGTTGATACAAACTTCGCCCTCGCGATAAGCGGTATGTGCAAGCATAGACTTACCGTTTACGTCGCCTGCAGCCCAAACACCGGGAACGTTAGTCTTACCGTATTCGTTAGTAACAATTGCGCCTCTCTCAAGCTTAAGCCCAATATTTTCGCAACCGATTCCGGCAGTTCTTGGTCTACGTCCTATTGAAACGAGTGCGTAGTCTGCCTCAATTTTTGTTACTTTTCCGTCCTTTTCGTATGTGACAGCATTATCCTTGATGGAAGTTACGCGCGCACCGAGAATAAATTCTACGCCACGTGACGCATACTCCTTCTGAAGCATGGTGGATATCTCGCGATCGGTAGCACCGGCAATATGATCGAGCATCTCAATGACGTAAACCTTAGATCCAACAGAGTTGAAGTAAGACGCCATCTCAAGACCTATTACACCACCGCCAACGACAACGAGGTTCTTGGGTATAACTTTCAGATCAAGTACTTCCCTATTAGTAAGAGCAAAGCCTGACTTCAGAGAGTCGGCAAGACCGTCGATTGGAGGAAGGGCGGGAGATGATCCGGTACAGATTAGAAGCTGCTTTCCAACGTATTCCTTACCGTCAGCAACGATAACGAAGCCCTCAGCGCTTCTTTCTTTGATGGTACCTGTGGACTTAACCACGTCAACCTTGGCTTTCTTCATTTTTGCACCGACACCGGATACGAGCTGTTTTACAACCTTATCCTTTCTGTCAACAACAAAAGCGTGATCGATCTCTGCACCGCTGAATTTCACACCGTAATCCTGACCGTGCTTAGCATAGTCGTAGATTTTCGCGGAATAAAGCAACGTCTTTGTGGGAATACAACCCTCGTTCAAGCATACACCGCCGAGAGCGCGCTCCTCTACAACAAGAGTCTTAAGTCCTGCATGTCCTGCGCGTTCTGCCGCATTGTATCCGGCAGGACCTCCGCCCAAAATTATAAGATCATACATTGTCAACACCTCCAATTACTTCGTGAGAAGAAGATCGAAGTTTTCAAGAGCAAAGCAAAGCTCCTTAAGGAATTTAGCGGCGGGAGCACCGTCCAAAGCTCTGTGATCAAATGTAAGAGAAAGTCCCATTGCAGGATAAGAAACGTCTTCGCCATCCTCTTCCTTTATTCTTCTGGTGATGGTACCTACACCGAGAATTCCGGTCTGAGGGGGATTGATAACGGGAGTAAAGCTCTCAACTCCAAGCGAGCCAAGATTGGTAACAGTGAATGAACCGCCCTTAAGCTTGTCGGGATTGATAGTTCCATTTTGAGCTTCTGTAATTACTGTTTTTGCAGCCTTAGAAAGCTCGTTAAGGCTCATTTTCTCAGCGCCAAATACAGTGGGAACCATAAGACCTCTTGGAGTATCGACTGCAACTCCAAGATTTACGGTATTGAAATATCTCATAAAGTCATCCATATAATTTGCGTTGAGATCCTTGTGGTTAAGAAGAACTCTTGATACTGCATAGAGCACCATATCGTTAAGAGTTATATTACCAAGACCAAGCTTTTCCGCTCCTGATTTAAGAGAAGCACGAAGCTCCATAAGCTTTGTTGCATCGAAGGAGGAGTTCAGGGTGAGCTGAGCCATAGTAGAAAGGGATGCGTGCATTGATTTAGCAATAACCTTTCTAATGTTGGGAAGCTTAACATCCTCGTACTCAGCTGCAGGAGCAGCTGCAGTGCTGACAACCTCAACTACAGCGGGCTTATTCAGATCCTCAAGAACAACCTTACCGTTAATACCGCTTCCATCAACAGCGGATGTGTAACCGGCTTTTGCGGCGGAAGAAACTGTAAAGCCTGCATCAACAAGCTTCTGAACGTCTCTCTCAATAATTCTGCCGTTAGGGCCGGTAGGCTGAGCTTTAAGAATATCGGCGTTGGTTTTCTCTGCCAAGATCTTAGCTCTGGGGGATATAGAACCGACTCCGGAGGTAACTTCTACGGAAGATACGCTTGGTGCCGAATCAGCTTCTACTTTAGCAGAAACCTCTTCCTGAACTGTGGCGGATGCTTTCGGAGCAGCTTCTGCCTCGGATTTAGGGATAAATTCAGAGAAATCTTCACCATCCTTGCCTAAAACAAGTACATTTTCAAGACAAGGTACGTCATCTCCTTCTTCCCTGAATATAGCGAGCACCTTACCGTTTTCGGGAGCGGGCTCGTCGAATGAAGACTTATCCGTTTCATAAGAGAAAAGCACGTCACCCTTAGAAACAGTATCTCCAACCTTGATGTTAAAAGCGGTAATAATGCAACTTTCAACACTCTGTCCCTGACGGGGCATTATTACAACTGTTGCCATTAATTTTACTCCTTTTGGAAATTGTTGCCCGTCGCGTATATATTTCGCAGCGGATAAATTATTTGTTCTTTAAAAGCTTTAAGAATGATGTATCGCCGTACGTTTTTACCCAGTCTGCATCAAATCCTTTTATAGACGTGTCCGTTGTTGTATGTGATATCAACATACGCATAATAGATGAACCTATTGTGGCTGAATGACATCCTGCAACGGCAACATCTAACACTTCCTTTGCCGTTTTGAAGCTTGCGGCAAGAATCTGAGTGTCGGTTCCCGAAGCCTTAAATATTTCGGCAATATCAGCGACAGTTCCAATACCGTCAGCACAAAGATTCTCTGAACGGCTGATATACGGAGCAACGTATGTCGCACCGGCATTTGATGCAAGCATTGCCTGAGCTGCTGTCAAAACAGCAGTAACGGTAACCTTAAAGCCTCGATCTGTCAGATACTTTGTTACTCTCAGACCAATATCAGTAACCGGGATCTTTACAAAAGTTTTAGGACCAAAAGCTTCAACTAGAGCCTCTGCCTCCTCAATGATTCTGTCAAAATCCTTCTCGGTAACCTGTATATGAAGCTCTTTGTCATCGCCGATAATTTGACGTATCTCGCGAAGCAAGGCAATAACGTCGCCACCCTCGCGTGAGAGAATCGTTGGATTTGTTGTTACACCCTCAATGGGGTAATACGTACTAAAATATCTGATATCTTCTATATTTGCTGTGTCTAAAAGAATGCGCATGATTCGAAATACCTAATAAGAGCAATCCTTATCTCTTCCAGTTGAGAGTGTAGTGAATATCGTCTGCCTTTTCCTCATCAGTATATCTGCGAAGAGTGTTTACAACCTCTCCGTTATTGTACTTTCTGTCTTCTACAGGATCGGTTGTACCCATAACGGTAACGTTAAGCTGACGATGACGAGCACGAACGTGGTCCCAGTCAATGAAGTAAACGTGTGCAAACTCACCGCCGTCGAGAACGCCGTCTTTGATAGTCATAGTTTCGCTTCTGCCGAAGAAGCAGGAACGAAGATGACCGTCAGTATTCATAGAGGTGTAATCACCGGGCTCGTTAACAAATCTTCCGAACTTGGAGTGGATAGGACCGGGATGACGGTACTGATGCTCCTCTGCAAAGTCGGGGATAAGCTTTCTCATTATGTCGAGAAGGTCGTGCTGAAGATACTCAAGATCGAACGAATCGATATCGTGAGAGCATTCCTGAACCATAACGGAGCAGGTAGTGTGGTGAGATGCGATGCAAACGGTACCGTTCTTAACGCCGGAGTCTGCAACGATCTTAAGAATGTCGCTGGTTACGTCGTGGAAGGTGGGTATCCAACCTCTGGACTGAAGCTCGATTTCTTTCTGATAAACTTTGAATTCCATTTTTTGTGTTCTCCTTAAATTAAAAATTATTATTTATTTTCTTATTATTTATTGTTTAATCTCTTGCCAACTGCTCCGCCCGGATGAATGAGAGCAAACGTTTCATTCTTATAATCTGTATATTCAAGAACGGATGTCTGAAGCGCATCAAAGATTGAGTTAGTAACAGCAAAGCTGGTAGTTCCCTGGCAATTATACTTATCACATTCCTTTGTGATAGTCATTTTCAGCTTTATGTCAGAAAGCTCTGCAAGCGGGGATTCAAGCTTCTCAGTTACACAGATAATCGTGGCGCCCTTAGTTTTTGCAACGTTAACGATGGGCATAAGCTCATCGGTCTTTCCACCGCGGGAAACGATCACCAAAACGTCATTCTCATGAACAAATCCAAGTCCGCCGTGTACCGCCTCTGCCGGAGAAAGAAATCTGGCGGGACGGTCTATACAGCACATCAGATGCGCGAAATGTCTGCAAGCAATGCCTGAGTGACCGCAACCGGATGCACATATTCTATCTGCCCGAGAAAGCGCTATTACTGCTCTCTTGAACTCTTCCCTGTCGATGTTTTCGCCGGTCAACAGTATAGATTCACTCTGAATCTTGAAGGCTTCAAGCGCTGAATTAATATTTATGTTGGATTCGCTCATATCTTATGTACCTCATCCCAGGTCTTCCTGAGAGTATAAAGCATCTCCTCTGCAGCAGCCTCAGGATCAGCAGCCTTCATTACACCGCTGGTGCAACCGGTTGCCTGAGCACCTGCTCTGATGACATTGGCAACGTCATCGGGACCGGATATACCTGCACCCTGAAGAACCATAATGTCGGGATTGATCTGACGTACAGCCTCGATCGTATCAACAACGTACTTCATATCGCTTGCTACGCCGGTGCCAATAAGCTCGGTGGGCTCTGCGACGATAAGGTTAGGCGCCAGAAGTGCAACCTGACGAATCTCCTCAACGGAGTCAGCGCAAACGATGCTGGCCAATCCAATCTCATCAGCGCGCTCGATAGTTGCCTTGATCTCATCAAGTGTAAGCTTTTTCTCTGCGTGATTGAGCATTACGCCAACTGCACCCGCTTCCTTTACAGACTCCGGAAGAACGGAACCGAGACCGCGTCCGGGTCTGAGGTAATCCATATGCTGAGCGAAAACATGAATTTTCTCAGTATTCTCCGCAAGCAATCTGATGTCTGCGTACTGAGGTGTAATGATAACGTCCAGATCGTACTTGATAGCGATCTTGTCAACAGCCTTTGCAAGCTTCAGCATTCTCTCGCCCCACATAAAGCACTTGGGACCTATCTCGAAATACGGAGCGCGAATTTTGTAATTCTTGTACATTTTTTGTTCTCCTGCCATTAAATAATTACAATCTGAAGATAATCAACTTTGCCGCTACAAAAATCTTTCGATTTGCTTTCGTTTGGCATACGATTACCGTTCATTTTATATTACCACAGTTTAGTATTTTTGTCAATACTTTAACAAGAATTTATTATATATATATTTTTAGTGTTTTGAAGGTCAATTTCGTATCATTTACGTTTGCTGTTTCGAAAGTAAAAAAATATATTACATTTGACTTGCGTTTTTATCATTTTTATGTTATAATAAGTTGAAATTTAATTATTTTCGAAAGAGAGACTATATGTTAACTACTGAACAAAGAAGAGAGAAAATTATGTCTTTAGTTCATGAGATCGGTAAGGTCAGAGTCGCCGATCTCAGTCAGGAATACGGTATTTCAGAGGTTTCCATAAGAAAGGATTTGGAGGCGCTTGAGTCTGAGGGCCATCTGAAGAGGGTTCACGGAGGAGCAGTTGCGCTTAACAAGCTATACGTGAATATGGATCTGGGGGAGAGATTTCGCACCAATGCTTCCGCAAAAAAGCATCTAGCTGAGCTTGCTGCAGATTTCATCGAGGATAACGATACTGTTTTTATGAATGCCGGGACTACATTAACCTATGTTTTGCGTGCAATCAAGGGCAAGAAAAACGTTAGCATAGTAACTAATTCGATCCAAAACGCAACGGAAGCGGCATCTCACTCTTCGTTCAACATAATTCTTCTTGGCGGCGACGTTGATACTAAGTATCAATTCACCCACGGAAGCGACGCTGAAAAGCAGCTTTGCAATTATCACGCAACGAAATGTATACTCTCAGTAGACGGTGTAAGTGCCGATGCCGGACTTACGTTATACTACGCCAACGAAGCATCTATCGCCAGGCAAATGATAGCTTCCGCATCTAAGGTTATAGTCGTTGCCGACGGAACAAAAATCGGAAAAGAAGTTTTCGCCAGAATTACCGATGCAACAGAAATGGATATTCTGATCACAAACAAAACAGACAAAACGGAAGATCTTACGTCGCTCAAGGAGCTGGGTGTTCAAATTTATCAAGCTTAATTTTATAGTTTCTATCATTTCGTATATAAAAATTGTACAAATTGTGGTTTATTTTGTACACATACAACTCACAAATATTATATAATTATCTTAGAAAAATTTACATTGGAGCAAGAATATGAAAACTGCTATCATAAACACTACTATCATACTTCCCGAATATATGATTCCGGGCGGCACGATCGTTATCGAGGATGGAATAATTGTAGATTTCGGAAAAAAAATCTGCACGGACGGTATGAAAATCATTGATGCGAAAGGCCAATATACAGGTCCCGGTCTTATTGATATACATACACATGCAGACGGAGAAACATTCTTCACAGAGGATGCTGTAAAAGCAGCAGCTACACTTCTGGGACACGGTGTAACAGACGTTATGCCCGCGCTCTATTTCAGCGCAACGGAAGCTCAGCTTCTGGAACAAATTTCTTATATTCGTAGCGTAATGGAGTCCGGAAAAGCTAAAAACATTATCGGTCTATATATGGAAGCTCCTTATCTTAACCCAAAATTCGGATGCAATAAGGAAAACAATCCCTGGAAGGACGTTGTTTCAAAGGCTAAATTCCAAAAGATCGTTGATTCCGCCTATGACATTGCTAAGGTGTGGTGCATAGCTCCGGAGAGGGAGAATATACTTGAATTTGTTAAGTATGTCAAGGCAAAGAATCCTTCCGCCGTTTTCTCTGTAGCTCATAGCGAAGCAGAACCCAAGGATATAGAGCTGCTTATGCCGTACGGACTGAAGTGCGCAACTCACCATATGAACGCAACGGGTACTATTGAGAGATATCCTGAGTGCCGTACCGCTTGCGTTGACGAAACCGCACTTTACAATGACGAAATCTATACGGAGCTTATTTGTGACAAGATCGGTATTCACGTTTCTCCCTATCTTCTCAGACTTGTTAAGAAGATCAAGGGTGACGACAGAATTATACTCATTGCTGATGCATTCGTTGATCACGGTCCGATTCCAGACGGAGATCTCTACGAAGGAGCAACTGATATAAACTTTGATTTCACGGGTGAAATTGCAGGCAGTAAGATGATTCTTGACGGTCCTTGTAGAAATATGATGGTGCACACCGGCGCATCGCTTTGTCAGGTATTCAAGTACGCATCTACCAACCCCGCTCGTATGCTCGGTCTTTCTAACAAGGGTAGCATTGCAATTGGCAATGTTGCCAATCTCATCACTGTAGATCCTGAATTCAACGTAAATTCCGTTTATCTGAACGGTGAAAAGGTAAAATAATCTATTTAATTTTATATAAAGGAGAGAAAAAATGAACTTCATTACTGATCCCGCAACCAAGTTTGATTTTCAGCCTCACGAATTTGTTCCTTTCAAGGACAAGAAGGTTTGCGAATACGTTCGTAGCCTGAGTGGTAAGGATCTCGAAAAGCGTGAAGCTTGGTGGCACCCCGAATTCGAAGTAAAGGTTATGATGAACCCTCATCCCGTTCTCATTTCTACCCTCTTTACTCGTCTTAAGGCAGCTTCCGAGGCAGGCAAGTCCTTCACTATGATTCTCGGTAACCCTGAGCCTGATACTTACATTCCTCTCGCACAGCTCATCAACTATTTCAAGGTTGACTGCTCCAAGGTACACCTTGTTGCTGAGGACGAGTGGGCTGATCAGGACGGCAACATTGCTCCTATCACCTACGAGGCAGGCTTCGCTCACTCTATGATCAAGTATCTCTACTATCAGATCGATGAGAAGCTTCGTATGCCTATGGAGAATGTTCACTTCCCCACTAACGCTAACATCAAGGATTACTCCAAGATCATTGATGATATTACCGAGGGCACAGGTGCTGATATAGCATCTACTTCTCCCGGTTGGGCAGGCCATATGGCATTCGTTGATCCCATTCCTGAGTTCATCGGCTCCGGTGATATTGAAGAATGGCTCAACCAGCCCGCACAGATCGTTAAACTTCATCCTATGACCATTATGCAGAACTCTCTGAACGGTACGTTCGGTCAGTCCGGTGATATTGCTAACGTACCTCCCTGCGCTGCAACCATCGGTCCTCTTGACGTAATGCGCGCTAAGGAAAGAATTGAGGTTCATGCGCTTGCAACCTGCGGCACCTTCTCTTCTTGGCAGAGAATGACCAGCCGTCTTTGCACACACGGTCCTATCACTCCTTACCTTCCTTCCACTATGCTCCAGACCAAGAAGACTCAGGTCTACATTTCTGAAGAGCTGGCTGCTCCCTTCGAGTGCTGGGAGAAAGTTGGATACTAATTCTGCCTTAATTTTTATCAGCAAATTTGAAAATAGCCACCGTTTTCGGTGGCTATTTTTGATTGAATTTAAATTCTGTATTTTATTAAAAATCGAACGATCCATTTCATGTATAATCCCTCTACCTTGAAGCTGTAAAATTAAAAGCACACCCGATCGTCTGCGAGGGTTGCGGAAAATTATTATTTGATTTAATAATTGCCCGACTATAAACAACTAATTTAATTATATAAGAAAATGTCACTATAGGTTTTATATAAGAAAATGTCACTAAGATACTGAGAAGTTTTTCATTGTCTTTTGCTTTTACACTCTCTCTGTCAGCCTTTAGCGCTCTACAATCCATTGCACAGAGAGGAATTTCTGTACCCCTCATTATAATATAAATCGGCAGAGAAAACAAGTTCTCTGCCGATATCTTTGCGCCCGCCATTTCTCCGCAAAGAATGCAGAGGGGAAGGCGCGTTTTTTAATTAACCTATTGGAATACTGGGAATCAAATTCTCGTAGTAATCAATAATTGATTTAATTATATAATCAAATGCCTCATCGAGAACTTTGTTTCTCCAATCTTGTGCGCAAATATCCAGGAAGGATTGAGTAGTTGGATCTAAAGTGATCAATCCGGCACTAAGAAGCTCGCCAAGTGTAACTGAAGCAAACATATCATTGACACTTGAACCAAGGTCACATAGTTTAGTATCATTATCGATCAAAGATAAGAATCCGGAATTAAGATTCTCTTCACCGACAACGTCGCTTATAGTTAAATTAGTATAAAGCGAACCAAGATTTCCGAATTTAGTATTCGAAACCGCTGCCATAAGAGAATTGGTAGGTTTGTTAGAAGATGAGCCTACACCTACATACTCTTCATACCAAACATCTCCAACCTTGGTATAGCCAAGAAGATCACCCATATATTTATCTTTAATATCAGTATCGATTGAAGATATAGTGGAATCCGCAAGAGCACCGATTACGCCGGTGACTTTTGTTGAACCATTATACCATCCGTCTGCTTTTTCCTCGTAACCGAGTACAACGCCAATGCTGATATTTCTTATCTCTCCTGACAAGGCGCTCTCATTGGTAAGTTGACTTACGGATATTCCTGCAAGAGCACCAATGATTCCGCTCGCCTCAACAGTGCAATTTTCATCCACGTACCACTTACCTGCTTCTCCTTTTATGCCGTCACCCTCGTAGTAACCTGCGATTTTACCGATTGTTGCATCCTCGATGGCATCCACAAGAGAAGAAGTAGTAGAATCAGCAACTACGCCCATCACTCCGGGCACCTTAACTCCATCACTGTCAACCCAATAGCCTTTTGTCTGGTCATATGTAAATCCAAGAAGCTTACCAATGGAAACGTTTTCAAGAGTAGTGCTAACGTCTTTGATCTTACATCCAGCAATAACCGCCATTACAGCAGGAACCTCGTCTTCATTGCCGTCCAACCAAACACCGTTAACCTCCTTATATCCTAAAACATCATAGATATATACGTCCTGAACAGCATTTGAAAGGGCGGACTGATCATTGATAAGAGCATCGATTGACAAGTCCGAAAGAGCACCAAGGATTCCGCTCGCCTTAACAGTGCATTCTTCATCCTCGTACCACGTTCCTGCTTCTCCATTTACGCCGTCACCCTCGTAGTAACCTGCGATTTTACCGATTGTTGCATCCTCAATGGCATCCGCAAGAGTACTGGAGGTAGAATTAGCCACGACAGCTAAAATACCGGTCAGCTTCTCTGCGGGTTCGAATTCACCGTTGCCGTTCTCGTCCTTATACCAACCATCATTAGTATTTTCATAACCGAGAATCTCGCCTATGGTTATTTCATCGATCTTAGAACTGAGTTCACCAATCTTCGTTCCGGCTATGGAAGCCATAATACCGCTGAGAGGAGCGCCATTATCATCAACCCAATCGCCGTTTGAATTCTGCTCGTAACCAAGAACTTCGGCTACCTGAATATCCTTAATGGCATTTGAAAGATCGTCACTTTCCGAGTCGGTAAGAGATTCTACAGAAAGTCCTGCGAGAGCTCCGAGAATTCCTGATGCAGGAACGTTGTTAGGATCGTTTTCGCCATAGTACTCCTCGTACCACTCGTAAACGGGTTCGCCGTTTTCCAGCACGGGATCTCCGTTACCATCCTTTTTCTCTACCTTCTTAAAGCCGGCAATTTGACCGATTTCCATCTCGTTAACTTTATCGTTGAGATTGCCAATTTCAGTGTCGGCAATCTGCGCCATTATGCCGGTAAGAGGATTGTCATCGCTATCAACCCATTCGCCATTTTCGTTTTGCTTGTAACCAAGCGCATCAGCAACCTGGATTTTCTGAATAGCATTTGAAAGCTCATCGCTTTCCTTATCCGTGAGCGATTTGACAGAAAGTCCTGCGAGAGCTCCGAGGATTCCCGATGCAGGAACGTTGTTAGGATCATTTTCGCCATAGTACTCCTCGTACCACTCGTCATTAACCTTGGAATAACCGGCCAGCTCGCCAATGGAGGTTTCATCAATTTTTGTACCGATTGTTTCCGTGGTTGCTCCCGAAACAACTCCCAGAACACCGGTTACCTTCTCATATTCACCGGTTTCCTCGTTAAGCTCAAACCAATCTTCTCCAATCTTGGTGTAACCAAGGAATTTACCAAGCTCGATATCTTCGATCTCGTTTTCAAGCTGACCGTTAGAAAGAGCATCTAACGTAACGTCAGCAAATTCCGCAGTAACACTATCATCAGGTGTAAGAAGAATGTATCTGTCGTCTCCGGATCCCTCTACGGACCAAATATATTTGTCCTCTCCGTATACGATAATGCCAACTACATCACCGATATATATCTGATCGATTTTCTTATCAAGCTCGCTTACGTTATAACCCGCAAGAGCGCTAATGATTGCCGAGGCCTGTTCATCCCCATTATACCATACGTTTATTTCGGGAGGATTCTCAAGCGGCTCACTCTGTCCATCGATATATACGGGGAGCCCCTCTACCTTTTCGAGATTGAATACCTCCGCTAAGGTGAGATCATTCATAATCTCGTCGGTATCTATACCGTTTTCCATTATATCAACAAGAGAATAACCGGCAACTATCGCTCCGATTCCCTTAACCTCTGTACGATCACCGCTTTCCTCGTCCACAGTGAACCAGAGATATTTATCAACGTCATATTCTTCGGGATTTGCAACTTCCTCTGCTTCATCATACTCAGGATTAAGTTCCTTAGTATATCCCATAATATCACCGAGCATAGTTTCGGTATCTTCAAACGCATTCATAATAACGTCCGAAGCCGTTTTAACGTCGGGATCTTCTGAAGCTTCAGGATTCATAAGATAATAGAGCTCAACTCCGCACAGTGCCTTGAACAGCGCATCCGCTTCCGTTCTTTCCTCGCCTACTGTGCCGTCATCTACGTACCAGGTATCTGCTTGCTCGTCATAAACGTAGCCCATAATTTCGCCGAGCTTCGTTTCGTTATCCTTAAACGCATCCATAATGACGTCAGAAGCTGTTTCTGCATCAGAATCCTCTGATGCTCCGGGATTCATAAGATCGTAAAGCTCAACTCCACACAGAGCTTTAAACAGCGAATCAGCTTCTGTTCTGTCTTCGCCCTCAGTGCCGTCATCTACGTACCAGGTATCAGCTTCCTCATCATAAACATAGCCCATAATTTCGCCGAGCTTCGTTTCGTTATCCTTAAACGCATTCATAATGATGTCTGAAGCTGTTTCGGCATCGGAATCCTCTGAAGCGCCGGGATTCATCAATGCGTAAAGCTCAACTCCGCACAGAGCTTTAAACAGCGCATCTGCTTCCGTTCTGTCTTCGCCCTCAGTGCCGTCATCTACGTACCAGGTATCGCCATCTCGGTAATATCCCATAATTTCACCGAGTGTTGTTTCGTTATCTTTAAACGCATTCATAATGACGTCTGAAGCCGTTTCTGCATCAGAATCCTCTGATGATCCGGGATCCATCAGATCAGAAAGCTTAACTCCGCACAAAGCCTTAAACAGCGGGTCAGCCTCTGTTCTGTCTTCACCCTCTGTTCCGTCATCTACGTACCAGGTATCGCCATCCTCGTAGTAACCCATAATATCGCCGAGCTTTGTGCCCTGATCAGCGAAAGCATCAGAAATTACGCCGGATGCTCCGTTTTCGCCGGGATCCATAAGATCGGAAAGAAGTATTCCGCAGAAAGCAGCGAACATAGCATCCGCCTCGGTTCTGTCTTCGCCCTCTGTTCCGTCATCAACGTACCACTTTCCGTCTTCCTCGTCATAAACATAGCCCATAATTTCACCGAGCGTGTTTTCGCCGAGTGCATTCGTAATTATATCCATTTGGGTTTCTTCACCTTCGGGATCAAGAAGATCTCCCAAGGAGATACCACAAAGAGAATTAGTCAGAGAATCTGCGGCAGTTCTATCTTCACCCTCTGCGCCGTCATCTACGTACCATGTATCCATTTCCTCGTCATAGACATAGCCCATAATTTCACCGAGCGTGTTTTCGCCGAGTGCATCCATAAGTATATCCATTTGAGTTTCGTCGCCTTCGGGATCAAGAAGATCACCCAGTGTAATGCCACAAAGTGAACCGGTCAGAGAATCGGCGGCAGTTCTGTCTTCGCCAACAGCGCCGTCATCAACGTACCAGGAATCCGTTCCCTCGTCATAGACATAGCCCATAATTTCGCCAAGCGTATTTACGCCGAGCGCATCCATAAGCACATCCATCTGAGAGCCTTCCTCTTCGGGACTAAGAAGATCTCCAACAGCAATTCCGCACAGCGAAGCAGTAATGGCGTCAGCCTTTGTTCTTTCATCGCCAAAGGTATCATCGTCTAAATACCATACGCCATCCTCTTCGTAATATCCGAGAAGATCGCCAAAGGTTTTATCTTCAAACGCGCCCATGATAATGTCGACGGGCGACTTTTGATTACCGTCCTCATCTGTTCCTGGCTCGATAAGATCCGAAACCTTAATGCTGCAAAGCGACATTATCGTTGCGTCTACCTTTTCGCCGCCCTCTTCAACGAGCCACTCATCCGCTTCCTCGTCATAGTAATAACCCATAATGGTACCGAGAGATGCACCGTCAATCAGCGCCAAGAGATCAAGACCGTGCTTGCCACCGTCTACCTCTACGATAAGGTCGCCTATAGTTTTGTCACCAAAAATGCCGGACAGCGCGATATCCGTCTGCGCTATTGCTTCGATAATACCGATAACCATAACGTCACCGATATCATCGCGTACAACCGCGAACAGATCGCCTTCCTCATTTGAAACAGATGTAAGAACATTGCCAAGATTAAGAGGAGCGATAAGCTCAACAAACGAGGGATTATCGTCATCCGCGTAATCAATAACGTATTCTCCGTTCTCATCCTTGATATATTGAACTCCGAGCAGGAAGCCCAGCTCTACTCCGTCAAATATGTAACCCAGATTGAGTTCAACAACGTCAGCAAGAGTAATACCGGAAATACAATCTCTGAGGGGACCCGCGATCACATCCTCCGGAATAAACTTGAGAATGAAATCAACGTCCACGCTATCAAGCAGTACTTCCCCTCCATTTTCGCCAAAGAGCTCGGAGAACTTTGCCGACCAAAGCTTAGGCGGTATGTATTCAGCCACGTCCTCAACAACAATAAGTCCATATCTTTCGACCAAAGATTCGAGAGATATCTCACTTGACATTTGAGAGAGCGTCGCTATCTCAGAAACGAGCTTCTGAAGTGTAAGAGAATTAACAGACACTGTCGAATCCGGATCAAAAAGCTCGTCCGTATCGATATTAAATCCAAGCTTCTCCAGATTATCGATCGATACCTGTGTGTAAGCTACGTAACCTACGCCTACCAAAGCGCCCGCAAATGATAGAAAACCTAAAATAAAGCTCAAAAACAAAGCGAGAACTCTGTTAAACGCCAATGCTGTACCACGCATAATATATTCCTTCCTTGTGCGCACGCATATGCGCTTTTATAATAATATTAGTATAACACGCAAAACAAAAAATTACAACATTTATAAAATTAAATTTTGTTAAAATCAATCCACATCCTCGCTAACAGACTCTGCCGGCTTATCAAGCATATCCGGATGAAGCAAATATCTCTTGATACGCTTGAACGCAGATGCGTAATAATATCCGTCACAGGTTCTCTCGTCAAGAACAGCTTTAAATGTTACGAAATGATGGCGTTCGCGGGTTCCGTCGCGCTTGATAGCATCACCGGTAAAAATGCTACCGTATGCCAAGAAGCAAGGAAGATTACCAAAGTCATAAAGATGATGATAAATCGCCGGAATTCCCAAAGAGCCCATCGAAGTAATGACCATAGATCCGTGGAACGGACTGACCTTTAGAAGCGCTTTGGGAAGCAAATCAAAGTAATCCAAAAATCTAAGCATTCCCATCGCTGCACGCAAAAGAAGACCCGGTATTTTTACAAGCTTCCTCGCAACGTTGTCAAAATCGTTTTCCATAGAAATTGCCGATTTGTATACTTGCTGAAATTTCTTATAAACATTATAAATATCATCTCGTGGATCAAAGCAAACCTTAATGCAGGTATCCTCGGATTCAAGCGTCATTTCTTTCTTTACCGTCATAACGCACTCTATGTTATTTCTGGCATAGATCTTCTGACCGGAGATGAATCTGTTCACGGCGGGACGTTCAGCGGTTACTCTAACGTATGCTGCAAGTATAACGTGCAGGAGAGTCATATTAGCGTAACCTTCTCTGTGCTTCTGATCAAGGTATCGTTCTATATTAGTTATATCAATAACATCCTCGAAATGATTCTGTGCATCCGCGCGAGTTTTCATAATGTAAGGTTCGAGATAGTGCATAGGCGGTAAGGTACGAAGTCTTCTGCCGTCACGGCGGTCACCAAATCTGCGCTTGCGCTTAGCATACGCAGGAGTATCATACTCGAATATTTCATCACGGGTGTCGCTCTCAGATTTGACAACGTTTTTTTCTTCCGAAGCCGGTTCGATGGCTTCTTCTAATACCCCGTTGTTTGTTTCAATTGCGTTACTCATAACAAATTCTCCGTTTTATATTTAATAGAATTTAATATATTTTAACATATTATTTTATATAAGTCAAGATATTTTTTAATGAAATGAAGAATTGTATAAGATTTTGTGAATCTCACAAGAACGAACGGGTGAATTGGTTGATCGATGCAAAATGCGTGAAAAGGGCTTGCCAAATCGGCAAGCCCTGAATTTATGCCTGTTCTTTCTTAGCGTCCGCGATGATCTTCTCGGTAATAGATGCAGGTACTTCATCATATCTGATGAAATCGAAGTCGAACCGTCCTCTGCCCTGAGTAGCAGCGCGCAAAGAAATAACGTAGTCGGTCATTTCGGAGAAAGGAACCTCCGCCAGAACGACCTGTGTACCGTCATCGTTGGGATCTATACCCATAACTCTACCGCGACGCTTGTTGAGATCGCCCATTACGTCACCTACGTAATTATCCGGAACATAAACCTTAAGTTCACCTACAGGTTCAAGAATTACGGGGTTAGCACGTGGCAGACCATCACGGTAAGCAATTCCTGCAGCAAGCTTGAAGGAAATTTCATTGGAGTCAACGTCGTGATATGAACCGTCGTAAAGATTTGCGGCAAGACGAACGACGGGGTAACCTGCCAAAACACCCTTCTGCATTGCATCCTTAAGTCCCTGCTCTACAGCCGGGAAGAAGTTTCTCGGAACCGCTCCGCCAAATACACTCTCGGTAAAGGTGAGTCCATCCTCCTCGCCCGGCGAGAAGGTGATCTTTACGTGACCGTACTGTCCGGATCCGCCGGACTGTTTCTTATGCTTGCCTTCAACATCAACCTTGCTCTTGATTGTTTCGCGGTAAGCAATCTTCGGCTTAGTAAGCTCGACGGATGCGCCGAATCTGCTCTTAAGCTTGGAAACTACGATATCAAGATGAATATCACCAAGACCTGAAACTGTAAGCTGCTTGGTTTCGGGATTGTTTACGTACTTTATGGTCAAGTCCTCTTCAAGAAGTCTTGAGATACCGGTGGAAATCTTATCCTCATCGCCCTTTGCCAGAGGCTTTATCGCCATAGTGAAGTAGGGTTTTGGATACGAAACGGGTGCATACTTAATATCACCGGCAAGAGTTGTGAGGGTGTCATTGGTATTGGTGTTTGTAAGCTTAGCAACAACACCTATATCTCCGCAAACAATCTCCTCAACGTCAATCTGTTTCTTTCCTCTAAGATAAAAGATTTTATTGAACTTCTCGTTTGAGCCGGTAGTAGTATTGCGAAGCACCATATCTTTCTTAAGAGTACCGTTAAGAACCTTGAAGAAGGACATTTTACCCACAAAAGGATCGGCAACGGTCTTGAACACGAAGAGCGAAGTGTCAGAGCTGTCAGGCTCTATTGCGATATCCTTTAATGAACCGTCAGTTTGCACAAGCTTCTCTGTCTTACGGGCTGTAGGTCTGGGGAATGACTCGGCAATAGTATCAAGAAACGTCTTGATACCCCAATTTTTAAGAGCAGCGCCGCAGAACACGGGTACTATGTCGCCAGTTATAATGCCCTGGTGAATAGCTTCGAGCGCTTCATCACGTTCAATGGGTTCTTCGTTGAAGAATTTATCCATAAGCTCATCGCTGGTCTGAGCAATAGCCTCAAGAAGCATATTATGATACTCGTTGCATACGTCAACAAATTTATCGGGAATTGAACTGCGAATGTACTCACCGGTAGCTTTTTCAAAGGTATAAATGCACATCTCAACAAGATTAGCAAAGCCGATAACAGCATCGCCGTCAATTATCGGGATCTGAATAGGACAAACATTAACGCCGTACTTATCTCTGATTGCATTGAAAACTTTGTAGAAACGAGCCTCACCGTCATCGAAGCGGTTGATAAAGAACGCCCTGGGAATGCCGGCGTCAGAAGCCATCTTCCAAGCAAGCTCTGTACCAACCTCAATGCCTGACTTACCGTCAACGACAATAATAGCAGCGTCAGCAGCTCTGACACACTGTCTTGCCTCACCCTCGAAGTCGAAAAAGCCGGGGGTATCAAGTATATTAATTTTAGCACCGTTCCAAAGAAGAGGCGCCATAGCCGAGGATATAGAATATCCCCTCTTTATTTCTTCAGGATCGTAGTCACATGTAGTGTTGCCGTCTGCAACATTACCGAGACGGTCGGTGAGTCTTGCAATGTAAAGCATGGACTCAGCGAGTGAAGTTTTTCCGCCCCCACTGTGTCCGAGGAGCGCAACGTTACGAATACTTTTGGTGTAAACCTGTTCCATTTAAGAAAATCTCCTTGTGTTTGTTTTGCTGCAATGCGAAAGTCACGCAATAACACCATATCTAAATTATACATTAGCAAATCATTTTTTTCAAGATTATTTACAAAACAATCTGCACTCTCAATGTAGAAAAAAACGGCAAATCTTTGTGCAAATATAACAAAGACAAGCCGTTTTTTTAAAATTTTAAGTCCAGAAAGCACGAATTTACTGTGTTTTCTTGGTAATCATATGAGATAGGACTTGATAAATATTATTCACGCCAATCAGCTCGGCGCCGTGAACATTCTTAAGTGATGAAGTTAAATTTTTCATCGGAAGAATGATTTTAGAGAAGCCGAGTCTGACAGCCTCCTTTACTCTGTACTCTATGTGGGAAACCGCTCTAACCTCGCCTGCAAGTCCAATTTCTCCAAAAGCAATAAGGTCATCGGGTATTACACGATCTGTAATTCCGCTGATTAGTGACATTGCTATAGACAGATCGGCGCTTGGCTCGTCAAGCCTTATTCCGCCGGCAACGTTAAGATAAACGTCGTTCTCATAGAAGCGAAGTCCCATCCTTTTTTCCAGCACTGCAATCAGAAGGCACATTCGATTGTAATCGAAGCCGTCCGAAGTTCGCTTGCCGGTAGCATATGTAGATTTTGTGACCAAGGCCTGAATTTCCGATATTATAGGTCGAGTTCCCTGCATAACGCATCCAGCGCACGAACCGCTGGTATTTTGAGGACGCTCAGCCATAACGACTTCGCTGGGATTTGGGATCTCTACAAGACCCTTATCTCCCATTTCAAATACTCCGATCTCATTCGTTGAACCGAATCTGTTTTTAATGGCTCTTATAATTCTGTATGAATTTGTTCTTTCACCCTCAAAATACAAAACGGCGTCTACCATATGTTCAAGAATCTTAGGGCCTGATATTCCACCTTCTTTATTGACATGGCCTACAAGAAAAACGGCAGCGCTCGAAGTTTTAGCATAATTTATCAGCGCCATAGAGCTTTCCCTGACCTGAGTAATACTACCGGGAGCAGATGTGAAATTATCGCAGAACATCGTCTGAACAGAGTCTATGATCAGAACATCCGGAGAGATCTTCTCACACTCTGAAAGTATAATGCCAACATCCGTTTCAACAAGTAAATATATGGATTCGCCTGCAATACCAAGGCGCTCAGCACGAAGCTTAAGCTGCCCCTTCGATTCTTCACCCGATACATAAAGCACTTTGCGACTTTTTCCAAGCTCGGAACAAATTTGCAAAAGAAGAGTTGATTTACCTATTCCGGGTTCACCGGAAATCAGAACGACAGAGCTGTCAACAAGGCCTCCGCCAAGAACTCTGTCAAGCTCTCCCATACCCGTGCCCGTTCTCATATACGTCGGCATTTTAAGCGAGGATAATTGTTCCGCTTTATTAATGTAATCTGTTTTTCTGCTTGAATTTATTCTGCTGTTTTTTGGCTTTTCATCAATTTGCACTTCGTCGAAACAGTTCCAGCTCTGACAGTCGGGGCATTTTCCGAGCCACTTCGGACTACTCATACCGCATTCTCTGCAAACGAAAGATAATTTAGTAGACTTCATCTTTACAGCATCCGTCCTTTTATAAATCGGTTTTTATTCTATATAATCTATAATACCACAAACTATTGCGAAACTCAACTGCTTTTGATATTCTTTTTCAGAAAGTTTTTCGCACTCGGCTTTATTACTTAAAAAACCGCATTCGATAAGAATGGCCGGGTTATCTATGTTCTCCATTAGATAGAGCCCATCCCCACGCTTGATTTTTCTGTTGTTATCCTGCTGAATCATCCTTTTTACATTCTGTTGAACACTATCCGCGAGCGACAGGCTACTTTCGTTATTTGAGGAGTAGTACACCTGCAATCCGCTATATTTTGACTGAGTAAAAGAATTCATGTGTATACTTATAAACACTGCATCCGAATGTTCAGCTGCTATTTTACATCTGTTTTTCAAATCTGAAATTTTGCGTATTCCTTTTATGTTTTCCTCTTCTTTGTAGAGAAGTTTATCATCTGTTCTTGTATAAACTACGGTTATACCGCGTTCTTCTAAAGCTCTGCCAATTTCGAACCCAATAGCAAGGTTCAGATCCTTTTCATATACTCCGTTCACTCCAATAGCTCCGCAATCCTCGCCACCGTGTCCTGCATCGATCACCACAATTTTGGGGCTTGATTGAATTTTAGCTGCTTCTACGCAAAGCTCTCCGTTACAAAAGAAGTCTATGGAGAAAAACGAAAATAACAAGCTTAATATAAATGCTACCGTTACTTCGGTTGCCGTTCTTAAAAATTTAATAGCAATTCCCCCGTAATACCAAGATTTTTCTTGATAAATATACGGGGGAATCAGTACCTTTATGATATTTTTAAAAAACAAGCTTATAAAAAAGTTTTATACTCGCAAAAACCTCAGTTTGCAATCACTTCTTTGCAACGGAAAATAAGTGTTTCTCGCGAATACCGAGTGAATAGCCAAAATGACCCACAAGAATAGGAAATACAGGCATGAAGGCAAAGCCTAATGTCTGAAGGGTCGAATGTAGAACAACCTGCTCGGTTAATGATGCAAAAGCACCCTGAAGTATGCCAAGGTACATTGATGAGAAAAATCTGATCGGTAAATTAAGAAGACCAAAAGCGGTGTAAAAGCCTTCCGCCCCGCTTAAATAATAAATTCCTATACACAAGAGTGCCACAAGCGCAAGTGCGAAATTGGGAATATTGGCATACACTCCAAGAAGCGCTCCTTTTGCACGGCTGTAGCTTAATTTACCGCTATCTATTTTTATCTTATCCTTGGCACCGTATTCCCATGAAGCCGTATATATTAAAACGAGATAAAACAACGTTGAAAAAACGGATATGGCAACAAGGATTTCATATCCTGTCGTATTATTGTTGATGTTGGTAAGCTCCACGGCAAAATACATAACCAAAGAAAATATCGTTATACCTATCTGATTAACTATTAATCTGACAATATCGTAAGAGTTGTTTTTCCAAAATGACATATCATATTCTCCCCTTATTTATATAATAATGATAGCAAATTTTCAATCAAAAAACAAGCGAAAAATAAAATGTTTACATTTTGTCCACTTAATAAAAGAAAAAGTTTTGTATAATAGACATAAATAAACCAAAAGGGAGGTTAACTTATGGCTGTAATGACGTTCAAAAGTGAAGATTTCAGAACACTTCCCTTCTTTCTTAGAGATTACGCGTCTTATATGTCTGTCATCAAAGGCAACAGCGAAAAGACGGTTTGCGAATATTTAATGGACCTGCGCACGTTCTTCCGTTTCACCGTTATGAGAAAAAGCGGAGAAGATTTAACCGCGGAAGAGTTTGAGAAAATAGACATTTCTCAATTACAGATCAATGACGTAGAACGAGTATCTCCGCAAAATATAATTGACTTTCTGATGTATATAGGCTTTCAAAGGAACAACAGCAATACAACTCGAATGCGAAAGTTAAGCTCCCTGAAATCCTTTTTTCATTATGCCTATGGAAAAAAGCATCTGATATCTCAAAATCCCACGGTAGAAATAGACGCTCCTAAACGCAATCACACGTTACCGAAATATTTAAGTAAAGAGGAATGTATAAGATTGCTCGATGCAGTACGTGGGGACAAGGATTCAAAAACCAGGCAGCGTGATTACACTATAATCACTTTGTTTTTAAATACCGGAATGCGACTTTCAGAGCTCGTTGGACTCAACCTGCAAAGCATTGATTCAGAATTAAACTATGTAAAGGTTATAGGTAAAGGAAACAAAGAAAGAGTTATATATTTGAATAAATCCGCAAAAAAATCCTTGGCAGATTATTTGAGGATTAGGCTTGACCCAAGATTTGTTAGAACCTCCTCCAATGCGCTTTTCATAAGTAGATTGGAACACAGAATATCACCCAAGACCGTACAGTGGATGGTTGGAAAATATCTCGAATTGGCCGGTCTTGGAGCTAAAGGCTTATCCGTCCACAAGCTCAGGCACACCGCCGCTACTCTGATGTATCAAAGCGGTAATGTAGATATCCGAGTGCTTAAAGATATTTTAGGACATGAGCAGCTTAACACTACACAGATTTATACGCACGTTGTAAACAAGAATATGGAGAACGCTATGAAGGAAAATCCACTTTCGGATATAGATGATTAGTTGTATTCTGCCTTGTTTTAAATTCTTTTTCGTTGTTCGGAGGATTGTATGACTTTAGGAGAGAAAATAAAAAAAGCAAGAAAAGAACTAAAAATCACGCAAGATGAGTTATGCGAAAACGTTATAACAAGAAATATGCTGAGCGCTATTGAGTGTAATAAAGCCAACCCTTCTCTAAACACGTTAAAGCATATCGCGAAAAAGCTCAACATACCCATTTCTTATTTAGTAACCGATGATGACGACTTATTCTTCTACGAGAAAGAAGAATTGATAAACCGAATAAAAGACCTGTACACTGAAAAAAAATACTCATCCTGCATTTCGCTTATCGGTAAAATCAGCAAAACCGATGATGAACTCGCTTATATCTTATCCGACTGTCACTATCAGCTTGGTAAAAAAATGGTTTTAAATGGATCGCTGATTACTGCGCTTAAGCATTTACAATCGGCAGCAGAATATTCAGATAAAACGATTTATGATACACAAAGTATACAGACCTTTCTACCTCTTTATATTGCTCTTGCAAAGAATATTCAATCTCCTCTCCTAGAATTAGATATACAAAAGGTGGAATCCTCTATTGACGTCAGCGGGGACTACGAATTTTACAGATATGTTATGAACGATACATCTTACCCTTACACCAACTCCGTTTTTTCAAAGCATAATCACGCTCGCGAATTGATGAAAAAGAGAAATTATAACGATGCACTGAAGATTTTATGTGAGATAGTAGATATTAAGCTACCGTCTTCATACAATTCATACGTAATGTTCGGTGTTTACACCGATATAGAACAATGCTACAAAAATCTTATGAATTTTGAGAGTGCTTACAAATATGCAAGTAAGAGGCTCTCTATGCTTGAAGGATTTAAATCCTGATTCTCGGAGTATAAAACAAACCTTATCTTTATCATCTTTATCTTTGGCGCCTTTATCTTTGATATTTTTATCTTTGCCATCTTTAACTTAGGCTTAAATACATCCATATCCTTTTTATGTTATTTGCAGGTGCGCACATGCGTGCCTGCAAATTTATTTTTAAAATACCTCTTGACTTAATTGGTTTTTGGTGGTATATTATATTTGGTGAAATTTGAATTTTTTACAGTTAATAATTATGGAAGGAGAGATTTGCTAGTTGCAAATCGGGAATTCATTTTGGACAGATACAACAAACCCAATTTCTGTTCCTTGCCCACAGCAGCCGAGCTCCGAGCAGCACTTGTTGCCGGTGAAAGCTGTGAAGCAAGGTCACAACTTGCATCGATTTTCGATGAGAACACCTTCATCGAAACCGGTGCGTTCACAAAAAGAGGTATCTCAGATTTCTTGACTACAGACTCATCAAATGAGTTTGAGGGTGTTATTTGCGGATACGGCGCTGTTGACGGTAAACTCGTATTCGCCTTTGCCGAGGATGCTTCAAGGCTGGGAGGCGCTATAGATGAGCGTCACGCAAAAAAAATTACCGACCTTTACTCTATGGCTATCAAAAACGGTGCACCGGTTATAGGAATATTTAATTCATCCGGTACTAATATTTTTGAGGGAACCGTAGGTCTGGCTGCATACGGTCGTATAATGTCAAGCGTAGCTATGGCATCCGGTGTCATTCCTCAAATAGCTTATATAGCAGGAAATTGCATAGGCACTTCTGCAGCTATTGCGTCTATGTTTGATATTATAGTAAAAGAAAACAGTGCCAACTTCTACGTGTCATCTCCTGTTTTAACCAATGTTGAAGGCGCTCAGGATGCAGTAATATCCTACACCGGTCAATCTGAACAGTGTGGCTATTTCATCAGAAATATGATATCCTTCTTCCCTGCAAACTCTTCCATAGGTATTCAGTCATCTGAGGTATGCACCGACAACCTTAACAGAAAGCTCGGTAATCTTGATTTTGTGGGCAATGCACTTTCCGCAATCTCCGTGATTTCCGATAACGGATTGTTCTACGAGCTCTCAAGCGGATACGCACCTGCTGTCACAACAGCCCTTACAAGCATCGGCGGTGTCAAGTGCGGTATTGTCGCAACCTCCTATTCTGTTGATAACGGAAGAATTTCCGCGATGGCGGCACGCAAAATAGCAAAGTTTGTAAATCTTCTTGACAGCTTCTCAATTCCCGTTATCACCCTTGTGGATTCCAACGGATTATCAATAGACAAGGATAACGAAATGTTATTTGCTCCCGAACTTGCAAAGGTTGCCTTTGCTTATTCAGGTGCTAAGATTCCTAAAATTACTGTAATTACAGGACACGCTATTGGAGCGGCGTTCGTACTTCTTGGCTCAAAATCACTGGGCGCTGACCTTGTTTACGCTGTTGAAAACTCCGAAATCGGCGCGCTCACTGCGGAAAGCAGTGTTTCGTTCGCCTGGGACAAATACATCACTGAGGAGAAAACGAGAGATGATCTCGTTGCAGATTGGAAAGCTTCTGTTTCTTCTCCCTCTTATGCAGCTTCAAGCGGAGAAATTGACGATATCATCAGTGTAAACGAGCTTCGTGCAAGGCTCTGCTCTGCTCTGCTTATGCTTTCCGCAAAGGGAAACTTCTCAGCAATCGCCAAACGCAAGGTTCTTCCTATGTAAACAGGAGGTATTTATGTTTGGAATAGAAGATTACTCGCAGAAAATCGTTGATTTTTCTAACTTTAATTCATCCCAGCTGGGTTCAGCGCTGCTTTTCGGTCTGTCAATCGTTCTTATCGGTATGCTGACCGTATTTGCAGTTCTCATTATACTGTGGATATTTCTCACTCTATTCAAGGTTGTTTTCCACGATCTTCCTGAAAAAAGAAAGAACAATGAAAAAGCAATTATTATTGAAGAGTCAACAGTAGATACAACAAGCATTAAATCCGACAGCGAAATAATCGCTGTTATCGCTGCCGCTATTGCTATGGCAGAAAGCGAAAATGATGGAATGAAATTCAAAGTAGTATCATTTAAACGTATTTGAACCAAGAAAGGATTTACACATTATGAAAAAATACAATATAACTGTAAATGGAACAACCTATGAAGTAATAGTAGAGGAGGCAGGCAGCGCTGCTTCCGCTCCCGTTTATTCAGCACCTGCTGCAGTCCCTGTCGCTCCCGCTCCTTCAGCAGCACCAACCGCTCCCGTTGCAAAGAAGAATGAGCCTGCCGCGAACGCCGGACAGACTATGGTATGCGCTCCAATGCCCGGCACCGTACTTGAAATCAAGGTTTCTGTTGGTCAGAGTGTAAAGAAGGGCGATGTTGTATGTGTGCTTGAGGCTATGAAGATGGAAAATGACATTCCGGCTCCCGCTGATGGCGTTGTTGCTTCGGTTAACGTACAGAAAGGCGCTAACATTGGCGCAAACGACGTAATTATCACTCTTAACTGATTTCAGAGAAAGCACAGGTGACTTTCTATGAATGAACTTATTAACGCTATCAAGGATTTCCTTGAAACAACCGGAATTTCCCAGATGTTTTCAGGTGAATCCGGTACGGCATGGTGGCAGTACCTTGTAATGTACGTTATTGTGGGTGTACTCTTTTACTTGGCTATAGTCAAGAAATTCGAGCCCTTGCTCTTGATGCCCATTGCATTCGGTATGTTGCTCGCCAATCTTCCCGGTGCAAACCTTATCCACCTGGATTATTTCTTTGATGAATATTACCTCAATCTTGAAACGAGTCCGTTCAAATACGAGCTCAGCGAATTGGTAGGCGCTTTGGAATACTATTCTCAGGAGTTTATCACCGAGACCGGTATAAATCCTCCTTTGTTTAAAGAAGGTTTATTTGCCGTTAAAGACAATCTCGTTTCGTTTGATTTCTCAAATATTGACGAAACTCAGCTCGGATACTTCCAGAATCTCTTCAACCAGACCATTTCCAATGGAGCGGCGCTTGACGTAGTAAGAGAAAACGGCATTCTCACCGACGTTTCAGTACATATCAAAATGTCTACGGTTATAAAAGAGGTTATAAACAACGGCGGTCTTGTGGATATACTCTATCTTGGTGTTAAGCTTGGTGTATACCCATCGCTGATATTCCTCGGCGTTGGCGCTATGACTGATTTCTCCCCCCTTATCGCTAATCCTAAGTCGCTTCTTATGGGTGCCGGCGCTCAGTTCGGCGTATTCGTAGCCTTCTTCGCTGCTCTCTTTATGGAATTTACTCCTATGGAAGCCGGAGCAATAGGTATAATCGGAGGAGCTGACGGTCCTACGGCTATCCTTGTAACCAAAGAGCTTGCGCCTCATCTTCTAGGCGCTATTGCAATTGCCGCATATTCCTATATGGCGCTTATTCCTATTATTCAGCCTCCGTTTATGAAGCTTCTCACCACCGAGAAAGAACGTAAGATCAAGATGACCAATCTACGAACGGTATCAAAGCTGGAAAAAGTAGTATTCCCTATAATCGTTACCGCTATAGTTTGTCTTATCATTCCCGATGCCGCACCTCTCGTTGGATTCCTTATGTTAGGAAATCTCTTCAACGTATCCGGTGTATCCGACAGACTCTCCAAAACCGCTCAGAACGAACTGATCAACATAGTAACGATCTTTCTCGGCGTTTCGGTGGGTGCCACAGCGAACGCAGAGAATTTCTTAAATCCTCAAACCTTGTATATCATCGCTCTCGGTCTGTGCGCATTCTGCATCTCTACGTGCGGCGGTCTGCTGACAGGCAAGATTATGTGCAAGCTTACAGGCGGCAAAATCAACCCGCTTATCGGATCTGCCGGTGTTTCCGCTGTGCCTATGGCGGCGCGTGTTTCTCAGGATGTTGGACGTAAGTACGATCCATCCAATTTCCTTCTTATGCACGCTATGGGACCAAACGTTGCCGGTGTTATCGGATCTGCCGTAGCTGCAGGCGTATTCCTCAGCTTCTTTGGCTAATAGGATGAACTACAGAAAGGATGAACAATAATGTCTAAAGTTTTAATTACAGAAACAGTGTTGCGAGATGCTCACCAATCGCTCGCGGCAACACGTATGACAACGCCTGAAATGATTCCTATCCTTGAGGATATGGATAAGGTTGGATATTATTCTCTCGAAGCTTGGGGCGGCGCTACTTTTGACGCCTGCCTGCGTTTCTTGCACGAGGACCCTTGGGCAAGACTGCGTACTATAAGAGATCACGTAAAAAACACAAAGCTTCAGATGCTTTTCCGCGGTCAGAACATTTTAGGTTACCGTCATTACGCTGATGACGTCGTTGAATATTTTGTACAAAAGTCTATTGCAAACGGTATCGATATCATTCGTATTTTCGACGCTCTGAATGATGCCAGAAACCTCGAAACAGCTATAAAGGCAACCATCAAGGAGGGCGGACACGTTCAGGCCGCAATATCTTATACAACATCTCCCTTCCACACCAATGACGGCTTTGCTCAGTATGCGAAGCAGCTTGAGGAAATGGGCGCACATTCGATTTGTATAAAGGATATGTCAGGTCTTCTTAAGCCCTACGAGGCATATCAGCTTGTTAAGACTATAAAGAGCACCGTTTCAATCCCCGTCAATCTCCATTGCCACTACACTGCAGGCTTAGGCTCTATGACTCTATTGAAGGCTATCGAGGCCGGAGTTGATATCGTAGACACCGCTATCTCCCCCTTGGCAATGGGTACGTCCCACTCTCCCACCGAATCTATCGTTGCTACTCTTCAGGGAACTCCTTATGATACAGGTCTTGACCTCGGAAAGCTTGACGTTGTAGCTAAGCACTTTAACAAGATACGCGAAGATTATCTTGCAAGCGGACTTATCGATCCCAAGGTTCTTAAGGTCGATGTCAATGCTCTTCGTTATCAGGTGCCCGGCGGAATGCTCTCCAACCTTATCTCCCAGCTTAAAATGGCAGGTAAATCCGATAAGCTCGACGAGGTTCTTGAGGAGGTTGCAAACGTTCGTGCTGATGCGGGCTTCCCTCCCCTCGTAACACCGACCTCGCAGATAGTTGGAACGCAGGCTGTTAACAACGTACTGTTTGCACACGAGGGACGCTACGCCAGAGTCACCAAGGAGTTCAAGGGACTGGTTCGCGGCGAGTACGGAAAATGTCCCGCGCCTGTTTCCGACGACTTCAGAAGAAAGATCATCGGTAACGATGACGTAATTGATTACAGACCTGCCGACAAAATCGCACCTGAAATCGATTCGCTTCGTCAAAGGGTTGCTCCTTATAAGGAGCAGGACGAGGATCTTCTCTCTCTTGCCCTCTTTGAGCAGGTTGCGATCAAGCACTTCGATTGGAGAAAGCAGCAAAAATACAAGCTTGATTCAAACGCTGATGCCACAAACGGTATTCACACGATTTAAACTGATACAAAGCATCATCTTTTGATTTCTGATATATTCGATTTTTATCAGTTAAAATTATAATGCCAAAAACTGCCGTGAAAATTCACGGCAGTTTTGTTATTTGTTTATATTTTTTGAAGAAAGATGCTAGGCAACTCAATTCTCTTTTTCATCGGAATCCGAGCTGTCATCACTGCTGTTCTCATCAGTATTTTGAGAATTCTTTTCGAATATATCACGTAAAACCTCATCGGTTAACGCTTCTCCGTTAGCCATCTTTTTAGCAAGCTCTTCTCGACGTGCCCTTTCCTCTTCCTCAGCTCTGGCATTATTTTCGTGAGCGGTTTTATTTTCCTCCTCACTCTTCTTCTTTCTCATCTCGGCGATCTCTTCAATAGACTCCATCGTGGGATTATCCATTTCCATTGCCGCCCTGAACTGCTCGTCGTCCATCGACTCATTTTTAAGAAGAAATTCGGCTACGAAATGCAGCTTATCAATATGCTCCTCAAGTATAGTTTTACATCTATCGTGAGCATCAGAAATAATTCTTCTGATTTCATCGTCAATGTCTGCTGCAGTTTTCTCTGAGTAATTTTTGCCTGAGGAGAAATCACGACCAAGGAACACCTCGTCGGACGAATGCTCAGAGCCGTAAAGTACAGTGCCCAGCTTATCGCTCATGCCGTATCTGACAACCATATTTCTCGCCGTCTTTGTTGCGTGCTCGATATCAGAGGAAGCTCCGGTAGAGATATCGTCAAGCACTATTTCCTCTGCAACTCTGCCACCAAGACAAAGAACAATATAATCGTTCATCTTGTTTTTCGATGAACCCATCCTATCCTCCGTAGGCACACTAACGGTAACGCCTCCGGCAGAACCGGCAGGAATGATAGTTATGTGTTTAACGGGATCCGTATGCTCACAATAGTAGGAAGCAACCGCGTGGCCTGCCTCATGGTATGCGCAAAGCTTATTGTCGCTTTCGGTTCTGACCTTGCTCTTCTTTTGAGGACCAAGTATCAGCTTCATATATGAATCCTCAATATCATCCATACCAATCAGGGCTTTATTTTTCTTTGCAGCAAGAAGCGCCGCCTCATTCATAAGATTGGCAAGCTCTGCTCCCGTAAATCCTATGGTGGTCTGTGCTATCTTTCGAAGATCGACCGCCTCCTCAAGAGGTTTATTACGGCAATGGACCTTGAGAATCTCTTCTCGGCCCTTTATATCGGGATAATTTACAGTAATTTGTCTATCGAATCTGCCGGGACGAAGCAACGCCGGATCGAGTATGTCGGGGCGGTTAGTTGCCGCCATAACGATTACACCGGAATTCGTGCCAAATCCGTCCATTTCAACGAGGAGCTGGTTTAGCGTCTGCTCTCTCTCATCATGACCGCCGCCGAGTCCTGCGCCTCTGTGGCGACCAACGGCATCGATCTCGTCTATAAATATGATGCTGGCGGGCGTTTTACGTGCATTGTCAAATAAATCCCTGACTCTCGATGCTCCGACGCCAACGTACATCTCAACGAAATCTGAGCCGGATATAGAGAAGAAAGGTACTCCTGCCTCACCGGCAACCGCCTTTGCAAGCAGAGTCTTACCTGTACCGGGAGGGCCCACAAGCAATACTCCTCTAGGAATTCTTGCGCCTAGCTTAACAAACTTCGTAGGATCCTTCAGAAATTCAACGACCTCTTCAAGCTCCGCCTTTTCCTCATCTGCGCCTGCAACGTCTGCAAATTTAACAGCATTCTTATCATTTCCGGACAGTTTAGCTTTGGATTTGGAGAATGAATTCATCCGTCCGCCGCCTGCTGCACCGCCGCTCTGACGCATCATGAATATCCAGAGCCCGACGACCACGAGAGCGGTGATTATATACGGAAGATACATAACGTACCAAGGAGTTTCCTCGGCGGGTACGTAGTTGTAATATTCAAGATTTGTAGATTTATATTCAGGATCACTCGGTTCCTTGAATTTATTCTCAAATTTCTGAGCCGCGATAGCGTTGATTTCATCTATCTGCGTTGAATAACTGAACTTATAGGATATAGATGCAACAACATTTTTACCATCCTTATCCGTTTCAATAACTACAGCTCCGTTCTCATCCTTGATAATATTTTTACTCTCGTCCAGCTTTGGTTTATAGTACTTCGCTGTTATAGTTCCGGTCTCATCAACCTCAAAAGATTTGACAAGGTCATATTCAAACAGCTCTTTCAGATCGCTGTAAACAAATTCATCCTTGTCGTTTTTTACAGGTGATAAAAATGTTACAGCAAGAAGTATCGCACCAATGACCAAAACCAAAGAGATCAGACTCTTAAAATTTACCTTCATTAAGTAACTTCCAAACCTTTCTTAATACCAATAGTTATTTTCCCTCATATTTTACGTTTTATAACTTGAATTCGCTACCGCTGCGAAAACGAAAATCGCAGAGCGCGTCTGATTTACCTATCAAAAGACACGCCGTTATGTTATTGCCTCCGTCGCGAACGCCGTCATCTCTAACTCCAAATCCCGGAACCCATACAACACCGCGAGCATCGCAAAGCACGGGGATTGACGATCTATAAGAGGGGGGAATTTTTCTGTCATTAAATAGCTTTTTAAGCTTATGATTTATTCCGCCGTAAAAAACGGAATCACCGTCCATTTTGGGACGCAAATACAATTCACCATCTATTATAGCAGAACTTAATTTTTGTTGTATTGAAATTTTGTAAACATTTAGCGAAGATTTATAAGCTTCGTCCTTTGCAAGAAGAAAATCCGCATCAAAACCATCTAAAATATTCAAGCCAAATTTCAATTTTAAGCAATAATCATAAGTGCTATGATGTTTTTTTTCGATACTGCATTTGGAATATTCGCAAATAAAAGTACCACCCGTAAGAGAAATCTTAAAATTATCTTTATTAAGATTTTCTTTAATAGATTCCAAATGCTTCTGAATAACGTGTACTCCCGATGCTCCGGCCATAATTTTAATCACTCGTGCAAAAACCGCATCGTGAAGTGCTCGCAAGTCAACGTTCAGTAGTTCTTTATGGTTAAGAAGAAACTCCGAAGCAACAGAGCTAATATAATCATCATCGGAACGAAGATTGGATGAAAAACGCGAAATCATCTCTTCGGGAGAAGGAGTTAAGCGCTTAAGAGAAGGAATGATCTGAAGCCTAAGATAATTTCTGGAATAGTCTATGGAAGAATTCGTATTATCCGTAACGTACGGAATACCGCTTCCATCAAGAGCGGAAACTATATCCGATTTCAAGCATTGAATAAGCGGTCTGAAAACGTTATCCCTGAGGCACGGAATACCCGCACCTCCTCTCGTGCCGGAACCGCGCAAAATATTCAATAAAACCGTTTCAGCATTATCGCCCATATTATGAGCTGTAAAAATCCACGTTATATCTTCTCTGCTCGATATTATCTTCTGAAATTCGGAATATCTTACGCTTCTTGCACATTCCTCAATGCTTTCGCCAGATTTACTCGCCAACTCCGGAATATTTATACGACTGATATATATCGGTACATTCAGCTTCTCACACATCTCCCTGCAGAATGTTTCATCACGATATGCCTCATCACCCCTGATAAGATGATTAACGTGAGAAGCAACAATAGGAAAATCAAAATTTCTACTCCGAAACTCACATAAAAATGACAGAAGCATTATCGAATCTGCGCCACCTGATAAACCTACCAAAACGCCGTTACGCAGTTCTTCGATCATCCCGTAACGAGCAAGCATCTGATATGCGCTATCATATATTTTACTTCCCTGCTGCGAGAGAAACATTTGGGTAATGCGTTTATCCATTTTGAGAATAATCGTCCTCTAATGTTCTGAATTTTGTAAACTGTCCTATCCAGCCCATCTTTACGTTTCCTACTGAGCCGTGACGGTTTTTAGCGATTATGACCTCGGCGGTATTAGCGCTTTCCGCAGCGCTATCATCATCACCGTGTATACCGCTTATGTCCTTATAATATTCATCTCTGTAAAGGAAAAGTACGATATCTGCATCCTGCTCTATCGAACCGGAATCTCTTAAATCCGCAAGAGTGGGCCGTTTACCCGCGCCAGGACGGGACTCCGTGCCTCTGTTAAGCTGTGCGCAACAGATGATTGGGATACCAAAATCCTTAGCCATAATTTTGAGGTTTCTTGAAATTTCTCCTACCTGCTGTGCACGGTTATCGGTATTGGCAGTAGTTTGCATAAGTCCGATATAGTCTATAACAACGAGTCCGAGATTCTGCAATCTACGAAGCTTTGATTTCATCTCGGTAGTAGTTATTGCAGATGTATCATCAATGTAAATATCGCAACCCGAAAGCGAGCTTGCTACGTCTGCTATATTTACCCAATCTTCATCGCTTATTTGACCCGTACGCAAAGTATGCGAATCAACCATAGCCTCGCTGGAGAGAATTCGTGTAACGAGCTGCTCTCCCGACATTTCGAGAGAGAATATAGCAACAGCCTTTCCGGATGATTTGGCTACATTGGTTGCAATATTCAAAGCGAACGAGGTTTTACCCATACCGGGACGTGCGCCTACTATAACGAGATCTCCCTTTCCCATCTGCACAAGCATCCTGTCAATGCCTGAAAATCCGGTGCGAGTTCCCGTTACCGCGCCCTTGTTCTGTTGAGTTATCTCAAGATCACGATAGACGTTATGCAATACGTCGCGTATATGTCTGAATTCCTTTGAATCGCTGTTATGAGAAAGATCGAAAATCTTCTGCTCAGCGTTATCTATTATCGCACGAACCTCGTTTGACTCGTTATAAGCATCTTCATTTATCTCGTCACAGATATTTATTAGCTTACGCAGGGTGGACTTGTCCTTTACTATTTTCGCATAATCCTTTACGTTCGCAACAGAAGGCACTGATTCTGCGATCAGTGTAATATACTGTATTCCCCCTGCCTCATCTCTGTATCCTAACTCAACCAAACCATTGACTAAAGTTACTACGTCAATAGTTTTGCTTTGTGTATACATTTTAAAAAGCGTATTGTAAATATGCTTATGCTCCTCGACGTAAAAGTCCTCCGCAGTGATCATACCACCAACCTTGTCAAAGGAATCCGGGTTTACAATTATAGATCCAAGCAAGGCCTGCTCGGCCTCGATGGCAACGGGCATCTGCTTAATGATACCTCCGCTATCCATAGCTTCCAATCCTTTCGAATTTCTTTATGATCAGTCGTGCACGCTAACGGTGAATTTAGCAGAAATATCACCGAGTATTTTTATCTCCACCGTATATGAACCGTAGGACTTTATAGGTTCCTTAATAATTATTTTTCTTTTATCAATATCAACCGAAAGCTTCTTTTTAAGCTCTTCAGCAATATCCTTTGAGGTAACAGAGCCGTAGAGTCTGCCGTCCTGACCGTGTCCCATGGTGATATCGATCTTTACGTTGCCGATACGCTCTGCAAGGGCTGTCGCAGCCTTTCTATCCTCACTTATCTTATACTGCTTTGCCTCTTCCTTGCTCTTCAGCTCATTCGTAGCCTTAGCATCTGCAGGCACAGCCTTCTTCTGAGGGAAAAGGAAGTTTCTCGCATAACCGTCAGACACCTCAACGATCTGATCCTTTTTTCCCTGTCCCTTAACATCACAAAGTAAAATTACTTTCATAACAACTCCTTAAAATAAACATTCTTTCAAATTATTTGTCAAAATATTCGTCAATGCTCTGCTTAAGTGTATCAAGCACCACGAATATAGAATCCGACGTCACCTGGGCGCCTGCCACATCGAAGTGACCGCCTCCGTGAAGCTTCTCTAGTATCAGCTGTACGTTGATCGTTCCCGACGATCTACCGGAAATGTGTATCTGATCTCCAATGCGTACCAGAGTAAACGCGGCTTCGACGCCCTTAAGCGTCAGCATTTTATCCGCAGCTTTAGATGCTATGATGCGGTAGCTTTCATCGGTTTCTCCGTCACAGCAAGATACGGCAATACTATTTCTGTAAAGTGTGATAGACGTGTGGAAGCGAGCTTCCTTGGAAAGATCCTCCGGCGTAGTTTTGAAAAGATTGTATACGTCAGTAGGATTAGCTCCCGCGCCTCTCAAATACTGAGCCGCGCCGAATGTACGAGTTCCCGTATTTCTCGTAAACTGCTTTGTATCAAGAAGGATACCGGATAGGAGAATATCTGCCTCCTCCTTCAAAATATTTTGAGAGCTGACAGCAGTTTCCAGCATTTCCGTTACCATTTCACAGGTAGAGGAAGCAGATGGCTCTATGTACGATATCTTTACCGTCGATGCCATCTGATCAACTTTACGGTGATGGTCGATTATAGCAACACTGCTAGCCTTGGTTGCTATATCCGAGAACTGCGCCCTCGTTAGAGAATTGTGGTCAACAAGAATGACGAGAGTATCCGGACTGATCAAATCAAGACCCTCCGCGTTATCAACAAAGAGCTGAGAATACATATCCGTGCTTTGCATCATTTCAACACAAGGGGCGAGGTTTTTGTCACGACCGTCAACAGCGATGTTTACCTTAACACCGCACAACGTTGCAAGCCTCGCAACACCGACGGAAGCTCCGAATGAATCAAAATCACCGTATCTATGGCCCATGATGATAACGTTATCAGATCTGACCATGAGCGCAGTCATCTGACTTACAAAGGCGCGGGATCTGACGTTCGACCTCTTGTATACCGATTTTGTACGTCCGCCGTAATATTCTATAGAATCCTCACATTTATATACCGCCTGGTCACCGCCTCGCTGAAGTGCCAGGTCCACAGCATCCCTTGCATCGAGCTCTCGCTCCGCAAGATTTGATCTACCCCGTGAAACACCGATAGATACGGTAATAGATACTCCGTCGCCTACTCTCGCATCTCTGATCTCATCAAGTATGGAAAACCTATCTTCGATACATTTGTCGAGATTGGCGGAATCAAAAAGCATAACGTACTTGTCGTTTTCATACGACTTGATGATACCGTTCATAGAAGCAGCCCAAGCTCTGAGCTTCTCATCTATGCTGGATACTGCATTAGCAAACTTTTCGTGAACGTACTGCAGAACGTCCTCAACGTTGTCTATAGAAACATACGCAACCGCGACCTTCTCGTCGTTATACCTGCGTTCCATATCGGTAAGTCCGGTTACGTCGTTTAACACAGCGATGAACAGTCCGCCGCCCCTTTCCGAAACGGTAAATCCCTCTATTTCATATACGGATCGACCGATATTGATCCGCATATCTTTTTCAAAAGAAGTGCTTTCTATTCCAAACAGTTCGGTGATCTGTCTTCCAACCAGACTATCCATTGAATCAAGTGCGTCATTCATAGCCTCGTTGTACCACAGGACCTTGCCGTGTCTGTCAAAAGCAATTATCGGAGATGTGGAATTTTTGAATACAACGCTGCCGCTCTCGGTGAGAAACTCGTGAATGTTTCTTTCCGGAATCACGTCCCTTGAAGATCTGCGCTTTACAGCTATCAAAGCAATTTCAAGCAGATAAACGACCGTTACGAGCACGGATAAAAGGACGGGATCGACATTAAGAAATTCGCAAAGCAGCGCCACTATAGCAATGTTAAAACAGCCTATCGCTACATATAAGACCGTATCAAAGCGCGAAACATACGGAATTTTAAAATTTCCGTTTTCGTTCTTATTCATTTGTTCTCCTCCTCATCAAGCATTAACATCAGGTGGAGTATTTCTGCCTGACATTTTATTTTTTGATATCGTGCCAAGAACACCGAAAATAGAAAGAACCTGTAATACGATAAAGGAAAGTATAATAAACTGACCGAATATGATCAGCAATGCAGGAAATACGCTGACCTTAGAACGCAATAAACGATATTCAGCTCTTAAACCGATGTATGCGTATACAACCAAGAAAATGTTATATAGATTTTCCAGTGCAATTGCAAGGACTTCTGTGCCCGATACAAAGGCTACAGCGAAGAACAACACAATGTAAAAATAACAAAATACGTTAGACGTTGTGAAGCTCCACTCGGAAATCTCCTTTTCTTCTTTAGACACAGCGGAAGCAACACGGCAGAAAATCTTAATAGCTATTCCCGATATCAAAAAGGCGTAAATAACGATCAAGCTGACGAGTCCCGATACAAGAGAATCAAACATCAGCTCAAGATCGGTAGAGGTCATAATATCAGCAGCATCTTTATATGCGGATGATAAGTTTGATAAAGCATCACGAATAGCAGAAACGAAATCCCCCCTAGTACTGAGGTAAAGATTCTCGTAATAGGTTTTAACGCTCTCAAAATCGTATGATCCTGTTACCTTCATAGCAAGAAGTATGAAGGATATGAAGGTCAAAGCGGTGAGCGCAACCGTCATAACGGCTGCAAGAAAGCTTTTCTCCACTCTTCTAAACGTCATAAAGCATAAAATTGACGCAATAACCAACGTCTGAATTGAAACGATGGGTACAGGACCGTTTAACAAGATATCAACAGTTATTCCGATTAGCGATACAACTATTGATGGAATATGTCTGATATTATCAATCCGCCACAGAACAGCTAAAATTGATCCGCAGACCGCAGCAAAAAGATCGCCAAACAACGTTGCCATAACAAAGAAAACGGCAGAAAAAGCCGAGAGTATCAATATAAATTTGTTATTGTTTAGCGTTTCCTTGAGTGTAATTTTCATCTGAAACCACTTTCCTCTTTTCAGATATCGATTTTATTTCATTATATTATAACACGAAATCATAGCTTTGTAAATAATAAAATAAAATTTATTTATATTTATAGTAAATTTCTTCATTTTACTTGAAAACGGAGCAAAAATATAGTAAAATATAGGATGAAAAATGTGAAAGGAGGATTTCCGTATGGCGCTGCTACCGGATGATTGTATTGATAAAATTTCCGGCGTAGGAAAAGTCACAGCCGAAAGACTGTCAAAGCTCGGTATTAATACTATCAAGGACCTCATTTATTTTTTCCCCCGCGCGTACGAACGCCGCGGAACAGTAGAGTTGCTTATAAACAGCTCCGCCGATGTGTCCTCTTCATTTATTCTCACCGTTGCAAGCGAGGTCAAATCCGCAAAGATCAAAAGCGGTATTACTATTTCTAAATTCCGAGCGTTTGATGACAGCGGATCCGTCGAAATCGTCTTTTTTAACAGTCCATACGTTAAAGACATCTTTCACGTAGGCTCGGTATTCCGATTCTTCGGTAAGGCATCTTGGTCAAAAAATAAGCTCCAGCTCGTAACTCCGAAATACGAGCCATATATTGATGGGATTCCGCTACCAGATTTCGTTCCAATCTATCCGCTTACATCAGGAATTTCATCAAAAAACATTGAAAAGCTTGTTAAAACCGCAATCAACGAGGCATTAAATCATCTGCCCGATCCACTTCCAGATAATATCAGAATTGCAAACGGATTACCCACGTTATCTTACGCTATAAAAAACACTCACTCACCCGAAAGCGAATCGGCACTATATAAATCGCTGGAAAGGCTTGCCTTTGATGAACTGTTTTATTTTGGAATTGGTATTTCGATGTCCGCAAAAAACAAAAAAAGCGGAAACGGCGTAAAATTTTCACCTTGCGATCTATCTGTCGTTCTAAAACAGCTCCCATATGAACTTACGGACTCTCAAAAAAATGCCGTTAATGACATTTACCGTGATACGGTTATAGGAGAAAGCGGCAAAATTTCACCTATGTCAAGAATTGTCGTGGGCGATGTGGGATGCGGCAAAACGATATGCGCAATTCTTGCTATGTATATAGCTTTTTGCTCCGGCTATCAGTCGGCGCTTATGGTGCCGACGGAAATTCTCGCAAATCAGCACTTCAATGAAATATCTAACTTGCTCTGTAACGCCGGAGCAAACGTTAAGCTCCTTATCGGATCTATGAAGGAAAAAGAGAAAAAAGCAGTTCGCGAGCAGGTTGCGCGAGGCGAGGTCGATATTCTCGTCGGCACACATACGTTAATATCCGGTAAAACGGATTTCTGTAAACTCGGTTTGATAGTAACAGACGAACAGCACCGCTTCGGTGTAAATCAGCGTGCCGTTCTGAAGGAGCGCGCGGAAACTGCACATATGTTGGTTATGAGCGCAACACCAATACCGCGTACACTCGCGTTAACATTGTACGGCGATTTAAACATTTCCAGGATTACCGAGATGCCAAAAGGCAGACAAACTGTGGATACGTTTCTTGTTGGGGAAAATATGCGAGCCAGACTGAATAGTTTTATAACAAAGCAGATCGCACTCGGCAAGCAATGCTATATAGTTTGTCCGTCTATAGATCACGCTACAGATGATGATACTCTTATTCCTGAGAAAATAGGAGAGATGGTCAGCGCGAAAAATTTGAATCTTAAATCGGTTACCGAATATTCGGAAGAGCTCAAGCGCGCCCTTCCTCATCTTAAAGTGGATGTGCTTCACGGAAAGCTTAAGGGTGCGGAAAAAGACGAGAAAATGTTAGCTTTCGCAAAAGGAGAAACCGACGTATTGGTTTCCACAACGGTTATCGAAGTTGGCGTCAACGTTCCAAACGCCACACTGATGATCGTTGAAAACGCAGAAAGATTCGGACTTTCTCAGCTACATCAACTGAGAGGAAGAGTCGGAAGAGGAAAAGACAAGTCCTACTGCATTCTCGTTTCAGATACTAATTCAGAGAAATCCAGAGAACGTCTGGAAGTCATCAAGACCAATCACGATGGATATTCGATTGCAGAAAGCGATCTAAAGTTACGAGGTCCAGGAGATTTCTTCATCTCATCTTCAAGAGATAATTTTAGGCAGAGTGGTGGATTCGAATTCAAATTTGCGACCAAGATATCCGACACCGATCTGTATGCTAAAGCATTTTCGACCGCAAAAGCTTTGGTTGAATTCGATCCTTCTCTCGATCATCCCGACCACAAACAATTAAAAATCATAATCGAGTCGATGATTAATACATCGGCATCAACCATATCCTAAAAAACAAAACACAGAAAGGAATTCAAATGGCAAGTTCACCACTGGCTGACAGAATGCGCCCCAAATCCTTCGATGAAATAGCCGGTCAGTCTCATCTCATAGGAAGCAACGGTATTTTACGCCGTTTGGTTGAAAACAACCGTATTCCAAATATGATATTTTACGGACCGCCCGGCGTTGGAAAAACAACCGTAGCAAACATAATAGCATCGGTTTCCGGTATGCAGCTTTATAAGCTCAACGCGACCACGGCAAGTCTTTCAGACGTCAAGGACGTAATATCAAGCACCGACAATATGTTTTCCTCTGCCGGCACCCTGCTCTATCTTGATGAAATTCAGTATTTCAATAAAAAACAGCAGCAGTCTTTGCTCGAATTTATGGAAAACGGTAAAATCACTCTTATTGCATCTACCACAGAAAATCCCTATTACTGTATATACAATGCTCTACTATCAAGATCTTCTGTATTTGAGTTTAAATCCGTTTCCCCTGATGATTGCATTCCTACACTTAAACGAGCGTTAAGTATTCTCAACGACGACTTTAATGATAGCAAAACTGCTGACGACGCGGTTATTCGCGGCATTACGTATGCTGCGGGAGGTGACGTCAGAATGAGCATAAACATTTTAGAAAATGCTTTTTATATCTCCGACAAGGAAATTACCGAAGCCTCAGTTACCTCACTTATCCCATCCGTTGTAGGTCATTTCGACAGAGCCGGTGACACTCATTACGATCTGTTATCCTGCCTTCAGAAATCTATCAGAGGGTCTGATCCCGATGCAGCTATATTTTATCTTGCCAAAATACTCGCATCCGGAGATCTTCTGTCCGCATGCAGACGGATTCTCGTTATCGCAAACGAAGATATAGGTTGTGCTTATCCGTTGGCATCAGTTATTGCTTACTCCTGTACCGAAAGCGCGAAGGCGATCGGATTACCGGAAGCTGCAATCCCTTTGGCTAATGCTGTTATTATACTTGCGACCGCCCCAAAATCCAATACTTCATATTTAGCTTATCATATGGCTGCTGAGGATATTGCAGCAGGTCTTGGCTTAAGCTTCCCTGAGCATTTACAGAGTCCTCTTTTCAAAGGATATCTCTATCCTCACGATTACGTTAACGATTATGTTGAACAAGACTATCTTCCAACCGAGCTCAAAGGAAAGCATTACTACAGCTTTGGAAGCAACAAGGTTGAACAAGCGGCAAAAACTTATTACGATTATATCCGCTCCAATTGCAAAAATCAACGTAAGTAAGCTACAAATACAAACAAATCCTACAAATTAAGACATAAATCTTGACAAAGTAGCAGTAATTTGATATAATTCTCGTATGGATTTACGTTCATTGGAGGGATCTTATCCTATGATTTTCCATTTCATACTTAATCCCAAGTCCGGCACAAGTCCCAAGCAAGTTAAGCTTGAGCAGGAGATAAAGGAAGCCTGCCGCAAGCGTAGGCTTAATTATCATATATACTACACCACTTGTGTAAACGATGCAACAGAATATGTCAAATCTATGGTGAGAATTTCTCAGGAGAAGCAGAGATTCATATGCGTTGGCGGCGACGGTACAATCAACGAAATAGCAAACAGTGCACCCTGCAATCCTGACGTTGAATTTGGCGTTATTCCAAGCGGATCAGGCAACGACTTTGTCCGCAACTTCAGCAACACGAAGCTTTTCAACTCTGTTGATGCTCAGCTGGATGGCGAGCCGGTTTCTCTGGATTTGATCAAGGTTAACGATTATTACTGCGTTAATATGGTGAATATTGGTTTTGACTGCGCAGTTGTAAAGGAATCGGATAAACTAAAGCGACATAAATGGGTCGCTCCCGGATTTTCTTATATCCTTGGAGTTGTCGTCGTTCTATTTAAAAAATTCGGAACGAAAATGAAAATAATTTTCGATGATGGCGAGATTATCGAAAAGGAACTTACCCTTACAGCAATCGGCAACGGTAAATTCTGCGGTGGAGGATTTATGTCTGCCCCTCGCGCTGTGCTTAATGACGGACTGCTCGATGTATGCGCAATTAATAAAATTTCCAGACTGACATTTATCTCACTTGTTGGTTCATATAAAAAAGGAATGTATCTTGACAACGTCAGGGCTATGAAATACATCAGACACAGACGTGTAAACCACTTCAAGATGGAGTTTGATGCCCCTATTCCTATCTGCATAGACGGAGAAATCAAGGGTGCTAAAACCGTGGACTTTCAAGTTGTCAGAAACGCTTTCAATTTTGTTATTCCAAAGGGATCGGATCTTAAATATAAGGACTGATATATCGAAAGGTAAAATATAATATGAGCATTTTCGATAAAAGACCGTTAGCTTTCATACTTAGTGTTATGCTTTTCGGCTTCGTCGGATTTGCTTCCGGAGAGGTATGGGTACGTGTAATTTGCGCATTCCTGATACCTCTCCTTTTGCTTTTGAAATTCGTATTACCCTCACGAAGCAATGTTCCTCTGTTCGCTTCAGCATTGCTCGTTTTATCGATTGTCCTATCTTACATATATTTTGATCTTTGGTTTTATCCGGAATACCGTTTCTCAGGAGAAGTAGAAATCACGGCAAAAATAAGCTCTATTGAGCAAACGGAAAACTCTAACGAGGTTATTCTGAAAACTACGTCGATAGATGATAAGGCGTTTACAAAATACAAACTGTTAACTTACCTCGATAACGAAACCGTGATGCTGCTTAGCGAAGGCGATACGATCAAATTTATTTGCAGCGTATACGATCTTGGCACGGTGGGTTTTGATAACGCGGAAAGCTACTATAAGCCTCAAGGCATTAACGGCTACGCGGAAAACATCAAAAATATTACGGTTCTTAAAGACGGGAACCCGCCTATACAAAACAATTTTCCCCATCTAAGAGAATATCTGCGACGCAGAGCCGTAATGACTTCAAATGACAAAACAGGCACTCTTGCAGGCGCATTGCTGTTCGGAGAAAGAGATATGATGGATGATAATCTCCGATACAGCTTTAAGGTTATCGGGATTACGCATATTCTGGCGTTAAGCGGTATGCATCTTTCGATTCTGGCACTTGGCATAGGAAAACTTCTGGAGCTTCTCAACGTATCCAAGAAACCACGAACCGTATTTGTAATAATATTTACCGTCATATATATGGCGTTTACCGGATTTGCATCGTCTGTAGTCAGAGCCGGATTTATGCTTATAATATCATCACTTTTGTTTCTTCTCTCAAGATCTCACGATTCGATAACATCGCTCATAACGTCGGTATTCATCATTATACTTATTTCTCCTTATTCCGCATTTGACATATCGCTTTGGCTTTCTGCATTTGCAACTCTTGGCGTTATATCGGTAGGTGAATATTCGCCGATCAATGAAAACAGCTCAAAAAATTTATTTATTAGAGCTATAAGCTGGATCAAGCTGTCGCTTTTATCATCTCTCTTCGCAATTATGGCAACCTCCGCTTTCTCAGCTATAATATTTGAAGGTTATTCCGTCCTCTCTCCTATAAGTACACTTATCTTCTCACCCATTGTGGAAGTATTTATGTATACATCCACGCTTCAGCTGATAGTGGGAGATTTTATACCTATAGGCGCGTTAAGCATAAAGATAGGAGAATTTATTTACAATCTCGCAAACAGCTTAGCGAGCATCGACAATATTTATCTTTCTACAGGATTTCCGTCTGTATATATAAGCGCTATAGCTTGTACTGTATTTTTCCTCGTTTTCCTTGTTGTAAAGATAAACAGAAAGAAATTTGCTGTATTGTCGCTCACCTTTATTTATCTTGCGTTTCTTTGTATATCGTATTTTGAAAATCTCTCCTATATCAGCCAGGATAAATTTGAACACATTTCACACGAGAGCTGCTCGGATATTCTCATAAACACTAATAACGAGCGAATTCTTGTATCTTCCTCTTCATACAATAAAAATCTTGCATACGATACCGCAAACAGTATTTCCGATTTAAAATATACTAGATTAGATAAATTCTGTTTGACACATTACAGCTTTAATATTCCCGAATATCTCGATATAATTTTAAGCAGAATAGATGTAGATGTAATATATCTTCCTGAGGCGAGAAACGAAAAGGAAGATATAATACTTACGCGGATAGCCAAAGTTGCCGACGTCTTCGAATGCGAATTGAATTTCTATGATAAAAATGGACAAGTAAAGTTTTACTCATACTCATTTGAGCTGTTTTATTCAAGCGAGTACGGCTCTCCCGCGCGTGCAGCGTATACGGTATTTAGCACCGAATATAAATTCACATATCTCTCGTCCGGCATTCTCGACGATAATTTATATGATCAAGCTATGAAGCATATAGAGGCCTCAGATTCCGTGGTATTCGGAGATCACGGCGCTAAATATAAAGAGCGTATCCATCTTGATTATTACACGCCTAAGAAGCAAATCATCATTCTAAATTCCGAGAACCTTTTCTTTACGCAAGATAATTTGATATATAAAGAAGAAAACGGATGCGAAATATATTCGCACCCGTCTGGTAAAACAAAATATATAAGCTTGATCAAACGTTAAAGAGGAACTCTACAACGTCTCCATCCTTCATAACGTACTCCTTGCCCTCGCTCCTGAGAAGGCCCTTTTCCTTCACCTTGATCCTATCTCCCTCGCGAACAAGATCATCGAAAGCAACGACCTCGGCACGAATGAATCCTCGCTCAAAATCGGTATGTATTTTACCGGCCGCGCCAGGAGCCTTCGTGCCCTTTTTAATTGTCCAAGCACGAACTTCCTTGGGACCGGCAGTAAGGAAACTGATAAGACCGAGTAATGAATAACCGGACTTAATTAGCTTATCAAGTCCACTCTCCTTGATACCGAGATCCGCGAGGAAGGACATTTTCTCTTCTCCGTCAAGTTCTCCAAGCTCAGCCTCAATCTGTGCGCTTACAGCGATTATTTCACTATCCTCACTTTCAGCATAATTCTTAAGCTTCTGATAGTATGGATTGTCTACGTAGTCGCCCGACACGTCATCCTCTGAAATGTTTGCGACGTAAATCGTAGGCTTTAAGGTAAGCAAACGAAATTCATCTATCCAGGAAAGCTCTTCGGCATCAAGCGAAATGGCGCGAGCGCACTTACCGTTTTCCAGGGTTTCCTTTACCTTTTCGAGCACTGCGAGCTTCTCCAGAAGCTTCTTGTCAGCGCGAGCAGCCTTTGTTGTTCTGTCAATAGCTCTCTCTACTATCTCCAGATCCGAGAGCACGAGCTCAAGATTGATAGTATCAACGTCACGTATTGGATCAATACTGCCCTCCACGTGAATAATATCACCGTTTTCAAAGCAACGGACAACGTGAACTATTGCATCGACCTCACGAATATTGGCAAGGAATTTATTACCAAGACCCTCACCCTGTGACGCTCCCTTAACAAGACCGGCAATATCAACAAACTCTATAATTGCGGGAGTGTACTTTTCGGGGTTATACATTTCCGCAAGCTTATCAAGTCTGGAGTCAGGAACAGCTACGACTCCTACGTTCGGATCAATCGTGCAGAAAGGATAATTTGCAGATTCAGCACCTGCGTTTGTCAGTGCGTTAAAAAGTGTGCTTTTGCCAACATTAGGAAGTCCAACTATACCAAGTTTCATACTCTAAAATCTCTTTACTCTTTTATTTTTAAAATTATACGACCGACACTGTATTTTTAAAATTACAAACGGCCAATATATAAATGCAGATAACCTTTTGTTATTATATCACATTAAGAACATTTTTTCAATAGCTATAACTCAAAATATCAAAGCTTTTAGTAAAACATGTTTAAATATTTTTTGAAAATCAGATTTATGTCAATTAAAAAGTTTTTTTGGTTATTTATTTGTTTTTTTGAAAAAAATTCATAAAAAGTTCTTGATTCTTTATATAATATACGCTATAATGTAATTGTTAAGATTTCAGTATTTTTAACAAACTTAATAATTTTACTCAATAGAAAGGAACTAAAAGATGGACACAAAGCTTTTGATTGTCGATGACGACCCCAATATTTGCGATATGCTTAAGTATTATTTCGAAAACGAAGGATATACCGTTAAAACTGCCTGCGATGGTGTTGAAGGCGTTAATTATTTCAAGATCTACGAGCCCGATCTCGTGCTCCTTGATATAATGATGCCGAAAAAAGACGGTTGGCAGGTATGCCGCGAGATCCGCGAGATATCACCCAAGCCGGTTATAATGATAACCGCAAAGGGAGAGGTTTTCGACAAGGTTCTCGGACTGGAACTCGGCGCTGATGATTTCATAGTAAAGCCCTTTGATATGAAGGAGCTTTCGGCTAGAATAAAAGCCGTTCTACGTAGATATAATGCTCACTCAAAGAATAGTGATGATGAAGTAGTTAAGTTTGAAAACATCGAAATAAGCCTCCAGAAATACGAGCTTAAACTCTCAGGCAAGGCTATCGACATTCCTCCTAAGGAGCTTGAGCTTCTATATTTCCTTGCATCAAACTGCAACAGAGTATTTACACGAGATCAGCTTCTTGATAAGGTATGGGGATTCGATTACCTCGGTGATTCCAGAACCGTTGACGTTCACGTTAAAAGACTTCGTGAGAAGCTCGAAGGTGTTTCAGAAAAATGGACTCTGAAGACAGTATGGGGCGTCGGCTACAAATTTGAAACCCTTCTTTGATGTTTTATACACTCCGCCCTGCTTTTATTTACAATTTATAAATGCCCGATAATTCTTCGGGCATTTTCTTTTTATGAATTCATTATCACTCCACAGACGACTGTCAAATACACCTGTAACTCTTAAAAGAATTGTTGAACAGAATATCAAAAAGGACTGAATCCGGAATTTTACACAGGATTCAGTCCTCGATTTTTAGAAATTAAACGTCAGTTGACCCAGGGGAGAACCAAGAGAAGGAAGTGCCAGCTTTTTACACTTAAGCGCATCCTGACCTATATCATCTATTCTGTCCGTGACGAGCTCAACCTTAACGTCCTTTTTCGATAATTTCATTACTGCAACTCCGGCAGCGGTTCTGGTTGTTTTTTCGGGAATAAGATTACTCTTGATCAGCATTCCTCTATCAGCATTTGATCTGATGAAAATGTTGACCGGCTTATCTCCTTCGTAAATCGCTCCTGCTAAAGGAGAAGCGGTAGAGCACGCACCGGTTATCTTACGGCGTCGAGTCTTAGCCTCGTAGCAGCTAAGCGCAATACGTACTCCCTTTCCGTTTTCGAATATGTATACCATATGATGATTCGGATTCAACTCATAGATCATCTTGCAGGCAACTACGTGCTCATCATCATCCATGGAGAGCTTGGTTGGAACGTACTCGCCCATTTGCGTGGACTTCGTAAGCTCAAAGTCATCCACCTTTGCTCTGTAAATCTGCCCTTTGTCAGTAAAGAACAGCATGTCGCCTCGGTTATCTGTATCCTCCTGATATACTATGAAATCGCCCTCCTTAAGCTTTTGCTCATCGGCGCTTCTCGTAGCCTGTACGGAGAGTTTTTTGAAATAACCGCCCTTCGTCATTACCAGACGGCAATTGTAATTTTCGAAAAAGATATCCTTTGTATTAGCAGTAGTATGTGTTTCTTCCTTTTCAACTATTTCTGTTTTTCTCGGCTTGCCGTACTTTTTCTTGATATCCTGAAGCGTGGATATGATAAGTGCCTTAAGCTTAAGCTCGTCACGAAGGGTTTCCTTGATTTCCTTTATCTCGGCAACCAGACCCTCTACTTCCTTACCTCTGTTGATTATATACTCACGGTTTATATTACGCAGCTTAATATCAGCAATATATTCCGCCTGATTTGTGGTAAGGTCGAACGCCTTTGCAAGATTAGGTACAACCTCGGATTCCTTTTTGGTGTTCCTGATAATTCTTATTGCCTCGTCTATATCAACGAGTATTTTCATAAGGCCCTGCAAAAGCTCCAGCTTATTGAGCTTTTTCTCAAGATCGTAATTAAGCTCTCTGGTAACACACTTGGAACGGAACTTGATCCACTCGTTAAGTATTTCCCTAATACCGAGCTGCATAGGTGTACCTTCTACCAGAATATTAAAGTTACAATCGAAATTGTTCTCAAGCTCAGTAACCGAAAACAGCTTCTTCATTACGAACTCCGGATTTGCATCCTTTTTAAGATCAAAGGTTAGCTTAAAGCCGTTAAGATCGATTGCATCACGTACGTCACTAACCTCTCGAAGCTTGCCCGATTTAATCATATCCGTAGCCTTTTTCATTATAGACTCTATGGATGATGAATAAGGGATCTCAAGTATGTCTATGCAATTGTCTTTTTTGACATACTCATACTTTGCTCTCATTTTAAAGCTTCCGGCACCCGTTTCGTATATTTTACGCATCTGTTCTCTGTCGTAAATTATTTGCGCACCGCCCGGAAAATCAGGAGCCTTAACGATTTCGAGCATACGGTCAACCGTGGTTTTAGGATTTTTCAGAAGCGCAATAGCTCCGTCACATATTTCTGACAAATTGAAGGAACAAATAGAGCAAGCCATACCTACAGCTATACCAAGGTTCGGGGAAACCAGTATATTGGGGAACGTAGTCGGCAACAGCACCGGCTCTTCCGTAGTATTATCGTAGTTTGGTACAAAATCTACGGAATCCTTATCTATACCGGAAAAAAGCTCGTTACAAATAGGGTCGAGCTTCGCTTCGGTATAACGGGAAGCGGCATAGGCCATATCCCTGGAATACTGCTTACCGAAGGATCCCTTGGAATCTATAAACGGGTGAAGCAAAGATTCGTTTCCTCTGGTCAGTCTAACCATAGTTTCATATATCGACGCATCGCCGTGAGGGTTAAGACGCATTGTCTGACCAACTATATTTGCGCTTTTCGTTCTCTGCCCGTGCAGCAATCCCATCTTATACATAGTGTAAAGAAGCTTTCTGTGCGAGGGTTTAAATCCGTCAATTTCAGGAATAGCTCGCGATACTATTACACTCATAGCATAGGGCATATAATTTTTTTCAAGTGTTTCGGTTATGGGCTGAAGAGTAGCTACAGCCTCATTAGCCATTGGATTTTCAATAACCTTTTTCTTTTTAGCCATTATTTCACCGTCTCAAATTTATTATGGTATGTGCCGATGCACGAATCAATCTGTTATAAAGCGCAAGACCTATTCCCGAAGTTGATGGGACGGGCGCATAGATAATAGAGTGGTCATGCGAATCAACTTCTCGGAGTATTGCAAAAAGAAGTCGCGCCTGCTCCTCCAAATCATCCTTCGCACCGATAGTATACAGCGCAACATCCACAAAATGCTCGGAAATTTCCTCTGCATCTTCGGTATAGCAAATGAGGGCCATGTTATTCTGCTTGTTTTTTTCTATGTAATCCAGGATTTCTCTCGATTCTCCATCTAAAAGAACTAGGGGAGATTTTGGAGCGTAATGCCTATATTTCATCCCGGGAGATAAGGCTTTTTCTCCTGCCTTAAGTTCGCATGTAACAGCACCTGCGATTTCAACATCGCACACTTCTCTGAGATCATCGACTGTTATCTTTCCGGGACGAAGCAATTTGATTGAAGATTCATCGACAAGACTTACAATTGTGGATTCCAAACCGAAAGCACATTCTCCGCCATCAATAATCATATCTACCTTTCCCATCATATCGTTAATTACGTGAGAAACTGATGTGGGGGACGGAGATCCGGAAACGTTTGCCGATGGAGCAGCAATAGCAACTCCGGATAGTTCTATGAGCTTATTCGCGATAGGATTTATCGGACATCTGATCGCAACCGTTTCAAGTCCTCCTCGCGTTTTTTGTGGGACGGTATCCTTCGCTCGAAGTATTAATGTGAGCGGTCCCGGCATAAATCTTTTCGCTAGTTCATAATACAACTCGCTTGTATAAGCGTATTTCTCTGCTTCCTCCGGAGTGGATATATGAATTATCAATGGATTGTCCGAAGGTCTGCCTTTGGCATTGTATATCTTGCCGGATGCCTCAGCGTTTGTTCCGTCCGCCCCAAGTCCGTATACCGTCTCCGTGGGAAAAACCACCAAGCCTCCGCGTTTAATTATATCTGCCGCTCTTGATAAATTGCGTATATCCTCTTCAACAAGCGCATCCGTGATGCGTACGACCTCAGTATTCATCCTGTGCCCCCTTGAGTCTATCTGCAGCATCCTGCGCGATAAGCTCATCAATTATAGAATCCATATCACCGTCCAGAAACGTATCAAGCGAATAAAGCGTTTTATTGATCCTATGGTCTGTAACTCTGGATTGCGGATAATTATAAGTTCTTATTTTTTCGCTGCGATCTCCGGTGCCGACCTGACTCTTCCGCGTGGAAGCAATTTCCTCCGCCTGCTGACGTTGCTTGATATCGTAAAGCTTTGTGTAGAGAAGTTTCAATGCTTTTTCCTTATTCTGAAGCTGGCTCCTCTCCTGATCGCACTCTATCACTATACCCGTAGGCTTATGGGTAAGTCTAACGGCTGATTCTGTTTTGTTTATATGCTGTCCGCCTGCGCCGCTTGATTTGCAGGACTCAAACTTAAGATCTGCGGGATTTACCTCAACCTCCACGACTTCAGCTTCCGCAAGCACGGCAACTGTTACTGTAGACGTCTGTATTCTTCCGTTAGATTCGGTTACGGGAATGCGCTGAACTCTATGCACTCCGCTCTCAAACTTGAACTTCGAGAATGCTCCCTCGCCGATTACCGCAAAGGTTATCTCCTTTATTCCGCCAAGCTCGGTTTCGTTTAAATTAGCTATCTCCACCTTAAAACCTTTTTTTGCCGAATACATAGAATACATGCGATAAAGATCCGCGCCGAAAAGTGCAGCCTCTTCTCCTCCTGCTCCTTGCCGTATCTCAACAATAACGTTTCTTGAATCGTTAGGATCACGAGGCATAAGCAAAATACGCAATTCGCCTTCGAGCCTTTGAAGATCCTCCTTGGCTCCAAGAAATTCCTCCTCGGCAAGTGCGCGCAGTTCAGCATCAAGTCCGCTATCGCGCATCATTTCCTCGCTGTCGTGAAAATTCTTTTCTACAGTTCGGTATTCGCGATATTTTTCAATTACAGGCTCGATAGATTTATACTCTTTTATAAGCTTTGAATACTCTTTATTGTTCGAAACGACTTCGGGGAGAGTGAGCATCTGCTCAATCTCCCTATATCGTTCATCTGCTCTGTTTATTTTATCAAATAGCATTATACACCTCAAAATCGTAGATATAAAAATTCTCCGCTTTGAGTTATACTATTTTATAAATGCGCAGAAAGCCTCATGAGTAGAATACACGTCTGCCTTTGAAACCACCTCGTAAGGTGCGTGCATTGAAATGACCGGAACACCGAGATCAACGGTTTCGATATTGTGATTTGCAATATACATCGCAACCGTTCCACCGCCGCCTGCATCGACCTTACCGAGTTCCGCAGTCTGCCATATGACTCCGTTCTCCGCGAAGATCTTTCTTACAAAACCAACGAATTCCGCGGATGCGTCAGAGGTTCCGGATTTACCTCTTGCGCCGGTGTATTTACTCATTGTTGTGCCGCAGGAGATCATAGCGCTGTTGCGCTTCTCGTATACATCGGGGAAATTAGGATCATAAGCGGCATTTACGTCTGCACTAAGGCATTTGCTCTTGCTACGCACGACCACAGGATTCGCTCCAAGATTGGATGATATCTCAGAAATAACGTCGATCAGAAAATCGCATTGCATACCGGTTACTCCAAGCGAGCCGATTTCTTCCTTATCAGCAAGTACAACCATAACCGTATGCTTAGTGTCATCGTTATCGAACAGTGCGGTGAGCGCAGGATATGAGCATACTCTGTCGTCGTGACCGTAAGCCGCAATAAGAGCTCTATCGAAGCCTACGTCCTTCGCCTTAAAAGCGGGAACAAGAGAAAGCTCTGCGCTGATGAAGTCCTCCTCCGTTACACCGTACTTATCGTTGAGAAGAGAAAGCGCTGTAAGCTTGATTTTATCCGTTACCTCTTTATCATCATACGGCAGGCCTCCAATAAGGATATTAAGAGTTTCGCCGCTTATTGCATTAGCCATAGTTTCCTGCATCTGTTTCTGGCCGAGATGAGGAAGTAAATCGTTAATGTAGAAAATCGGATCGGAATCGTCCTCGCCGATTTTGACCTCTACAACTTCACCGTTAGCCTTCACCATAACGCCGTGCAACGCAAGTGGGATAGCGGTCCACTGATATTTTTTTACACCGCCGTAATAATGTGTCTTGAGGAAGCCCATACCGGAATCCTCATACATAGGCACTTGCTTTAAATCAAGTCTGGGTGAATCAATATGTGCTGCAAGTATTCTGATACCGTCTGCCTCTATATCATTCTCGCCAACCTTGAAAAGAAGAAGGCTTTTTCCGTGCTGATTGAGATATCTCTTATCTCCGACCGAAATTTTATCTCCAAGCTTATATTCGCTATATCCATTGCTCTGTGCAAGCTGAATTGCTGCTTCTGTTGCCTCGCGCTCGGTCTTAGCATCATCAAGGAACTTCATATATCCTTTAGAATAATCGTAAATCTTCTTGATCTTTTCGGGAGAAGCCTCCTCATAAATATTTTTTCTACGGTAAGAAAGATTCTCAAGCATCTGTTGTCCAACACTTTTTTTACTCATTTTTAAACCCTCAAATATCTATTTTTTTTATTAACTCTGAAACTTTTTCTCTGAGCTCGGCAATACTTCCGTTATTCAGAATAGAATAATCGGTTTTACTCTTCAAAATGCTATCCGGTATCTGAGCATCTATGCGCCGCTCAGCGCTTTCTCTGTCTATTTTATCTCTTGCACAAATTCTGTTAAGTCTGATTTCCGTATCAGACAAAACAGACACAGTTACATCGCACTCCTTGTCATATCCACTTTCAAACAAAAGAGGAACATCAACAAAAACTATGTTTTTGCCACTGCACGACAGCTTCGAAATTATAGAGCGAACCTCATCAATAACATAGTGATGTGTTATCTTGTTAAGAGTGGAAAGTCTAGATTCTGAATCAGCACCGGCAAAAACAACTTTGGATAATTTTTTGCGATCAAGTACCCCGTCCGTGATAACCGCCTCACCAAATTCTCTGCGAATATCTCTGAGGCATTCTGTATCGTGTGAAGTAAGGTAATGATATATCTCATCTGTATCGATTGTAGGATAACCAAGATCAGAGAGGATTAAGGAAATCGATCCCTTTCCGCTTCCGCTACCTCCACATAAGCCAACTGTTTTCATTATTCTCACCCTTTCTAATATTTTATTATACAATATATTTTTTTACTTTGTCAAGTGGATTAGGCTGTTTTTACCAAATTTGATGCGAGCAACGAAAAAATTGGAAATAAGGCTAATATCAAAAAAGCACTTAATCGAATATAGATAGTAATAAGTAAAGGAGGCATGAGATGAAATTTGATAAATATTTCGCCGCAACGAATTCCTACCACGGATTTAAAAGCTACTTTCACAAAATATTCAAATCAGATCATTACGAAAGAATATACGTACTAAAAGGTGGTCCCGGAACCGGAAAAAGCACATTTATGAATAGTGTTGCGAAAAATCTCGAAAAAAACAGCATAAGTATTGAAAGAATTTATTGTTCTTCCGATCCGGATTCACTAGATGGAATAATCGGAGAAAAAAGCGGAAAGCGAATAGCGATACTTGACGGCACAGCACCTCATGAGAGGGATGCGATTGTTCCTGGAGCAATAGACGAAATAATAAACCTTGGAAACAATTGGGATACACGATATTTATCCGGACAGAAAGAACAAATTTTAAATCTATATAATGACAAAAGCAAGGCATATTCCGCAGCTTACTTCTATCTTTCGGTAGCCGGAAAGTGTGAGGATGAACTAAGCAAAAGAATGCACGAAGAATATGATATAAAAAATCTTAATACACTTGCTAAAAAAACGGCAGAATCTCTATGCTCTGATAAAAGCGGGGCGGTCAATTCTGTATTACTGTCATCATTCGGTAAATACGGAAGATATTCTTTTGATGTAAATTGCAGTAATTTTAGAAGTATATCAATCCATGGTGACAGTTTACTGAAAAAACAATTTTTGACATATTTATATAACTGCTTAAATCTGAATAACGCGTCTATGACCGTTATACCCTACTCTTTCAACGACAACTTGATAGACGGTATAATTCTTGAGTCATCAAAAACAATTGTCGGTTTAAACGAGGATGGGGAAACTATAAATCTTGATGAATACAAACGAACGGCTCCATCGGTTTTTAAAGAATATTATAAATTCGCAGAGCAAATATATTCTAACTCTATGAACGAAGCTGAGCGGTGGTTCAAAATCGCATCGGATATGCACTTCAGGCTCGAAAAAATCTATTCAGCCTCAATGAATTTTGAGGAAAACACCGAGCTAACAGAATCAGTCACTAATAAAATCAACTCTATTTTAAACACTTAGCCATCTCGTTGTATTTTGTACTTTCGATATTTTTCGTTAGTTATTGACTTATTTATGCGAATGTGATAAAATAATAAATGCCCGCAAATAATTGCGGGCAAAAATTTTAAAAAATTATAAAGATTTTACTATCTTCTCTGTATCCTGAGCTATCACAAGCTCCTCATTCGTAGGTATCATATATACCTTAACTTGAGAATCGTCAGCAGATATTCTCACCGGTGTATCAGAATGACCGAATGTATTTCGCTCAGTGTCAAGCTTTACTCCGAGATATTCAAGTCCGGAAAGCGCATTTGCTCTGATGTATGATGCGTGTTCGCCGATTCCTGCGGTAAATACTATAGCATCAAGACCGCCCATAGCTGCAGAATAAGAGCCGATGTATTTTTTAATCTGATAGCTGAGCATATCCAGCGCAAGCTTTGCTCTCTCGTTACCCTCATTCATTGCGCGTTCTACATCTCTGGAATCAGATCCTACTCCGCTTATACCGTCAAAACCGCATTTTTTATTCATATACGAATCCATCTCTTTTGGAGAGTATCCCTTTTTCTCCATAATAAACGGAACGATAGCCGGATCAATAGAACCGCATCTTGTACCCATTATAACACCGTCAAGAGGTGTAAAGCCCATGGATGTGTCGACACACTTTCCGTCCTTTACGCCGCTGATAGACGAGCCGTTTCCTATGTGACAGGTTACTATTTTAGTACTCTTAGCCTCACCGCCCATAATCTTAATCATCTCACCACTTACGTATCTGTGAGACGTACCGTGGGCACCGTATCTGCGCACACCGTAGTCCTTGTACATATCATAGGATACACCGTACATATATGCAGTTTTATCCATTGTCTGATGGAACGCAGTATCAAAAACAAGAACCTGTGGACGAGTAGGCATAACTTCAGTACAACCCTTAATACCCATTATGTGCGCGGGAGTATGCAAGGGAGCATATGCAACACACTTCTCAAGCACACTCATAACCTCGTCGGTAACGAGTACGGATTCGGTAAAGAACGGACCGCCGTGGACCACTCTGTGTCCAATGGCCTCAATCTCATCGACCGATGAAATACATCCTACCTGACTGTCCGTAAGTGTTGAAACAACAAGCTTCATAGCGGTGCTATGATTGTCCAGAGGAGTTTCCTTAACGTATTGCTCCATACCTGACGTCTTGTGAATAAGGCGTGAGCCGTCTATTCCTATTCTCTCGCAGTTTCCCTTAGCAAGCAGCTTGCCGTTATCAGTATCGAGGAGCTGATACTTTAGCGAGCTCGAACCGGCATTTACAACTAAAACCTTCATAAATTATCTCCATTTCTAAAAATTCAACAATATTATACACCCTAGTTCCGATTTTTTCAATAGTATTTTAAAAAACGTCAGAGGACAGAATGAAAACGGTAGCTATAATCGCAGAATATAATCCATTTCACAACGGTCATTTATATCAACTGAATAAAATTAAAGAGCTGTTCTCTGATGACGTTGCGGTAATTGCTATTATGAGCGGTAACTATACCCAACGTGGCGAAATGACATTTGCAGAAAAAGGAACACGCGCAAAGTGCGCAGTTTTGTCCGGTATGGATCTTGTGCTTGAGCTTCCCTTTCCGTTTTCTATGTCCAGCGCTGAATTTTTTGCAAGAAGCGGTGTATCAATCGCCAATGACATTGGTATAGTTGACTATCTGGCTTTTGGTTGCGAAGCGGAAGGCGAAATGATTTTCACCGTAGCAAAGAATATGAGTTCAAGCGAATATTCCGAGGAACTAAACAAGCTTTTATCAGACTCGGAATACAGAAAACACGGCTATCCTAAGTTATGTGAAATAGCTTATCGTAACATTTATTCCAATGCTCCGGAGAATATTTTCGAGCCGAACAATATTCTTGCTATAGAATACATCAAGGCTCTTATTTCCTCGAACTCAAAAATAAAGCCTCTCCCTATCAAGCGTATCGGTGCGGGATATAACGATAGCTACAATGACCAAGAAACAATTCAAAGCGCCAGCGCTATACGCGACTTATTGACAGCAAATCTACATTCTGCCTTGAATTTTGTTCCTAATACTACAAATTATATTCTTTTAGACGGTTATTCATTGGGAACAATTCCTACATCAGAAGACTTGATGGATCAGGCAGTAATTTCAAGTTTCAGATTAAACCCACCTAAGCGTTACTGTGATATTCATGACGCGGATGGCGGTTTATATAATCGTTTGTACGATAACAGCTTTAAAGCAAACACCATTTCCTCTTTGGTAAGTCTTACAGAAACAAAAAAATTCACAAGAGCCAGAGTCAGACGTGCAATATGGTATTCATACTTCGGCGTAACCTCCTCCGAAGTTCGTTCTCTGCCTAAGTATACGCAGGTTCTTGCTATGAACAGTGTTGGCCGTAAGCTTCTCAAAGAAATCAAGAAGATGACCGACTTCCCCGTCATCACTAAGCCTTCCGCCATTTCCGACCTTCCGAAAGAAGTCATCGGACAAAAAAATCTGTCGGATACTGCAGATTCTATTTTTGCATTAGCGCGTAAAAAGCCGATTGAAGCAAAATCTTCACTCATTTTTACACCTTTTGTAAAAGATTAGATTATCTTGCGAAAAGCTAACAATATCTCTTTTTGTCGAAGCTCTTTACAACGCTTCGCAGCTCTGATATTATAGTGATGAAAATGGACAAGCGCGCCGTCATCTTCAAATCCATCGAAAGGAGCAATCTATATGTTTAATCTTGAGGGCGTTGGTGAGGGTGAATTTCTCGAATATAAAGGAAAACCTCTCGTTCGTCAGGGCGACGATATTTTCTACGGCGATTTGTCAGAAAAGAATTACGTCTATATGATGATCATGTCGGACAAAAAATCACCAAAAGGTGACGTTAATGTTCCGGATATGATTATGGTACAGTTGCTTGACAGTGCTACAAAAAGTCCTGTAAAGCAGAAAATAACTAAAGGGCTCGCAGAAGCTTTTGAATTTGCAGAGGCCTGGCTACGATAAGTAGCATTTTGTAGAAAACGTGCGCTCACTCGGTGGGCGTAAGGAGGTAAAAATGAATAAAGCAAAATCAAGCAATTACACAAGAATAATTGCTTTCTTTTTGGTTGCCGTTACACTGTTATGTACCTTTGGCTTTGCCGCTGAAGGCTGGCAATCGGAACAAAACGAGACTGATAGCGGTAAAATCGACAATTCAAGCGATGAAACCGATAATAATAAAGAAAATGAGCCTCAAACACCCGAGGTACATATTCCCGAGTTTATGAATCACCTCACAGGACTTGAGACAACAGAGGAGCTTTCCAGAAGCAAAACGACTTGCTTTATCATGGATGCTACCTCCCCTCTTTACGGTATATCCGAATCCGATCTTATCATCGAATTACCTATCGAAAACGGGAATACGCGTCTAGCAGTATTCACATCCAATTATAAAGTTCTGGGAAAGATCGGCTCCATTACAAAAACACGTGGATATATCTCAAATTTAGCAAGGTATTTCGGATCCATTTTGATTTCGGAAGGCTGTGACGATACGGTTGATTATGATAGTATAGATGTAACCTCGTCTCACTTTGATTTATCAGTAAACAGCGGATATCACTATACAGAATATTCGCATTTCACCTATACTAACGGTGCATTAATAAGCGCCGGTCTATCTAATACCAATATTGGCGCCTCACCGGCAAAAAATACATCTCTTCCCTATCTTTTCACCGAATTTGGCGCAGAGGCGATTCGCGGTTCAGAACAGGCACGTTCTATCGTATTACATTATTCCGACACCAGCGAAAGTGCTCTTCACTTTTCTGATGTTAATGGAAAATACGTACTGTCAAGAAACGGCACTATTAAAACAGATATGCTGACAGATAGCTCAGTTTGCTTTGATAACGCATTCGTATTGTTTGCTGATTCTGTAACGTATGAAAGCTCTGAAAGCTCCGAGCTTGTGCTTGACACCTACGGAAAAGGTTCCGGCTACTATTTCACAGGAGGCGGCGCGAAAGCAATAACCTGGGAAAAGGATGTTAGCGGTAATATGAAGTTTTATGACGAAACAGGTAACACTCTTGTAGCTAACAGAGGAACATCGTATATAGGCTTTATGAAATCCTCAACAAAGAGTTCTCTGAGCTTCTCGTAATCAAAACAAAAGATTCGAATATGAAAATCCGCATCGGCGGAAAACGCGCAGCCACGTATTGCCTTTGCTGATAAACTTCAAAGATGGGAGATGAAGGCTCGCTTTATAGAATAGCAAAGCTGCTCCAGCCACAGCTATGCCGGCGCGCTCTAAAAACAGAGTACATTTTCGCAGGGTGTGACAGAGCCGCAGCGAAAAGCTCGAAAGATTTGGTTTTCATTAAAGATGTGTTCTTTAATTTCATTAGTGTAAACCACGGATATTAACATAGTGGAACCGCGATTTAATTAAACAATAAGTATAGAGAGAACATTTTGGTGTACGTATCACGCCGCTTTGTTCTCTCTTTTTATTTGCATAATAGCTCGGACTAGGAAAAAAATCATCAACTTGTAATTTATATTCAGATCAAATATAATAAAAAATCGGCTTAAAGCCGTTTTATCGAATACATCAGTATAAATCCCATTTGTTTACAAATACTAAAATCACACCTTAAATTAAAAGGAGATTTTCGTATATATATGAAAGCAACTGGAATAGTCCGTCGAATTGACGACCTTGGTCGTGTTGTAATCCCCAAGGAAATCAGACGTACTATGAGAATAAAGGAAGGGGACCCTTTAGAAATATACACCGACAGAGAGGGGGAGGTCATCTTTAAAAAATATTCCCCAATCGGTGAAATGCAAACATTTGCAAACGAATATGCCGACACGTTGCAAAAAACATCATCATCACCTATTTTCATATGTGACAGAGATGCAGTAATTGCAGTATCAGGTGCATCTAAGCGTGACTATTTAGAGAGAAAGATATCAAGAGGACTTGAGGAGATCGTAGAATCCAGATCTCTTTACGTAAGAGGACAGGGACGCGAACCTATTGCGGTAATAAGCGATGGTGGCTCGCACTACGTAAACTGTGCTATGCCGATTTTAAGCGAAGGCGATATCGTCGGATGTGTTGTTTCCGCTTGGCAATACGATGTGCCGACAGGCACAAAAATCTCTGACGAGATAGAATCAAAGCTTGTGCAAACCGCCGGAATGTTCTTGGGAAAGCAAATGGAAGGCTAAAGTAAAAAAGAGAAAGCTGTCTTATAATTCAAAATGAATTGGACAGCTTTCTCTATTATTTCATAAATAGCATTATAGATTTAAGCAGAAATTATTATGTCTTTTGATTTCAAGTTGCTACACAACGAGTTTGGACGTTCATACAACAACTAATATTTTGAAAACTTAAGCATAACAGGTGAACGTTACTTTTAGGATTGTACCGATAAATTACGTCTTTTTTGCCGAAACAATAGAATAAGTAATTTTAAGTGACCTGAAAATATATCTTTTTATAAGTCCTTGTTTTCTAAACTCATCTTTAAACATAAAAATATTAAATATGATAAGCATTATCGGGACAACGGATATTCCTCCCAGAGAAAAACACTGGTATATAAAATATATAACCAACATCAGAAAAATCGAGTGATAGATCGGTGCAGTTAGTATAATCCCCCTAAGCTTGCTCTCATTATTTCTTTCTGTGAGCTTACCAATAAAATACGTTCCTTCAAGGAAGCCGTTATCCTTGGTTGCCCTCCCAATAAACTCACATGAAATTTTAATATAATCCTTCTTTTCCTTTATATGAAATTTAGGCACACCGCGAGATGTATCGTACTTTTCCGCTTTGGTAACCGATGCTTCATCACGAATACAATTCATAACCTCTTCACGCGATGCGTGTATTTTGTAATTAACGAACAACATATTTACTCCTAATTTCAGTCTATTTAACCGAGCGTGATAACTGTTACGCCTGCATCGCCTTCCCCGTATTCGCCGTGTCGGAATGATTTTATACGTTTATCAGATTTGAAATACTTCCATAGCGCGGCACGTAACGCCCCTGTTCCCTTACCATGAATAATACGAACGGTAGGAATGTTTGCCAAAACGGCATCATCAAGGAATTTATCCACAACAAACCAGGCATCGTCACCTATCATACCGCGAACGTCCACCTCTGATTTGAAAGAAGAAACAATATTTTTCTTTACCTTGCCCTCGTTTGGTCTTACCATAGGCTCGCTTCTGACGAACTTCGTCTTGCCGTCAAGTAATCTAAGCTTATCTTCGGACACCTTGGTTTTAAGGATTCCGGCGGTAACTGAAATCATACCTTTTTTATCAGCTAATGCTGTTACAACCCCCTCCTTACCTATGGTAGTAAGATAAACCTTATCGCCAATCTTCAGCGGTCTGGGTAACACATAATCTGCATCGAGAGTAATATCCTTTACGTCAATACCGGTCATCAGGCTCTCAGTTTCTCTGAAACGCTTGCGCATTTCTTCTCTCGCGGAGTCCATCATAGCATTGCGCTTATCCTTGTCCTCTTGCTTGCGCAAAGCCTCAAGCTGCGAAAAGATAAATTCACTCGATGCTCGTGCACTATCTAATATCTGCCTGGCTTTAAGTACTGCTTTTGATATTTCTTCCTCACTTTTTGCAATTTTCTTTTTCAGATCTTCTTCAGATTTTTGCTTGAATTGTTCATATTCAACGCGCATTTTTTCTGCATTTGCACGTTCCTTTTCCATTTCTATTCGGTTGGAATCGAGTCGCTCTATAACATCCTCAAATCGCTTGTTATCACGCTCTATAAGCTTTCCTGCTCTGGAAATAATTTCCGGTGAAATACCAAGTTTTTCTGATATTGCAAACGCATTTGATTTTCCGGGTGTTCCTATGATAAGTCTGTATGTTGGCTTCAATGTATCAACATCAAACTCGCAAGACGCATTCTGCACGCCTTCTGTTTCCAAAGCATAAGCTTTAAGCTCCGCGTAATGTGTAGTCGCAGCAGTAAATGCACCGATCTCACCCGTCCTTTCGAGAATAGCCGTAGCAAGTGCCGCGCCCTCTATAGGGTCAGTTCCGGATCCCAGCTCATCAAATAAAACAAGCGAACGGTCGGTAATATTCTTTAATATATCTGCAACGTTTACCATATGCGACGAAAAGGTTGAAAGTGATGCTTCTATACTTTGTTCATCACCTATATCTACGAGTATCTCGCCGAACACTCCCATCGTAGAGCTTTCATATGCCGGAATCTGAAGACCTGATTGCAGCATAAGCGCAAAAAGTCCCATTGTTTTCAGCGTTACGGTTTTACCTCCGGTATTAGGACCTGTGATAATCAGAGTGCGCGCCGCCTTATCTATGGAAACGTCTATCGGAACGACACGTTCGGCGCTGATAAGAGGATGCCTTGCACTCTTTAAATCAATTTTCGGCTCTTTTGAAATCAAGGGACGCTCAGCCTTCATTTGAATAGCCAAAGTTGCGCAGGCGTAAGCGAAAGCAATCTCGGTTATATTATAGTAATCCACCGATATAATGCTTGAGGATTCAGCACATTCAGCCGAAAGCTCGGAGAGTATGCGCTCTATTTCATGTTCCTCCATAGCACTTAAGGTCTTAAGCTCGTTATTTGCATCAACAACAGCCATCGGTTCGACAAACAATGTAGCTCCGGTAGACGAGGTATCGTGGACAAGTCCCTGCATTTCGTTTCTGTATTCAGCCTTGACGGGGACTACGTACCTGCCATTCCTCATTGTTACAATATTCTCCTGAAGATACTTGAGTCTTTGGCCGCCAACGTATCCTTGAAGAATATCTTTGATCTTATTATTAGTAAGTCTTATTTTACGCCTAATATCCGCAAGCGCAGGACTTGCCTCATCCGCTATCATATCCTCTGATAAAATAGAACGAAAAATACGTTCCTCAAGTTTCCTGTTAGGTAAGAGGCGAAGAAATAGATCGTCAAGCGTTGTATCAAATAGCTTGTCAGCATTAATGTAATCCAGCATTAGTCTGGATGTTCTCAAAAGAACGGCTATCTCTGTAAGCTCCGTCGGCGAAAGTATCGCACCCTTGTATGCCCTTTCAGCAGAAGCAACTACTCGATCCTTTGCACTTATCGACGGATATCCCTTAGCATTTATCAGACGCTTTGCATCGTACGTTCTCTGCTGACGCTCAATTATCGTGTCATAATCATCTGTTGGAGTAAGCGCTCTGGCTCTTGACTTTGCACCCTCAGTAGAAGCACATTCAACCAACGTATCTATTATTTTGTTATATTCAAGAGTTGATAAAGTTTTAGCAGTAAATAGCATCTCTGACCCCTTAGATTATAGTTAGCGCTTAATGCTGTTATAAAAATCCAGTGTTTTGTAAGAGTGACCCATTTGATTTAGCAAATATTGTTCCGCAGCTCTGGAAAACAGTCGCATATCCTCCTCAGATATTTTAAACGAAAACACTCTTTCGATTGGAGAATATATAGAGTAACCGAGAGCGATCTTCGCTCCTTCGGAAAGAATACATATTATATGACTCTCGTGTGGATCGGGAGATTCAATACCCTGCTCTGATTTTTCAGCTCTGCATTTCGCACACTCTATCGTTCCGCCCATAATATCAAAGAAAAAGTCGCCGCTTTTCTCATCACATTCATGGCACGAAAGCACGTCCGGCATAAACCCGAGGATAGAAGCCGTTCTTATCTCAAAAACAGCCTTGATCTTTTCAAGTGAATATTTTCCGGAGCCGATAGCGTACAAAGAATTTAAAGCAAGACGCAAAAGATCCCTCTCGGCTTCCTCAACGGTTACGTCTGATAAAACCTCTGCAAAATATGCAGCTAAAGCGAGTCCGTCAATGCTGTTTCTGATATCGAAAAAGCTTTCTATAAGCTCCGCCTCTTTGATCCAAAGCTTATCCCACTGCCCATAAAGCACAAAGCTTCCGTAGCAAAACTGCATCGTAGATGACATTTTTCTGCTTTTCAGAGATCGCGCTCCACGTGCCAAAGCAGTAACAACGCCCTTTTCCTCCGTGAATATAGTCACCAGCCTGTCCGTTTCTTTTATGTCTACGGTCCTGATAACCAACCCCTTAACTTCAAAAAGCATTATTCCTCTTCCTTATATCCAAAATTGGATATGTTAAAATCGCTGTCACGCCAATTTTCCTTAACCCTGACGTAAAGATCCAAGAAAACCTTTGTATCGAGCATCTTTTCAAGGTCTTCTCTCGCATAAGTTCCAATGCGCTTGATTGATGCAGCGCCCTTGCCGATTATAATTCCCTTATGAGATGCCTTCTCGCAATATATTTCAGCTCGAATAGATACAACGCCCTTCTTTTCCTTCCACTCCTCGATAGTAACAGCCACACCGTGAGGTATTTCCTCATCGAGAGATCGAAGCAGCTTTTCTCTTATTATCTCAGCCGCAATCTGCTTTTCCGGTTGATCTGTTGCAATATCCTCAGGGAAGAACCACTCGCTTTCAACAAGAAAATTCTCGCATTCGCTGATAACGGTTTCTACACCTTTGCCGCTCTTGGCAGCAATTGGCACTATGGCTTCAAAATCAAAAGCGCTTGAATATGCCGCAATAGTTCTGACTATATTTTCTTTTCGTACAGTGTCTATCTTGTTAATAACCAAAATCGCACGAATGCCCTCCGACTTAAATCGCGAGATTATCTGAGATTCAATTTCTCCCACCTCTTCGCGTGCCTCAACTACGAGTATAGCGCTGTCAACACCGCCGAGAGTCTGGGCTGTTGTCTTAATCATAAAATCGCCAAGCTTTGTGCGTGGTTTATGTATTCCCGGAGTATCAAGGAAAATAAACTGGTTAGATCCTACGGTATGGATGCCGGTTATTCTGTTTCTGGTTGTCTGAGGTTTTTTGGAAACTATCGCCACCTTCTCGCCCAAAATGGAGTTTAAAAGCGTGGATTTACCAACGTTAGGTCTGCCTACTATTGCGATAAATGCTGTTTTTTTCATACTCTTTCCCTTTACACGTCAAGTCTGGAAATAATTTCTTTTTGCGCCGCAATTTGACGGATCTCCTCAGCTTCTCCAAGCTCGTGGTCATAACCCAATAGATGAAGAATTGAATGCACGGTCAAGAAAACGATCTCCTGGACCAAAGTATTCCCTATCTCTTTTGCTTGCTTTTCCGCTCTTTCCACAGATATGATGACGTCACCTAAGGTCATAAACTCTCCTTCAAGCAACAGTATTTCGTCATCACTACGCATATCATAAATTGGGAAAGACAGGACGTCGGTGGCGCTGTTTTTACCTCTGTATTTACGGTTTAACTTTTTGATATGAGAATTGTCGCAAAGGATTACCGAAACCTCCGCATCATATTCAAATCCTTCGTGTACGAGCGTTGCCTTTATAGCGCGTCTAATTAAGTTTTTTAAATAATAGTCGATACAGTCAAATTGCTTCGTCTTTGCGAAGCGTATAATTAATTTGTTATCCTGCATTTTTTGCTCCTGTCAAATTGTTTTATTTGTTAACTTGGTGTAAAAGGTGAGATTTAAGTTGATAAGCACCAAAATATACTCGGTTATTCACAAAATGCTATCATCGGGATAAGGGATGATTACTTTCGACATTAACAGAGCAACTGATATATAAACCGAGATAGCTCATATCACCCGTTTTTCTTCTCTGCTTTAAATTTTTTCGCCGCATCATCACGCTCGTATCCCTCGTATGCGCTGATAATTTTGCGAACGAGATGATGACGAACAACGTCTCTGTCACTGAAGTTATGGATATATATGCCTTCAATGTTTCCGAGAATTTTAGCCGCTATAGATAAACCGCTCTTTTTCCCGAACGGAAGATCTGTCTGAGATAGGTCGCCCGTTACAACAGCCTTAGAGTTGAAGCCGAGTCTGGTCAGAAACATCTTCATCTGCTCAGGTGTTGTATTCTGTGCTTCGTCAAGAATGATGAATGAATCGTCAAGTGTTCTGCCTCGCATATATGCCAAGGGGGCTACCTCTATTGTGCCGCGTTCGAGATGTCGCTGATAGTTCTCAGCACCGAGCATTTCAAAAAGCGCGTCATAGAGCGGTCGAAGATATGGATCGATCTTGCTCTGAAGATCTCCGGGAAGGAAGCCAAGCCTCTCACCTGCTTCAACTGCGGGCCTTGTCAAAATTATTCTATTGACCGCCTTATTTCGGAGCGCCTCAACCGCCATAGCTACCGCCAAAAACGTTTTACCCGTTCCGGCAGGACCAAGTCCCAAAATTACCGTGTTATTTCTGATAGCATCAACGTATTTTCGCTGACCGATGGTTTTCGCCTTTATGGGCTTGCCGCGATTCGTTACACATATAACGTCCCTGCCAAGCTGCTCCGGTGAATCATCCAAATTATCCTTCACAAGCGATATAACGTATTCTACTCCGTTTATACCGATAGTTTCGCCGGCGCCGCTCATATGCTTAAGATATTCAAGAGTCCTGACGGCTTGATCAACGTTAATATCGTCGCCGGTAACAACAATGGCATCTCCGTCGCCGCTCTCCTGGTTTCTATTCGATATACGAACATCAAATGCTCTCTCGATCACACGTACGTTAGAATCAAACGAACCGAATATCGAGGACGTTATCTCGTTTGAATTAGTTAAAACTATTTTTTCCTTCATAATCACCTTTGCAAAAGTGTTTTTATTTTAATTCCGGATCATAAGACGATATAATTACAAGTGTTACTTTTCGAGTTCAAAGGGCAAGCACAATCCCACCTCGGAGGTAAATACCACTTTATTTGAAACGGAATAGCCATTTTCCGTATAATCTCCGTAAGTCCTGATACTAATCAAATCGCAATCTCTGAGTTTCCTCGCGGTTTCGGATGTGAGACGATCGCAAGCTACGCTTATAAGCTCGCGGTCAGAATATAACGATTGACTGACGTTACCGTTAACAGCGTAATCAATATGCAATTCAAACGGTAAAACTCGTTTTCCAAACAGGCTAAAAATATTTATTTCTTTTATTATATCACAGCCGGCATCTAAATTTCTATGTTTTTTAAAAATATTTACGCAAAAATTAAATATTTTTAGGTCTACACTGCATATTACTTCTTTTTTGTCAGTTAATTCAGTGTATTCTCTGTCAACATATACACTTATTTCCTCTGAAATTTTGCCTACAACCGTTCCCTCGGCGCAACACAATCCGCCACCTGCCTCATCGGGTAATACTCCAGAAATCAACAGATCTCCTTTTTTTACGGTATCTCCAACCTTGACAGCGGCTTTTCCTCTCAAAACTGTAATTTCCTCAATCACGCAATCGTTCGAGGCAACGATGTTTGCATATTTTATCTTCTCCGTATTATCCATACCGTCTTTTTGGTCGTTTTCCAGTAAAGTGACGTAAGCTACCGTTCCACGTCTGTTTATATTTATCCAGGAAATAGCCTTGCAGTTTTCGAGGATGTTCTTTTCTATTTCATCAATATTCGTTTTACTCCATAAATTTCCAACTCCGAAACCGTTTTCGTTAATAATTCTGATAACAGCTGCATCCGTTATTTCGCTATTACCGTCAATACGCACGTCCCATACGAGATTATAAGTCCATAGCGCAGCAATAATAGAAATAATTATTGCTATTATCACGGCGGCTTTATTGTTAATTCTTTTTATCCACCCCGTAATACCCATAACGTCGCTCGAAGTATATTGAATATCCTTAAGAAGAGCTACGGATGATTTGAAATACTTTTCTCGCATCAAAATTCTGCCGTCGGGCTTTACCTCACAGCTAATTCCGGCTCTTAACAAAATTGAACAAATTTTAGCCAGCTCTCTACTGTTTGCAGAAATTACCCGATACCCAAAAATTATACTGTCAATTTTTGCCATATTTAAAGTTCACCCCAATTATCTTCCCTACTATCTCCACGGAATTAAGCTCTAGGAGTTTGAGCTTGATAAATTTTCCGACAATTATTATTCGACCTCCGTGACTGAGAAGCTCTATATTTTCTTCGCAATAATCTGATACTCCAATGATGCCGCTGATCACCATTGACATGCCTGCAGCCGTCCTGCAAGCCTCAATGTAAAATGGAGGTTTAATTAATCCGTTGGATTTATCAGTTTTTTTATATGTTCTATTCATCTTAGCACCGACTCTCTCATATAGGTATAATACAATTTATGAAACGAGAGATAAAAAATGACAGAATATAATATTAAATATATTAAAACTAGGCAGAAAGCAGCAATCCTCAAAAGCATTGTATATCTTTTTTTGTTTTCGTTTACTTTAACTATGACTATTATTTACCCCAACCATATGAACCGTGCAGTAGTAAACGGTTTGCATCTTGCCGCTTATACTATAATTCCATCGCTGTTTCCTCTAATGGTACTGTCAGATTTCATAACGTCATCAAACATATTTCAAAACAGTTTTTTATCAAAAGCTATTTCAAAATTATTCGGTTTACCCCCATCTTGTGCATCCGCATTTGTACTTGGTAATCTGTGCGGATTCCCTATAGGGGCAAAAACTATCAATAATCAATATTTATCGGGAATAATCAAAAAAGAGGACGCCGAACGGGCTCTGGGACTCGTTTCCAATCCATCGCCTGCCTTCGTGATTTCCGGTGTGGGTTGCGGAATGCTAGGAAGTGTAAAACACGGTATCGCTCTTTATTTTACCTTGTTTTTTTCAACAGTAATAATTGGGTTGCTAAATCGTGCAAAACAATTAAAATCAATAAACAAATGCGAAACACCTGAGCAGAATTTTGTTTTAAGCGAGTCGATATTAAAGTCAGCTAACAGTTGCGTATATCTTGGCGCGGTTATAATTTTCTTCTCATATATAATAGGACTGATTGAAATTTTCGCTAAATCCGAGTTGATTGCGACGCTTGCTTCTATATTTCTCGAAATGAGCAACGCAACAAAATCCGCTTGTATGACATTTGGCAATTCCCGTTTTCTTTTGCCTATTCTTGCGTTTTCTCTTGCCTTTTCCGGATTTTCGGTACATATGCAAACCTCCGCAATGATAGATAAATCTCTTGGTATGCGCTGCTATTATGTTGAAAAGATTGAGGAAGGCCTTATAAGTATGATGATCGCACTTGCTCTTTGCGCGTTATTCAAGCTATGATATTCATCTAATTTTTAATGCTTAAATAATAAGAAAGAGAGCAGAAGCCTGCTCTCTGTGCTGTTATAATAGAATTGTAAAATTGACTTGTGAGCTTATAGGTAAAAATCAAATCGTTTGAAGCTCGATTACATTGAAATAGTCCTGAGCAAATACGTATAGGTATCCGTCTACGTATACCGATCTTGCTTTATCGAACTCTCCGGGTACTGAAACGTTTACAAGCTCGGTCAGCTGATCGCCGTCGAAGCCCAATAGAACGTATCTCATTCTGTAATCATCGTCTTTTCCGCTTCCGTTTGAAATATAACTATCGAGTCCGAAGCCAAGAAGCATATTCTCTCTGTCTATATAGTACGATTTGTAATTTTGTGAATAATCCGCGTAGCGTACAATATATTTATCTACACTCTGTACTTCAACACCCGTATCGCGATAAACCTCTACCTTAAACGTTGACCAATCCTCTTCTCCGATACCCACAAGGTAGTCACCAAAGCTGATGAGAGATGTGGAAAAGCCTGCTATCGTACCGGTATCGGTATAGGTTATATTATCGTAATCACTAAGATCAAAGAAGAACACGGGGTCGCTAAACATTACAGACGTACAAACGTAAAGCTTATTTCCATCAAACCTTGCCGATCTAACCGACTCACCGTTTGGAGCGAAGCCTTCTACGCAGCTTAACAGCTCTGCGCTTTCAATGTCAAAAATATATAGCGCTGCGTTAATATAGCTACCTAAATTTGTGATACCGGTCCAAGACTCCGGGCCTGCACCGTAAGTGAACTCTCTGTATTGGTTTTCGGAAATAGTTGTAACAACCCTCAGCATACCGTCATTTTCATCAATGCTGAATCTGTCAAGAACAGTACCTCTTACCGTGATAGAGCTATCAAGATCAAGACCGTCATCCGAATAATGAATACGTCCAATCTCCGTCTTGGATATGCTGCTTACATATCCGACTTTACTCGTTTGTTCGCTGTATTTTCTGAGCGCATATACAGTATCCGCCGTCACGTATACGTCTTCGGAGTATGAGCAGAATGCGCCAAGATCGACAAGCTCGGCATTCTCTCCACTGAAAAGAGAAACTACGGTATATCTCGAACTGTTAATGCTGTCCGGAAGAATTATATTATCCATCGGAATACATCTGCTACCATCCCGTGTATGATATGATGGAACAAAGGTTTCGCTTTCTGCATAATAATATCTTCCGAAATAGAAGCTTGAAACTAAAATCAGCTTACCGTCTACGTATCTTGAAGTAACGTAACCGCCGTCAACAACCGTTTCATTAAGCTTGGATATATTTGTAGGGTCGGATATATCCAAAGAATAAATAGAAACGCAGCTCTTACCGCTTCTGAGCGCCGGTATCATAAGTATGGCACTCCGGCAATCAGGGGATATATAAAATTCTGTTCCTAAATTAAATCTATAGTCAAAGTTCTCCATCAAAGCCGACCCCCCAAAGCGTTCATCCCCGTTGTTTAGGGTTTCCACAGTATAAGAGCCTACCGCTTTTGTATCCATACCGTCTATCTCATACGACTTGAGAGTAGCTCGCCGATTATTCAAATCCAAATAAAATACGTGCGTATTCGTTCTCTTGATAATATCGGCTTCTACAACTCCGTCTACCTGATTATCGGTTATCTCCTCGTATCTCGTACCGGTAGATCCAACTCCCGTGCCGCCTTCCATCTCGGCTCCGTCGCCTCCCATGCCCGATCCGCCGGTAAGCTTACCGCCTGCAGCAAAAAGCTCCGTGATTCCGGCGAGAAGCATTTGAAAATTATTTTTGTATTTTGGCGCGGTAAAGCCGTATATATTCAATTTCTCTATAATCGGATAGTATTCGCTTTCGGAATAACCATCTACGCTGTTCGGCGTAGTCTTATACGGTACGAACAACCACGCACCGGCTGCTGTTATCATAATAAACAGACACGCTACTGCGGCTATGAAGCGCACTTGTTTACGATTGTTGCGTTTTTTTATCTTCATCTTTAATTCTGCCTCAGCGATATACTTACCGTCAATATCACCGATTATACGCGCAAGACGCTCGTTCTTTTTCATAATTCTATTCCCTCCTTCGTTAGCTTCGCCTTAAGCCGTTTACGCAATCTGAAGAGCGTGATCTTCACGTTTGATACGCTTATACGCATATCACGGGCGATATCACTAATCCCCGACATATGAAAATATCGTCTGACGAAAATAACTCTGTTTGCATATGATAAACTTTCGAGAAAACTATTTAGCGTATCCCTTATCACCATATCCGACACCATTGCAGTTTCGTTCATTGTAGGATCCGGTATTATCTCTGCAAGCTCATCGAGTACTACCATTGACGGCGCACTTCGCTTTAAGGCTTTTTTGTTTATCAGTCTGTTCAGTGATAAATTGCGAGTAATCCTTCCGAGAAAAGCCATAAGCCTTTCGGGACGGGTAGGCGGAATAACAGACCACGCCTGCATATATGTATCGTTTACACATTCCTCCGCCTCGTCGGCAGAATTAAGAACGTTATAGGATATCTGACGGCAATATTTGCCGTATTTTACGTCCGTTTCCTTAATGGCTTTTTCGGAGCGTATCCAATACAGATCTATAATGCTTTTATCGTCCATATCATTTCCTCCCGGATTTTTGGCGCCTCACTATAAAAGACAAATTTGGGATAACGAGGGTTACAAAAAAGTGCAAAACTTTTTTTAATTATATCACATTTTGCGATTTATGTAAATAACGCTATAAAATTATATAATACCAGCACACAAAAATCTCTTGACTTTCTATCCGGACTGTGTTAGAATAGTATGGCAAAAGCAAATATTTGCGGGCGTGGCGGAATTGGCAGACGCGCCAGACTTAGGATCTGGTGGTTTTCCGTGCAGGTTCAAGTCCTGTCGCCCGCACCAAATAAGCACCGTAATTATGATACGAAACCGTATCGTAAAAGCGGTGCTTGCTTTTTATCGGAAAGCCTTGATTTATAAGGCTTTTTCTTGTTTTTAGGGACGAAATAAGTATCCGTATCAAAATTATAATGTGTTCTTCTGCTGAATTCTTGAGGGCTTAAACTTGAAAATATCACCTTTAATGTTTATTCTGACACTTAACAAAAGATAAGTGTCAGAATATGCACCGCATTGTAATCCATATCCTAAACAAAAGATTATAACCCCAAAATTATAGGCGAGCTTTTTACGGCTCGCCTTTGAGTTAGTAACTAAATTTTTGATTCCAGGATTTTGATATATAATTCGTATAGGTTCCATAATACGAATTATAATACCATTCCGTGCCCCAATTTGAGGGCTGTTCGGCTATTTCAAAATAGAAATAGTGTGTATAATAGCTTGTATTTGTAAACGCCTTGGCTTCTATTTTTGTAACCTCTTTTGGGATATAGATATATCTCGTGCTCGACGAAGAATAAAAGCCGGTAGCAATTTTAGTTACGGTATATCCATTGATTGATCTGGGAATGTAAATGGTGCTATTAGAACCAAAATATTTTGTTAGTGTGACTTGACCATTTTCCACCTTGTACATCATTTTGTTCGTCGCATCGATAAATGTGTCGCTACTTACACCATATGTTATGCCGGAACAGTTTCCATTCCAATAAGTATCCCACTCGTCGGGCTTGGCGGTTGCTTCTACTAAATAATAATCCGCATAACAACCAACGCCATACGCTATAATAGTTTTTACGCTTTTTGGAATGAAGAAAGAATAAGCTTCACCTACAAATGCATATTTTTGAATCTTATTAACACCACTTGAAATTCTGATGGATACTGCCTCACTGGTGTAATATGCCCATGACATTATTGTGTGAACTGTTTTTCCATTGTATGTTCCCGGAACAATAATTTCGCCCGGCGTATAGAATTGCAACGAGGCAAGAACGGAATAGCCCAAGAGATCTTCGTAAAGAAAGACCTTATGCTCTTTATCATAAACTATCTTATTGTAATTTATGCCGTTTGCGTATCTTAACTCACCCTCATATTGTGAACCAAAGTCTTCGCTTTCGAAGGCATAAAATGAAAAGGTGTAATAATCTTCATCCAAGCCGAAGGAAATTGTTTCAACCGATTTAGGAACATATATCAAACTTGAAGAAAGCAAGAAAGCATAGCCTGAAATTTCTGTAACCGTATTAGGAATCACAACCTCGTCAAGCTTGATTTTTTGATACTCATGTATATACATCTCCGTATAGTCAAAGAAATCGTCCGGATAAGAATCGAAGCCTGCGCCAATCTTTACAACCTTGTGACCGTCAATTGTTGAAGGGATTTGCACTCTTTTGCTTTCGCCTATATATCTATGAACAGTTGCCTGACCGTTATTCAAGGCATAAATGTAATCACCGGATTCTATGGTGTTTACAATAGGACTGAAGCTTCCTGCAATATTGCTTCCCCAAGTTGTAGGAAGTGTTTCGTGTTCAAGGAAAACAAATGTACTACTAAAGGCATAGGAGCCAACATATTCAACGTCTTTGGTCAGATATATGTAGGGCAAACAAAGAGTATTTAATGAATAACTACCAAAATAAGTAATATTCTCATAATTAATCTCAGCCAAGGAACTATTATAAAAGGCTCTTTCTCCAAGTTTTGTTATGCTCTCGGGAAGAGTAATTGAAGTGATTGCCGTACCATAAAATGCACCGTAAGGAATTTCCGTCAATTTTGCACCATTGAAATCAACATTTGTTAACTTACTGCAATTATAAAACACTTCCTGACCAAGCCAAATGGTGTTTTTGGAGAGCGAAACAGAGGTGATAGAAGTGTTGGTAAAAGCATCTTCGCCTATGCCAATTACAGGCACCGATCCAACATAGTTAGGAATTACAACGTCCTTGTCGGAGCCCTCATAGTCTGTAACAATCATACCGGCTTTTCCGCCAATTGTTGCCGTTACAAAGACCAAGCCGTCGCTGATTTTTCTATCATCGGCAGAATAATCTGCAAGAATACCCGTATCCTCATCGCCAACCCACCAGTTACCGTTTGCCCCGATATAGGGGGTATTTCCGTCTCGACCGTTGGTAACAGTGAAGGTTGATTTTGTACCGTCCGAAAATACAATTTCGTAAGTATCAATCAGACCGACAGAATTGGTTTTTCCAATGGACGTAACGGTTATTGATTTTCCATCTTCGCCGTTTTTTACAGTAAATGTATGGTGCGTTCCATCAGAAAAAGTAATCTTGTATGTATCAATTAAACCATTGGCGTTGATCTTGTCAACCGAGGTGATCGTAATTGATTTGCCGTCTGATCCGTTCGTAACGGTAAAAGTTGTTGACGAGTTATCAGAAAAATAAATCGTGTATGTATCAACCGAACCTTCAGTGTTCGTTTTCGATACAGATACAACCGTCACAGATTCTCCTGCTTCTCCGGTATCGCCTTTTTCACCGGGGGTGCCCTGAGGTCCCTGTTCGCCTTGAGGACCTTGCGCAGCAACTCCTAAATCTTCATCTCCATTCCACCAGTTTCCGTTTTCCCCAATATAGAGGTCAACAGAAGAGCAAGATGTTAGCAGCAACGACAAAAGTAAAGTGAGTGCAACTATGATCTTCTTCATATTCTTTTCCTCCAACAAACTATTTATTTAATTATATCATAAAAATGTGAATAAATCAAGGAATTTTTGATTGGTTTATATGTGGCAGTTGTTTGATCATTGTGTATAACACTGACGAACGTATACGTATGCAATTTCGTGTGTGATAGGTATAGACAAAGGGACACACAAAAATCAAAGCCCCACCGAAATGGTGAGGCTGTGTTTTGCTTTACTCCTTCTCCGCAAAGAGCAGGATGGTGTTCAAGTCGGAGGCCAAGCGGTCTTAGGAAG
>JAZOTE010000114.1:0-1114 GCA_045657485.1 Eubacteriales bacterium
GTTCAGAACGTCGTGAGACAGTTCGGTCCCTATCTGTCGTGGGCGTTGGATATTTGAGAGGAGCTGACCTTAGTACGAGAGGACCGGGTCGGACGTACCTCCTGTGCACCAGTTGTTCTGCCAAGGGCATAGCTGGGTAGCGGCGTACGGATGTGATAAACGCTGAAGGCATCTAAGCGTGAAGCACACCTCAAGATAAGATATCCCTCAGTTTAACTGATAAGGTCACTTGTAGACTACGAGTTTGATAGGTCGGAGGTGTAAGTGCAGTAATGCATTTAGCTGACCGATACTAATAGACCGATTGCTTGAACCTTTGTCATAAGACAGGTTCTTCAGATACAATTTAACTTGAGTTTCATTTTTACTTGACTATTCTTTGTTCGGTTTTCAATGGGCATAGGAAAACGTGCTTCAGGGTATGCACCTTTAGCTCAGTTGGTAGAGCAACTGACTCTTAATCAGTGGGTCCCGGGTTCGAATCCCTGAAGGTGCACCAAAAGTCAGTACTTTTAACGCAGAGGGTCCACCTGTTCCCATTCCGAACACAGAAGTTAAGCTCTGCAGTGCCGAAAATACTTGGCTGGCGACGGCCCGGGAAGATAGGTCAGCGCTGACATAATAGCTTGGAGAGATCCAAGCGAGTCGGTTTTTTTAACGCAGAGGGTCCACCTGTTCCCATTCCGAACACAGAAGTTAAGCTCTGCAGTGCCGAAAATACTTGGCTGGCGACGGCCCGGGAAAATAGGTCAACGCTGACATAAAGCTCTGTTTAAGCAGAGCGAGTCGGTTATTTTAACGCAGAGGGTCCACCCGTTCCCATTCCGAACACGGAAGTTAAGCTTTGCAGTGCCGAAAATACTTGGCTGGAGACGGCCCGGAAAAATAGGTCATAGCCGACATACAGGGATACATTCCAATAATGTATCCCTATTATATATTCTCCTGCAGGGCATTCGCCCCGCTCGAGAGCCATTCCTCCTTAGCTCAGTCGGTAGAGCACCTGACTGTTAATCAGGGTGTCGCTGGTCCAAGTCCAGCAAGGGGAGCCAAGAAAAAAGCACTTGCGAAAGCAAGTCCTTTTTTCTACGATGTGTTCCGCAAGCGGAACGTG
>JAZOTE010000115.1:0-14150 GCA_045657485.1 Eubacteriales bacterium
TATTTCTATGCTCTCAGAGATACCCGGAGAGCTTGTTAAGACTATTACTTGCGACCGTGGAGCCGAGTTTGCCAATTGGCAAACAATTGAGAAGAGACTTAATTGTGACGTATACTTCGCTGATCCTTACTGTGCTTGGCAGAAAGGCACGAACGAAAACAGCAACGGACTCTTGAGAGAATTTTACCCTAAGGGGCGCAATCTCTCAAGAGTTAGCCCTAAAACACTTTTGCGGAATCTGTCGTTAATTAACAACAGACCCCGCAAATGCTTAAATTATATTTCTGCTTAGGATTCTTTTAACTTAGAATTGCAAAATCTTTCTTAAAAGTGTTGCACTTCTATTGACAATTCACTCCCATCAACTGATTAAGATCAAAGCTTCTCTACGGAGATCGTAACCGTTTCGCCGTTGATGTTCCACTCCTTCGAGTGAGTGAGAGTTTTGCCGATCAGGAGCTCTGTTCCGAGAGTTTCGGCGAGGATCTCCGATGAGTTTCTGGAGGCTACGCCCTCCACCGACTCGTTGCCCGCAAGTGCAACGCGGATATTGTCCATAACCTCAAAGCCGGAATCCTTACGCATAGTCTGTATCTTGGAGATTATTTCACGAACGTTGCCCTCCTCGATAAGCTCCGGAGTCAGATTTTTATCTATTACTACCGTTACGCCGTGATCGGAGAGAGATTCGAAGCCCTCCTTCTTGGTCATCTCTATGAGAAGATCCTCTTCGGTGAGCAGTATCTCTGCGCCGGACACCTCAAAGCTAATAGAGCCGTTTGCCTGAAGAGCTGCCATAGCGGCATTTCCGTCAAGCTCGGTGAGAGCCGTTCTGATGCCTCCGAGATACTTACCGTATTTAGGACCGACAGTACGGAGCTGAGGCTTGAAGGTGTAGGTGGTGAAGCCCGAAACGTCGTCGGTGAACTCTACGTCCTTGACGTTCAGCTCCTCCGCGATAACGTCTATAAAGCTTGCGTCTGGTATTCTGTCCGCCTTAACGTACATCTTAGCTACGGGCTGACGATTCTTAACCTTCGCGGCGTTTCTGCAGGCGCGGCCAAGCACGACGACGTCAACCACGCCGTCCATATTTTTCTCCAGCTCAGGGTCGATCGCAGACTCGTCGCAAGAGGGATATTCGCACAGATGAATTGACACGGGTGCGGACTTATCTATAGAACAAACCAGATTTCTGTAGATATCGTCGGTCATAAACGGAATGAACGGAGCCGCGATCTTTGACACTGTAACAAGACAGTTGTAGAGGGTAGTGTACGCCGCTATCTTGTCCGCGGGCATATCCTTTACCCAGAAGCGCTCGCGGCAACGGCGGACGTACCAGTTGGAAAGCTCGTCAACAAAGCTTTCAAGCACTCTCGTTGCCTCTGTGATTCTGTATGCGGCAAGATGGGCGTCAACGGTTTTGACTGCGGTGTTGAGCTTAGAGAGTATCCATCTGTCCATTACGGTGAGGGAGGCGGGATCTACGCTGTATTTAGTGGGATCGAAGCCGTCGATGTTAGCGTAAAGAACGTAGAAGGCGTACGTGTTCCAAAGCGTTCCCATAAATTTGCGCTGTCCCTCGGTAACCGCGTCGCCGTAGAAGCGGTTGGGAAGCCAGGGGGCAGAGTTTGAATAGAAGTACCAACGGATAGCGTCGGCGCCGTACTGCTCAAGAGCCTCGAAGGGATCGACGGCGTTGCCCTTGGACTTCGACATCTTCTGTCCGTCCTTATCCAATACGTGACCGAGAACCAGCACGTTCTTGTAGGGCGCGCAATCAAAGATGAGTGTGGATATAGCCATCAGGGAGTAGAACCATCCGCGAGTCTGGTCAACGCCCTCGCTGATAAAGTCAGCAGGGAACTGGGAGTCAAACAGCTCCTTGTTTTCAAAGGGATAGTGCCACTGTGCGAAGGGCATAGAGCCTGAGTCGAACCAGCAGTCGATAACCTCAGGTACGCGCTTCATCTCGCCACCGCACTTCTGACATCTGAGGGTAACGGCATCTATAAAGGGTCTGTGAAGCTCAATGTTATCGGGGCAATTGTCCGACATAGCCTTCAGCTCCTCAATAGAGCCGACGGAGTGACGCTCGCCGCAGGAGCATTCCCATATATTCAGGGGAGTACCCCAATATCTGTTACGGGAGATACCCCAATCCTGTACGTTCTCAAGCCAATCGCCGAAGCGACCCTTACCGACGTTTTCGGGTATCCAGTTAACAGTGTTGTTGTTTCTGATAAGATTCTCGCGCACCTTAGTCATCTCGATGAACCAGGTGTCACGTGCGTAGTAAATGAGGGGAGTGTTACATCTCCAGCAGTGAGGATAATCGTGCTCGAACTTAGGAGCAGAGAAGAGCTTGCCCTCTTTGTCCAGGTCGGATATTATCACGGGGTCGGCCTTCTTGACGAAGATGCCCGCGTAGGGAGTTTCGGCGGTCATATCGCCTTTGCCGTCTACGAACTGGATAAAGGGAAGACCGTATTTTTTGCCAACGCGCGAGTCGTCCTCACCGAAAGCGGGAGCAATGTGAACGATACCCGTACCGTCGGACATAGTTACGTAGTTATCCGCTGTGACGAAATGAGCCTTTTTATTCTGCTTTGCCGCCGCCTCGGCTGTGCAGCTCCAGAGAGCCTCGTAGGAGCGGCCCTCAAGATCCTTACCTGCCATCTTTTCGAGGATCTCGTACGCCGGAGCGCCCTCCTCGCGAGAGAGGGAGCCAAGCACGTTGTCAAGCAGTGCCTCCGCCATATAGTAAACGTACCCGTCCGCCGCCTTTACCTTACAGTAGGTATCGGTGGGATTGACGCAAAGCGCGGTGTTTGACGGAAGAGTCCAGGGAGTAGTGGTCCAAGCGAGGAAATACGCGTCCTCGTCAGAGCACTTAAAGCGGACCACGGCGGATCTCTCTTTAACGGTTTTGTATCCCTGGGCAACCTCGTGAGATGAGAGGGGAGTGCCGCAGCGAGGGCAGTAGGGAACTATCTTGAAGCCCTTATAGAGAAGACCCTTGTCCCAGATCTTCTTCAGCGCCCACCACTCCGACTCTATGAAATCGTTTGTATAGGTAACGTAGGGGTTGTCCATATCAGCCCAGAAGCCAACGGTGCCGGAGAAGTCCTCCCACATTTCCTTATAGTTCCAGACGGACTCCTTGCAGTGAGCGATGAACGGTTCAAGACCGTATCCCTCTATCTGATCCTTTCCGTCAATTCCGAGCTTCTTCTCAACCTCCAGCTCAACGGGAAGTCCGTGGGTATCCCAGCCTGCCTTACGAAGAACTCTTTTGCCCTTCATAGTATGGTAACGTGGGATCATATCCTTAATTACTCTGGTCAGAACGTGACCGATGTGAGGCTTTCCGTTTGCCGTAGGGGGACCGTCGTAGAAGGTGAAGTTCTCTCCGTTCTCTCTCGCATCAATGCTCCTCTCAAAGATACGGTTCTCCTCCCAGAAGCGTCTGGTAGCCTTTTCGCGCTCAACAAAATTCAGGTTTGTTGACACCTTTTCGTAAAGTTCCATATATTTTTCCTTTCGTTCGGATGAAGCGGATATACCGCACCCTTGCGCTGTGGGGAGATATGCCGGCAAGACTCCGATTCTGAATATGATAAACAAAAAAACCGTTTCCGAAACGGAAACGGATATACCACCTTTTCTCGTATCAAGCAATACGCGCTCCCATTACGCTGAGCCTGCGGCGCACCCTACTTTCTTCGGATGAGCGACTCGGAAGTGATATTCGTACGGCATTACTCGCTTTCGGCTCGCACCAACCGCCGACTCTCTGTGAGCTTTCCTACCGACTACTGTCTTCGTCTTAGTCTTTCGCATAGTATTATAAGGCATTGCGCCGCTTTTGTCAAGAGGAGAAAGAAAAATATTTACGCGCGACGGAGCCTCTGCCGTTGACAACGGCAGGCAAAGATGGTAAAATATAACGAAAGGCTAACGTAAAGCAAAATCATAGAAGGGTAGGACGTAAGGTGAAAAAGCTTCTGCGCGATGAAATTGCAAAAACTCTCCCGGACAGTATCGAGCTTATCTATTACGGCAAAACGGATTCTACCAACAAACGGGCAAAGGAATACGCCGCCGGCAAAGAAACGATAGCTCCTACGCTGTTTATCGCAGCCTCTCAGAGTGATGGCAGAGGAAGACTCGGAAGGAGCTTTCTCTCAGACGAGGGCGGAATCTATATGAGCCTGCTTATGCCGGCAGAGGACGTTCTGCCTACGGAAATAACCTGCAGAGTCGCCGTTGCGGCCAGCGTGTATCTCGAAAAGAAATACGGTCTGAAAGTACTCATAAAATGGGTAAACGACCTGTACGTAAACGATAAAAAGCTTGCGGGAATTTTAACGGAAGGCGTGTTCGATGAAAACGGAAAATTGCGCTATTATATAGTCGGAATGGGAATAAATGTTTACAAAAATGCCGATTTAACAACGAATTTGCCTATTGCTACGACTATAGAAGATGCTCTGGGAAAGAAAGTTGATATAAACGAACTTGCTTCCGGGCTCGCCGTGGAAACAGCCTGTGCGTCAAGGTACGAGAATCCGATTTCGGAGTACAGAAGGCGCTGTCTGACGGTCGGCAGAAAAGTCACTGTATGCGGATACGGCGAGAGCTACGGCGCGAGGTGCATAGGAGTGGAGGACGACTACTCTCTTTCGGTCGAGCGCGAATCCGACGGAGAGAGGCTGAGAATATTTACGGGCGAGGTCAGCGTCAGACCGTCCGAGTGATAATATACGGCAGATCGCATACCCGAAGGTGTGCGATTTTGTCTTTTACGCTGTGTTTTAGAGTCTGGGCGAATACGGGTTTGTTGCAAAGTGACAAAAACAGGGTTGTTTTTTGTAGCACTTTGGTCATTGTTTCGCTTTATTGGTCAATTTTTTTTAAAAAAGCAATTGACTGTTTTTTTTCGCTGTGCTATAATTCCTATACATTTCATATCACACGCGTACTTTGAATTAATGTCATCCGCTCGTTTTGCGGTTGATGCGATTCGATTGCTTTTGCGGTGGTTTTCGGTTGATTTACAATTTAAGCTTGCAGATACGCTGCTTAATCTTGCAGATATACTGCAAATAGGAGATAATGGTGAAAAATAAATTTATTAAATTTGTGGTTTCCGCGCTGGCTCTGTGTCTTTGCGTATGCTGCCTGATAGTCGTCGGCGCAGGCGCATCGGACGGAAAGGACGTTGAGCCTACCCCGTATATTCTCTCGAAGAATATATCGTACAGCTCTAAGGTCTATTGCTTCTACGCCGTTCCGGTCGCTTCCGTAGCGGAGGGCAGGACTCCCGCCCTTGACGTTTATTCCTCCGACGGTCAGACTCTGAGATATACGGTCACCGAGTATCTGGAGGAGAACGTATACGGCACGCCCTGCTACGTTTTCAACACCAACGGAGTATCGGCCAAGAATATAAACAATATTGAAACGGTCGTTCCGGTTGCCTTGGACGGAGCCGGAAACAAAACGGTAGGAGAAGCGGTATCCTACGGCGTGCTTCACTACGTTTACGAGCGTCTTTATAAGGACGGCTTCATTATGATGACTGCGGAGGACGGCGAGGATTACCTGCGCCGCACCCTCTATCTCGATCTTATGGACTACGGTGCAGCTGCCCAGGCGCTGCTGCTGTCTGACAAGATAGCTAACGGCACAGTCAAGGAAATATACGGCGATTATAACTATTACACCGTCATCGGCGGTAGAGCACACGGCTTCTGCGACGGCGGTTATACCTTGGATCTGGCACCTGCCTCCAGCCGTGTGGCTGTAGGTAAGAGGGTAGTCGGATGGACGGTTTACAGCTTCGACGTTTACGGAAATCTCACGGGTACGGAAGTTCTCGACGCGTACACCTCAGTCACCGTTAACGGAATAAAATGTATCAAACCTATCTCGGAGGACGTAAGCGTTCTTCCCGATGACGAAAATACGATTAAATTTGATTCTATCAGCGAGAGTGGCTTCAGCTGTGTCATAGATAACGAATGCGGAACGGCTACTGTTGTAGACGGTAAGGACGTGGGACGCGAGGGAGATAACGTGCTCCTGATCGATAAGACCGAGAGCGGAACGCAGAAGAGTATTACTACAACCTACTCCGTCGTATCAAAGAATCCGTCCGCTAACGTGACGGTCTTCAGTATGGATATGATGTTCAGCGAGCTGGAGAGGTCCAGCAGTCTGGAAATATCCTTCAGAAGCTCCGCGAACACCGCTTCTCAGTACAGACCCGTTTTCATACTCCTGAGCCCCAGCGGCGCGACGGAGGACGCTCCCATACGGTACGACGATTATACGAACGGAAAGCCGAACGACGTTGCCCTGGAGCTTGGTATTAACGTTGGTGAATGGTTCAACCTTACCGTAGAGTACTACGAGGGAGATTTGAATTCCTTCCACTTTAACGTTTACATTAACGGTGAGCTGAAATACGTTTCCGGCGCAGTACACGGAACCGCGTTCCATAACGGCACCTCTCTCTACGGTGCGGAGCAGATCGATCGCTGCGTAGTATATATGGGCTGGGACTTCCTCGGTAAATTCTATTACGATAACGTCAGATTCACACAGGAGAGCTTGAGTATCTCTGGCGATGCTCATATAGAGAATCTGCCCGCAGGTCAGACGAAGTACGACAGGACAGTAAACGTTATGGTCGTTCCGGAAACTGACAAATCCGCAACCTCAGCAGCATCTGAGATCGTTAACGCGCTGAAGAATAACGTGACTCCCGGCGCGTATATGGGAAGCTCAAGCGATAGCAAGACTAACGAGATAGTTGTCGGATACGTTCCGACGAAGGAAATATCCGTTAAGGCGTACGAAGAGCTTGCGAAGCTCAGCGCCTCAAAATCGATGTATACCGATTCAAGATATCTGATATACGCGGAGGACGGTAAGATAGCCGTCGCGTATGACAGAAATACTCAGACGAACATTCAGTCCGTTACGTACGCTGTAGAGAAGTTTATCTCCGAGTACATAGAGGGCAATACGACCGTCACCTTTGACAAGGGCGTGATAGCCTCCGGCGCAATAGATCTTATCGAGAAGCAGCAGATACTTGACGACGCGAGAGTGGCTGCCGCTTGGAAGACCCTGAAAAAGCAGTGTAATAACGACGAGCTTTACGAGGCGTTCGTTACCTACTACGCTCTCTTCAAGGATGAGATGATCACTTGGATGGCAAATCTCTACGACCCCGGTATGGGATGCTTCTACTCTACGAAGTCCGGAAAGGAAAGTACGGACATATTCCCGAATATTGAGGCGACCAAGCAGATCCTCGGATACGGACAAAGCTCCGGTATGACAAAGGACATCGGCTCGCAAAACGCCTTCACTCCTCTGATGGAGTATCAGATCACCTATTACGTTAAGAGCATACAGCATGAGAACGGTTATTTCTACCTGCCTCAGCTTTCGAAGTCAGTGATAGACGGTAACGTAGCCAGACTGTCGCGTGACCTCAACTGGTGCGTGCAGATACTTAACGAATATAACGTAGCTCCAACCTACTCGGCACCTATTGCCACGGATCTTCCCGCGGACGGCAAGAGCGCTGACGAGTATTGGGACGATCTCGTGAGCCGTGGGCTGACAACCTACGAGGATAAGCCTATCATCTGGACTCCGGATGCCGTGGCATACTCGACAGGCACACTTTCCGTATCGGTATCCGAGGCTGTATCAAAGGCCGTTTTGGCATCGAGCGTTTCCGCCGTGGCAAGCACCGGCAGACCGGATAAGTACAGCACCTACGAGAAATTCGAGGCGTATCTCGGAACTCTCAATATAGACAAAAATCCTTATAGCGACGGCAACGAGCTCGGTGAATCCACCACTCAGATCAAGCAGTACAGCAAAGATCTCTTTAATGAGCAGGGAACATACAACAATCCGTCGTCAGCTTATAACGGAATGACTATGGCAGAGATGCTGATAGCGTACCTTAATTCTAAGATAAACGATAAGGGTCTGTTCGGTAAGAGCTATCTGACCGACAATAATCCGAATACCGTAGGAAACGAGTTCGCGAACACCAACGGTATGATGAAAATAATGGCGGTTTACAACGGTCTTGGCGTAGCATTCCCGAGTGAGTGGGCGCCTATAGCGGCAGAAAGCCTTCTCGATGCTGTTATGAGGACCGACCAGAAATCCACGGACAATATCTGTGAGGTGTACAATATATGGTGCGCGCTCTCCAGACTGAAGTCCAACGTGAAGAACTGTAACAGCAACGCGGCGGTGCGCGATAGCGTTCTTGCAAAGATAGAGGAGCTTCTGAACACCTCCGGTCCTACGGCGGTGATCAACGCGTACAACGCGCAGAAGGCGTATCAAAAGGCTGACGGAACGTTCTCCCATCACGTAGTAGGCTCCAGCACTAGCTATCCCGGACCTCTTCCCATGGGTAAGGGTCTTGACGAGGGCGAGATCGACGCTATCGGCTTCGGTACTGTCAGCACCATCAATATGATATGCGACGTATTCGATCTCACTCCCGTTCCCGCGTATACCGAGGCTGACTGGATGCACTTCCTCAGCGTTATAGAAACCCTTGAGCCTACAGGCAAGACCATAGATCCGCCCCCTCCTCCTCCCGAATACGACAAGGGTCCGGTTCTCGAATACGATGACGAGCCTGATCCGAATATATTCTCGTACGCTAGCGAGAACTCAGCCAACACCGTGTCCAGAGTAAATATCGCGGGCAAGGACGGAGCAGCGGATAACACTGCGCTGTATATCAACAAAAATACGACCGGCGCTAACGTGAGCACAAGCTTTGTTGCGAAAGGGGTCGACGGAGCGACGAAAATGGTGACCACCACGGATATGATGTTCTCCGGAGTCTCAGGAAACGTGGAATTTTACATCCGCGCCGGCGGTAGCAGTCTGCATTGCGCATACATCAGGATTAGCAGCTCCGGAGTAACGATTCAGAGCAATATAGAAAAGGGCGATAGAGATAAAATCGCTTCTCTTGGCGAATGGTTTACCCTTTCCGTCGAAACCACGGTGAACGCTACCGACTCCGCCGGAAATCCCACGGAAATGAAGTTCGTGGTTAAGGTAAACGGCGAAATCGTGTATACCGAAACCGAGATGTACAAGACCGCGAGCCCGACGGGTATCTCAAGCGTTGACAGATGCATGATCATATTCGACAGGGGGTCGTCATATAACGCGTACCTCGATAACACGAGCGTCGTAAAGGAAAAGTAACGGCGCTCAAAGCAACTACGGCTTTACAAAAGTGCTTGCTTGATCAAGCAAAAGCTCCCCGACGGCAAAGGTCGGGGAGAGTAAAGTCCGTTACACCTAAAAATATAAACAGCATACTTTAGGTTATACATATTTTGACGGATTCTCGGCAGCCGTTGAAATTATATATACAAAATACCAACTTTTACAGTTGTAATGAAAGGAAACACCGCAATGAAAAAAACCTACGTTTCAATCCTGACGGCACTGTTGCTTCTGGTTTGCACGGTATTCGCTCTGAGTTCGTGTGCAAGCGGGGCCTCCGTCGAGATTCTTGAAGGACAGACATACTACGATGCGGGCACAAAGGTAGTATTTCTGACCGATGGAAGAACCTCATCGGTTAATGCCTCCAACAAGATTATGACGGCGATGGAAGGTATAGCTGCCAACGGCTTCAAGCCTGTTGTCGGTTCCGCTTCTGACGCTGCCGCAAGCTATGAGGTTATCGTCGGATACGTTCCTGAGAGAGCCGCATCTGTGAGAGCATATCAGCTTCTCGACAGAGTGGATAGCGCATCTCCTCTTTCCGAGGCGAGATATCTCGTATACGCTAACAACGGTACTATCGTTTTCGCGTACGATGAGAACTACTACTCTGACGTTCAGGCAGTAGACTTCGCAGTTAACTCCTTTATTAAGGAGTACGTAGCAGGCAAGACCTCCGTTCTCGTTAATCCCGGAGTCGTTATCTCTGAGCTTGTTAACCTTATAGACGTGCAGGCAGAGATCGACGATCAGATGCTTGACGCTCTTTGGGATCAGGTAGCTGCTAAATATACCAAGGCAGCATACCACGGTATGCGCTCCTACTACGCAATGTTCGAGGATAAAATCACATCCTGGTTCGCTAACCTTTACGATCCCAATCTCGGCGGTTTCTACGCGACCGGTACCGGAAGAGATGAGATAAACATCTTCCCTGATATTCAGTCCACCGCAGAGATATTCCAGTTCATTATCGAGTCCGGTATGATAGATCAGCTCGACGGCGATATTGCTAAGTATCTTCCCAATATCGTTAAGTGCCAGCTCATCTGGTACGCTAAGAGCATCCAGGATTCTAACGGTTACTTCTATATAACTCAGCTCGGCAAGGAAGTGCTTGACAACGAGGAAATAGAAGGAGCTATTGCACGCCGTGAGAGCGACCTTAAGTATGCTGAGAGCCTTCTCGCAATACTTGGTGCGCAGCCTACCTACGATACGCCGAACGGCGTTAAGGGCGACGGTGTTACCGCTGATCAGTATTGGACCTCCACCGGATACGCCGAGGAGCTTAAGCCTAAGATTCCTCAGTACGTAGAGGTTCCCGATGAGGAAGGCGAAGAGGGCCAGGAGGGCACTGTTACCGCAGGTCTTTCTACCTCCGTTGCTACCGCAGTTTCAAAGGCTGTTGCCGCTGCTGCTGACGATGACGACTACGTCAACATTCTCGACGTAGAGCCCCTTCTCGAAAGCCACAAAAAGTTTTCTTCCTATTCCCGTAAGCTCGGCTTCGATATCCATCCCATAGAGGCTGCAAAGCAGGTCGTTCACGACTTCGATCGCATCAAGGAAGCCAGCGAAGAGCTTGGCACCTTCAAGAGCAAGCCCGGCGTAGCTGATGACGAGAAGCCCTCCTACGAAGGCAAAACTCTCCTCGATATGCTCTTCACTATGCTGGTAGACGGACTGAATTCCGAGGGTCTGTACGGCACTATGCACAAAAACGATACTAACGATCTGACCATCGGCGCGGAGATGGAAAATGCGTTTGCATTTGCTGAGATCATCAGATTCTACAACGATCTTGGTATGTTCTTCAAGCCTGCGGCTTTGTCCGCACAGGGTATTCTCAAGTGCCTTGGCGGTTACGAGTATGCTACAAGCATTAACGATGTTTGCGAGCTTTGGGATATTCTCTGTGATCTCATTGAGAACGTTAACAAGTACGCAACCGAAGAAGAAAAGACTGCTTTCTACGCTGAATATACCAAAGCTGTTAACGAGTTCGGAGGTAACGCGTTCGCTATTACCGTTTCCAGACAGAGTAGCTACAAGAAGGCTGACGGCGGTTTCGCAAATTACGTAAATATTGAAGAGTGCAGCATTACAGCAGCTGCAGGTCTGGTAATCAGCACCGGTGAGGAAAACGAGAGCGAAGTAAGCGCTATTAAGTATTCCGGCCCCGGTATTGCTAAGGCAATGTGCGAGGCTCTCGGAGTTGACTACATTCCTATTTACACCGCATCCGACTGGCTCAGATTTATTGATTCGCTCATTAAGCTTGATCCAGTTATCAAGTACGACCGCGATCTCTACAGAGAGCCTCCTATCACTATCTTCGACTTCAACGAGCTTCCCGCTAAGTTCTTCAGCGTAAAATCCGGCGATAAGGACGAGATGGAGATCGTAGAGGTAGAGAAGTATGGTGTGATGGACAACGTACTTTACATCAGCAAGCCTCAGGCCGGCATTCAGTCATCCGTTATTTGCGGCGATGCGCTTATAAAGAACTCCGCTGCTACTATGACTGAGTTTAGCATGGATCTTATGATGACCGATATGGGTCCGGCTTCACAGATGGAGGTTTCCATAACAAACGCGAGTTCAACCAGCCACGCTGATAAGCCTATACTCTTCCTGATCCAGCAGGTGAAAAATGCGGACGGCGCAGTACCGGACGGCTCCGACATACAGATAGTACCCTATCACAACAGAAAAGCGGAGAAGTTCATCACTATCAAGCCTAAGGTTGGCGAGTGGTTCAATCTCAGAGTTGAGTACTACGAGGGCACTCTCGATAGCGTAAGAATCAAGTACTATATCGATGACGAGCTCGTCTATACCACGAACGCTATTATGGGTGATAATGTCGTTTCCGGTCTGACTCCTATTCCCACGGCGGAGAATATCAACTACGCGTCTATCTCTATGAACCAGGCGCTCGTAGGACAGTTCTATATGGATAATATCACTCTTCGTCAGACTACCGTTCAGCTTCAGGACGGTACGCTGGGCGTTCCCGCAAAATAATCGCAATTTACTCAGAGTTGCCGGTAACGGCGACTCTGAGTGACGGATAAACTATCCGGCGGACGATTGATTCGTCAGACGGACAGAAGCTATACCGCCAAATGAATTTATTCGGCGGAAAATAAAAACGAAAAAAGAGCAGACACGTTAAAGGTTTGATATGATCCCATTGGTATAGACGTTTGAAAAACAAAAAAGTTTTCAAGACTACTTTATGGGTTAATCATTCGTATCTCGTGCGTCTGCTCTTTTTTGTTTGCGGAGATTTTCGGTTTACGGTCTGCCATAGCGTTTTTGCGTAAATTATCAAAAGCCACAGCAGTTCGAGCTCTGCGGTTATATGAGGAAAAAAGAAGAAAATGTAAATCGAAATTTACAAAAAACACGGTTTTATAATAGTTCGTGACGGTTACGTACTCCGAGAACGTCACTGATCCGTTGCAGTTTTATTTAAAAAACCGAAGGGCAGACATACAAGATTTTCGTCCTGTGTGTTTGCTCTTTCTATTGATGTAAACGTATGAGCTTTTTCGGTAAATATTAGCTTTCTTGATTTTACATAGCGGTTACGTGAAGCGTAGAATAGGCTTTTTACGCCGTGTTTTGCGGATCTCAGCCTATTTGCATTGAACTGCGATACGACGCTCGTTACCAAAAGCTTTTCTCTCTAATTCGGTATTATCACTCTTTCGGCTCCAACTCAGCATATTTAGCACAATTATGACGATCATTCGCTTTTTTTGGGAAGATTTTACCAAAAAGGGTGATATTTGTTACTTGCAGCTCTGGCTTGCATATTTTATAATTATGGTATAACGCCCATTTGCTCGGCGCCCATTTGCTCGGCGCCCGTTCATTCAGCGCCCGTTTACCTGATTATGCTTTGGGCGTCGGTTTGATCATTGCTTGTTTATTTGCTTTTTATTCGGAGCTTGTTTATTTGTTTTTTATTCAGAGCCTGTTGATTCGCGTTCAGTCAGAGCCTGTTGATTTGCGTTCAGTCAGAGCTTGTTTATTTGCGTTTTGCGCGCCGCTCGGTGCTTTTGAATATGAGCGGCGGTTGGAATTGTTTTGATATTTTGTTATTTTGGGGGAAAAACGATGAAAAGGCTTGGTATTTTTGTAATTCTTCTGCTGTTGGTTGCCGTTACGGTTTCGTCCTGCGGCAATGGCGGCAATACCGCAGGCGGAGAGGAAGGAGAAAAGATCACCGTATATGACGATCAGACGTTCTATTGGAAACAATCCGATATTATGTTTATTTCCGGCTCATCCTCAAACTGTGTATTTGCGGCGGATAAGCTTCTCGTCGCGATTGAGAAGAACGTCATCGGCGACGGATCGGGCAAAGCCTTCATTGGAAACGCGCACGTGGCGGAGGAGTATCGCAACGAGGTGATCGTAGGCTACGTTGCCGATAAGGAGATATCCAAGAAGGCGTATCAGCTCCTTGAGCGTATGGATAGCTCATCCACTCTCAGAGAATCCCGATACCTCATATACGCAGAGGGCGGCAAGATAGCCATAGCCTTTGATGATAATCCATATTCCAAGATTCAATCCATAACGTATGCGGTCGATAAGTTCATAGAAGCTTATCTCACCAGGGAAGAGCCGGCTCCGCTTCTCTTTGAAAAGGGAGTTGTGTTATCAGGAGTCATAGATCTGATTGCCGAGCAGGAGCAGATTGACAACGTATACGTGGAGTCGAAATGGGAGGAATATAAGGCGGCTTGGAATGAGAGATACGGCAATGACGATCTCTATTGGGCGTTCAGAACATACTACTCGATGTTCTCAGACGAGCTTCCGGTCTG
>JAZOTE010000116.1:0-1494 GCA_045657485.1 Eubacteriales bacterium
ATTCTCTTTGATCTGACCTGAAATGCTCTTTACGGCTCTACCCAAATCCTCGCTCGAAAGCATATGCGGCAAGGCGTTATCCATCGCAATTACGATATCGAACTTTTCCGAAAAGACATCCGACAACGCACAGAAATCGGCGTTCTCAAAGCGAATATCAACCTTGGCGTCTGTCGCTCTTGTTTTCGCCTCTGCTATTTCGCCTTTGCTGATATCGGAGGCAGTTACGTTGTATCCAAGCGCGGCAAGTCCTATCGCTTGTGTTCCGATTCCGCAAGCGCAATCGAGGACGCTTGCGAATTCATCAAAATTATATTTTCGAAAAATTCTTTGCAACAATACGGCTTGCTCCCCCGTTGTAGCTTTCCAATCAAGGAACAGTTTATCGTAATGGGAAGCCATATTGTCATAAAATTTCTGTGTGATACTCATTTCGATATCTCCATCAAATTGTTATTTCAATCCGCATTGTTTATACAACTCCTCAATGCAAGGAGATTTGTATTCGATATACTTGTCAATATCATTCGGGAACAGCTCTGCCGCCGTTTTCTTTACCGAGCTATATTTTCTTGCCGCCTCGGCGTTGCTTCGCAGAAAATCCCTGAACGTGATATGCCTACGCAATTCCTTGGAATTCTGCGGACACACGTACAAATGATGCGTCATCAAATGCGGCTTATCCGTGTATTTGAATGCCTCTCTATCCTTGATACCAAGGTTGCCCTCGTGAATATATCCGATCGAGGCGAGCTTGCTGACAACAGCGTCAAACACCGAGTAATCCTTGATAATCACGTCAATATCAATACATGCTTTGCCGACATCCCTTCAACCGAGGTGCTTCCAACGTGCTCGATGCCGACTATGAGATCAGCGATGGCGGCTTCTATTTCAGTTTTTATTTCTTCAAAAGCAGCTTTCCATGCCACGTCATATGGCGCAACGATTACTCTTGCCGTCCGCATATAGTTCACTTCTTTCTCTGTTTTATCTTGGCCTTAGTCGCCTCAAAGCTTGCATTCACAAGGAACTTAACAACATCCTCGGGCGCGTCAGGCAGAAGCACAGATATCCAATGGAGCTTGTTCATATGATAGGCGGGATAGACGCCGTCTGCTACGCCGAATGAGCCGAACATTTCCATCGGTAACTTCAGATTAACAACATCAATAACTTCGTCGCTGTCAAACCCAAACTTTCGTCGTGATACGCGCATTACAATCGCATACCACTTTCGATTATCCGCGTGCCTGAACACCGCCGTTTCAAAATCCTCGTCAAACGGATAGTCCGGCGATGTGCCGTATGTATTAAGGCAGTATTCAAGGAATTGTTGTTTTGTCATCGCCAGACCTCCATTTTAATCATTTCATTTCGTTTCTAAATGCTTCATAGTTAGCGATTTCTCGCTCTGTGTGATACACCGCATATTCAATCACATCGAAGTATTTGGTGTAATTTTGCATCACATTCTTGAATACTTTTGCCACG
>JAZOTE010000117.1:0-1063 GCA_045657485.1 Eubacteriales bacterium
CCGATGATGATCCGTGCGTTCAGTCCCTGTTCGATAGAACGTAGCACCTCACGGGCAGGCTCGTAGCCCTGCTCGGCTGCAGAGGAAAGGAAGGCTTTGCCTGCCTCATAGTCCTCGTACTCGTAGTAGAATAAGAGCCCGACTCTCGTCTGTGTCCACGCATCCGTCCGAGCGGAACGCTCGAACCATTCCTTCGCGTCCTCGCGCTTTCCCTCATCAAACAGCATCTTGCCGTAGGTATATTCCGCTTGGAAGCTGCCGTGAGAGGCGGCTCTGCGTAGGTATTCCTTGGCATCATCGGGCGACTTATCCACCAGATATTTGGCGTATTCATACTCGGCATAGCCGAAGCCTGCGTCCACAGCTTTGCGCAGATAGCGCATCTTTTCGCTCGGCTTTTCGGTGAACTTTCCGTCACGGTAAGCTTTGTAGACGAGGTAAGAGGCGAGTTCAAGACCTCGGTCAGCCGCCTTACGAAGCCACCATTCTGCGTTCTCCATATCGTCCGTCTTTTCGAGATAATATCTGCCAAGGCGGTAGAAGATCATCGGGTCATCACGAAAGTCAGCGTGGAAAGAGAGATAATCAAAATCGTTTTTTCTCTCCTTTAGCTCGGCATAATCGTAATCAATTTCTCGGTCAGGCTGTGCCGACGGAGATGAAATCTCCGCGGCACTTTTGACGACGGCGTTGCGAATCGATTTGAATTCTTCGTTGTCCTCGATGGGAATCTTGTCGGGAATCTCATCGGTATAGGTGCGAATTATCTCGCATTTGTAGCGATACCAAGCGTCATACAGCTCCGAGATCTCCTCGTCAGCCCCAAGCAATTTTACGATATCTTTGACGAGAGCCTTGGTATTTTTATCGAGATATCCGTAGACCTTTTTGCCCTTATGCTTCGAAAGCTTTTCGGAAAGCAACTCCATTCTTGCAAGGATCTCGAGTGAGAAGGCGTGGTTGCCGTCCTTAATTTGAGCGGACAGTTCTGCGATACGAAGACGGCAACGCTCCTTGATATCCTCTCTTGCATCGGTCTGCTTTTTATAAATTTGGAGATGCT
>JAZOTE010000118.1:0-1263 GCA_045657485.1 Eubacteriales bacterium
TCTTCTTGATGTTGTGGATGCCCTCGCGAGAAAGATACGGCTCTTGCGGTCGGGACGACCATACCATCATGTGGACGTGAGGGTTGGTTTCCTTGTTGTGATAGGCGGCAACCCAGCGCAGATTTGATGGCGTGATGCCCATCTCTTTTGCAATAATATTTCGTCGGGAACGTAAAAGATTTACCCATTGTTCAGCTGAATTGTAGCCAACTCTCTCGGCATCCTCGCGCTTGAGTGAGATAATAAATCCCCATACGTTTCCGGGATGATTGTCGATCTCCTCGCTGATCTTCGAGAGAGGAACGTCCACGCCCTCGTCGGAGAAGAGCCCGTGAGAGCCATGACGTTCACCGATATAGCCAGCCATTCCGCTTCGAAGAATTTCCACACCCTCGCGCGTTCCAATATACTGTGCGTATCCACCGCGCGACTGACCCTTATCGGTCTTGTGTCCGGGCTTATAGAACGGTGCTTTTACAATAATTTTTGCCATTCACACCTCGAAATCAGAAGCGGAAGGAGCCGTTGGTTTCCTTCAAATGACGGATAGCATCGGCACGAAGACGTTCCAGATCCTCGTCGGAATAATTCAAATATTCGGCAAGAAGCTCGGTGAGCATAGCGATCTGAGTTGCCATTTTGAACTCAACGTTTCGGATACGGCCTTCGCTGTCCTTGATCTTTGAGTCCATTACCGACTCCAGAGAAGGCAGAAGGAATCGTTCCATATGCTCCTTTTCCAGCCAAGCACAGTAGAAATCCACGGCTTCGCGGATGAATAAATTACGGGACTTTTTGCCGTATCTCTCTTTGAGACGGTCGCAACGTTCCCATTGAGAAGGGGTAAGGCTTACGCCTTTTGCGGATAAATTTTGATTATTATTACTCATGTGTTTTTTACCTCATGTTTTCATAAATTTTTAAAGGTGCCACAAGCAGACATCCAAAACTGCGTTGCTACACCTTGGTTTTTCGGGGGTATCAGACTGTTAGCCCCCGATTTTGGCACACGGCAGACATGAAGGCTGTTTTCTTGCGGATTGTTGTCAATCTGCAAAAAGCCTTGTTACACCGTGCTTTTTCCTCGCTCGGCGTTGCCGTGCGATGTGGTTCGCCATGGCGTATAGACATGGCTTTATCCTGCTAAAAAAATAAGGGGCTTAGGCGGCGTGTACAGTAAGCGATAAATTGAATTTCAATTCACGCCGCCCCGAAATATTCCTCGCAGTCTAAACAACTGCGTTCCGCAAGCGGAAACGGAAT
>JAZOTE010000119.1:0-27245 GCA_045657485.1 Eubacteriales bacterium
AGGTTCAGCCTCTTCGACTACCTCAGGTTCAGCCTCTTCGACTGCTTCCTCGATAACCTCTTCGACTACCTCAGGCTCAGCCTCTGCGACTGCTTCCTCGATAACCTCTTCGACTACCTCAGGCTCAGCCTCTGCGACTGCCTCCTCGATAACCTCTTCGACTACCTCAGGCTCAGCCTCTGCGACTGCTTCCTCGATAACCTCAACGATTACGTCGGGCTCAACATCTTTAGGCGCTTCATCGACGATCTCTACAACGATATCGGGTTCAGCATCTTCAGCTACTGCTGCAGTATTTTCATTCACTACATTCTCTGCCGCCTCTGCCTTAGCATTTTCGATAAGCTCGCCGACGTTGATCTTAACAACGTTTGCATTCTCATCAAGGGACATTCCTGCAGGAAGGATAACCTTTACAAGATCGCGAGCTACAAGATCCTCGGTGCTCTCGTAAGGCATATGGTAATCAACTGTGGGTATCTCGCCCTGAGGAATTCCGAGTTTATTCATCATTTCCTCGATAAGCTCAGTAGCGTACTTAAGCGCTCTGTCAGATCTTACCTTGACGAGCATAGGAACCTTATCAAACTTGGGCTTGCCGGAAACGTCGGTGAAGTGATACTTGCTATCCGCATATTCCTTAGGATCAAGCGCAAGATAGAGTGTAAGCGTTCTACCCTTGATATTGATCTTAGCGCACTGGATTCTAGCCTTGTTGAAGGACTCGCAGCTCCAACTCATTCTGGACTTAACGCCCTTATAGGAGAGAAGAACGTTCTTGATTACAGTGTAGTAATCCTGAATATTGCCCTCTGCCTGAATCAGACGTGACATATAGGAGCTTCTGTAGTGAACAAGCACGATCTCACCGTTGATGAGTCTTGCGCCCTCGTTCTCAGCAAGTCCGGGAACCTCTACGGGAATCGCCTCTGCAGTTATGAACTGTGCGGGTGCTTCCTCGGCAGGTGCCTCCTCGGCAGGTGCTTCCTCGGCAGGTGCTTCCTCGACGGGTGCTTCCTCGACGGGAGCTTCCTCTACGGGAGCTTCCTCTACGGGCTCTTCCTCGACGGGTGCTTCCTCGACGGGTTCTTCCTCAGCGGGAGCCTCCTCGACAGTCGCTTCCTCCTCTACGATGAGAGTAGGCTCTTCGACATCCTCGGCAGGTGCTTCCTCGACAGGCTCTTCCTCGACGGGTGCTTCCTCGGCAGGCTCTTCCTCGACAGGTGCTTCCTCGACAGGTGCTTCCTCGACAACCTCGACGATAGGCTCTTCCTCAACGGGAACTTCCTCGACGGGTGCTTCCTCAACAACATCGACGATGGGCTCTTCCTCAACGGGAGCTTCCTCGACGGATGCTTCCTCAACAACCTCGACGATGGGCTCTTCCTCAACGGGAGATTCCTCGACAGGTGTTATCTCAACAACCTCAACGACAGGCTCTTCCTCAACGGGAGCTTCCTCGACGGGTGCTATCTCGACGATTTCCTCTACAACCTCTGTTTCAGGTGCAGGCTCGTCATCGAATATCTTAATAACCTTAAGCTCGGTTGCGATCGGATGAGGTTCGGGTTCGCGCTCAGGCTCAGTCTCCACAACGGGCACGGGTACTACAACCTGGCCAAGTGCATAGACTTGCTTTCTTGCAACCTCCTCAACCACAGGTGCCTCAACAACCTCAGTCTCTTCGACTATCTCAGGCTCTTCGACAACCTTAGGCTCTTCGACAACCTTAGGCTCTGCTACAACAGGTTCGCTTACAACGTTGCTTTCAACCTTCTTAGCGATAACCGAAGCGATAGGTGCTTCAGGAATACTAATAGGTTTAACTTCAGATTCGTAATTAGAAGCATCTGCTGCAGGATCTACCTTTGCTGCGCCGCCCATAATAGGCACGACTACAGGAGCTACCACGGTCTTGGGCGCTTCAGCTGCAGGAGCTACAACGTTAGTAGTTTCTGCTACGGGAGTAGGCTCTGCTACAGGTGCAGTTTCTACTACCTTAGACTTAATGGACTTATCCTTAGCAGGTTTCTCTGCCTTTGCGGGTTTAGCCTTAGCAGGCTTCTCGATCTTGACAGGCTTATCTGCCTTAATAGGTGTGCTTACAACCGCGATCTTATCACCTGCGGTTTCGCTGATCGTTCTCTCTATGATAGGCTTAACAGCTACAGGCTGTTCCTTAACGTCTGACTTTCTGGACATAGGAGCAGACTCAGATGCTACACCATACTTAGGTGCAGGAGCTGCCTTCTCGGTAACAACGATCTTCTTGGATATAGATGTTCTGTTAGTGAACTTAGTGGGCTGATCACGAAGTATCTCTGCGTCGGGCTCGTGAGCCTTGAGCTTAACGGTTTCCTCAAATCTCCACTCGTGGTTTCTGAGATCGTCGTAAAGATCAACGTTGTTAACAGCCTTAATTCTCTTAGCTTCCTTATACTTACCGCCCTTCTTGAGCATTACAAGAAGAATGATAATAACTATAAGAAGGATGACTATTCCGATTCCCAGAAGAATAGTGGGATCGATATTGATGCCGGAGCCACCCTCGTTTCCGCCGGGAGTATCGCCGCCGGGAGTATCACCGCCGGGTTCGTCGGTCTTCAGAGCAAGGGCGTAGGAGGAGAAGTGAGTGGTAAGGAAGGATATCGTTTCACTGCCGTCATATCCGCCATTAGCCAAATCACAGATAAACGCCTCTCCCTCTTCATCAATGAAGTATACCTTGAGGGATTCGCTTCCGATTGCAGATTCGGGAACTTTTACGTTAACCTTGAAGGGTTTTACTACACTGCTGTAGTCAGGAGTATTACCGTTAGCATCCTTAAACAGAATGTCGTAGACGATAACGATCCGGTAATATTCGTCTTCGTGCTGGAAGACTTCAAAATCGAGAGTGGGAGTTGTAACGTACTGAGTATAACCGCTAAGTATGCCGTGGGCATCCTCGATCTCTGCTCCGGACTCTTCGTCCTTAACGATGTAATTACCAATCGTCCATTCGAGATTGATGTTAAACTCGGTAACGTTAATTTCTTCGTAATAATCGGAGAACGCCTTACTACGATCCTTCATCACAAACGCCTGAAGCTTCGCTGTATAAATACCGGGAGCACGTTCTTCATGCTCGGAATCTGCAGCGTAAAGAGCCTCAACGTCTGCGGGAAGATTGTTTATATATATGATATGTTCTTCGCCTGTAAATTCAATAACGTCTCTATCGAATATGGCGCCGTCATAGAACCAATCGATAGTGCTATAATCGAATATACCCTTCTGGAAGTGGTAATAAGCATTAACGCTTTCACTTGCCAGCTCGTAGTTTGCAGCGCTGCCGCCAACAAGTGAGAGTGTGATCTCTACACTTGAAGAATCGTCGGAAGGAACGGTAGCCGTTACCTGAGTCCAAGCAATCTCTATACCAAGCTCATCGCCATTGCACTTAGCGCTCAGAACATCAGCTATATTGAACATACCCTTGGTGAATTCAGGCTTGAACTGCGTGTTGGTCGCGCTGTAGGTAGCCTTGGGCATGGAATTCATATCAAAGCTGATAATTCCAAGCTTTACCTTAGTAATGGTGAACGTGTGAGAGAGCTTGCTTCCAACGAAGCAGTAGTTGTCGGAATCGATAAGCTCGACAGTTACGGTGTAATCACCTGCGTTGGTAGGATTGTGATCGCCAACGACTCTGATGCTCTTATTCAGACGATCCAAAGCATACCGGGAAAGGATCTCGTGGGACTGAGCGTTATACTCTCTTTCGGTAAAGAGATCATCGATCCACAAGTCATCCGCTATAACTTCCTGCTTTGTGATGGTCCAGGTTTTTGAAGATCCGTCAGACGAGCTGAGAACGTAGTTGGTATTAACAATAGTGATGAACGCAGTATAGCTGTCCGCTTTTGTACCCGTGTAGTTCGCAAGCTCGATAACATTTGCAAAGCTCTTGGCATATTCGGTGAGAAGTTCGTCGGATACGTCAATTTGATCACCGGTATACATCTTGGAAACTTCATTCCAAAGCTTAGATGCGTCGATTACGTATTCAGTGATGAACCAACTCTTATGCGTATCATCGCCTACTATCTCGTAATTCTTGGCATCAGCAACGGTGATGCTGATGTAGTACTCGCCTACGTCCTTATCCTCGGTATCGGTATCGCCGTTTACTACGATTATACCGTCACCGAGAAGCTTGATCGCTTCGGGAGTAAGAAGGATATCAAGCATATCGGTAACAGTGTCCGGATCGTACTGTACCGAAGCGCTGTTTCCACTCCAGATATCAGCGGTATTTATCTTAATTTTCGTGATTTCCCAATCACACTCAAGCTTATCGCCTGTGATAACGTAATCATCCGCATTAAGAAGCTCGACTTTTGCAGTATAATTTCCTGCGTCAGTGAATTCGTAATCGGTTATCGCGATAATTCCTGCCTCGATGAGTTCCTTTGCATAATCTGAAAGAACTATGCTCTGCTGACTGCCGTTGTATTCAACGGAGATATTGCCGGACCAGAGAAGCGCGGAGTCGATAATCGACCAGAGCCCTACGGATAACGTCGAACTGACGATCTCAATGGAAGTACCACCGAAGGATACGGATACTACGCAGTAGTAATAGCCGCTATCGTCGGAATCGAGAAGAGTTAAGGACGCGCTGTCATCGGAAATAAATATGGGAGCCGACGTCAGCGATGACTGATAATACCATTTATATTTTACAGCATAGGAGAGATTTGCGGGAGCGTCAACTGTCGCGGATGCGGTAATAGTATACTTGTCGCCGTTTGCGTAGTGGATAACGTAATTACCCGCGGAATCCTTTGAAATAACGTTACCGTCCTTGTCGGTCACAACGACATCAACGGAAACGTCGCTCGCGTCAATGGGAGATTTAACTACTACCTTGATCGGATCGCTGACGATCTCCTTAGGCTCGTAAGGAGCGTCTGATGGGAGAATGATCTTATAGACGTATTCGCCGCTGTCGGAAACGTTAGAAACGGTAAGTGTATCGCCGGAGCAAACGAACTCGCCGTCCTTATACCACTCAACGACAACGTCGTAGCCGCTGATAGGACCGTCCGAATTGATTACGACCTTTATGAAACGGGATTCGCCGTCGTAAACGAAGACGTATGCACCGCTGTCAACATCGTAGAATCCTTCGCTGGATTCAATAAAAACGGGAACAGTATCGTCGAGAACGGCGGTAATAACGGTATCGTAACCGGGCATCTTGGAGATGGAAGCACCATTCTCGTCTACCCAGCCCTCGATTGTTCTTCCCTTGTAAGTGGTGATCTCGATGTATCTGGAAAGATCAGCGCCCTCAGGAAGAAGAATGCTCTTGTAGATATCGTCACCGACTACGTAGTCAACTCTCGAAAGACCGGGAACGGTGAGGTTCAGATCGAAATCGAGATTTATCTCGTCGATATTGATGGTATCAGCAATAAACAGAATCTTACTTGCGTAATCGGGGAATCTTTCAACGAGATCCCAAACTACGTCGTCAACAACGATGTCAACGCCAAACTCAGCGCCGAAATTGCCGCTGCCGTCATAGATGCTGTCTATGAAGTTTTTATCACGGAAGCTATCGGGCAAAGCATCGTATGCCTTGTCAACTATAGTCGCCGCATAGGATTTAAGCTTGTCGAAGACGTGCTCGTACTCCTTAACCTTGTTGATAAGGTCGCGAGCGGTGAAATCGGGAATATCAATGCTCTGACCCTCATACTTCTCCAAAGCATCGAGGCGACCGCCGTCGGGAAGCTTATCGAGATTAGGTACGGTTATCTTCTCCGCATACTTCACGAAGAAATCGTAGTACTTGGAATCAATGATCTTGTCTATGTAGTCCTCAAGCTTCTCAAGAACAGTGATGAGATCGTCAAACGTCAGCTCCTCGATGGCCTCGTAGTAGCTGTAGAAATCATCAGCGTCCGCAGTGAGAAGTCGCATAAGCTTATTCTTAAGCTCATCGCTGATTCTGTCGGACTCTACCGCCTTAAGAAGAATGTCGGACACGATCTCAGGCATTCTGACGTCAACGGTAAGCTTGCCGTCAACGAAGGAAACGTCAACGTGATCGCAAATGAAGGTTGCCGCACGTCTGACGAGATCCTGGCACGTTTCAAGAGAGATCTTAACGTCGAACTCGATGTCAGCGAACTTGGTATCAACGCCCACGGTCCAATCAAGATACATCTCGTCATCTGCCATACAGGAAATGTCGTTGATCGTAGGAAGATCAGCCGCAAGAGCCTTGATCGCGCTCATCTGAAGATCGCCGTCGTAAATCACGTTACCGTCAATCTTTATTGCCTCGAGCGCGAGCGCGAGATCAATATAAGAAATAGACGGAGGATTCTGCTCGACCTTTTCCTTAGTTTTCTCGTAATCAGTAGTGATCTTGTCAACGACATCGGGAAGCTTCTCCGTTACCTGCTCCTTAAGAACGGGGTCGGAAACGTGCTTATCAACGAGATCGGTAACCACCTTATCAATGGTTTCCTGAGATATCTCGCCAATGTCGGGAAGATCCTCCTTAGCGATGATACCGCTGCCTACGACGATGTTTACAACATCGTCAACGTAGTCGGTGAGATCATCGAGCTCAGTCTCGCCATTTACGATGTCATCAAAGAACTGCTCGTAATGGTTTGCATCGGTACCCTCGTACTTATTCTGTACGTACATACCGAGAAGCATCTCCCATACATCGCTGTTTGCGGCAATATCGATATTACCTAAATCAATATTACCGGGGAGACTGAAAGCAGGCGCCATAAGAGGAGCTTCGAAAAGCTCTATATAGGATGCGGTTTCAGAGCTGCCGGATGAACCGATCATACTCATAATCTGATCCTTTACCTGCTCGATCAGGAGAGTTTTAGCCGCGTCAACCACACCGCTCAAGATAGCCTTGAGTTCAGCTGCGCTGGCAGATTTCAACTCTTCCTTCGTTGGTTTGAGAACGACGTAAACGTATTTTCTACCGTTCTCGTCGGTACCGTAAGCTAACTTCAGCCAGCCGGTATCTACGTTCTCTTCCTTCCCGGTGGAGGGCGATAAAAGCTTATCGCTCTCAGCTTCCTTGACCGTCGCAAAAGCGGCAGCGCCCTCGGCAACGTACGCCGCGGTGGGAAGCACCGAACAGAGAACCATGATACAAGCTATAAGAAGTGACAAAACGGCACTCAAACGCTTGTGAGTTTGTCTCATAGTCTTTCTCCTTTGCATATTATGCTTAATAAAAAACCTAATAACTATCATATTGCACGCATACGTCGCGCGTATATAATAAATGATAATAACATTATACCATTTACTTTTGTCAATTGCAACCTCTTTTACAAAAAAATATCGGCGATTTTTGCATTTTTTGAGTATTTTTTGCAAAAATCGCCAATATTGAGGTAAAATATGGAAATTTAACACGGGGTGTGGGTTATTTTTGTGTCATACGCCTTATAAACTTGATAAGCAGAACAACAACTCCTACTCCCAGAATGCTGAATACGGATATCAAGACGATGAGAAGAATGTTATAAATCGACACGGGTTGCTTGGTTTCAACCGTTTCAATAACCTCCGCATCAAACACTGCGGTATAGGTCACGTCACCGGTAACCTCGCTTATCTCCGGGGACCACTCCCTAAATATATATCTATACGTACCGTCGGATGGTTTTTTTGGGGCTTCGGAGGGGGGCGTGGGAAGCTTTCCGTACGCAAGACGGTAGGACGTCACCACCTTGCCATCGCTGATAAACCTGACGGTGTGGAAGGAGGTATCCGTAACGGCAATTACGTTTACGTCGCCCTTAGGCATCTTAAAGGTATTACCGTGTATGACCGTAGTATTTCCCTTCGAATCGCTGTAGTATAGCCTCGTCAGACTCTTTCCCGGTCCGAGATTTACGTTTACCGTAACCGTTTCACCGGTGAAATATCCGCCGGAAACTGTAGAGAGTGTAACGAATTCATTGGAAACCGAATTAACCAAATATTCGTTTCCTATAGAATATTCAACGCACGAGGCGGCGTTGAATACCACGGTATTATCCACCATAGTAAAGATGGGATACTCAAAGCTTCCGTCCTCGGATAAGTAATGAATATTGATCCTGTTATGATCTAGTTCACTGCAGTTAACGGAAAATTCTATGGATATTTCCGGGCAGAGCGTTAATTCGCCCTCATAATCATACGTGTTTACCTTGAACCTTTTTACAAGATTACTATATGATACGGATGAAATTTCGACAGAAGAAACACCCATTTCCGCTAAAGCGTCAAGATTACCGCCGTCAATATAGATATCTCCAAGCCTTGATTTTATAGTTACGTCCGTTCCTCTCTCTCTGATCGCGAGAACGTCAGTAAGATCAAAAGAGGATACGAATGAACCCGTAGCATCGAATACGTAGCCGCCATCATCCGTAGGGGATATAATGACTCCTGGAACGGTGGTGATGAGCTCGCGTTTATCGAATATCGCAACGTACGTAGCATCACCCGTGACCTGAGTAACTTCGGGCGACCAGCCGGCAAAGGTGTAACTGTATACGCCGTCAGACTGCTTCTTCGGAGTGCCTACATACTGCGGCATCGCGCCATATACCAATCCCTCGGACAAGCTGAAGCTGTCAATCTGCCACGTAATATTATAGTATTTTGCTATAGGAGTGAAGTATGGATACAGTATCAAATCCCTGTCAACGCAGGAGAGATCAACAATCTCTCCACTCTCCGTCTGCCAACCGGAAAATCTGTAGCTGGCTGACGGATCCTCAGGCTTGCGAGGCAGACTTCCTCTGTAATCCACAAAGGTGCCGGAGTCAACAGTTACTTCATAATCGGGATCCTGCGAGCCTGTCGCAAAGAACTTAACTCTGACGACGGATACGTTGATAAACTTTTTATTAATGGATGTTTCCGCAATAACGGCAACCGGAGAGTCAAAAACCTCTCCTCTGTCAGTGATCTTGGTGCCCAGCGCATCAATGAGATTGGAAACGATCGGATCTATCACAACCTCCTCGGGCGCTGTGGGCTCAGCCACAAATTCAGGCGGTTCCCCCGGATCGTCTACAGGTACGGGAGGTTCTCCGGGATGCTCAACCGGCTGGGGCTCTATCGGTTTTTTCACATAGTCGGGCATAACCGGTTCCTCAACGGGTGTGGGAGGGATGAGCTGTACTATTGTGGGATAGCCGCCCTCTACGGGTTTTGCCTTATCCGTATCGGTCAAGTAAACCGTACTGCCGAGTATTTGATAGTAGGTTCTGCGTATCTTCAGGTTAGAGTAGGTTACCGTGTGCTGAGTATATTTTTTATCAGCACTGTTTACGTACCCTACAGGAATGCTCTTGATGTCGCCGTCAATGAGCACGTCACATATAAGATAAAGCTGGGCAATAAGTATCTCGAACTTGTCCAGCATCTCCATACCCTTGACCTCAATTATGCCGGCAATAATCTTCTTGTTCTGCGACATATAGTAAAGAGATTGGAAAAGCCCTAAAAATCCTTGGCAGAATTTATCATAGTTGGATGAATAGTAGTTGTATCTTGACGCTTCGGTCTTCAGGCTGAAATAGTCCGGAAGCAGATTTCGCAGCAAGGCGGTGCTGTCCTCCGCTAAGTCTACGACCTTCTCGGACATACCTACTATACTGGATTGATACAGATCTCTCTGAGAAACGACGTAGTCGACGAGGGAGCTCTGTATGCCGTTGTAAACCGTTCTGTTCAGATCGGTCATCGGCATTTTCGTAGCATCAAGAATAGCAAGATGTGTATCGCACAGCTCCTTAGCCGCTACGTCCGGTGCCTGAAGCTCTACCGCACGCTCGTACTCACGAAGCTCGCTCAGATAAGCTGAGAATCTTGCGTACTCCTCGTTAAACGCAATCATATCATCAAGGTATTTGTTATGTATCAACACAGCGCTTTCGTAGGCTGCCTTAGCTATCAGATAATCGTTGTGCTTCTTAAGCGACTCGTCATAACTGCGTTTGGAGCTTTGATAGCTGAGGAACAGCGCCTTATCCTGACTGTGCTTGCTGAGCGCCATCACGTAAGCCTCGTGAGCCGCCTTGTTCAAAAGATACTCTGCGTATGCCGCCTCGTACTCTTCCCTTTTGCGCTCAGTTTCCTCTGCAAGCGCAATGCCGTCGGTGTACGCCTTATTGATAAGGCTGTTCGCAAGATTTTCCGATATCTCTATCTTAAGCTCATACGTAACTACCACTACCGCGCTCTCGTCCTCACCGGAAACGGAATCAAACGTTGTATCGTAGGTGTTTATAGCCGATTTCAAAAGCTCGCGCTTATCCCCATTGAGCGTTGCGGTCTTCGGTACCCATACAACAGTCGATCCGTCAGAGGCGGTGTAAGTATACTCGTCGGCGGAAACGGACAGTCTGCCGCTGCCCTCATCGTAGCTCGTCATAACCGTAGAGGTGGGTATACCGTCATCGTATGTAATCTCGGTATCTGAGTAGGAAAGAAGATAGGTCCTCTCCTCCTCGGATATCTCAGTATTCAGAATATGCTCAATAATATCCGGTGCTTTTATCGTTTTAGTATATTGTGAGCCCGGACGTGAATAATCAAGCTTATCGCTATCCGCTCCGTACGCCAAAACCGTAAAAACAGAGGTTAGGCTAGCTAAAGCCAAGAGCAGTGCGATTATGCGAGAGAATGTTTTTTTCTTTGTCATTTTATACCGCCTTGTATCAGGTGCCGCGTCGCGCGCGTTTGTATTTATTATACAATACGCACGCAAAAAAATCAAGAGCCTTGCATTCATATTCCAAAAATTTACATTTCACCTCACCAAACGCAAGGCCGGCGCAGAGAAAAAGAAAATGCAGAGAGCTGAACGCTCTCTGCAGCTTTAATTATGCTTTGGTAAGAAATTACTTCTTGTTGAATTTCGCGCCACCGATCTCGATGAACTTAACTCCGTCAACCTTACCCTCGGAGAAGGATTTCTCACCCTTGAAAAGATAGTTCACAGCCTCTCCCTCAGCATAGCTGAAGGTTATGGTCTTTTCCTCGCCCTCGCCCTTGATCTCATACTGAGCGTTGTAGGTAAGAGTAAGCGAGCCACTCTTGGTCGTGATAGTTACGTTCTTTCCGGAAAAATCAAGAGAAGTGGTATTGGTAAGATCGTCAACATAAGTACCGGATACACCGCAGGATGCAAGCGAGAGCACGGAAAGCGCAAGCACTGCGACCAGAAGTATCATTGATAAAGTCTTTTTCATTTCAGTTTCTCCTTTGCAGATATCTTCCGAGCGTCATATCTGACAGTTGCTTCACACTCGGTAATATTATTTTATCATAAATTTATTTTTTGTCAATCACTTTTCGTTTTTTAATAACACTTAATTTAACGGCGCCATTGACAATGCGTAATCAGCCGTTGTATAATATATATGATACGTTCATAAAGGTTTGGGAGGGATCAGTATGAATAAGCTTTTTTCTCATATTTCTCTGGTTACGCGACACAAATGGGCGGTTTTCAGAAACTGCATGAGATGCGGACTTATATGGCAGGGTCTGATCCACGATATGTCGAAATTCTCCCCTGAAGAGTTCTTCGAGAGTGTGAGATACTATCAGGGCAACCGCTCTCCCATAGGAGCCGCAAGACGCGCCACGGGTATAAGCCGTGCCTGGCTCCATCACAAGGGCAGAAACAAGCACCATATAGAATATTGGACAGACGGCGAATGTGCCGAACAACCGCTTATGCCGTATAAATATCTGGCGGAATGCGTATGCGACAAGCTTGCCGCGACCAAAACCTACGCGGGAAAGAATTATAACAAGGCTCTGCCGCTTGAGCATTGGAGAAAATACGGCTGCAGAGTTTCGGGCAATCCGAGAACTATGGAGTATCTGGATCAGGTATTCCTCGACGTTGCGGAGCACGGAGAGAAATACGTTCTCTCGAAAAAATATCTAAAAGAAAAATATCGGGAAATATGTCTTCCGGGTACAAAAGAAGCCTAACGCTCAAAAAACAACCGTACGCGCAAATGAAACGCGGTGTTTAGAGCCGTATTTTCAAAAACGATCAAAGGAGAGAACGTTCACCGTTCTCTCCTTTGCTATAAACGCAAGAAAGCCGACAAGCGATCGTAATCAGGTCGGACTATATCCGAGAACTGAGAGCGATTCAGCTCACATCGCTGATTTATAAGCCTGAATCCTTGCCGCGTAATACGCCGCAACGTCATTCATAAATTTAAGAACCGAGGGCATAAAATCGGCGGCGTAACGAGATGGAAACGTAACAGCCTCAAGAGTAAAATCACCGTTATATCCAACCTCCGCAAGAGCGCGGCACACACCCTCCCAATCAATTTTACCAAGTCCGGGCAGAGTGTGGGTATCGTCCACGTAGTCCACGTCATGCACGTGAAGGGCGCCAATGCGGGAGCCGAGGGCGTGTATTACGTCAACGGGATCTCTGCCGCAGAGCACCACGTGTCCGACGTCAAGGCAAACGGTAAACGCCTCCGGATCGTTCAGGGTGTCGTAATATCTGTTAAATTCTACCGGGTCAGCGCAGGCAGAATCGTCAATAATGTTTGACACGGGTCGGCGCTGCCACATATTTTCTATACCTATTTTGACTCCGAATTTCTTGGCTGTAGGAGCGAGAGATGAGTAAAACTCCATATTCTCGCGGAACAGTTCCTCGCTGTATCTGTAGTGATGGGTGGCGCGCTGAATGGGATGAACGACGATGACCTTAGCTCCTATCAATCCGGCAAATTCAACGAATCTGTGCATATGAGGGACCATCTCGCCCTTATACTTTTCATAAGGACCGAACGGCGCGTGCGCCTGATTGAATACGATTCCGAGCTCATCCGCGAGAGCGCGAAGCTCGGCGGCAGACTCCTTATAATCATCCGACAGGATGTAGCTGCAATCGCCGCACATGCTGAGATCTATAGCGGGAAAGCCTGCTCTCGCCAGCTCTCTCACCGTATCCTCCAGCGATAATATATTCTGAATAGTATGGGTGGTTGTAGAATAGATCATACCTTTTTCTTCCTTATATTTAGAATAATAATAGATTCAACCCTATGATGAGTGTATTATAGCAGAACGGAGGGACATTGTCAATATTTTAAGCGCTTTTTTAGAGCGGAATTTACTTTTCTGTTGCAACTTACGAATTGTTGTGTTATAATGTGTAGAGAAATATCGGGTCACCGCGCTTCCCTGCCTCTTTGGCGAAAGCGGTCTGATTGGAGTTAATATGAAAATCGTTATTAAAATCGGCACATCTACCCTTACATACGATAACGGATGCGTGAATATCCGCAGAATAGAATCTCTGTGCAAAATCGTCAGCGATATTAAAAACAGCGGGCATCAGGTTATCCTCGTATCCTCAGGCGCTATAGGAATGGGAGTCGGAAAGCTGCATCTGTCCGACAAACCCCACGATATCTCTGGAAAGCAGGCTTGCGCCGCTGTAGGTCAGTGCGAGCTGATGTATACATACGATAAGCTTTTCGCGGAGTACAATCATACGGTAGCTCAGATTCTGCTCACGGCGCCAGACCTCTCCTGCGAGGACAGGTCGTCAAAATTCGGCAATACGATGGAGTGGCTTCTGGGGTACGGAGTATTGCCCATCATTAACGAAAACGATACCGTAGCAACCGAGGAGATAGAATTTGGCGATAACGATACACTGGCGGCGAGAGTTGCGGTGAGCGTTAACGCCGATATGCTGATACTGCTGTCGGATATTGACGGTCTGTACACCGCGAATCCGAGAAACGATCCGTCGGCAACCCTTATCCCCGTGGTTTACGATCTTCAATCCGTGGAATCCTTTGGCGGCGACGCGGGAACAAAGCGCGGCACGGGAGGTATGATAACCAAGCTTAAGGCGGCAAGGATAGCTACCGAAAACGGCTGCGATATGGTTATCATAAACGGCTCATATCCCGAAAGGCTGTACGGAGTGCTGGACGGAAAAACCGTTGGTACAACTTTTTATGCAGGTGAGAAGAACAAATGAAAAGCGAAACGATACTGATATGTGAAAAAGCGAAGGCTGTATCCCGTGAGTTCGGCGGAATCAGCGATGAGCAAATTAACGCCGCACTTCTGCTAATGGCGGATGAGCTGTTATCCGGCGCAGAAGAAATACTTGCGGCGAACGCGTCTGACGTCGAGGCGGCAAGGGGTAGTATTTCGGATGTAATGATCGACCGCCTGTCCCTGAGCAAGTCAAGAATTGAGGCAATGGCGAACGGAATACGGCAGATCGCTATGCTGCCATCCCCTCTCGGACAGGTTCTGGAAAGCACGGTAAGACCTAACGGGCTGCTGATAGAAAGAGTCAGCGTTCCGATAGGAGTAATAGCGATAATATACGAGAGTCGGCCGAACGTAACCTCCGACGCCGCGGCGCTTGCGCTGAAAAGCGGAAACGTATGTATACTCAAAAGCGGTAAGGAAGCGTACCGATCGGCGCGAGCTATCGTTGACGCGCTGAAGAAGGGTCTGTTCAAAGCCGGATTACCTGAGGATTCTGTCAATCTCATAAACGATACCACGAGAGCGGGCGCGTCTGAGCTGATGCGCGCCAACGGTCTTGTAGATATGCTCATTCCAAGAGGCGGTGCAGGTCTTATTCGCGCTTGCGTGGAAAACGCTACCGTTCCCTGTCTGGAAACCGGAACGGGTATTTGCCATATTTACATTGATAAGGATGCGGATATGGAAAAGGCCGTAAAAATAGTCAGAAACGCCAAAACCTCAAGACCGTCGGTATGTAACGCGGCTGAGGTATGCCTTGTAGACAGAGCGATAGCGGCAGAGGTTCTGCCCATGCTGAAGCTGGCGCTGGTTGATGACAGAATTGAGCGCGGTGAACCGCCCGTAGAATTACGGCTTGATCCCGCGGCTAAGAATATAGTAGACGGAACCGACGCGGGCGCATGTGATTTTGATACTGAATTTTTAGACTACGTGCTGGCGGTCGCAGTGGTAGACGGAGTAAAGGATGCGGTGGAGCATATAAGCCGTCACTCAACGAGGCACAGCGAGGCGATAATTACGGAAAACAAAGATACTGCAAGCTATTTCACGAGATACGTTGACTCCGCTGCAGTCTACGTAAACGCCTCCACCAGATTCACTGACGGAGGAGAATTCGGACTTGGGTGCGAGATGGGTATATCAACTCAGAAGCTCCACGCCAGAGGACCGCTGGGCATCAGAGAATTAACCACGTATAAGTATATCATCAAGGGCGACGGTCAGGTTCGTTAACCGCTCCGCCATCGGTCTATACTAAGCAAAAACGCGACACGGGTGGGACGTTAACCGCTCTGTTATCGGTCTGAAATCTGCAAAACAATCAAAAAAAACGCGACACGGGTGGCGGTTTAACTGCCATTCCGTAAAAAAGGAGAAAAGGATGAAGGTAGGATTTATCGGCTGCGGTAATATGGGAGGAGCTATCGCCCGCGCCGTCAGCCGCACTGAGCTGTGTGAAATATATCTCTCGGATTATTCGGCGGAAAAAGCAAAGCTTCTCGCCGAGGAGATCGGAGGACGCCCAAGCACTAACGAAGAGATCGCGGCGGAGTGCGATTTCGTTTTTCTCGGTGTGAAGCCGAATACGGTGAGGGGCGTTTTGTCTGATATTTCGGGGATTCTAAAAAAAGGTGACTCCGTAATAGTAACCATGGCGGCAGGCGTGTCGATCGACGCTATAAAGGATGTGGTTGGAAATGACCGTAAGATAATACGCATAATGCCAAACACACCCGTAAACGTTGGGTGCGGAATGATAACCTGGTGTGACAGCGGATGCGCAGAGCTTGATAAAAGCAGATTTATTGCTCTGATGAACAAGGCAGGCACGCTCGATAATATACCTGAGTCTATCATTGATGCCGCAAGCGCTTTGTCCGGATGCGGTCCCGCGTTCGTATATATGTTTGCCGAAGCGCTTGCTGACGGCGGAGTTACATGCGGTCTGCCCCGTGACAAAGCTATGCTGTACGCTACAGAAACCATTAAAGGAGCAGCAGAAATGATGCTTCGCACCGGAAAGCATCCCGGACAGCTTAAGGACGAGGTATGCAGTCCCGGCGGAAGTACCATTGAGGGCGTTTGCGCTCTTGAAAACGGAGCTTTTCGCTCTACAGCGCAAAACGCGGTGATCGCCGCCTTTGAAAAAACGAAAAAGCTTGGAAAATGACGCAAAATGGGTCTACCGTACACGATTGGTGCTTTTCAATTCTTAGATTTTATTAAAAAGTATGCTTTTGACTTGCGTTATACTGTAAAATCGTATAATATGTAACTGTCGTATTTTGGAAAAATAATATGTGAGGATTATATGAATTCATTTGAAAAGCTTTGTGATAAACTTGTGACCCATATGGACGTTCCCGGTAATTACGGTTGGTTCCACATTATGATGCTGTCGATTGTTGTTTTTCTGACCGTAGTGCTATGTATAGTGGGAAGAAATTGGAGCGATAAGACTTTCCGCCGTTTTATCCTGTTTTGCTGGATAATCAATGCGATTGGCGAGGCTTACGTTGTACTCGGTTTCTCATTTTCAAACGTTGACGGCGTAGCGAATTGGAACTACGCTTGGAGTATGTTCCCATTCCAGTTCTGCTCATCTCCCGCATACACTCTTCCCTTCATCGTTTTCCTTAAGGATAGCAAGGTCAGAGATGCTTTCATTGCCTTCGTTGGTAGCTTTTCATTCTTCGCAGGTCTTGTGGTTATGCTCTATCCAAACGACGTGTTTATGTATATTATCGGCATCAACATTCAGACAATGATACATCACGGTATGCAGCTGATGCTCGGTGTGTTCGTAATGATATATTATCGCAGAAGACTTACACATTCATTCTTCTTCCGCAGTATATTAGTATTTTCCGGTTTTGTTATCATAGCTATGGTGCTTAATATCGCGGTGTATTATATCTTCCAGGATATAGGTAAATCCGACGTATTTAATATGTTCTATATCAGTCCGTATTTCAGCTGTACTCTTCCGGTGCTCAGCTCGATTTGGGGTGTTGTTCCCTACCCGATATTCCTTTCGATTTACGTCTTCGGCTTCAGCATCATCGCAGCACTTATGTACTACATACAAAGAGCAATTATACTTAATGTTACCGGTATCTCACCTCATATTTTGAGAGTGAATCAGAACAGACCTCTCTCGAAAAAGGAAAGAAACACCGCAAATGAATAAAAAAAGACGTTTAATTATAATAATTTCCGCTGTTCTTTTCGTAACGGCGGAAATTGCTTTAGGTTGTTTATTGCAAACTACCGCAGGCTTCATAGCAAATATATATAGGTTTTGTGCAATCGTATTATCGTGCGCGTTTTGTTTTCTGCTGATGAGGCGCAGCAGAAACTATTTTCTCATACAGATAGGACTTATATTTACGGTATGCGCCGACTGGTTTCTCGTTATAAAGGAGCCAAGATTGCAGCTTGAGGGTATGATATGCTTTTCTGCTGTACAGATTTGCTACGCGATTATGCTGTTCTCACACTGCAAGAGCGTAAAACGGGCGTTATGGCACACTGCAATCAGGCTTATCGCCTGTGGTATCGCTCTGCTCGCTACCGCTTTAGTGCTGGGAGATAAAACCGACGCGGTGAGCCTCGTATCAATGTTCTACTACGCAAATATACTCTTGAATATGGCGACGGCATTCGGCAACATAGGGAGAAACGTAATTTTCCCGATAGCATTGCTTCTTTTCGTAGCGTGCGACACCTGTATAGGTCTGCATCTTCTGTTCGTTGATTACGTGGGGGGTACAAATAACGTAATCGTAGACTTTATCACAGGTCTGCAATTTGATATAGCGTGGGCATTTTATTTGCCATCGCAAATGCTGATACCGCTGTCTTTAATCGAGGACGAAATCAGAAGTAAACACAGAGCAAGAAAGCTCTTTTAAAGGAGGAAAAAATGGAAAGATACGCTTGGAAAGCAAAAATACTGCCCGGAAAGCGCGACGAATATTGTAGAAGGCACGATGAGATATGGCCCGAAATGATAGAGGTGCTGAAGAGAGCGGGTATCGTTAATTACAGTATATGGAACACAGGTGACGATCTGTTCGGATATTACGAATGCACAAAAGGCGCGGAGTTCGCCGCGAAGGTACAGGCGGAATCGGAGGTCGTGGACCGTTGGAATGAATATATGAAGGACGTTATGGTTATGGAAATGGATCCCGTGACCCATGCTCAGCCCCTGATGCGCGAGGTATTCCGTCTGGATTAAAATATGAGTGGCTGCACCGTTTGATGCAGCCACCTTTTTGTTTATCAACTTTTTTATATTTGAGAGTGAGGACGGCGCCGAAAAGCGCATTCAAGGCTTGTGTGATGGTGTTTATTTTTTAAAAAACTCGACACGGGATGTGCCTAATCACGCGGATCACCTATAAAAGCTATTCCCTCCGATAAACTCGCGAACTATACTGGTAGGCGGTATTTCATCGTCAACGTCAGCCTCGTATACGTAGTTCAGTATCTTAACCATACCGCGAACCTGATCGTAGCATTCGCTGGACGGCTCTATTTTCTTTAAGAGAGGATAAACGTACTTTTTCAGAACGGCAAGCTCATAGAGAGTAGAGCTGTTGAAAATAACGTCCGCATTCTCCTGAAAAGGAAATATCCATCTCTCCTCACCCCTGCGCACAGAATCCCACATTGCAAGCGTCTTTTCTACCGATGCTCCCCGGCTTCTGAAATCGCGAACCGTCCGTCTGAGAAGTCTCAGATAGCTTGACGCTATTCTGTTATGATTATCCAGATTGAGCGGCAGAAGAGGACTTACGTATATTCTGAAAATAGCGTTCTTATCCAAGCTCTTGGGTACAAGGGTCGGATTAAGTCCGTGAATGCCCTCGACTATAATCACGGAGCTTTCCGAAAGGCTCAGGCTTCTGCCCGTCCATTCTCTGCTTCCGCTTTTAAAATTAAAGGATGGAAGCTCTACGGTTTCCCCACGGAGAAGCGCTCCGACATGCTCTCCGAAAAGAGCCGTGTCTATAGTATTTATATGCTCCAGATCGAGCTTACCGTCGGGACCCGGCGCTATCTTATCTCTGTCAATGTAGTAATCGTCAAGACTCATCAGTATAGGCATTTTACCGTGTCCGCGAAGCTGTGTAGCCAATCGGTTAGCGCTGGTGGTCTTTCCCGACGAGCTGGGACCTGCGAGAAGAACGACCTTCGCGCCTCTCTCGCAAATCATATCCGCAATACCCGAAAATCTGCGCTCGTGTACCGCCTCGTTAACGCGGATAAGCTCTCTTATCCTGCCGTTCTTTACGTGTCCGTTAAGGTCGGCTACGGTTTCGCATTCCATAAGCTCGCCCCATCTCTTCCCCTCGGTGTAAACGTTAAAAAAGTTAGGCATTTCGTGATAGGGAGATACCTTATCCGGCTCTCTTCTGTCCGGAAAAATGAAAATAAATCCATTGGGAGCGTCTATAATATCAAAGGAACGCAGAAAGCCCGTGCGCGGAGCTGTTTCACCGTAGTAGTAATCTGCAAAATCGCCGCTCTCGTAGAGGTCGATGGTCTTCTTCTCTCTGTACGTGAGGAGCTCAGCCTTGTCATTCTCTCCCCTACTTATAAAATACGCGATCGCCTCCTCCGTAGGCATTCTGCGGCGGTTAAGAGAAAAATTCTCGCTGATTATACCGTCTACTACCCTCCGAAGCTCCTTCGCTGAGAAGTCCTCGACTCCATCTACCTTTATGTAAAGTCCGTTGCCAACGGTACAATTCATCTTCGCCACGGCGTTTGGCCAGCGTCTGTTAATGGCGAGGAACAGAACGAACTGCGCCGTCCTTCTGTAAACGTCACAGCCCTGCGGATCCGAATAATAAAGAAGCTTGACAACGCCCCCACCGGCAGCGACCGCGCGCCGCACGGATCCGCGCTCGTTTACGTCCTTCTCCCTCTCGGGAATATAATTTAAAGTGAAAACTCTTCCGGCTATTTTAGCGGCTATCGGATCTGTTGAAAGCCTACCCAAAAAGAGTCCCTGCCCTTCTAATATATCGTATAGCGATTTACCGGTTTCAGCCACTACCGGACGCCCGTCTATGATTAAATTCATACTTTCTCCTTTCTCTGAGCTTTGAGTACAGAAGTCCACTTTTACACCTTTGCCGAGTCTGACTTCAGAAGCCTTTTGAGCTCGCTATAGCCGTATTTACCACTCACGTAGTATGATTTTACGACGGGTGTACAGGTCGAAAGATCCGCGACGACAAAGCCCACTATTTCGCCTCCTGAAAATACAAGATATTTCCCGTCATCCTTCGCGTTCATAATATCGTCCACCGCCGTACTGCAAATCTTATTGCCATTTATACTGATAAAATGCCGCAGCGACGAATCCCGACCGTCAGTCTGCACAAGGCGCAGTCCACCGTTACCTCTATAATATATGACGACCTGGAAAAAATTGATAACGATAAGAATGACGTTCATCACTACTATAGGCCAGGCATTGTAGAAAACCGAATATATAGCGCTGATAATTCCTCCGCACATATTGATTACGCGAAGTCTGACAACAGACGTCATAAGCATAGATATAACGACCAGCGCAGTGCCGATATACCCGAATATTTCAAGACAGATATCCATAAGCCTCCTAAAAAGAAAAAGGCTGACAGCACGACACTATCGTCGGTAGTCAACCATTGATCCGCTACGGCGGATATTGCGGTGGTTAGTAGAAACGCCCGCCCTGATGCGAGCCTATACCCTCTAGCTTCTTGTGAGGTTATTATAGCACATTTTGCACAAACAGTCAAGAGTTTTCTCGGAAAATTTGTCAAAATCGCTTGTTTTTCGCGCGAATGGGCGGGACTTTGTTATATATATACACAGGATTACTCTACGATCTTGCCGGACGTTGTGACGGTGACCACCTTACAAGGAATAAATTTGCCGCTTGCGGTAATAGCTTTCCTCACCGCATTCTCGATTCCGGAGCAGCAAGGCACTTCCATTCTGACAACGGTAACGCCCTTTACGTCATTGCTCGCTATAATAGCGGCAAGCTTCTCTGAGTAGTCAACGGAGTCAAGCTTCGGACAGCCTATGAGCGTTATGCGGTTTCGGATAAACTCATTGTGGAAATTACCGTAGGCATACGCCGCGCAGTCAGCCGCGACAAGCAAATTCGCACCGCTGAAATATGGGGCGTTCGTGGGCACGAGCTTGATTTGCACCGGCCATTGCATCAGCCTGCTCTGTACTCTCCCGTCCTGAGCGCCGTACTGCTGATCGCAATTTATCTGCTTTGATGTAATTCCGGTACAACCGCAGACGAAGGAGTTGGATTTTGCTTTTGACGCAAGAACAGCCGCCTCGTTATACGCAGGAGCTTCTCTCTCCTCAAAGGTGATGGCTCCCGTGGGACAAGCCGGCAAGCAGTCGCCGAGACCGTCGCAATAGTTCTCGCGCGTGAGCTTGGCTTTACCGTTTATCATCTCTATAGCTCCCTCGTGACAGGCAAGAGCGCAAGCGCCGCAGCCGTTACACTTTTCCTCGTCGATTTTTATAATTTTTCTGATCATATTATTCTCCTCTATTGACTTTACGAACTAATTATAGTACAATCAAATCATAAAAGTATGTTGTTTTTTCAACAAAAAACACATTTCGTTCAGGAAAAGAAATACAATTATATTTGCGCTCTTATGAAAGGATATAAGATGAAATACCCGATAGATAAAGAGCTTGCGCCTTTTTGCTATTTTGCACCGCCAATAAAAAGCACAAAGCTTGCGGGATTCCTCAGTTTGCTTCTGAAAACGCCGAGAAGGATCTTCCGCTATGATAACGTCACGGTAAGACGAGAATGGATCGTCGGCTACAACGGCGGAAAAATAGAGGTGCTTTTTCACGAGCCGAAGAACGTAGAAGAAAGTATGCCAACTCTTATATACTACCACGGCGGAGGTTTTTTCTTCGGTGCGTCCCGGCATCATTACGATATCGCTAAAATATATGCCTTGAGCATTCCTGCAAGAGTCGTTTTCGTGCAGTACAGATTAGCGCCAAAGCACCCTCATCCAACGCCCAGCGAGGATTGCTTTGCGGCTTACAAATGGGTGTATGAAAATGCTGAGCGACTTGATATTGACAAGCGGCGAATCGGCGTCGGCGGAGATAGCGCGGGAGGCGCGCTGGCAGCGGCTGTCTGCCAAATGGCGAGAGATAGGAGCTTTCCCATTCCAAAATTTCAGATGCTTATCTATCCGGTGACGGACAGAAATATGAATACGGAATCCAACAGACTTTACACGGATACTCCAATGTGGAACTCAAGGCTATCCGAAATAATGTGGAAGTGTTATCTTCACAGCGAACAGACGGAAAACTTACAGTATGCGTCGCCTATGGAGGCAAATCGCTTCGACGGACTGCCTGACGCTTACCTAGAGGTCGCTGAGTTTGACTGCCTGCGTGACGAGGGGCTTGCCTACGCGGAGGCGCTGCGCAAGGGGGGTGCATCGGTCACCGTCAACAGAACCGTAGGAACGATGCACGGCTTTGACGTCGTGAAAAAGGCACAGGTATCCCGTGATGCGATATCCGCGCGTATAAATGCGCTGAAAGAAGGGCTAAAGCGAGATGACGAATAAGGTACTGGTCATAGGTTGTCCGGGCGCAGGAAAAAGCACCTTTGCGAAAAAGCTCTCGAAAAAGCTCGCACTGCCCCTGTATCATCTGGATAACATATGGTTTCGACCGGACGGAACACATATAGAGAGAGATGAATTCGACCGAAAGCTATCAGAGCTTCTGGCGCACGAGAAATGGATAATAGACGGTAATTATCAAAGAACTCTGAGAAAGAGAATCGAGGCGGCGGACACCGTATATCTTTTGGACATACCAACAGAGGTATGTATCGAGGGAATTAAAGCAAGAAGAGGAAAAAAGCGAGATGATATTCCCTTCATTTGTGAGAAAAATGATGAAGAATTTTTAACACGGGTGCGCTCTTTTGCCAAAAATGAACTTCCGGAAATATATAAGCTCATCCGAAGCTGTAAAGGAAAGCGAGTGTATATTCTGAAATCCAGAATTGAGATGGATTATTTTTCCGACGCCCTTTCCGACGCTGAAATCAAGACCTGAAAACGATTCAACGAGTTATAAGGTGAAGAGGTAAAATCATATTGCCAATACTACTCAAAACGATTTATTTCCTTTGAAAAACATCCCGATGGGCTGAGAATCTAAAAAGTCCCCTAAAGGCATACACTTGATAAAATTCAAGGCTGCACTAAGGGGACTGCACAAACTCCCGTCGGGATATTTCATTTTCTTTTCGTTCGAGTCAAGTGGTAGCTGATACCGAGAAGCCAGGAAACAAGATCGCGATCGCACTCTTCAAGCGCGACTGTAATCCAATTTAACTTATTCATATGGTACGCGGGATATATTCCCCGCTCCGTCCCGACAAGCGATTCTATCACCTCAGGCGCGCATTTAAAATTGACGACTTCCGTTTGCGTTTTATCGTTTTTACCAAGCTTACTCCAACTGATTTTCATAGCTATTGCGAACCAATTACCCGTACCCGTGTGACGAAAAACACCTGTTTGCAGGTCGTTTTCAAACGGATAATCAGCTCTAACAGAGTAAAAGTCAAATATCATGCTCTCCAGCTCTCTCCGTGTCATCAGATAACCTCCAAACAGGCGTATTTTAAGAGAAGCGGTCGCTTTATGCCATAGGCAAAAGCAACCGCTCTTTTTCATTTATAAATTTACAAGCACTCTGTGTAAAAAGCAAATGGGGATCAAAAATTAAAGGGTACCCTTGGAGCCAAGAACGTTGACGATCTTATGGCTGACCATTTTCTTAACCTCAGCTCTTGCAACCTTGAGATACTCTCTGGGGTCAAACGCCTCAGGCTTCTCAGCGAATACGCGACGGATGCCGGCAGTCATCGCGAGTCTGATATCGGAGTCAATATTGATCTTGCAGACTGCCATTTTAGCTGCGCGTCTGAGCTGCTCCTCAGGGATTCCTACAGCATCGGGCAGCTTGCCTCCGAGAGCATTGATCTCGGAAACGCACTCGTGAGCTACGCTGGATGCGCCGTGAAGAACGATGGGGAAACCGGGAAGGCGCTTGCCTACCTCTTCAAGAATATCAAATCTGAGAGGCGGAGGAACGAGAACTCCGTGCTCATTTCTGGTGCACTGCTTCGCGGTAAACTTGTATGCGCCGTGAGAGGTACCGATGGAAATCGCGAGAGAGTCAACGCCCGTTCTGGTAACGAACTCCTCTACCTCGTCGGGCTTGGTGTAGGAGGAAAGCTCTGCTACTACGTCATCCTCAACGCCGGCGAGAACTCCCAGCTCACCCTCTACGACTACGCCGCGCGCGTGAGCATACTCAACTACCTTCTTAGTGAGAGCGATGTTATCCTCGAACGAATGGTGAGAGCCGTCGATCATAACGGAGGTAAATCCGCCGTCGATGCAGGACTTACAAACGTCGAAATCTGCGCCGTGATCAAGGTGAAGCGCAAGATCAATGCCGCTATCCTCTACAGCTGCCTTTGCAAGAGCCATAAGATACGCGTGCTTCGCATACTTTCTCGCGCCTGCGGATACCTGAAGAATTACGGGGGACTTCTCCTCTGCAGCTGCCTCGGTGATCGCCTGAATGATCTCCATATTGTTAATGTTGAAAGCGCCGATAGCGTATCCGCCCTCGTAAGCCTTCTTGAACATTTCCTTTGTTGTTACAAGTGCCATTTTCAAAATCTCCTTATTTTTTCTTTAACAGATACATTGTACACTCTTTTTTGATAAAAATCAAGTCCTATTTTCAAAGTTGGTGAAATTTGAGGAATATATTTCATAAAAAACCTTTTCCCGACGCTTAATTAAAAGAGAGATATTCACTCATCTGCTCAAAAAGCGAGTGGAGATATGCCCGCAGGCTATGGACATAAACAGATTTGCGAAGATAACTTGATACTTGAGTACTACGAAGTTGAGAATAGTACCCGTACGAATGTTTCCGTCTGCTTCTTCGGATCCCAAAAAGCAGCTCACTTCGTTTATATCCGGCTAAAGCATCCGCCGACGGACTATTATGATCAATTGCTAAGGATATTCTTTGTCAGTAATACTATATTTCATTCTCAAATATGACGGTTTACAGAGGTGGTATATAAATGACGGAAGGAGCTCGAAGGGACACCTACCATAAAGCAGGTAGGTGTCCCTTGGCATTTTTGTTGATTGGTTTGGATGCGAGGATGAATTGTAGTAAAATCAAAATCTAATTTTGGAGGATACTACAATGAAAAAGAACTTTGAATCCCTTTACGAAACCCTCGGAGGAACCTACCGCGAGAAAGATGGACACCTTATTCCTAACGTAACCCTTCCCGAGCAGACCGACTATCAAATCGGCAAGTATGGACGGATGCACCTTGATTACATCAAGAACCACTGTCGCGGAAGATACACCTCGCTCTTGACCGAAGGTAAGTTGAACACTCGGTTGCACGAAATCGACCTTGAAGCAAATGAAATGCTTGATAGCAGCATCGCCCGCCTCGCTACCGAAAGAGGTATTGACGAAGATTTGAAATCTCGCGATATGCTCCGTTGGGTTGCTGAGATGAATAGCATCAAGGCGAGCGCGGAAGAAATCGTTTTGCGAGAGGTGGTGTTGGTATGAAGTCGATTATCAATGAACTTTGGCACGGAAATATCAATCCACAAGAGGACAGCAGAAACAACTCTCCGGAAATGAAAGAGCTTATGGAATATATGGCTCGGCATCACGATGATCTTCTCAAAACGATGACGGATGAGCAGAAAGAGATTTTTGAGAAATTCGAGGATTGCTGGGGCGAGTATGCAACCTATGCTGAGGAAGCCATCTTCGAATATGCATTCAAGCTTGGCGCAAAACTCGTGTACGAAGCCCTATGCGAGCATAGCGAATAAACCAATACAGATGAAAGCGGTTGGCAACAGCCGCTTTTTTCTATGGATAGGATCAATTTCCATGATGTGAGATCCCAAAATAGAAATCTCGTGTTTCTAAAACGAAATATGACACTTGCAAATTCTCCCGATTTATGTTATAATATATCCATCAAATTCAAATCCCGGAAGGTATATTATGACCGTAAATTATAATAAGCTCTGGAAAAAGCTCATTGATTTGGAAATGAGCAGAACGCAGATGAGGCTTAAAGCAGGCATTTCCACAAAGCAGCTTGCCAAGCTTGGCAAAAATGAAAACGTAAACACCGAACTTCTCGTGAAGATCTGCGAGGCACTCGGGTGTAATGTTGACGAGATTATGGATATCGTCGAACAAAAGGAGGACACCGTATGATACGAATTGCCATATGCGATGACGAGAAAAAGATACTCGACGAAGTAGAGGGATATATCAAGAATTACGCGGAAAAGGAAAACGATCTTGACATTGAGGTCTTTCGTTTCGATTCCGCAAAAACGCTTATAAGTGCTATAGAGGATGGAAAGTCCTTCGACGTCTTCGTGCTTGACGTTTACATCGGTGACGAAATGGGAACGGCTCTTGCCAGCGATATCCGTAAATTCGGGATCGAAAGTCCCATCATTTTCGCAACGACCTCGCTCGAACACGCTCCGCAGAGCTATGAAACAGGAACGCTCCGATATCTCATAAAACCAATCAATCCTGGCAAATTTTATGAAGCGATGGGCGTGGCTCTTGCTCAAGCCCGAAAAATGAGTGAACATTTCTTAAAGTTTAAGACGGAAAACGGTGTTGCGAGCGTAAACGCAAACCACATTATGTACTCGGAAGCGCACGACCATTATCAATATATGAGGAAAGATGATGGCGAAGAAATCAAGGTCAGAATGACCGTCACAGAGCTGTTTACAATGCTCAGCAAATATGGCGGCTTTGTCCGCATCGGCAGCGCTTACATTATCAACTTGCGGCACGTTAAGAACGTAACTCCGACAAACGTATGCCTGTATAGCAATATCAACATTCAAATTCCAAGAGGAAAATTTACCGAAATCAAGAACACTTTTTGGAATTTTCAATGCGAAGGACAGGAGGATTAAACGAGCATGACAGGAACTATCGTTGAATTT
>JAZOTE010000120.1:0-1912 GCA_045657485.1 Eubacteriales bacterium
AACATATATTTATAATTCAGTTCCTGTCTGCCATTATTGAATTGACCGTCGGTTATATGAGTATCCACCTTGGGTCTTCCTTGCTTGCGCTTTTCCACCCTATCACCTCATTTCTATTTTCGGTAGCGGCTACCGAAATTCCAAAATCATATGGTTATATACCGTTTACTACAATTTTCTTTGGTATTCGTTATTATAACACAATGATATTGTATTGTCAATATGATTATATAAAATATTTGGAGTTTTCTCTTGACAACTACAAGGAAATGTGTTAAAATAGATCAGCAAAACAATTGGAGGTATATCCGTATGAGCTTTATTGGTGAACAGATAAAGAAGTACCGTAATATAAAAGGCATGACCCAGCAGGACATCGCTGATGCACTCGGTGAGAGCTCGGGCAGAGTCATCTATAACTGGGAGAAAGGTATCGGTCGTCCCGATTGCGATAAGCTCGCACGTCTTTGTGACCTGCTCGGCGTATCCGCTGACGAGCTGATCGGATGCAAGTCCATGGCACAGCGCCCTACTGCTACCGAGTGGACAACGTTACAAAAATACCGCGCCCTTGATGAGCACGGTAAAGAGGTTGTTGATTATATGATCAACAGCGAATATAAACGTGTGACGGCGCTGACGAGAAAACCCAAGCCGAGAATGCTGAAAATCGATTGGTTTACTCTCCCTGCATCGGCCGGCACGGGAAATATCCTTGATAGTGAGCTGGCAGAAGAGCTTCTTGTTCCCGAGAGTGCAGAGGCAGAACAAGCGGATTTTGTCATCTCGGTTAGCGGTGATAGTATGGAGCCTACATACCACAACGGTGACAAGGTATTCGTTGAAAAGTGCGATTCCGTCGATATCGGTGAGGTTGGTATCTTCGTTGTTAATGGCGACGTTTATATCAAGGAGCTTGGCAACAAGTGCTTGATCTCGCATAATGAGAAGTATAAGTCTATCCGCATCGGTGAGAACGATAGCGTTTACTGTTGCGGCAGAGTTATAGGTATTCTATAATTATTTATTTTGATTTTTCGTAAAATTATATTTTTATATAGTAAAGCCGCCAAGTTTTTTCCGACTTGGCGGCTTTCAGTATTTTAATCAAATCTGACTCTTGGATTGAGAACAACGGGAGAGTGCCACGTGATGCCTTTTTCGGCGAGATAATCGGTCTTGAGACTCCATACGTGATGGCAAGAGCCGAAGCCGCGATACTCACGGTTCTTCTCGATCATCTCGTCAACCTCGTCGATGACGGCAAGGTATTCCTCGGTCATTTCCACGGGATCATGCTTTAAGTTTCTGCGACGATTCATTACGGTATCGAAAACGTCGTCCACAATATCCGTCGATATAAAGACGAGAGCCTGCTCACGGATATCCTCGCAATCGTCGTCAACGTAATAATTACGTGCTTTGAGTGCGTTGTATATCATTCCGCTGCTATCCTGCATTTCCTCGCCGTACATCGTGTAGAGCTTGGCGGCAAGCTCGATGGCTCTTTTGTAATAGCGTACCGATACCGCAAATCGTCCGAGGCGGTCGTAGGCTTCGGCAAGGTAACGCATAATCGTCGCGCTGTCAAGCAGCGTTACCTTGTCATAAGGGTTTTCCAATGCAAGCTGAGCTTCTACGATCTCATCGGTTTCTTTGAGATACGGAACAGCTTGATAGGTCAGCTCATAAGCATTATAGTCACCGTTTTTCTCGATTAGATCAAAAAACTCTTTGAGTCTTTCGGCTCTTTCATTACTGAACGGCATATCACTCACGCTCCTTTGCCTTTTACTTGATCGTAAGCTCCATACGGAGAGTTTGGGAAACAGAGTCTCCCGCGACCATATAATCGTCGTGCGCGTAGGCAACGACACTCTCACCATTATTGCAGACAGTATACGTTTCGTGA
>JAZOTE010000121.1:0-1807 GCA_045657485.1 Eubacteriales bacterium
TCGGAACGGCTATCTGCGGTTGGCTTTTGGATGCCGCCGGCTACGTTGAAAACGCAGCAGTACAGACCACCGCTACCGTTGGTATGCTTAATTTCCTTTACCTGTGGTTGCCTGTGATTCTCTGTGCAGCTGTCGGATTCCTGCTCGTTTTCCTTCGTGTTGAAAAGGCAAATGAGGATATTCTTGCAAGCAGAGAGGATAAGACCGTAGAAGATGTTTACGGCGGAGTTTAAGGAGAAATAAAATGAAAGAGTACGAAAGATTTGATCGAATAGGTACAACACCTCATAGAAGCTATTATATTCCTTTCGCAGAAAAGGACGTAATCAGAACTAAACACGGTATTCAAGACCGCACATCAAGTTCACGCTTTATGTCGCTTGACGGAGTATGGCAGATAAAAAAGCTCGACCACGTTGAGGACTTTAACGTCAACGAGAAGCTTGGCGACAGAATTCCTGTTCCTGCCTGTGTTCAGATGCACGGCTACGACCATATTCAGTACCTTAATACAAGATATCCTTTCCCGGTTATGCTCCCGCATCTTCCTTACGAGAATCCGTGTTGGCATTACCGCCGTACCTTCAATCTCAAAAAGAAGTCCGGTGAAAAGTATTATATCAACTTTGAGGGCGTTGACTCCGCATTTTATCTTTACATAAACGGTCAGTTTAAGGGATACTCCCAGATCTCTCACTCAACGAGTGAGTTTGACGTGACCGATCTTGTAGAGAACGGTGAAAATACCATCGACGTTCTCGTTCTCAAGTGGTGTATCTCTACCTACCTTGAATGTCAAGATAAGTTCCGCTTCTCGGGTATTTACAGAAACGTATATCTGCTTACCCGTCCCGAAAAGCATATTACCGATTATAAGATTGAAACCAGATTTTCCGGAAGTGACGGTATTCTATCCTTCACCAACGAAAGCAAAATAGACGTCAAGCTTGTTTTCGAAGATAATAGCGTGATCGTTCCTGCGGGTATGAAAGCCGAGATCGTTGAGCCGAGAGTAAAGAATTGGACAGCAGAAAAGCCGTACCTCTATACGCTTGAAATTCATGCTAATGGCGAGAAGATAGAGGAAAGCATCGGTTTCCGAAACGTAACCATCGACGGAAAGGTGTTCAAGATCAACGGCGTTCCGGTAAAACTCAAGGGCGTAAACCGTCACGACTTTAATTGCGAAACCGCAGCAACGGTAAGCCTTGAGGATATGGCGAAGGATATTCACTTGATGAAGGAGCTGAACGTTAATGCGGTTAGAACCTCGCACTATCCCAACAGTCCCGAATTTTATCTTCTTTGTGACAAGTTCGGCATCTACGTAATGGATGAAGCCGACCTTGAAATGCACGGTGCTTGTACCCGTGACGGACGTTACGATATTCCTCTTTGGCAGGAATACGCAGAAAATAACTTCTTTGCTCCCGGCATTACCGACAGACATACGGCACTTGTTGAAAGAGATAAGAACCGAACCAGTGTTATCATCTGGTCGCTTGGTAACGAGAGTTCCTTTGGAAAAGCATTCTTCAAGGGCGCAAATTATATCAAAAATCGAGATAAAACAAGACCCGTTCACTACGAGGGCTTGCAGAATGCCGATCCTAAATACTACTATACCGAGCTTGTCGATATGGTGAGTATGATGTATCCTTCCTTTGAAAAGATTCGTACTGACGTTCTCGATAATCCCAAGGAAACCCGTCCTTTTGTTCTCTGCGAATACACTCATGCAATGGGTAACTCTTGCGGTGACATTGCGGCATATTGGGATATGATCTACAACAACGAGCAAATGATG
>JAZOTE010000122.1:0-1613 GCA_045657485.1 Eubacteriales bacterium
AGGAGTCTGGACCGTATCTCAGTTCCAATGTGGCCGTTCAACCTCTCAGTCCGGCTACTGATCGTCGGCTTGGTGGGCCGTTACCTCACCAACTACCTAATCAGACGCGAGCCCATCTCTGTACAATAAATCTTTGGCATAAAAGACATGCGACTTCTATGCGTTATGCGGTATTAGCGTCAGTTTCCCGACGTTATTCCACATACAGAGGCAGGTTGCTCACGCGTTACTCACCCGTCCGCCACTAAACTCGCTCAACGCTTCCCGAAGGATTAATTGATTGAGTTCCGTTCGACTTGAATGTGTTATGCACGCCGCCAGCGTTCATCCTGAGCCAGGATCAAACTCTCGAAAAAATTATATCATATCTCAGTTGCCTGAGTTATAATCTGTTTTCGAGCTATTCTTTCTTAGCTTCTTTTACTTTGTTGAGTATATATAACTCGTTTGACGAGATTTGCACTTTGCTTTTTGCTTTGTACTTATCTCTTGTTGTTCAATTTTCAATGACCGTTCGCTGCCTTTTTTCGCGACAGCTTTGTTATTATACCACACTTGCCTTACTTTGTCAATACCTTTTTTAAAACTTTTTTCAAGTTTTTTTCGAGGCTTTTTTAAAGCTCGCTTGCGGAGTATTTCGTTGTCCCCTCGCGGCGACCTCAATATTCTACCACTTTTCCCCCTTTTTGTCAACACCTTTTTGTAAAGTTTTTTGGATTTGGTGATTTATCCAAAAAACACAAATATATATTCTGTTTTTGTGCAAATTGCACATATATTCCTCTCTTTGCATATATTCCCCACCCTGCGCGTATACTTATTTTGAAAGACTTATATATAAAGAGGATAGAAATGAGAAGGATCTTACTTTTATGTACCGTCGCGGTCGCATGCATTCTTATCGTCGGCGCGAGCGCGCTAACTCTGTTTTATAACTCTGTTGGCAGGCTGTGTCCGCACGCGAGCTTTGAGACTACCGTCACGCCGCCGAACTGCGCATCTGGCGGAAGCACGCTATATTGCTGCACCCTGTGCGGATATTCCTACGTATCCGACCACACGCCGCCGAGCGACCATACGATGTCCGAGCTTGAAGTCGAGGCGACCTGCGGTGCGGCAGGCTACGTGATACACTATTGCGAGTGCGGCTACTCCTACCGTTCAGATCATACGCCTCCGCTCGAGCACAGTCTCACTTCGGTCGAGCATCCTGCGAGCTGCACCGAGCAAGGCTACTTGAGCTACGATTGCGAGAATTGCGACTACGCCTTCAAATCGAATTTCAGCGAGCCGCTCGGTCACGATTTTGCCACAAACTCTGTGCGCCCGACCGCGACGCGCGCGGGATACACCGACTATACGTGCGAGTGCGGATATTCCTATCGCGGCGACTACGTCTATTACAGCGACATACTCGAGAGCGCGTACGTTGAAAACCAGACCGTGCTTGCGCGCGGAATCGACGTCTCGCGGTGGAATCACCAGATCGACGCGGCGAGCGGCAAGTATCTTCCAATCGATTGGGAAGCGGTCAAGCGCGCGGGATTCGAGTTTGTCATTCTCAAGGCAGGCAGCACCAAGAGCGGTCTTGAGCCGACCTTTATGATGGACTA
>JAZOTE010000123.1:0-1144 GCA_045657485.1 Eubacteriales bacterium
CATAAGAAGCACTCTCTTGCTCGCTATCACGCCCTCGCCGACCAGTGCCGAAAATTTAGCTCTGTCCACTCTTGCGTTGCAGCGCCCGGAAATATAGTCTATCGCCATAAATCCCGCGTTGTGTCGAGTACGAGCGTAATCGGCACCCGGGTTTCCGAGTCCCACCACGATATACTCTATGTTACCTTTAGCCTCCTCCTTGTCAGAGGATATCTGTTTAAACAAATCAAAAATATTAGCCATTTCTATACCTGCATTTTTTACTTATCCCAAATATTATATTATACAAATGTTAAAAAATCAACCTTGCAAGCACCATTTTTGCGTATGTCACAAAAAATTTACAATTTAATTTCTTGTTTTTTTAAAATAAATGTAGTCATTTAGGGAAAAATATGGTATAATACACAGTGCGCTACGGCACAAAGGCATTTTTGCGCCCAAAAGCCGAAAGCGCTGAAATATGTCAAAAATTTTTATTATATGGAGGTACATTCCAATGGCAAAGAAGTATTGTTATCTCTTCTCCGAGGGTAACGCTAATATGCGTGAGATCCTTGGCGGTAAGGGAGCAAACCTCGCAGAGATGACCAACATAGGTCTTCCCGTTCCCCAGGGCTTCACCATTTCTACCGAAGCCTGCACACAGTACTATGAGGACGGCCGTCAGATCAATGACGATATCATGGCTGAAATCATGGAGTACATCGTAAAGATGGAAGGCGTTACCGGCAAGAAGTTCGGTGACCTCGAAAATCCCCTTCTCGTTTCCGTTCGTTCCGGTGCACGCGCATCCATGCCCGGTATGATGGACACCATCCTCAACCTCGGTCTTAACGAGGAAGTTGTTGAGGTTATGGCTAAGAAGTCCGGAAACGCTCGTTGGGCATACGACTGCTACAGAAGATTTATCCAGATGTACTCCGACGTCGTTATGGAAGTCGGCAAGAAGTACTTCGAGGAGCTTATCGATGAGATGAAGGCTGCTAAGGGAGTTAAGCAGGACGTTGAGCTTACCGCTGACGACCTCAAGGAGCTCGCAACTCAGTTCAAGGCTGAGTACAAGGCAAAGATCGGCGCTGACTTCCCCACAGATCCTAAGGAGCAGCTCATCGGAGCCGTTAAGGCAGTATTCCGTTCTTGG
>JAZOTE010000124.1:0-1204 GCA_045657485.1 Eubacteriales bacterium
AGGGCGGACTTCGTGAAGGTGCTTATGCTCTCGGTACAAGTAAGGTCAGAACCATTTTCAAAATCGTCCTTCCTTCTGCCGCAGGCGGGATCGTAACCGCAGTTATTCTCGCAATTGGTCGTGTAGTTTCGGAGAGCGCAGTTCTACTTCTTACCATCAATATGGTTGTCAATAAAGTTCCCGAAAGTCTTATGTCACCGGGAACGAGCTTGGCTCTCGATATTTACTATTTCGCAAGCCACGGATATCCCGATGAAGCGGCGGCAACGGCTGTCGTACTTCTTGTGTTTGTTATGATACTGAATCTGCTCGCAGGTTGGATCGGCAATCTGATTAAAAAATCTACTTATGGAGATGCAAAATGAATGAATTTTTAGGCAGTATGAATATCACCGCCAAGGGCTGCAACCTTTATTACGGTGATTTTCATGCTTTGAAAAATATAAACATAGAGATTCCCGAAAAGCAGGTTACTGCACTGATCGGACCCTCGGGCTGCGGAAAGTCTACTTTCCTCAAGATTTTCAACAGAATGAACGATCTTGTTGAAGGCTGCCGTATCGAAGGAGATTTTCGCATTGGTGGCATTGATATCTTCGATAAGGAAACCGACGTAAACGTACTTCGTAAGAACGTTGGTATGGTATTCCAGAAACCAAATCCCTTCCCGATGAGCATTTATGACAATATTGCTTTCGCTCCGAGAACCTTTGGTATTACGAAAAGGAGCGAGCTTGATGAGATCATAGAGCAGTCCTTGCGCCGTGCGAGCATTTGGGATGAGGTTAAGGACAGACTTCGTAAAAATGCGCTCGGTATGAGTGGCGGTCAGCAGCAAAGACTTTGTATTGCGCGTTCTCTCGCTGCAAGCCCCAAGGTACTTTTGATGGATGAGCCTACCTCGGCACTCGATCCTATCTCCACGGGCAAAATCGAAGAGCTTATGGAGGAGCTGAAAAAGGATCTCACCATCGTTATCGTAACGCACAATATGCAGCAGGCAACGAGAATTGCAGATAAGACTGCTTTCTTCCTACTCGGCGAGCTTGTGGAGTTTGGCAACACCGATGACATTTTCACTTCTCCGAAAGACGAGCGCACCGAACGTTATATTACTGGAAGATTCGGTTGATTTTTTAATAAATTTATGGTATAATAAGGAGAAGAATATAATGTCTATCAGAAAAATATTTGAAGAAGAGCT
>JAZOTE010000125.1:0-18507 GCA_045657485.1 Eubacteriales bacterium
GTGTCCATCGTCAAGTCCGAGATAAATGAAAACGGCGAGCTGGTACTCACGTTCTCCGACGGTTCTTCCGTAAACGTTGGTAAGGTTGTAGGCGCTGACGGTAAAGACGGCGCGGACGGCGAGAACGGAAAAGATGGCGCTGACGGCGAGAACGGAAAAGATGGCGCTGACGGCGCGGACGGTAAGGACGGCGCTGATGGCGCAGACGGTAAAGACGGTGCTGACGGCATTGGTATTCAGAACGTAACACTCAACGGCACAAACCTGGTAATCACTCTCACCAACGGAACTGTTATCGACCTTGGTAATATTAAGGGAGATAAGGGCGACAAGGGTGAAGACGGTGCTGACGGTAAGGACGGCGTGTCCATCGTCAAGTCCGAGATAAATGAAAGCGGCGAGCTGGTACTTACGTTCTCCGACGGTTCTTCCGTGAACGTTGGTAAGGTTGTAGGCGCAGACGGTAAGGACGGCGCTGATGGCGCAGACGGAAAAGACGGCGCTGACGGTGCAGACGGTAAAGACGGTGCTGACGGCGTTGGTATTCAGAACGTAACACTCAACGGCACAAACCTGGTAATCACTCTCACCAACGGAACCGTTATCGACCTTGGTAATATTAAGGGAGATAAGGGCGACAAGGGTGAAGACGGTGAAGACGGTGCTGACGGTAAGGACGGCGTGTCCATCGTCAAGTCCGAAATAAATGAAAACGGCGAGCTGGTACTATATTATTCCAACGGCACCAGCACCAATCTTGGTAAAGTAGTCGGTGCAAATGGAAGCAACGGCTCTGACGGAGCAAATGGCGCTGACGGTAAAGACGGTGTCGGTATTAAAAACGTAAAGGTAGATGAAAACGGAAATCTTTCTGTTACTCTCACAACCGGTGTCACACTCAATCTTGGCAACATCAAAGGCCCACAGGGTGATAAAGGCGACACCGGATTCGATGGTATAAGTGTTGAGGATGCCGAGATAAACAATGACGGCGAGCTTATTTTCACTCTTTCTAACGGCGAAAAAATTAATGTTGGTAAGATTATCGGTTCTAACGGTATAAACGGTTCTGACGGTATCAATGGCGTTGACGGTGTTGGTATCAAGGGAATTGCTTTCAATACTAACGGCGAACTGATTATCACACTTACCGACGATAGCACCGTCAACTGCGGTAAAGTTCCTACCTGTAATCACTCATATTCTTCTTGGGTTACCGTTTCCGAGGCAACCTGTACCTCTATGGGTGTAAAGGTACGTACTTGTTCTAAATGCGGATTTGAGGATCACGATTTCGTATCCTCTCTTGGTCATAGCTATAAGAACACCGTTGTAAACCCCACTTGCACGGAACAAGGTTATACTTTACACGAATGTTCAAAGTGTGATTATGAATACCGCGATACTTATACCGCTAAAGTAGCTCATAATTATGGTGCTTGGACTGAAATGCTTTCCACTTGCACGACTAAGGTTCTTTGCCAAACCTGTACCGTGTGCGGCACTTCCGCAATGAAGAGCGAAAACGGTTCTTGGCACAACTATACCACAAACGTCGTAGCGCCCACCTGCACCGAACAAGGCTATACACTTCATTCTTGTTCGAACTGTGGAAATGCTTATAAAGATACGTTTGTAAATGCAACGGGTGAGCATAATCTTGTTGATTTCTACATAGTCGTTTCAAATTGTGCAGAACGTAGGGTTCTTAAGACGTGTACAGTTTGCCACATCAATGCTGAAGTTGAAGAAAAACCAATCGGAGAACATAATTATGTGGATTGCGCCTGCACAGTATGCGGAGCCAGCGAAGGACTTAAGTATACTCTCAATAGCGACGAAACCTCTTATTCGGTAAGTGGAATAGGTACTTGTACGGGTACAGATGTTGTCATTCCTTCTACGTACAACAACTTACCTGTCACAACCATCGGCTCTTCTGCGTTCTCTTATTGCAGAAGCCTTACGAGCGTGACAATCCCTGATAGCGTCACTTCGATCGGCGATCGGGCGTTCTTTGATTGCACAAGCCTTGCGAGCGTGACAATAGGTAACAGCGTCACCAACATCGGCAAAGATGCGTTCGAAAATTGCAGAAGCCTTACGAGTATAAAGGTTGACGTTAACAATACTGCGTACAAAGATATTGACGGTAACCTTTACTCAAAGGACGGCAAAACTTTAATACAGTATGCTCTAGGAAAAACAGCAGCAAGCTTTACTATCCCCGACGGCGTCACAAGCATCGGCAAATATGCGTTCTATGATTGCAGAAGCCTTACGAGCGTGACAATAGGTAACAGCGTTACTAGCATTGGCAATTATGCGTTCAGTTATTGCTCCAGCCTCACGAGCGTGACGATAGGAGATAGCGTCACTTCGATCGGCTCTTATGCGTTCTCTGGTTGTTCAAATCTTACATTCAATGAATATGGTAACTGTAAGTATTTGGGAAGTGCCGATAACGATTACTTTGCATTAATCGAGGTTGTTAACAAAAATCTTTCTGCTTATGATATTCACAGTGAAACAAAGGTAATTGCAGAGAATGCATTCGCTTCTTGCTCGGAGCTTTCCGAAATTACAATCCCTGATAGCGTCACAACCATCGGCAATGAGGCATTCTATAAATGCACAAGCCTTACGAGCGTGACAATTCCCGATAGTGTAACAACCATCGGCTATTCTGCGTTCTATTATTGCACAAGCCTTACAAGCGTGACTATCGGAAACGGCGTCACAAGCATCGGTGATGGGGCGTTCTTGGGTTGCACAAGCCTTACTAGCGTGACAATCCCTGATAGCGTCACAAGCATCGGCGATCTTGCGTTCTTTTATTGCACCAGCCTTACTAGCGTGACTATCGGAAACGGCGTCACAACCATCGGCGATGTGGCGTTCTCTGGTTGCACAAGCCTTACTAGCGTGACAATCCCTGATAGCGTCACAACCATCGGCAAAGATGCGTTCCGTGATTGCACAAGCCTTACGAGTATAAAGGTTGACGTTAACAATACTGCGTACAAAGATATTGACGGTAACCTTTACTCAAAGGACGGCAAAACTTTAATACAGTATGCTGTAGGAAAAACAGCAGCAAGCTTTACTATCCCCGACAGCGTCACAAGTATTGGCTCTTCTGCGTTCTCGTATTGCAAAAGCCTTACGAGCGTGACAATAGGAAACAGCGTAACGACAATCGGTTCTGAAGCGTTCCGTTCTTGCGACAGCCTTACGAGCGTGACAATAGGAAACAGCGTAACGACTATCGGTGATTATGCGTTCTATAAATGCACAAGCCTTACGAGCGTGACAATCCCTGATAGCGTGGAAACGTTGGGAGAATACGCTTTCGCGTATTGTTCCAATCTTTCCGAGTTGACTTTGGGCAATTCTTTAACAACCATCGGCGATAGTGCGTTCCGTGATTGCACAAGCCTTGCGAGCGTGACTATCGGAAACGGCGTCACCAGCATCGGCGATTCTGCGTTCTATGAATGCACCAGCCTTACGAGCGTGACAATCCCTGATAGCGTCACAACCATCGGCAAAGATGCGTTCGAAAATTGCAGAAGCCTTACGAGCGTATATATCACGGATATAGCGGCATGGTGTAATATATCGTTTAGTGATAATTATTCAAATCCGCTCTATTATGCGAAGAATCTCTATCTTAACGGAAAGCTTGTTACAGAGCTTGTTATCCCCGACAGCGTCACAACCATCGGCGATCGTGCGTTCTATAATTACAAAAGCCTTACTAGCGTGACTATCGGAAACGGCGTCACAACCATCGGCGATTCTGCGTTCAGATATTGCACAAGCCTTACGAGCGTATATATCACGGATATAGCGGCATGGTGTAATATATCGTTTGGTAGTTATAATTCAAATCCGCTCTATTATGCGAAGAATCTCTATCTTAACGGAAAGCTTGTTACAGAGCTTGTTATCCCCGACGGCGTCACAACCATCGGCAATGAGGCATTCTATAAATGCACAAGCCTTACGAGCGTGACGATCCCTGATAGCGTGGAAACGTTGGGAGAATACGCTTTCGCGTATTGTTCCAATCTTTCCGAGTTGACTTTGGGCAACTCTTTGACAACCATCGGCTATGAAGCGTTCTATTATTGCACAAGCCTTACAAGCGTGACTATCGGAAACGGCGTCACAAGCATCGGTGATGGGGCGTTCTTGGGTTGCATAAGCCTTACTAGCGTGACGATACCCGATAGCGTTACAAGCATCGGCTCTTCTGCGTTCTATAATTGCTCCAGCCTTACGAGCGTAACGATCCCTGATAGCGTGGAAACGTTGGGAGAATGCGCTTTCGCGCATTGTTCCAATCTTTCCGAGTTGACTTTGGGCAACTCTTTGACAACCATCGGCTATGAAGCGTTCTATTATTGCACAAGCCTTACAAGCGTGACTTTGGGCAACTCTTTGACAACCATCGGCGAAGATGCGTTCTATTCTTGCGACAGCCTTACTAGCGTGACGATCCCTGATAGCGTGGAAACGTTGGGAAGATACGCTTTCGCGTATTGTTCCAATCTTTCCGAGTTGACTTTGGGCAACTCTTTGACAACCATCGATTCTTATGCGTTCTATTATTGCACCAGCCTCACAAGCATAAAATATCGTGGAACGTCATCGCAGTGGAACGCAATTTCAAAGGGATCTGATTGGAACCGTGGCACAGGTAGCTATACTATAACCTATAACTACACAGACGAATAATTCTAAAAAGCAAACGTTATAAAAGTACTTTTAATTTGGTACTTGAAATCTGGTCAGAATACGCATTTTAATAACAAAACGAGAGGGAAGCCTTACGGCAACCCTCTCAAATTTTTATGCCTATCGGCAAAATAGCTCTTGAAAATCTTTGTAAAAATGCTTGATATTTTGCCGATAACGTGGTATAATAATAGTGTAAGTTGCCGATAACGGTTTTTGAGGTGAATTTTATGATATATATTTCTGTTGCCGAGGCGGCGAAAAAATGGGGAATTTCCGAGCGAAGCGTGCGTAGCTATTGCGCCGAGGGCAGAGTCCCCGGCGCGCGTCTTTCGGGAAAGACTTGGGAAATTCCAGCCGCGGCACAAAAGCCTAAAAGGGCTACGCGCTCGGATAAAAAGCGCACGCTTCTTGACATTCTCCGTGAGGAAAAGTCCGCGCGACTTTCGGGCGGTATTTATCACCGAGTGCAGATTGACTTAACCTATAATTCCAACCATATTGAAGGCTCGCGCCTGACACATGACGAAACGCGATATATTTTTGAAACCAATACGATAGGACTTTCGGAAAAGGCGGTCAACGTAGACGATATTATTGAAACGTCAAACCATTTCAGAGCTATTGACTTTATGCTCGATAATGCTCATCATCCGCTTTCCGAAAAACATATCAAGGAGCTCCATTTTCTCTTAAAAAGCGGAACGAGCGACAGCCGTCTTAATTGGTTTTCAGTCGGTGAATATAAAAAGCTACCAAACGAGGTCGGCGGAATTGATACTGTTGAGCCCGAGAGCGTGGCAAAGGAAATGAAAGTTCTTCTTAATGACTATAATGCGAAAAAAGTTAAGAGCCTTGAGGATATTATCGCCTTTCACGTAGCATTTGAGCGCATCCACCCATTCCAAGACGGAAACGGCAGAGTAGGCAGACTTATTATGTTTGGCGAGTGCCTAAAGCATAATATTGTTCCTTTCATAGTAGACGAAGAACATAAGCTTTTCTATTATCGCGGCTTAAAGGAATGGGATACCGAGCGCGGATTCCTTTTAGATACCTGTCTCTCGGCACAGGATAAATTCAAGGCAATCTTACAAAAATTCAACATTGAATTATAAAAAAGAGGGCAACGCCCTCTTTTTTTGCTTTATGCCGCCTTCGGCTGCACCTGACTCTCTGCCGCGTTTAACATGTTTTCAATGAAAATCCCATAACCCTCGGTAGGATTTGCTACTAAAACGTGAGTGACAGCTCCGATGAGCTTGCCGTTTTGGATGATTGGGCTGCCCGACATACCACGGACGATGCCGCCGGAAAGTGCTTTCAGGGTTTCGTCGGTTACTCTGATGCGGAAGGACTTGGAGCCGTTAGAGGAACGATCAATATCGAGGATCTCGATCTTATATTCCGCCGATTTTCCGTTCTTCAGAGTAGAGATTATCGTTGCCTCGCCGGCGTGGACTTGATCTCTCGTGCCGATGCTGATAGCGCTTTTTCCTGCCGGTATTTCGTCCAAAACGCCAAACACTCCGCACTCGTTATTTGCTGTCAGTATTCCGTCTACGTCATCGGTGAGTATACCGGAAAGCTCTCCGGGCTTACCGACTTCGCCCCTGTGTATACCGCCGAGGAGAGCTCCGGATACTACACCTGAGTCCATCGCTACAACCTCACCCGCGCCGTCGCATATGCCGTGACCGAGTCCGCCGAACGCGCCGGTTTTAGGGTCGATAAAGGTTACCGTTCCTATGCCCATAGCGCCGTCACGTAAGGATAACCCAAGCCTGTATTCGCCATCCTCATACTTTGGCTTTATCTCGATGCCTATATCCTCGCCCTTATGCCTTGCGCGCAGGGTTATGCTTTCGCCGCCGGAAGCTTTGACTATATTGCTGACCTCCTCGGCGCTCTTTATCTCCTTACCGTTTACGGAGATAATAATATCACCCTCTGAGAGCGCGGGTATACCGCCGGATTCCGCTACGCTTACGTATTTCTGCTTCATTTTCACTCCGAAAACGTCACCGCCGGGGATCAGCTCAGTCGGGGTTTTTTCTTCTTTTTTAAAGAGAAGCTCCCACAGCCTGCTCGACACCTGTACGTTTTCGGAAAGCGCTGCCACGTCCTCTTCGGCGAGCGTGCGTTCTATCTCCAACGTAGCGTTTTCTGCTACACGCCCCTCGCTTAAACCGTTTTCGGCAGCGCTGGCAGTTAGCGGAGCTGCCCCCACAAAAGTATATAAACAAAGAATGATTGCCGATATCATTCTGATATTTTTAAATTTCATTTTTTCTCCTATCTGCCACTTTGGACCTCAAACACTGCGACCCACAGCACTCTGCCGATCAATGCAATATTTGCTGTGAATTAATTTGCCCGACTTCCGTTAAGCTATGAGTAACAAAATTAGGAAACGAAATGAAAAGAGCAAGATGAGGAATGATATATTTCCTATCAGTGAAAGCAATAACGAGATCTCACTTTGAAAGGTCAATATATTTTAATCCTGGTTCTTGCTCTTTTTTTTAAAAACATCAGATGGTTAATCAGATGCGACCTATATATTTTCAGGTCGTTTATTAAACGTTTTCAGCTTCGTAGCGTTTATTTTTTCGGCTTCTTTGGAACCTCGTAAACCTTAGGACCGAAGAACATCAGGCTATACATACCGTACAGCTGATCTTTGCTGATAGCATAGACCTTGTAATGTGCGGTGTGTCTGTGCTTTATATACAGCCTGAGGGTAGTGTCGCTGAGCTCTACCTTAAAGCCGGCAAGCTTAGCGCGGCGAACGAGGCTGTTTGCGTCGAGGCACTCAATGGGAAGCTCGCCCTCCGCCGTAACGACTATGTTTAAATAGTCCTCGTCCATTTCTACCGCGATTTTTATCATATTTTTGCCGTATACGCATTCGAGTAGCTCTCTGAAAAAGCATACCAGCTGCTCCTCGGAAATTATTACGTAAGAGGTGGAGAAGGGAATAAATGACGTGACCTCGCACAGCCCCTTAAAATTGTCTTCAATAAACCGCCCCGTAGTGTTTGCTATATCCGCGCAGAATAACGGGTGACGCGATATTGTCAGTGGCTTCAAATCGCTGATGCCATACTTTTCTTTAAACTGTGATTTTTTCATTGAATATATATAAATGACAATAAAAGATTACATTACTTGCTTATTTCTTTATGATTTATACTACTGTATCCGTCAGCAAAGCGGAAGCTTTCTATCAAGCTTTGCTTTGCTGTGTATAATATTTTACCCATCTCGTTTTCAATGTATTCGAGCTTTATTTCGCCCTTGTGAGCATTGTAGTAGTCATCATCCTTTTCAACGTTCACGAGTACGTAGTATCCGTCGGTATAGCTATCTGACGTTCCGGATATTTTGATAATATCGCTGACCTCGTTGACTTCGAGAGAAAAGGCTGCGTCCAGATATTCGCCGTAGAAAAGCGCGTCCATAGCGTGCTGTCCTATTATTATGCCACTGACCTGACCGTTGATTACAAGATCGGATTGAGTTGCGCTGGTATTATGTATGATATATTCCGCCTTGTCTATGACGTCATTCTTTTCCGCCAGACTGTTTCTGAAATCAAGCATTTGGTCTTGAGTACGCACTCCGTTTTGAAAGTAGGCTTGAAGCAGTCTTACGGATTCGCTGCCCTCATAGAATGCGCGAACGTCTTCCTCGTCAAACTCCAGATTGCCGTTATAATCTCCCAGCACGGATTCCGTGCCTTTGTAGTATTTGTTTATCTCACTGACGCCAAAGGAGTATCTGAAAAGCAGATCGCTTACGGCATAATTCATACCCTGATCCGAAAGATACTCCAGATATTTTTCATAGCTTCCGCAACCCTCGTATCCGCTATCGTTACCGTTCACCGAGGTGTCTATATATTCCTGTATCTTTTCGTCCACGTCGTTGGAGTACAGATCGATTCCAAGGCTGTCGGCAATATGAAGCACGGAATATATTTCCGCCGCTCTGTCAATTATTATTTCATTTATTTGTTCAATATAAGTGGTGCTGTTATCACCCTGCCAAACGGAGTTGTCACCTCTGTCTACAACGCCTTTGTTTCCAATAAACAGCGCGCGGTACAGCTCGTATCTTACGTCGTAGCGTTTATCTCCGACAGATAGAGTGAGCACTACTTGTGCCTCCTCGTCCGTGCTGGGAACAGGCTCGTATTTTTTCTTGCCACAAGAGCAGAGAAGTAGCAACGCCAGCATAAGCGTAATAGCTATAAGTGTTTTTTTCATATCGATCTCCCTGAGCTGAGTTGTAATTATATTCATAACACTATTTTAACAGATTTTTATTAACAAATCAAGACGCTGATTCTAAAATTAGGGTGTTGTAATAAAATCTCTGAAATATATTGAATTTCTCCGCCCTTTTTGCTATAATAATAAAAACCGCGTAACAAGGAGATGATCTTATGGAAGAAATCTATAGCGTAAAGCTTTCTAAAATTATAGATGAATTTAATCTGGAAACCATATTTCTCCCGGATTTGCCGGAGAAAATACTCGTAAGCTGCTCCAGGGTAAACAGGCCCGGACTTCAGATTGCCGGATTTTACGATCATTACGAGCCGGCAAGGCTTCAGATAATAGGAAAGGTAGAGAAAAAATATCTTGATTCTTTGGAGATAACGGAGAGGCATCAAAAGCTGGAAACGTTCTTCAGCACCGTGCCGATAGGAGTGATCTATTCCTCGTCGCTGGAGGTGGATCAGGACACTCTCGCAATGGCTGAAAAATACAGAGTTCCGCTTATGAGAGCAGCGAAATCCACCTCTGATCTTCTTGCGGCAATGATATCGTTTCTCAACGTAGAGCTTGGCGCCAGAATAACTAGGCACGGCGTTCTCGTTGAGGTTTACGGCGAGGGTATTCTGCTTCTCGGTGACAGCGGAGTAGGTAAGAGCGAAACGGCGATAGAGCTGCTCAAGCGCGGACACCGACTTATTGCTGACGATGCGGTGGAAATTAAGAGAGTGTCTGCCACGACTCTCGTAGGTCGGGCGCCGGAGATCATTCGCCACTACGTTGAGCTGAGAGGAATCGGCATCGTTGACGTTCGCAGACTGTTCGGTATGGGTTCGGTTAAGGATACGGAGAAGATAGACCTGGTGGTAAATCTTGAAACGTGGCAGGACGGCAAAATGTACGATAGACTCGGACTCGACGAGCAGACGACTGAAATTCTCGGAATCAAAGTACCCAGCATCGTTATACCGGTCTGCCCCGGAAGAAACCTGTCGGTAGTTATAGAGGTTGCGGCAATGAATAATCGTCAGAAGCGCATGGGTTACAATACGGCAGCTGAGTTTAACAAACGACTTATGGAGTCTATGGGAGCCGATTATTAACGAAAATGTAAATATCTATTGTCAAAAAGCGATATTTATAGTGGAATATTATCTACATTGCAACGCGCAAGTCATCTTGCGCGTTGCTTTTTTATCAGCATTTGTATACGTGCTTGCGTATAGCTGTATTCTCAGCAAAGCTGCTTTGAATATCTCTCTATCTTGCCTGAAAAGATTTCGGAATACATTTTCTAAGTAATAAACCGACCTCTTCAATAATAGAATTGAAGTGGTAATCTATTACGGAGGTTTTATGTATGGAAAACAAGGGTGTGGAAAGCTTCAAGCGCTTATCTAAGCTTCAGGAGCAAAGCGCGGAAAGCGGAGCGGACTTTATTCTTCCCGATTATCTGGGGGACGTGCGAAAAATATTATATACGGAAACGGTGATCGGTCCGTCCGGCAAGGGCAGGGCGGATGGCGGCGAGGAGTACTACGGAACGCTGAATCATAATATAATGTATCTCGATTCTGACGGCAAACCCTGCGGTACGTCCTTTACCTCGGACTACGAGCTGTTTGCAAGGTGTCCTGACGGCGAGGGGGAAATTTTCGGCGACGTCAGAATAACCTCGTCTTCTATCAGGCTTATCGGTCCGCGTAAGTTTTCCGCAAAGGCGACGCTTACAGTCGCCCCGTATTCTCTTACGGAGGAAGTATTATCAGTGGACGGAGATGCTTTTTCCGGAGAAAACGAGCCGGAAAGTCTGACACGTGTCATGAATTTTGCTCAAATGATGGATACTGAGCCTGTAGAGAGAGAATACGCGGAGTGCCTTGAGCGATTGGAGGGAAGAATAGCGGACGAGGTACAGGTGCTGTACAGCGGAGCGGATATTTGTGTAAATGAAGTGCAGTTTACGGACGGTGGCGCTTCGTTATCCGGCACCCTTAACGTATATGCCGTGATCGTTGATTCGGATGCTCAGACCTATCTTGCGGAAAAGAGTATACCGGTAGAGGAGCGTATATCCGTTGATGCGATAGGTGAAAATATGGAGCTTATTCCCATATGCTCCGTCGCATCTCTGGTCACACGGATTAACGCTGACGATACGGGATGCGAGGTGGTATGCTCTGTTGTTGCTGAGTACGCGATTTCTGCCGACTACAACGGAAACGTACCGGTAGTGACTGATGCGTATCTTAAGGAGGCTGACACCGAAAACAAATACTCGGATTTAAGATGTACATCCTTTGTAGAGAAAATCAAGATAAACGAGTCCGGTGTATGCACTTTGCCCAAGGAGACTGTTTGCCAGGATCCCATTCGTGACGTTATGATAATTTCGATTCAGCCTCGGTTGGAGGACACTGTGTGCGAGGGCTGTGACCTCGTTTTGCGCGGAGAACTGAAATTTACAGGAATTGCCTCGGTGGTGACTGAGGAGGGTAACGTTTCGTACTCGCCGCTAAAATTCATATCTCCCTTCGAGCTTTGCCTGCGCGCTGAAAATCCTTTCTCGGAGTCATCCGTACCGGATGTGTTCATTGAGGGACCTATGCCTTCCGCAGTTCTGGACGAGGATTCGCTTGTTGTAAATTACAAGCTGCACGGTTGGGTGCGCGTTATGGAAAACAAATCGCTCAGACGTCTTTCGTCTTGTAATATTGTTGAAGGCTTTGCAAAGCCACGTCAGAAGGGCAGGATCACCGTATATTATCCGGAGCCACAGGATACGCTTTTCTCGGTTGCAAAGAAATATCACACGTCCGTATCAAAGGTCGCTTGGGACAATTCGTTAACTGCCTCGGTATCTGCCGGCGACGGTGAGGATTCACTGTCCGGAGTCAAGAGTATTTTGATTTTCTAAAACTACCCGAATTCGTGCTGTTTTTGGTTGATTATCATTGAAAATTACCGTATTTATACATTTTTGAGCAAATTTAAACTATACAAAAGCGATATTAACCGACTAACCAAACCAAAAACCAAAGTTCCGGTAAAGCAAAAAATATGTAGGTTTTTATACTTCTAAAAAACGAGCGCATTGAAAGTCTGCCGATCTTTCAATGCGCTCTTAATGATTTTAGTGTTCCTGAAGCGTGACTGCCATGCGCAAGCTTGTGCTTTCGCAACGTTCAGAGGTTCTTAGGCTCGAAATATTGCGGCGCAGGCTGGTCAGGACTGCTCCAACCAGTTTTTTCCGGAGGTAACGTCTACTGTCAGAGGTATAGAAAGCTTAACTGCGCCCTCCATCTCCTCCTTCAATATTGACTTTACTCTCTCAACCGTATCGTCTTTAGCCTCTACAACCAGCTCGTCGTGAACCTGCATTACGATTTTTGCGTCCAGGCTTTCTGCCTTTAATTTGTTATATACCTTGATCATCGCCAACTTCATAATATCTGCCGCTGTTCCTTGAATGGGAGCGTTCATTGCCACTCTCTTTCCGAAGGCGCGAACGTTTCCGTTTTGCGCGTTAAGCTCCGGTATATATCTTCTACGACCGAATACAGTAGTCGTAAAGCCGTCTTCCTTTGCCTTTGCCACTACGTTTTCTAAATATGAGTCGATAAAAGGATAGTTCATTAAGTATTTTTTGATATACCTTGACGCCTCATCTACGCTTATTCCCAGGTCCTTTGACAGAGAAAAGCCACTGATTCCGTAAACGATACCGAAATTAACCGCCTTTGCGCGCTTTCGCATCTCATCGTTTACCGATTCTTCCGGAATGCCAAAAACTGCCGCGGCGGTCTTGCGGTGAATATCCTCTCCTTCTCTGAATGCTTCTTTCATAGTATAATCGTCGGAGATATGAGCGAGCAGGCGAAGCTCTATCTGCGAATAGTCCGCATCGACCAGGGAATATCCCGGCTTTGAAACGAAGCAACGCCTCATTTCTCTTCCCATTTTAGTTTTTATTGGAATGTTCTGCAGATTGGGGTCGGCGCTGGAAAGTCTTCCCGTGGCGGTAAGCGCCTGCTTGAAATCCGTGTGGATTCTGCCAAAAGAGTCTGCTACCGCAGGTAGTGCCTCGGCATAAGTTCCGAGAAGCTTAGTTACTTGTCTGTACTCAAGGATGTCGTCTATAATGGGAGATTCTGAACGTAGCTGCTCCAGCGTTTCCGCATCGGTAGAGTATCCGGTTTTCGTTTTCTTTGGCGGACGAAGTCCCAGCTCCTCAAAGAGCACTACGCCAAGCTGTTTCGGAGAATTGATATTAAACTCTCTTCCGGCTCTTACGTAAATGCTTTCCTTCAGATCATTTGCTAAAAGCGACAGCGCCTCGGCGTATTCGTTCATCGCGGCTGTGTTTATCATAAAGCCTGTTTGTTCGATCTCCGCCAGTATGGGCATTAGAGGAAGCTCCAGCTTCTCCAAGACATCAAGCGAGCCGATAGCTTCAATTTCGGAGTGCATTTTTTTCTCCGCGATTTCAAAGAAATCTACACACGGGTACCCGTTTTTTACGTCTCCGCCGCTGAACATAGCTACGGTAGACTCTACACTGCCCGTTCCGTTTCCGGGATTTAATACGTAAGCGTATAGCATAAGATCGGAGAACTGCAGCCTGGTCATATCGGCTCCGACTCCGTCCATAACGTGCCATAGATGCTTACCGTCGTAGCAGATGATTTTTCTGCCGTAAAGAGCCTCGCAAAGCTGCAAGCTGACGCCACCGTATTGCTTTATACCGTCCCCATAGTGAATGTAAACAATACCGTCCAAAATCTGCAAAGATACCGACACGTGTTCTGTTTTTTTGAATTTTTTCGGATCGAACTCCGCATATTCCGGCATCTGCTCGGAATCGTCAATGCGGTTTTGCGATGCCTCGTTCTGTATCTGCACGGCTGTATCCTCAGCGCTGAGCCCGAACTTGTTTATCAGTGAATTCAGCTCCAGCTCCAAAAATTTACCGTACAGTCCGGCTTTGTCTAATCCGACGTATTTCAGATCCTCCAGCGTTATATCCAGGGGGGCGTGTGTGTTTATCTCGGCAAGCTTACGGGAAAGATATGCGTTATCCTTATCCGTTTTAAGCTTCTCGCGAACGCCTTTTGATATGCCTTTGTCTTCAATGTTTTCGTATATTCCGTCCAGCGATCCGTACGCGATTATCAGATTTGCCGCGGTCTTTTTTCCTATACCTGCAACACCGGGAATATTGTCTGACGAATCTCCCATCAGAGCCTTCATATCCACGAATGCCTCCGGTGGTATTCCGTATTCCTCGGTAAATTCCGTCCGTCCCATCACCTTGGTGTCACTGTTCGTTGCCAGAAGGACTGTGACCTTATCGTCTATAAGCTGCAACAGATCCCTGTCGCCTGAAAGAACATAAGCCTCGGTATCCCCGTACCCGTGCGCCATTTTCGCCACCGTACCCTGTATATCGTCAGCCTCATATCCCGGTAATTCTATAACGTGCATTCCCATCAGATGCAAGCATTCCTTTGCATCTGGGAATTGTGAGAGCAGATCCTCCGGGGTCGCGTGCCTGCCGGCTTTGTACTCCGGGTACATTTCGTGACGGAAGGTTGGGTGCTTTACGTCAAATGCCACCGCTGCGTAGTCCGGCTTGAGAGCGGACATTTGCCGTGAAATTATATTTATCATTCCGTATACCGCGTGCGTCGTTTTTCCACTTTTTGTGGTAAGCGGACGCATACCGTAATACGCTCGGTTGATTATGCTGTTGCCGTCAACCACGAGTATTTTTTTCATATATCCCGGTTCCTCTCTTTATCACCGTCGAAATCTATGCTGTAATTTGCGCTTTCCTCACTTACATAATCTTCTTTCGCGTGAGTGAATGGTTTTTTTGCGCTCTCGTTTTCCTTTATGAAAGCTACGAACTCATTCTCCTTGTCCTCGCGCGCAAGCAGTGCGGTAACAAGCCTTGCCGAAATGAATACGAAAACGGTAAAGACGAGAACGCTCTCGTATAAGCTGTTGGATATTATCTCTCCGTTTATAAAGTATATCGCCAAAGCCGGAGCTGATGAGTAGAGCGTTACCGCCCCTCCGATAAGACCGAACACGGTGTAGCCTCTCCATTTTTCTCTGCCGAGCGATATTCTGGTTTCGAACAGGAAGAACGCCGTTGCTGCCAGAAAAGCCATTCTGTCAACCGTTTTGTTCGGAGAGTTCAGCGGCAATGTTGAATCAAAATAAAGAAACGCCGAGTATATCATCATAAATATAACTATTGAAAGGCAGAACCACCCGCGTCCCGTATCCTCCTTTTGCGTACGAAGTACAGTGAAGAAGAAGCCGAGAATGGCGGGAAGTGTGAAGAGGGCGCAAATGAGCGTCAGCCAATCTGGCTCCGTGCCGGAAAGTCCCTTCGAAAACAGCTCGACCGCCATAAACAAGAGCGCGACCGCCACGGCTGCCGAAGGAATATACGTTGCCGCGCCGTCAAAGCTTGGAATCAGCTTTACGGTTGAGTTGCCGAAAAATACGTAGCTTACGCCGAGCAGCACTGCTCCTATTATAAGCCAATCTCCGATCGTGATATATACGTTTTCACTAAAATAACCGGTGTCAAAATCAAGATGACCGACCACGGCGACCGTCTTTAAAGCCGTAGCCGCAATAGCGATCAGAAGCACGGCAATATAATAGATGCCGAGCGTTAATCTTCTGTTCTTCATTCCGTTTTCCTTCATTTCTTGAAATTGTGCGCGCGTGAAGCGCACTACATATTTTACAATAAAATTATGAACAAACAGTAAACAAACGCTTTAATTTGCAAATTTTTGGGTTGTTTCTTTCGCGTTTTTGAAAAATGGAGGCAAAAAAATACATTTTTGTAAGAATTGCACAAAAAAACGGATGATTTTTGTGGAATATTTCTACAAACATTTTTTGAAAATGGACTTGTTTTTTTGCCCATTATAATGTATAATATAAAAGCTTGATATGCGATGAAGCGGGAGGTGGCTACCCATCGAGGTAGGGAATTTCCGTGGAGTATGTCCGATACTTTAACCGGGCGAAGCAAGAGTGTTGCCTACTTTGGCACCACTGCGCACTTTAATCGGTTCGTCCAGCCCTGCGGAGGCTTGCCGAACTGATTTTGTTGGGAGTGTTTGATACACCCGAAGCAGTGTGAAACCTCGTCGCCTTCTTAAAAGGTCCAAAGCAAAACCAAAAAGGAGGAAAGAAAAATGGCACAGAACAAAATCAGAGTACGTCTTAAGAGCTATGATTCCACCATCATTGACGCCGCAGCGGCAAAGGTTGTTGACGTAGCAAAGAGAAACGGTAGCAAGGTAAGCGGCCCCATTCCGCTCCCCACCGAAAAGGAGATCGTAACTATCCTCAGAGCTGTTCACAAGTACAAGGACAGCCGCGAGCAGTTTGAGATGCGTACTCACAAGAGATTGATCGACGTTATTGACCCTCAGCAGAAGACTGTAGAGGCTCTTATGAGCATCGAGCTTCCTGCCGGCGTTGAGATCGAGATCAAGGCTTAATTTGGGTTTAACCCACAGGGGAGCTTCAAATCCCCGGAGCGTAAAGCTCTGAACACCACGGCCTCGTGGTCAAGTTGGCGGAGTCGCTTAGCGATAATTCACAGCCGTCAACCAATAACCTTAAGGAGGAAAAATGAAAAAAGGCATTATCGGTAGAAAGCTGGGTATGACCCAGATCTTCGACCAAAAAGGCAATGTGATCCCCGTAACCCTGATTGAAGCAGGTCCTTGCGTGGTAGCACAGAAGAAGACCGTCGAGAACGACGGCTACAATGCTGTACAGCTTGCGTTCGAGGACGTTAAAAAGAAGAACGTAAACAAGGCACAGCTCGGTCACTTTGAAAAGGCCGGAATCACACCGAAGAGACATCTCAAGGAATTCAGACTTGACGATTGCAGCGCACTTGAAGCGGGCTCTGTAGTAACCGTCGATACCTTCGCCGAGGGCGACAAGGTCGACATCACAGGTATTACCAAGGGTCGCGGATACACCGGCGCCATCAAGAGATGGAATCTTCACAAGCTCAGAATGACTCACGGCGTTGGTCCTGTACACCGTCAGTCCGGTTCTATGGGTGTTATCGACCCCGCCAGAATCTTCAAGAACAAGAAGATGGCAGGTCAGTACGGTAACGAGCAGGTTACCATTCTTAATTTGGTAGCAGTTAAGATTGATGCGGAAAAGAATCTTATCGCAGTGAAGGGTGCGGTTCCCGGCGCAAAGGGCGGCATCGTGTTCATTCGCGATTCGGTTAAAGCATAACGGAAGGAGGAAAGACAAATGCCTAATATGAAAGTTGTTAATATGGCGGGCCAGGAAGTTGGTGAGATCGCGCTCTCCGATAAGATCTTCGGCGCAGACGTAAACGAAGCAGTCCTCCACACCGCAGTAAGAGCATTTCTTATGAATCAGAGACAGGGCACGCAGTCCACCCTCACTCGCAGCGAGGTTTCCGGCGGCGGTAAGAAGCCCTGGAAGCAGAAGGGCACCGGTCACGCAAGACAGGGAAGCACCCGTTCTCCTCAGTGGACTCACGGCGGTATTGCTCTCGGTCCTAAGCCCCGCTCCTACAAAGTTTCTCTCAACAAGGGACTCAAGAGAGCAGCAATGTTCAGCGCACTCTCCTCTAAGGTAGAGGCAAACGAGATGGTCGTTATCGACGCTATCACCGCAACCGAGTACAAGACCAAGGCTATGGTTGAGATGCTCGCTGCAGTAGGCGCTGCTAAGAAGGCTCTCATCGTTCTCCCTGAGGTTAACGAGTTCGTTATCAAGAGCTGCAACAATATCGAGGGTGTTAAGACCACTCAGTGGAACACCATCAACGTTTACGACATTCTCAACTGCGATACTCTCATCGTAGCTAAGGATGCGGTAGCAAAAATTGAGGAGGTATATGCAAGATGAAATCTTATGCAGATATCATTGTAAGACCTCTTATCACCGAGAAGAGCATGGACGGCGTTGCTGATAAGCGTTACAGCTTTGAGGTAGCTAAGGATGCAACCAAGGCGGATATCGCTGCGGCTGTAGAGGCTATGTTCAAGAAGACCAAGGTTGTAAAGGTCAACGTAATCAATATGAAGAAGAAGCCCAAGAGATACGGTGTTCACTTCGGTTATACCGGAGAGTGGAAGAAGGCAGTAGTTACTCTTTCCGAGGACTCCGCTCCCATCGCATTCTTCGAGAGCATGAACTAAGAGGAGGTAATCAGAAATGGCAACAATGAAATATAAGCCGACAACTCCGTCGCGCAGACATATGACCAGCCCCTCTTTCGAAGAAATCACCAAGTTCTCTCCCGAAAAGAGCCTGATTGCTAAGAAGAAAAAGAATGCCGGCAGAAACAGCTACGGCAAGATCACCGTTCGTCACCACGGCGGCGGTAACAAGCAGAAGTACAGAATCATCGACTTTAAGAGAAACGTTGATGAGTCCGCAAAGG
>JAZOTE010000126.1:0-5853 GCA_045657485.1 Eubacteriales bacterium
ACCGTCACGCACGATACGGATCTGTGCGTTTCTGGTAATCTTGCCGTCCTGAATATAGCAACCTGCGATAATTCCGACGCCGGGCACCTTGATGGTCTGTCTGACCTCTGCGTGACCGAGAAGCACTTCCTTATAGGTGGGTGCAAGCATACCCTTCATAGCTGCCTCGATCTCATCTATTATCTCATAGATAATACGGTGGCATCGGATATCAACACCGTTTCTCTCCGCACTGTCAAGAGCATTCTTGTCGGGACGAACGTTAAAGCCTACGATTATAGCGTTTGAAGCCGTCGCGAAGCATCTCGCGATAATCTGTATAATACGTGCCATTATACGTGTCCGCATTTTGCATTGCAACGCTTTGGCGTATATCACAAATGCAAACCAACTCTGCATCATGGCTGCAGCAAACGGCAGATGCGTGTCTTTTGCCAAAGCCGCCAACACCAATAATAGCAAATCTAACCTTTTCCAAGCCGCCAACCTCCTTAACGTTGTCTGCACATGCCGCGCTAACTGTGTTTAGTTTATCATACTGAGAGAATTTGTCAGGGACTTTTTCAAATTTTGTTCAAATTGTTTTCACGATGTATAAATTAGTTGCAAAAAAGGCATAAAAATAGTTTTCATATCTTAACCGTCGCACTTTTGCAAAAAGCCTTTCTTCTATCAAAAGCTCTTCCTTTTATCAAAAAAATTCTTATCATCAAGAAAAGAATAAACGCGAGGAAATACAGCCGATCAAGCAGAACCCCTCGCGTCAGAAATATTTTATTTAACAATCAGTCCTTTTTAAGCATTTCTTTGCCAAAGACAGATACGTGCTTTTAATATATTCCTCCGAGGCATCGGACGGCTTATGTCCACCGATAATATCAATTACTCTTGAGATACTTGCATCAGCTCTGAAAACGTCCAAGGATTCGTCAAGATCAATAACCTTCCTCGTGTAATCGAAGACATTGAAGCCCTTGATGCCGAAAAGCCTCTCGGAAGCTCTCATCAAAAGCTCGTCGCCTCCGTCGTCGGCAAAGCAATTTCTAAACCTATCCGCAAAGAACGGCGTTGATACGGACACCGAATGGCAAAAATGTCTGAAAACATCCCACGCGCAAAAATCAGCACCGATTATTTTGCCCCTTTTTCTCTCATCGGAGGCAGGAGCTCTTTTGGGATTCCAGCCCTTAAGCCTGTCGTATTCAACGTAAAGATCGATATATGCTTCGGGAAAATCGGCATTGATAACGTCAAAGCCCTCGTCAAGAAATCTCTGCATTGAACAGCCCACGCTCGGTCCTCTTCCCTCTGCGGCAACTCTCCAGAACTCAATTAAAATATCCCTTGGTAAATTAGGCGAGTGAGAAATATCTATCTGATCATTCCAAACGATCAGAGTCTTCCCAAGATCCTTCACGATCTTGTAGACCCTTTTGAGAAACCTGTAAAACAGCTCCGTATCAGTCAGCCCGAGTGACGAGCAAACACTGCAACGGCAAAAATCCGCCACAGGCTTTGGGAATCTGTCAACGTCCGGCATGGAAATTTCATCGGTGCCGAGATGAAAATACTTGCTCGGGAAGAGCTTTGCAACGGCGGAGATCAGCTTTTCGAGGAAGTCGTAAGTCTCTTCGTTTCCAATGCAAAGAGTCCAACCATTCGGAGGTACACCGTCCGTCGTTCTGCAAAGAAGCTGAGGGTATTTTGAGGTTATCGCATTGGCGTGCGCCGGAAGATCGACCTCGGGAATAACGTCTATGCAAAGGCTCTGGGCGTAATCTACCATCTCGCGTATCTCTTGCTCGGAATATTGAGTGCCGCCCGTAACCGCGGCTCCCTCAAGAGTCGGAAACTCGGAAAGCGCAACGGCAAAGCCAACGTATTCCGTAAAATGAAAATGAAACGTATTCATTCTCATCTTTGCCATAAGCAGAAGTTGAGCCTTCAGCTCGCTCATCGGAACGTGCTTTCTGCCAACGTCTTGCATAAATGAGCGCACTTTAAGGTCGGGATAATCCTCGATCCTGACCCTCGCAAGCTCAGCGATCCCACGGCTCTCCCATCCGTTCAAATCGCACTGCGCACCATAGCACTCTCCCATTTTCTCCCGCTCTTTAACACACAGAAGCTCTGAGAAAACCGAAATTGCATCTCGTCCGCCCTCACGGTCGGAAAACACCGCCACGGCCTTATCTTTAAGACTGTCGAAAATAAAGTAGGCAGTATGCTCCGAAATACTCCCGTCGCACGAAAGTATAAAATCAGCCTCGCTACGCTCGCATTCTCTTATAGGGAAAGGGATAAGCTCTCTTGCCGCCACAGCAAGGGATTTTGCAACCTCGTCGGAAAAGCATACGTTTATCTCGCCCGCAAAGGAAAGCTTGCCTTCTTCTCTGTACTCTTTTTTCACTCTTGGAATAAGCATTTTCAATCTCTTTTCAAATCAGACTTGACATGTTGTAAAAATCATAATACAATAATATAACAATATTATAACAAATCTTTTATTGATTTTCAAATATATGACGGATATTTCTTGCAATTTCCTCGGTATGAAGCCATTTTCCGCTTTCTCCGTCAAGCATATGGCGCGCAAGATCGCCTGCTCCGCACCATGTGGTGAGCAGAATCCCCTCAACCTGTCCCTCATCGTGAGAAAGAGCGTAATTAATAAAGTTATCCGTGTGCTCTCTTATGCGCCAAGGGCTGATCAGCATGCGGAAGCCCTTGTTCTTATATACTCCGAGAGAAGGATAATCGGTCTGCTTCTCGTAATGCCAGTCGCAAACGAGAATATCCTTGGGAACAACGTCGATAGCGGGGTCGGTGCCGTTTGCGCTGGACTCGTATTCCTGATATCCGGTTTCGGCCGAATTCAGGAACCTGTCGCCCCACATAAGCATCCGGGCGCCTCTTTTTGCAAGATGGTCGTGCACCGCGGTGACCCAATCGCCAAAGAGCTTTGCGTTTGAATACTTTTTGCACTCGGGGCAAAGACCTATGTTCAGAACCTCGTCGCAGCCTATATGCATTCCGTCGGCCTCAAATACATCTAGAAGCTCGTCGATAAGATCGAAAAGGATTATTTTAACCAAAGGATTTGTCAGACAGATGCTTCGTGAATAGTACGCACCGGCCTCGTTTGCCTGCTCGTCAAGCTCGGGATATGCTCTGAGAAGACCGTCTCTGATATCCGGAGTCTTCTCGTGATGTCCGTGCAAAATTCCGTCGGTGGGAATATTGGGAAGTCCGGACTGATGGCCGTGAAGATTCATCTTCGGGAGTAATCTGATTCCGTTCTTTTTGCATACGTTCACGATCTTTTTGATATCCTGCTCGGACAGCGGATCGTAACCCATACATTCAGGGTGTCTCTTGAATCTGTATCTGTATCTTATTTGCATGCAGATAAGATTGCATCCGTTGGGCGCGAGATACTCGTCAATGAATCTGACAGTATCGTCAACGTCCTCCGAAAGAGGTGCTGTAAGTACGATTCCTTTTGTTTTCCACGGTAAATTCATATTGCTCTCCTTATATGTTTTTTAATAAATATGTATTCTTTAGTTGGCATTTTGGCAATATTACAGCAAACCTATCGTAAGCACTGACATTGTTCCTATAACGAATCCGATGAGCTGTTTTATTGAAACACGATCTTTGTAAACAAATCCGGCAACCAATCCAACGATGATGAGCGAGCCGATATTATATATCGGGAACTGTACGACCGCGGGCAGTTTTCCCGCAATTATAAGATTCAGGATATTTAATCCGCCTATTGCTCCGCCGGAAAAGGCAACGAATCCCAGCCTTTTTGCTATTCCCCCGTCGCAAAAGTGCTCCCCTTTTGCAAGGAGCGAGAAGCCAAACGAGAAAAGCGCGGCTAATGTGAATGACACCAAAAGAAGAGATGTTATTTCCCCTTCGGGCGCAACCGCTCTGTGTAGCTTTTGTATCACCGCGTTCATTCCAGAACCCAAAGCCGAAAGCATCGCTACAAGAAGCCAACCAAGGCTCGCTCTTCTATCCCTTTGAGGGCTGACAATGAAGAACAGTGAAACCGCCGAAAGACCTATGCCGACGTACTGCATAACGCTGATTTCTTCGCCAAGTGCTATTGCTGAATAAACGATCGGTACTATAAAGCCGTATGAATAAATAAGCGTCGTTACCGATGCCGGTCCTCTTCCCATAGCAATCATCTGCATAAGCTGAGTAAAAAGCAACGATGCTGCAAACCCCACGCCTATCAGTACGGTCTGATAAGAAAACGACAGTCCTCCGAGAAACGCCGAGGCAACAAGCACGGCCAGAGCCGAAAATAAAAATATAAATGCGTTATCCTGCAAAACCCGCCGCTTTGCGGTAGCTCTTGTTCCGAGCGATCTGCAAACCAAGGCCTTTGTTGCACTCGCGGCAGTTGCAAGAGTAAGAAGAAAATACTCCATTTTCTCTTTCCCCTTTCACATTTTCATTATAACACCGAGCACAGATAATTTCTATATATTTTTTGTCGTAAAATATAACAAATCTATTATTGGAGCTTTAAATGAAAAGTAATTTTTTGCCTAAAGCAATAAACAGAACCGACAGCAATGCCCTTTGCATTGACATCCAAAGCGGACCTCTCATTACGGATATTCATTGGCACGATTGCGCGGAAATAATACATTTGCAAAGCGGGTGCGCCAATCTCTTCACAGCGGACGGCTGGACCGTACTGCGCGAGGGCGAAACAGCCCTTATTCCTATCGGCGAGGCCCATTGCTGCCATAGTCCCGACAAGAATTCACGCAGAATAGTCATAGGGCTCACCGAGGAACTCATAGGCGGCTTGGGCGCAAGGCGCGAGGCTATGCTTGCCCTTTTCCGTCAAGGCACTGTCAAGAAGCGAATATTTAAAAGCACCCCCGCTCTTTCGTCGCTTTTTTCGCTACTCAGGGACGGTGACTGTACTACCGTTTCAACCGAGCTGAAAAAGCAGCTTTACGTCGCTCTGATTTACTCCGAGCTGCTCTTTGCACTTGAAAAGGAGGGGATTTCATTCTCGACGCGTCAAAAAAACCCCGCTGTCAAGGAGATCGAAGGCTATATTTTAGCTCATTACACGGAGCAAATATCAGCCGAGGAATGTGCCCGCGCGGTAAAATTGAGCTACAGCCATATGGCGCTGCTTCTGCGCAAGGAATGCGGAGCCGGCTTTGGCGAGCTCCTTTTGGCTCGAAGATTGGAGGAGGCTAAAAAGCTTTTACTCACAACTCAGCTCAGCATAACCGAAATCGGTGCTGAGGTCGGCTTCACGGACACGAGTTATTTTATAAAACGCTTTGGCGAAAGGCTCGGAACAACACCGCTTAAATACCGTGAAAGCAATCTTTCTGTAATTTCATAATGGGTCGCTTAATTTGTAGCTGAAAATCCCCCGCAACCTTATCTAAAAACACCATACTTGTAATATAATCCGGCTATCTCAGACAAAAAGCTGAGATAGCCGTTTTCATTTAAAAAGAGTGCCCATGACTTTCATGTCATGAACACTCTGGCTATATTTTTTAAAAGAGTACAGAAGCTCAGTCCTTGACCTCTTCCATTATAAACGCTTCGAGAGTATCACCTTCTCTGATATCGTTGAACTTTTCAATTCCGACACCGCACTCGTAGCCCTCTGCAACCTCACGGACATCGTCCTTGAAGCGACGGAGCGAGGAGATCTTATCCTCGAAGATAACTATACCGTCACGCACGATACGGATCTGTGCGTTTCTGGTAATCTTGCCGTCCTGAATATAGCAACCTGCGATAATTCCGACGCCGGGCACCTTGATGGTCTGTCTGACCTCTGCGTGACCG
>JAZOTE010000127.1:0-26758 GCA_045657485.1 Eubacteriales bacterium
GGCTCGGGAAAAATCCAACTCACAGGTTCGCTTGGCGAGGTTATGAAGGAATCTGCAAAAATCGCTCATTCCTACGTAAGAACCATAGCAGACAAATATGGAATATCGACCGATTTTCATAAGGATACCGATATACATATACACTTCCCTGAGGGAGCAATCCCAAAGGACGGCCCCTCTGCTGGTGTTACTATGGTTACCGCTATGGTCAGCGCGCTATCCAATATTCCGGTAAGACGTGATATCGCTATGACCGGAGAGATCACTCTGCGCGGCAAGGTGCTGGCGATCGGCGGTCTTAAGGAAAAGACACTTGCTGCGTACAGATCGGGAATTTCAACGGTCCTCATCCCCGCGGAAAACGTAAAGGATCTTGACGATATTGACAAAGAGGCAAAAAATCACCTGAAATTTATCCCCTGCAAAACGGCTGAGGACGTACTGAGTGCCGCTCTCGCGAGAGATTTATGATAGCCCGTTACGGTTTGTAATTAGCAAAAAGCCTCGCGAGGCGACTCTTACTCGCCGGTGAACGAAAGGAAGAAGTTATGAAAATAAATATAAACAACGCAGAGCTTACGCTGACTGTTGGAACTCAAAAGCAGTTTCCGAGGGATCCTAAGCCGCAGGTAGCGCTTTCCGGAAGATCCAACGTAGGTAAAAGCTCGCTGATAAACACTTTGCTCGGCAGAAAATCTCTGGCGAGAGTATCCTCTTCACCGGGAAAAACCATAACGATAAACTACTATGGAATCGACAAGAAAATGTATCTCGTCGATCTGCCGGGATATGGCTATGCAAAGAGATCGCAGGACTCCAAGCGATCCTGGAGCAGTCTGACCGAGGATTACTTTATAAACAATCCCTCTTCTGACGCTCTCAAGCTGGTAATACAGCTGATAGACATAAGAACCGGTCCAACCGACGACGATATTATGATGATCAATATGATGATAGACAGAGGCATAAGCTTTGCCGTTGTCGCAACAAAAACCGACAAGCTGTCAAAAACCGCCCTTAATCTGCGACTTGACGAGATTAAAAATGAGTTTTTCTTGGGGACAGGAATTGATATCATTCCCTTTTCATCAGTTTCAAAAAACGGAAAGGACGAGGTATGGCGCGTTATAACAGACGCCGTATCTTAAAGCGCGTATAAAATAAGTATTTCATAGGTAAAATAATAAGGCATATGAATCAAGAACAAATAAAACTTTATTTACTATCAGCTCTCGCTGCGTTGGTGGCGCTTACGGTGCACGAATTTTGCCACGGATATGCGGCGTACAAAATGGGCGATAACACTGCCAAAAATTTAGGCAGACTCAGCTTTAATCCGCTAAAGCATATAGACATCATCGGCGCAATATGTATGGTACTGTTCAAAATAGGTTGGGCAAAGCCAGTTCCTGTTAACGCGCGCAACTTCAAAAATCCAAAACGCGGATTCGCAATCACCGCGCTGGCGGGACCTCTTGTAAATATCATTCTCGGTTTTATCAGCTGCGGTGTATACCTTGCGATATTTGCACTGGTCGGGGATAGGCCGATCGAATCTGAATTTTTGTTCAATTTACTTAGCAACATTCTATTATTCGTGTACCTATTCTTCACACTTAACGTAGGACTTGGTATATTTAATCTTCTGCCGATACCCCCATTTGACGGTTCAAGAATTCTGCACGTTGTTCTTCCTCCAAAGCTGTATTTCGGTATTATGCGCTACGAGAAGCGTATTTATTTCGGAGTTCTTTTATGGCTGTTGTTGGGAGATAAAGTTGCATTCTTACTTCGTTCGATTCCACTCGTTTCATCAACTCCAATTCTATACTCCGCGGTGGGAATATTCGATTTATCGGCTATGTTATCCAAGGTTATTGCGTGGGTTGCAGAGCTTATGCTATCAATATGGCAACTTATTCCATTTCTTAACGTATAATCCTCGCTCGGTATGAGCTTTGGAATTTAGCGTTTGACAACGAGGCAATTTTGAAAGGATCATTACTATATGATTGAACAGTTGACATACCGTCTGGATCAGTTCGAGGGCCCTCTTGATCTGCTCCTAACACTAATCAGCAAAAATAAAGTAAGCATCACGGATATTCCTATCGCTATCATATGCGATCAGTATATGGAATACATCGAGGAAGCTCAGCGTATGGACCTAGATATTGCCAGCGAGTTCATCGTCATGGCAAGCGAATTGATGCTGATAAAAAGCCGTATGATCCTGCCTCACGAAGAGGGAACGGAAAACGATCCGCGCCGCGAGATCGCTGACGCACTGATACTCTATCAGCAGGCAAAGCTGGCGGCAAAGGAGCTTCGTCCGAGATATGAAGAGTACTCCGGAAGATTTGTAAAAGGAACTGACGATATTCCTCCGGAAAAAGGACTTCCTCTCAATCTCGATCCCAATCTGATGCTGAAGGCGCTGAGCGCTGTTCTGCGCAGAATGAAGGTCGCTGAAGCCACGAGAAATCCTACAGACCTGGTTAATCCGCTAATTAAGCGCAAGGTAGTTTCAGTTGAAGAAAAGATAGAAGAAATATGCGCGTTGCTTGAGGAGCACGAGGAGGCTTCCCTATTCTTCCTATTGAAAGATGCAGACTCCAGAGCCGAGCTCGTTGCAAGGTTTATGGGCGTTCTTGAGCTTATAAAAATACACCGCATTACTATAACGACCTGCCGCATCGTTGAGGATGTGGTCGAATATGACGAAACAGGACTCGAAATGATGTTCAAGCTAAATCCCGACTATGTTCCCGTTGAGGGATTAGAGAGCGAGTTTGATACTCCTACAGAGGAAAACGACAGCGAAAAGGAAGAAAAGAAAGATGATTGATGAAGAAATAGTAGAAAATCTCTCCGACGATAATGCCCCAAAGGATACGGATAATGATAATACAGCCCAAGATGACGGTGCCGTTGAGGAAAGAGTCGTAATATTTGAAGAAGCGCTAGAAGCAATACTGTTCGCCGCAGGTCATCCAATATCCTACGCTACCCTGGCAAGAGTTTTCGAAATGACTCCGGGCAAGGTCAAGGATAAGGTTTTCGAATACTCGCTGAAATATAACGATCCAGCAATCCCCAGAGGCGTTATTCTTCTTACATACGGTGATTCGTGCCAGCTGTGTACCAAGCAATATTATCTCAACGAAATAAGAGATGCGCTGGGTATAAAGAAAAGCGGTTCGCTTTCGACCTCCTCTATGGAAGCGCTGGCAATCGTGGCATACAATCAGCCCGTAACAAGAATATTCGTGGATACGCTGCGCAGAGCGGACTCGTCCTATGCGATGAATAACCTGATAGATAGAGGACTCATAGAGGCAAAGGGACGTTTGGATGCTCCCGGCAGACCTATGCTATACGGCACTACCTCCGATTTCCTAAGAGTCTTCGGACTTAAGAATCTGGATGAACTTCCCGGCACCAGCGAGGAGATCACGGATATGTTCGCAAAGGGTAAAAACGTCGAAGACGAGGAAGAAAACGAAGCAGTTCAGGAAGAGATACAGTTCCCTGAAGACAGCGAAAGCTCCTCCGACGAAAGCAACACTCAAGGAGCGGACGTGTCAGAAGGTTTTGCTGAATATGATGAAGAGCCCTCTGCCGAGGATACCCTATATGATAACGATACGGTATCTTCGGATGATGAAGAGTACGAGGAAGTGTCCCCCGACGATGAGAGCGACCCCGTTGACCACTCACTGCTTGATGAAGAGTACGAGGAAGTGTCATCCGACGATGAGAGCGACCCCGTTGACCACTCACTGCTTGATGAGGAGTACGAGGAAGTGTCCTCCGACGATGAGAGCGATGCAGAGGATTTTCTATAAGTATACGTGCCGACGGCGATGAAGTACCGCTTGATCAAACGGATGATCGGGGTTAAAGGAGCGTACCGCGTAGGATAGGTGTTTCTATGCTGTTTATTACGTTTGTTTTCTTACTTCTCCTGATTGTACCTTCAGTCTTCGGATATTCAGAGGTATTTCTGAAAATAAACGGTGGATTGAGGGTGAAGATATGCTTCGCCCTCTTCTCCGTAGAGCTTTCAAATTTTAGAGATAAGAAAAAGAAACGCAAGAAAAATGCTGAAATCGGACATTTGATCATGCGTACTGTATCCGATGCTATAGAGCATTGCGAGGTGCATATAAGATCTATCGGTCTGCCCGTATCAAAGGGCGACGAAAATCCGTATCTGTCGGCTATCGAACGATATCGCTACAGAGGGATAATTTCGGCTATTATTGCATATTTTGACAGCAAAGCGCAAAAATTAGTAATACACGATAAAGCATTCACTTTAATTCCCGACGAAAACGCTGAATTCTCTTCTATCATTTCTCTTAAGCTGAGGACCTACAAGCTGATTGTTTTGCTTATCCGATTATACAGGAAGTCAAAGGAGAGGAAAAGCTATTATGTCGGAAAATAAAATGAGTGATATTATCAAGGCGTCAATGGATGGCATACGCGCATTTGCGGATATGGATACGGTTATAGGAAATGCGATAAATACACAAAGCGGTGTTACCGTAATACCCGTGTCAAAGGTGTCGATGGGAATTGCCACCGGAGGTGTGGACTACGGCACGAAAAGGATACCCGGATCGCAAAATTTCGGCGGTGGCGGAGGAACCGGACTGTCTATAACTCCGGTAGCCTTTTTAACCGTAGGACGTGATGCTGAGGTTAATCTCATACACGTAAACAACGGCGCGACAGACGTAGACCGCATAGCGTCGCTGGTGGAACACGCTCCGGAAATAATCGAAAAGATCAAATCTGCTCTGTCATAAATTGTATGGAATATATTCTGATACGCGGTTAAAGATAAGTATGGGATTTACCCACATCTACTGTTATCGGAGAAATTATGTACAGAAGAAACAATACCGTTTTTCTAACGGTGATACTGATCCTGACTATACTGCTCTGCGCTATAACCGTATACGCGTCTTCCTCACCGAGCGAAGCTCCGAGTGTAAGCGCCAAAGCAGCGGTTCTTTATCAGCCCGACAGCCGATCTCTGCTATACCGTAAAAATCACAGTGTGAGAATGCCTATGGCAAGCACAACAAAAATAATGACCGCAGTATTGGCGTTGGAGTGCGACGTAGACCGAGAGAAGCCTATTGAAATAAATGATAATGCCGTTGGCGTTGAGGGTTCGTCCGCATATCTAAGGGCGGGAGATAAGGTCACTATGCGCGAGCTAATATACGCGCTGATGCTGCAGAGTGCAAACGATGCGGCGGTAGAGATCGCCTACAGAGTCGGCGGTGACGTCGCAGGCTTTGCCGAGATGATGAACGATAAGGCGCTGGAGCTCGGACTGTCCAATACCCATTTTACCAATCCCCACGGATTGGATGACAGCGAGCATTATACGACCGCAGAGGACCTAGCAAAGCTTGCGGCATACGCCCTTGACATAGAGGATTTGAGGAACATTTGCTCCACGTATAAAAAGACTGTAACAACCGGAGATCGAGTCAGAACATACGTAAATCACAACAAGCTATTATACAGATACGATGATGCGATAGGCGTAAAAACGGGCTATACCGTCAGATGCGGAAGATGTCTTGTAGGGGCGGCGGAACGTGACGGTCTGAGGCTTATAAGCGTTACCCTGGATGCTCCTGATGACTGGAACGATCACGAGGCTCTGCTGAACTACGGCTTTTCCGTAATGGAAATGCTGCCGCTGGCATACACCTACGAATACAGCTTCGATCTGCCCGTTATCGATGGAGATACGATAAGAGTTACAAATGCCGATGAGCTATGCGTTCCCGTAATGCGAGGAAAGCGCAAGGTCAGTGAAAGAGTGATACTCGACAGATTTTGCACCGCTCCCGTAAAGGAAGGCGAAACTATGGGCAGAGTTGAATTCTGTATAGACGGCAAATACGTTGGTCAAGTAAGCCTGATAGCTACTGAGGGCGTATCGGAAAAAGAAAAAACCGGTTTATTTAAGAGGATAACTAAACTCTTCGAGAGGTGAAAATATGGAAAAAATCAGATTACAAAAGTTTATTGCGGACGCGGGACTTATGTCGCGCAGAGCTGCTGAAGCAGAGATAGAAGCAGGAAAAATATCGGTAAACGGCCACGTTGCTGCTTTGGGAACAAAGATAGACCCAAAGACAGACGTGGTTACATATAAGGGTAAAAAAATTAAAAATGAGAAAAAAGAACATATTTACATAATGCTCAACAAGCCCAGAGGATATCTAACCTCTACAACAGACGACAGAGGAAGAAAATGCGTAACGGACCTATTGGACGGCGTTGAGCGCAGAGTATATCCGGTAGGTAGACTTGATATGGTTTCAGAGGGTATGCTACTATTGACAGATGACGGCGTACTCAAAAATCGGCTCACTCACCCAAGCCACAGTATTGGGAAGCTTTACAGAGTAAAGGTTGCCGGATCAGTCACGGAGAGCCAATACGCTATACTTACCTCGGCGCTTGATATTGACGGTTACGTAATAAAGCCGGTAGACGTCGTGGTCGCCGGAGAGGATGAGAGCGGAACAGTTCTCAAGATGACTCTCTTCGAAGGCAGAAACAGGCAAATAAGAAAAATGTGCGAAAAGGCAGGACTGACCGTCAAAAGACTCTCCCGTATAGCTATAGGAAATCTGAAGCTGGACGGTTTGCCCGTCGGTAAATGGAGATATCTCGAAGCAGACGAGGTAGATTATCTGTACAAGGCGACAAAGGAGTAAAAAATGTTTAAAATCACACCTGTGCAAAATAAAACCAGGCAGAAAGATATATGTGAATCTTTCGGAGTGCCATATAGAGAAGAGGCATTCGCCTATATTATGTATGACCACGACAGCGGCGAGGTTATGGGAATGAGTCAGTTCGAAATAACGTCCCTCGGCGGATACATATACGACCTTAGAGAAGCTCCCGATCACTCCGACGTAGAGGCTATGTTTATTCTCGGCAGGCAGACTATGAACTTTATAGATCTGTGCGGAACGCATAAATGCTACGCACCGCTTGATGCCGGAGAAGAAAGATTGATGTCGGCAATCGGCTTCAAGGCTGATAAAGAGATATACGTCTGTGATATGACAGGTATGTTCGACGGTCATTGCGACCATAAATAATTATGCGTTCAAAAAAACAACTGCCCTGTGTTAAGATGCGCTTTGGCATCTGCTTGCACGGGGCAGTTTTCTGCTCTGTTATATATATATTTAAAACACAAAATTACGTCGACTTTCAAAGTACAACGCATGGCATTAAACATTAACTTGCAGCCTCTTTCGCTGCGGCAGATCATTTGGTTGGGTATATCAGAGTGCGCATCGAGTTTAGGATTGCGAGGACCGCTACGCCAACGTCGGCAAACACCGCAAGCCACATATCCGCTATATTAAACGCTCCGAGCAGCATAATCAGTATTTTAACGCTAATAGCAAACGCTATGTTGAATTTCGCAATACCTACGGTACGCCTTGATATTCTGACCGCCTGAGGTATCAGGGAAAGATCATCTGCCATGATCACTATATCCGCTGCCTCTTTCGCGCTGTCCTGCCCTATTCCACCCATCGCAACACCTACGTCAGAAATTGCAAGCGCAGGGGAATCGTTTATACCGTCGCCAACGTACATTATACTCCTTGACTCAGACTTTATGTCCTTTAGCTTTGAGTATTTCTCCTCCGGTGTCAGCGAATGATATACTTCTTCTATGCCCACCTTATCCGCCACTCCGTAGGCCGAAGCCGGATAATCTCCCGATAGCATCGCAACTCGGCGCGCGCCAAGCTTCTTTAGCTCCGTAACAGCAGATGCTGCCTCCTCTCTCACCGAATCGGTAAGTTTGATAAATCCGCAGATTATACCGTCCACGGCAACTAATACCATCGAACTATCCGTATTATCGAATTTGGCGTCTATACGTTCCATCAGCTTCCTGTTACCTATAGCAACACTTCTTTTGTCCACCTTGGCAATTATGCCCTCGCCCGCTATCTCATCAAGTGACTCTATGGCTAAATACTCCTCGGAAAGCGAGGCTATAGCTTTTGCTATCGGATGGTTCGAGCCCTGCTCTGCCGACGCGGCAAGCAAACGAAGTTCACTTTCATTGATGCCGAACGCTTCTACCGCCGCTACACCTACCTTGCCCGTGGTTAAGGTTCCGGTTTTATCAAATGCAAAGGTGTCTGCCGATGCAACGGATGAAAAAACGTTCCCACCTTTAAACAAAATCCCCTTTGACGCGGCGCCTCCGATGCCTCCGAAAAATGCCATCGGTACGCTTATCACGAGAGCGCAGGGACAGGATATTACAAGAAACATCATAGCTCTGTAAAACGCGCTGGTAAACGTTGCAATCCTGCAAATTGGTAAAATCAAAGCAATTGCTGCCGCAAGTCCCACCACAATAGGCGTGTAGTAATGGGAAAATTTGGTTATGAAGGCTTCTTCCTTTGATTTTTTCTCACTTGCATTCTCTACCAACTCAAGAATACGCGATGCCGCAGAGTCTGCGGCTACGTGTAAAGCTCTGGCGATGAGTCTGCCGTTCAGTACAACTACGCCGCTGTCAATCACGTCGCCCACAGTAATCGAACGAGGTATAGACTCGCCGGTAATAGCTGAAGTATCGACGTCCGAGGAGCCGCTGACGATCTCACAATCCAGAGGAACTCTCTCGCCGGGAGATATTACTATCAGACTCCCCACCTCTACGTCATCCGCAAACACTCGCTCTTCCCGACCGTCTGCGTAAAGCGTCGCCTCGTCCGGCCGAATGCTCATCAATGCGCGAATGGAATTTCTGGATCTTCTGACCGCGGAATGCTCGAAGGCTTCTCCGATCAGGAAAAACAGCATTACGGCCACGCCCTCGCTCCACTCTCCGACGAAGAACGCTCCTACCGACGCAACGGACATAAGAAACTTCTCGTCAAGCAGATCGCGACGCAACAATCCTCTGATCGCCCCTAAAAACACAGGAAATCCGCATACTGCAAGGGATGCAATATACAAAGCGAGCTTGAGGTAGATATGTGAGTTGGAGGCTATCAATCCTGCAATGAAAAACAAGCCGGCGACGGTTATTCTTCCGATCTCGCTTTTACAAAAATTAAATGCCCTTTTCATTATTTTTCTATACGTACGGCACGGGAAAATGCCGATGCAACCGCGGATGCTATAACGAACACCTCCGCTTCAGAAAGTTCACTTTCAACGGTAAGTCTTTCGGTCAAAAAATTTATCTTTGCAGAGGATATTCCCTCTTTTGCGTTAATATTGCTCTCAAGCTTCGATGCACAGTTGGGGCAATCAATTCCTGTAATTTTATATCTGTATTTCACTGTAATTCTCCTTTTTAAACTTTAACATAATAGGCAGTCTGATTTATATGTACTTGCAGAAATCAAAACCGCAGAAAACGGCTTATACCATACCGCTATGCTTTCTACCGGACCGTAGCAATCGGTAAAGCAGATCACTCCTTGATATGCTCAAGGGCCTTCTCGATGATATCTCTGACGTGATCGTCGGCAAGAGTATAAAAAACGTTCTTTCCGGTTTTACGGTAAGTGACAAGATCCGTTTGCCTGAGTATTTTAAGCTGGTGGGATACCGCGGATTTAGTCATACCCAAAAGGGCAGCAATATCACACACGCAGAGTGAACCGCCGTCAATAGCAAAAAGAATACTCATACGCGTAGAATCACCGAGCACCTTGAAAAAATCCGAGAGATCGTACAGCGTAGATTGGTCGGGCATCTCATCCCTTCTCTTGTCAACTATATCGGTATGGACCTCCTCGCACTCGCAGCTGGGGAGATTTTTTTCGTATATCTTCATTTTTCCTCCTTGGTACAGTTGAATAGTTGTTCAACCATCATATATGTTATCACAACACAGGCGATTTGTCAAGCATTACCGTACTTTTTATTTTTTTAAATTACTTTCCCATTTGCTATTAAATTTACTTATTTATTTGTCAGAGAATATGATAGGTTTTATAATTATTCTCTGACGGTAAAAAATATTACAAAAACACAGCGAATGAAAAACTCTGCATCCTAAACGAAAAATGAGAAAAGTGCCGATAAACGAAAGCCTATCACAAACGGATCAAACGCAGCTCTATAATGCTGTATTTACGACTCAAACGGCAAGAATATTGACAACAGGCAGAAAATGGGTGTATAATAATCTGGAAAGAAAACGGAAAGGAAATATTATGTCACGAGTACGGTGCCTTAACGGTAACTTTTTAAAAATCATCGCGGCTATATGTATGGTCGCAGACCACGTGGGACTTATGTTCTTCCCTCACAATATGATATTTCGGATAATAGGCAGAATTGCTTTCCCTATATTCGCATTTATGATTTCCGAGGGAGCAAGGTACACGCGGAACAAGCTTCGGTATTTCTTATCTCTCTTTACTCTATCTGCTGTTTGCCAGAGCGTGTATTATTTTTTCAGCTATAGCTTATATATGTGCGTGCTTGTAACCTTCTCGCTATCACTCGCCGTCATATTCGCGCTGAGCAAATTCAAGAAAGCTCTGTTCAACGAAAATGCAGGTGCAACGAAAAAGGTGATTACCTTAATAGGCTTTATTCTTTCCGTAGCCTTGGTTTTCGTCGCCAATCACTTCCTTGATATAGATTACGGCATTTACGGATGCTTTTTGCCCGTGTTCGCCTCTTTGCTTGATTTCAGAAATGTTGATGCTCCGGAATCGGTAAAAAGACTGGACACACTTACGTCGAGAGTGCTTACATTTTTGCTCGGTATGTTGATTATGGCTATAGGAACGTATGATAGCGCCAATTCGATATACGCAATTCAGCCGTTTATGCTGCTTGCCGCGCCGTTACTGCTGGCATATTCCGGCGAGCGCGGTAAAATAAAAATGAAGTATTTCTTCTACGTATTCTACCCTCTTCATCTTGTGGTGATTGAGGGAGTGTATATTTTGATGTATTATATTTTAAGGTAAAACACCAAACATTCATCTAAGCTTCTCCATGTGATACGCCAATGGATTATTTGCGTGTATTTTTGACATTTCTCCGGCACACAGTATGTCGGCAAAGCCGATCGAGGTATTATTTGCGTGTATTTTTGGCACCACCTCCGGCACGGCAATCCGTGACACATCCCTTTGGCAAAGAGGGGTCTTACTCATACCATTCGTACTTCGAAAAAGGCGCTTGTGGCAAAATTGCCACAAGCGCCTTTACGTTGCTTTTACATCTCGTTCGTAATAAAAATCGTATATTCTTATTTCACTTCGTTATCAGAGCTCGTCTTATAGTAAGCCGCCAAATCTAGCACTCTCTCCTGTATTCCCGTGGACTTCTGCCGGTTTTCTGCTTAAACAGGTAGGAGAAATAGTGCTCATCCGTAAAGCAAAGCAGATCGGATATCTCCTTTATGCTCATTTCCGTAGAGGAAAGCAGCTCTCTCGCCACGCAAAGCTTTTCGTTCAGCAAATATTGATACGGAGTTACGCCTACCGCGCGTTTAAACATTCTGATAAGCTGAGATTTGGAAATAAAAAGCTTGGATGCAATCGCGTCAAGAGTCGTGCGCGAATAAACCGAGGATACAAGCTCGTTCTTTATCACTGATATAACGTCCTGCTCTTCTGACAGCTTAGAGCGCGAGAGCGCCGTAATTATTTGGTGAATATTGTCAACTACTACAAAAAATTTATCCCTTTGAGAGCTTTCAATGCCTGCGATATCTAATATTGCTCGGAACTTTTTACCAACGTTTGCACGGTATACTCCCGTAGTGATGCCATAGGTATCCAGCATTCCGTCTATATACTCAGATCTGACGCTGACCCATATTTTAGACAGAGGTTCGTTTCTGTCTGAGCGATAATTCTGTTCGCTGCCTTTGGAAAGGTAAAACGTATCTCCGGCAGACAACGAATACTTTTTTCCGTCTATCAGAATCTCGCCCTTCCCCTCCAAAACGTATTCAAACAAATGTCTTCCCGCACGTTCGCGCCTGTTTATTTTATAAGAAGCAAAGGGATACGTCCTACCTATGAATATCGTATCTATAGGAAAGGAGCTATTAAACACCAGGGTCAGATCCTCCTCGTGATCCGGATATTCTAGGATGGATTTTTCTCTATCAAAAGCCGATTCGCTCATAATCTTAACCTTTTCTGTGATTTTCTACATTGTTTTGGGTTATTTTCTATATTATAATTATAACAGCAAGGCATAAAAAAATCAACCCCAATACAGAAAAAGGAGAATGTTATGGCAAAATCAAGACTTATAGGTGACTATCCCATTATAGGTATACGCCCCACGATCGACGGTCGTAGAGGACCGCTCCGCGTTCGCGAGGGACTCGAAGAGCAAACTATGAATATGGCTAAGGCTGCGGCTAAGCTTATAGAGGAGAACGTCTTCTACTCTAACGGAGAGAGGGTCCGCGTCGTTATCGCCGATACTACTATTGGACGTGTGGCAGAGGCTGCCGCCTGCGCTGACAAATTCAGAAAGTGCGGCGTAGATATAACTTTGACCGTAACTCCCTGTTGGTGCTACGGAAGCGAAACTATGGATATGGATCCAAACACCGTAAAGGCTGTCTGGGGCTTCAACGGAACGGAACGTCCGGGAGCCGTTTATCTGGCGGCTGTACTGGCATCTCACGCGCAAAAAGGATTGCCTGCCTTTGGAATTTACGGTCACGAGGTTCAGGATATGAATGATACCTCTATCCCATCCGATGTACAGGACAAAATACTCAGATTCGCAAGATGTGCCGTCGCCGTAGCTACTATGCGCGGCAAATCCTATCTGCAGATCGGTTCTATTTGTATGGGTATCGCAGGCTCTATCGTAGACGTTGATTTCTTCGAGGAATATCTCGGTATGAGAGTGGAATCCGTGGACGAAGTAGAGATAATACGCAGAATGACCGAGGGTATTTATGATGAAAACGAGTACGGACGCGCTCTAGATTGGATCAAGACAAAATGCAATCCCGATTTTGACAAAAATCCCGCTAAGCTTCAGAAATCAAGTGAGCACAAGGAAAAAGATTGGGAATTTACAGCCAAGATGGCTTGTATAATAAAAGATTTGATGAACGGAAACGACAATCTGCCCGATGGCTGTCTTGAAGAGTCGGTAGGTCACAACGCTATTGCGGCAGGCTTCCAGGGACAGCGGCAATGGACGGACTTTTATCCTAACTGCGATTTCCCAGAGAGCATTCTTAATTCTACGTTCGACTGGAACGGCAAGAGAGAGCCATACGTCCTCGCTACCGAAAACGACACCCTCAACGGTGTGTCTATGCTATTTGGCAAGCTGCTGACCGGCAGAGCGCAGATATTCGCCGACGTAAGAACGTACTGGTCGGGCGATGCAGTAAAGCGTGTAACCGGATACGATCTTGAGGGCAAAGCAAAGGCTGCCGACGGCTTTATCCATCTGATCAACTCCGGCGCTGCGTGTCTTGACGCATCAGGTGAAGCAAAAGATGCAAACGGTAATCCCCTGATGAAAAAGTGGTGGGAAATGACCGACGCCGATATCGACGCCTGCTTAAATGCGACAACCTGGCCATACGCGGACCTGGGATACTTCCGCGGCGGCGGATATTCCTCAAGATTTGTAACTAAGGCAGAGATGCCCGTTACCATGATAAGACTTAATATGGTTAAGGGACTTGGACCGGTTATGCAGATTGCTGAGGGATGGACTGTACGTCTGCCTGATGATGTTACCGACGTTCTGTGGAAGCGTACCGACTATACCTGGCCATGTACTTGGTTTGCTCCGAGAATTACCGGAAAGGGAGCATTCAAGAGCGCCTATGACGTTATGAATAATTGGGGCGCTAATCACGGCGCAATCTCATACGGACATATAGGTGCAGATATTATCACCCTTTGCTCTATGCTTCGTATACCGGTATGTATGCACAACGTAAGCGAGGAGGAAATATTCCGTCCCGCATCCTTCAACGCCTTTGGAATGGATAAGGAGGGGCAGGATTACCGCGCGTGCGCGGCATACGGTCCCGCTTATAAAAAAGCGCTTAAATAAAATCAAAAAAAGATGAATTAAACTGATAATACCGTAAAGAGCTATACTCAAAATCCGGTTTACTCTGAAATTAAAAGAGCCAGCGGCATCGCCGCTGGCTTCTCTCTTTATAAATTACTTTTTAACCGTAAATCTTTCGATTTTCTCAAAAAGCTCTTCCGCGTCATCGGTATGAGCGATCAGCTTAATGGGAGAGATAAGATCAAGGGAGAAAATACCCATAATAGACTTAGCGTCTACAGTATATCTGCCCTGCTCCAGATCTACGTCATAATCAACAAGGATTACGCAATTTACAAAATCGCGAATATCCTGAACGTTCGATAATGTAATAACAGCGTCCTTCATCATTCTATCCTTTCATATTATATTTCCTGCCGATATTATATCAGAAGATCAAATCTATGTCAACTGAAAAGTATTATTTATTTGTTAATTTTCCTGTTTATTTCGTCATTTTTTCCTGCTTGACCTTATGGTCAATAATATGACGCGATGCAAGCTCGCGATGAATATCCTCAACGCTGATTCCCATTTCAACCATAAGAACCATTACGTGATACGCAAGATCGGCGATCTCATAAACCGTTTCGTTCTTATCTCCGGCTTTGCCGCCGATTATAACCTCGGTGCACTCCTCACCGACCTTTTTGAGTATTTTATCAATACCCTTATCAAAAAGATAAGTAGTGTAAGATCCCTCCGGACGAGTATTTTTTCTGTCTGTAAGAAGGGAGTAAAGTCCCCGAAGCGAGAACTCCGAAAGCTCATCGCTGGAGTAAATGGGTGCGGTGAAGCAAGAATCCGAACCGGTATGGCAGGCAGGTCCATCCTTCTCAACCACAACCACGAGAGCATCCTTATCACAATCTGCCGTGATAGAAACTATGTGCTGATAATTGCCGCTGGTTTCTCCCTTAAGCCAAAGTTCCTGCCGTGAACGGCTGTAAAAACAGGTAAGTCCACGTTCCATAGAAATCTCCAGACTCTCTCTGTTCATATATGCGAGTGTAAGCACCTTCTTAGTTATGGAGTCGACTACTATCGCAGGGATAAGACCGTCTTTATCAAATTTAAGTTCGTCAATATTAATCATATTTTCCTCGTTTCTGCCTCGTTTTTTTCATCGAGTTGTAAATATTTTATTAGTTAAATCACAATCTTACGTTTATTTTGGAAGCGGACAGGGCTGATTTCAGATCCGGTATCCTTATGTCTCCGAAATGAAATACTGACGCCGCAAGTCCGGCATCAATATCCGGTACCATATTAAACAGATCAATAAAATCCTCTACCGATCCTGCTCCGCCGGATGCAATGACCGGAACCTTAACGGCTTCGGTAACACGTCGCAGCAGCTCTATATCAAAGCCATGCTTTACACCGTCGGTATCTATAGAATTGACCACGACCTCACCGGCGCCCATATCGACCGAGCGACGTATCCAAGATATTGCTTCCATACCGGTGTCTACCCGTCCGCCCTTGCTGAAAACGCGGAACTCACCGTCAACTCGCTTTACGTCCACCGAAAGAACAACGCACTGATCGCCGTATCGCTTGGCCGCTTCGCCTATAAGCTCCGGATTTCTGATAGCGCCGGAATTAACGCTGACCTTGTCCGCACCCGCGCTGAGCACACGGTGAAAATCCTCTACGGTATTTATTCCGCCACCAACCGTAAGAGGAATAAAGACCTTGCGCGCTGTAAGAGTAAGAATATCGGTAAAAAGCTTTCTGCCCTCATTAGATGCTGTAATATCGTAAAAAACAAGCTCATCGGCTCCCTCGCGCGAGTAGAGCTCCGCTAGTTCTATGGGAGAAGCAACGTCTGACACGTTCAGAAAATTCGTTCCTTTAACCACCCTACCGTCTTTCACGTCAAGACACGGGATTATTCTTTTAGTTATCATTTTGACCTATTCGTATAGCTTCACCGAGATCTATCGAACCGGTGTAATACGCCTTTCCTATGATAGCTCCGTATATATTCATCAGTTTTAGCGCTCTGACGTCTTCGATAGTAGATACACCGCCGGAAGCTATAACATTGAGAGAATACTTATCGCCGAGCAAACGGTACATTTCAAGATTAGTACCGCGCATTGCGCCATCTCTGGATATATCAGTACATATAACGGTACTTACGCCCAGGCGTTGCATTTTGTCAAAAAAGCTCTCTACGGTATATGCGGACTTCTCCGTCCAACCCTTAATTGCAACGTAACCGTCCTTGATATCAGCACCGACCGCTACCCTGCTACCGTAGCGCTTAATTGCCGAAACAAGAAACTCTTCATCTGTAACGGCGGCTGTGCCAAGTATCGCTCGACCAACACCGATGGACATATATCTGTCAAGAACGTCCATACTTCTGATGCCTCCGCCCACCTCGACAAAAAGACCGGTAGACCGAACTATATCTTCTATCACGGATATATTAGGTGTGGTTCCGTCCTTGGCTCCCTCAAGATCAACTATATGAATCGAGGTCGCGCCTGCCTCGGCAAATTTCTCGGCGATCCCAAGAGGATATTCGCTATATACTGTCATCGCGTTGTAATCGCCCTTGTACAGACGGACCGCCTTACCCTCGTAAAGATCTATTGCGGGAAAAATTATCATCTTAAGTCTCTTTTCGTTTAATTATTGTAAATTTCAAAAAATCCATATGTATATTACGGCAGAATTGCTAAATCTGATTATCGCTCATCCGACTCTCAAAAAAACTGCAATTCCAAACGTAAAAAGCAATCACCATTGCGCAAACGCGCGCAGAATGTTCAGTCCAACCTCTCCGCTTTTCTCCGGATGAAACTGAGTTCCGCACACATTTCCATCTGCTACCGCCGCAGTAATTTCCCTACCGTAATCGGTAGTAGCGAGAAGACTTTTATCGCAGTCCACCGCGTAATAAGAGTGAACGAAATAGACGAAATCGCCATCTTTTACATACTTGAAAATGGGATGCTCCGCTTTAACCGAAAGGCTGTTCCAGCCTATATGGGGTATCTTCAGTTCCTCAGGGATTCTTCCCTGCATTCCTACGACCGAGCCCGCAAGCAAGCCTAAGCCCTCGTGTTCGCCGTATTCATAGCTTCGCTGAAAGAGCATCTGCATTCCAAGGCAAATTCCCATTATGCGTTTGCCGGCGGCAGCCTCGTCTATCAAGACCTTATCAAGACCGGAGTTTCGAAGCTTGCGCCGCGCGTCCTCGAATGCGCCTACTCCCGGCAACAGTATTTTATCTGCCGCTCTGATTACCTGAGGATCGGACGTAACGACCGTTTCCGCTCCTATAGCATCAAAGGATGAGCGCAGAGAAAACAGGTTACCTACTCCGTAGTCGATTATGGCTATCATCTCAGATCACTCCTTTTGTGGAAGGAATCTCATTTGCGTACTTCTCGGATATGGCGGTCGCCTTAGCCAGAGTTCTGCCAAGCGCCTTGAAGGAAGCTTCTATAATGTGATGAGAATTACCGCCCGCCAGCTGACGCAGATGAAGGGTCAGTGACGATTCTCTGACGAATGCGCACATAAACTCCTCGCAAAGCTCAGTGTCGAAGTCGCCTATCTTCTCGGCAGGAATATTGAGAGCAAAGCCAAGGTGATCTCTTCCTGATATGTCAACCGCGCATACGATGAGAGTTTCATCCATCGGAAGAATTATATCGCCGTAACGGCAGATGCCGCGCTTATCTCCGAGCGCGTTTGAAAAAGCCTTACCAAGACATATTGCGACGTCCTCTACAGTATGATGATAATCCACCTCGGTATCGCCCTTGCACTTCACCTTAAGGTCATAGTGCGAATGTTTTGCGAAAAGAGTAAGCATATGATCGAGAAAACCGCAGCCGGTTTCCACCTCTGAGATGCCATTTCCGTCCAGATTAAGCTGCAGGTATATATCAGTTTCCTTAGTTTTTCGCTTTATTTCAGCTATTCTCATCTTTTTTCTCCTTCAGAATTCCGTCAATGCGAGCAAGAAGAACATCCATCTCCTCGCGAGTACCGACGGTTATGCGGTTAAAGTTCGAAATCGACGGCGTATTAAAATGTCTGATAAGCACACCACGGGATTTAAGCTGCTGATACAGCTCTGCTCCGGAAATAAGAGGACTCTCGGCAAAGAGGAAATTAGCCTTAGAGTCAAGAACTCTGAAGCCCCTGTTACGAAGTTCCTCTTTGGTATATTCCCTGTTCTCTATTATCTTCTTACAGTTTTCTGCATAGTAATCGCTGTCGACCAAGGCTTGATAGCCTGCTACAGCTGTCATCCTGTTCACGTTATAGGGGTTGGTAGAGTATTTTATCGTATTCAGATCTCTGATAATCTCCGAAGAGGCTATACCGAATCCAAGTCTTGCTCCCGCGAGAGAGCGTGACTTTGAAAAAGTACCGGTGACGAGAAGATTCTGATATTTCTTTACCAAAGGTATTGCCGATTCGCCACCGAAATCAACGTATGCCTCGTCGATTATAACTAAGTTATCCGGATTGGATGCTACTATCTCTTCTATTTCCGAAAGGGCGAGCGTAAGTCCGGTTGGCGCGTTTGGATTAGCTATAACGATATTTTTTGAAATACCTACGTAATCCTTATAATTTATCGTAAAATCCTCACGAAGAGGTATCTCCGTATATGGTATACGGTTAAGTCTGGCAAAAACGGGATAAAATCCGTAGGATATCTCCGGGAACGCGATCGGTCGGTCATCATCCGAAAATGCCATAAAGGCAAAATTTAATACCTCATCGGATCCGTTTGTCATAATAACGTTATCGACAGCCACACCGTAATGCTCCGCGAGCTTTGCGCTCAGACGAGCGCTCTCAGGATCTGAGTAAAGCATAAGTCTGCCTGCTTCCTCCGCAACCGCGGCGGAAACCGAAGGCGATGGGGGAAAAGGCGATTCGTTGGTGTTCAGCTTGACATAATTCATATCCTTCGGCTGTTCTCCGGGAACATACGCCTTAAGAGAGGAAAGTCTTTTGGTGAAAAATCTACTCATTGTCTTCAAATCTAACCGTAGCGCTCTTCGCGTGAGCGCCAAGTCCTTCCTTATTTGCAAAATACGCGACCTTGCCAGCTACCTTAGAGAGCGCATCCTTGGTAAAATAGGTAAACTGAGTGGTCTTTATGAAATCCTCTACGCTGAGAGGAGATGAGAATCTGGCAGTGCCTGAGGTAGGCAAAGTGTGATTCGGACCGGCAAAATAATCTCCCAGAGCCTCAGGACAATATCTGCCCATAAATATCGAGCCGGCGTGTTTGATCTTATCAAGGTAATCAAACGGATTATCAACGCATAGCTCAAGATGCTCAGGCGCTATCTCGTTGGCGATGTCAATAGCAAGCATAAGATTGCCCTCAGCTACTATGATCTTGCCGTTGTTATCTATGGATGCCCTGGCGATCTCCGCTCTGTCAAGCAACGGGATCTGACGCTCAAGCTCAGCGGATACCGCCTCCGCAAGAGCATAGCTATCTGTAACGAGAACAGCGCTCGCCATTCTGTCGTGCTCAGCTTGAGAAAGAAGATCGGCGGCAACGTACTTAGGATTGCTGAGAGAATCCGCAACCACAAGTATTTCAGACGGACCGGCGATCATATCTATAGATACCTTACCGAACACTTGTTTCTTCGCCTCGGCGACGTACGCGTTACCCGGACCGACGATCTTATCGACCTTAGGTACGGACTCAGTTCCGTAGGCGAGAGCCGCAATTGCTTGCGCTCCTCCTATTTTAAATATTCTGTCTACTCCGGCGATCTTTGCCGCAGCAAGTATGCAAGGATTTACCTTGCCGTCCTTCATAGGAGGAGTAACCATAACGATTTCCTCGCAGCCCGCGATCTTTGCCGGTACGGAGTCCATAAGCACGGTAGATGGGTAAGCCGCAGTTCCTCCGGGAACATAAAGACCGACTTTTTGAATAGGGATGACTTTCTGCCCTGTTATAACACCGTCTTTTTCGCTAATTACAAAACTTCCTCGCCACTGACGAGAATGGAAATCAGTTATGTTCAGGTGTGCCTCTTTAAGTATAGAAATAAATTCCGGATCAACCGAAGCAAACGCCTCGTTTATCTCATCATCGCTCACCTCAAGTGATGAAAGCTTTGCGCGATCAAATTTCTCTGAATAATCGTAAAGCGCTCTGTCACCGTGGCGAACTACGTTATCTATTATATCGCTTACCGCATCCGAAACGTTGGCGGTGGGATTTTCCCTCGCGAAGATCTCATCAGAGGATACTTCGCCGTATTTAAAGATCTTAATCATTTTCTGCTATTTGCAACCTCACACCCTGAACTAAGTTTTCAATTTCATTGGTTTTAAATTTAAAGCTCGACTTGTTGGCTATAAGCCTTGCGCTGATAGGAACGATAGTATCAACAACGTCCAGATCGTTCTCTCGAAGCGTGCTTCCCGTTTCCACTATATCTACTATAACATCGGAAAGTCCGAGAATCGGGGCAAGCTCTATAGAGCCGTTAAGCTTAATTATGTCAATATCCCTTGATATGCCGGAATAATGCTTTTTTGTGATGTTTACAAATTTGGTAGCAACCTTGAGTGTCTTTCTTCCATCATCTCGGAAGCCCTTCTTCGCAGCTACTGCCATTCTGCATTTTCCGATTTTCAGGTCGAGAAGCTCGTATACGTCCGGCGTGTACTCAAGCAGTATATCCTTTCCGGCTATACCTATATCTGCAGCGCCTCGCTCAACATAGATAGAAACGTCAGACGGCTTAACCCAAAAATATCTGATACCCAATTCCGTGTTTTCAAAAATCAGCTTTCTTCCGTTTGCCTTTATCGCCTCGCAGGGATAACCTGCGTGTTCAAGCATATCGTATACCTTTTCACCGAGTCTTCCCTTTGGGAGCGCAATATTCAACATTTTCAGTCCCCCCTTTAGTCTAACGTGACAATTTCCCTATAAGTAAGCTTTTCGGGAAGCAAAGTAGATGAATAAACGCTTTTACCCTCTGCTATCAGCTCAGCTTTTTTGCTTGATAGTTTTTCCGCGGAACAGCTTACAGAATAAAGAAGAAGAACGTCCACGTCATATTCAGAGGATGCTCCATCAAGCTCTGCGAGCAGATCGAGATACAAAGCGAAGCCAATTCCGCGACTGGATATCCGCATACTTTCCAGCAGGTTATCATATTCGCCACCTGCAAGAACACCTTCGCATATTCCGGATAAGAAGCCCTTAAAGACGATACCGTTATAATATTTCATATTATTAACAACAGAGAAATCAAAACGAACCCGATCGCCGATACCCGATGCCGTGAGCAAGCTGTCGAGCTCGCGAAGCTCCGAAAGCGCGGGATGCGCGGACTCCGGGCATATAAGAGTAAGCTTTTCAAGCACGCTGTTTCTGTCGCCGTACATTCCGGAAAGAGCAACGAGGACATTGGCTTTCTCCTCCGAAATGCCATTCTGCCTGCAAATTTCGCTTATTTCGTGAGCATTCTTCTCAGCTATAAGCTGCATAATATGTTTTTTGAGAGCTTTATCTGCGGTAGCCTCCGAAAGTGCTGCAGTAACTACGCCCATATGAGAAATATCAAGCACGTAGTCGTCCGACACCGTAGCAAGACTGCGAGAAGCAAGGAGTACGACCTCGAAAATATCAGCTATATCGATATTTCCAATGCACTCAATACCCGTCTGCATCAGCTCCTTAAACTGCCCTGTAGATCCGGATACTCGGTATACGTTCTCGTTATAGTATACCTTCTGCATATCAGCGTTGTTTTTCGTATTTTTAATAATTGATAAAGTTACGTCCGGCTTAAGCGCAAGCAGTCTGCCATCCGTATCGTTAAAGGTTATAACTCTATCGCTTACAAGGAAGTCCTTGTTTCGGGCGTATAGGTCGTAATCCTCAAACTTGCTCATTTTAAACGGAAGATATCCGTAGCTTTTATATAACGCGCGAAGCTTAAAAACCGCAAGCTCGTCGCTTTTTAGTAAACTGAAATCGAACATAAGTACTCCGATGCTTTTATTTTACTCGGTCAATAACCATTTTGTATCCCTCGCCACGTTCGAGAGCCTTACTGACTCTGCTTATGGTGGCTGTACTCATTCCCGTTTCTACGGAAACCTCCAAATAGCTTCTGCCGCTATTAAGCATATACGCAGCTTTAAGCCGTTGCGCAAAGTCGGAAATTTCCTTGGGAGTTAATACGTCCTCGAAGAATTTTTTACATTCATCTTCGTTCTGCAGGGATAGCACTGCTTTACAAAGATTATCTATGTCTTTTTCGCTTGCTATTTCCATTTTCTTCTCCAATCTTCACTTTAGTATAGTAAATTATAATACGAAAACAAGCCGTTGTCAAGTTCTTTCGGCAATTTATTTTTTTTTAATAATTATTTTATATTATGAGGTCGGGCATACAGTGTCCTGTGATAAAACAGCGTACCAACTCTATTCGCCGATGACGAGTAATTGGAGTTATGAGGCTCCCGTGCTCGACGTTCTGAGTTTGCGTCGCAAACGTTATGGATTGCCCAGCCGACTTAAAAGCACTCCGGTGCAGCTCAAACGTAACTGCGCAAAGCTTATAAAAACCCATAGCTTGCCCGTGGGACAATCATAGCTTAGCGAACCTGCTTTGCCGCAGGTCGCCGTTTTTCCTCCCTTTTGTGCTTTGGTCTTAAACTGCTTTGCGGCAGGTTCTTATATTTTTATTTTTATATGTATAGTGTTTTTTAATTTTTCGGCTTGACAAAACACAAACTGTTTGATATAATAATTAGGCGAGAAAAAATATTCACCCTATATTACCACAGCCGGTGCGTCGCATAGGAGCGAATCCGGCAGAGCTGAAAAATAAACAATCGGGATGTAGCGCAGTTGGTAGCGCGCGTGCTTTGGGAGCACGATGTCGCAGGTTCGAATCCTGTCATTCCGACCATAAAGAAACCATAATATTGATACGAAAAATATCGGTATTATGGCTTTTTTATTGCCAAAATGGGGGTGTTTTGCCCTTTTTCATAGAATTTACAGCAAAAATGAAGGCTTGCCGGGATAGTTTTCGTCCTTGCAAGCTTTTTTCTTTTTAGCCGTAAAACATAAATCGTTCACTTTATACCCCTTTCGTTCAATTTATGGGGTATCGTTCAATTATTGATTTTTATAAAAATTCTCATTTTTTGTCTTAAAACTATTGAAATATTTTCTAAAAGGGTATATAATAAGCATGCGAAACAAATTTCATATCAAGCAATTGTAGGGATATTTTTATCTATTGGGATAGGTATATCCTTTTTTAGCCATAATTATTCAAATCATAGAATTTGGTAAAATCGCAAATTCCAACAGGTTTGAATACGTGGCTTGTCCCTATTTGCTTGAAATTTGTTTCGCGACAATCGGAGTTTGCGTTTTTCGGTGCGGTTAACTTCGGTTGCCGCACTTTTTATTTTTATCAAATTTTAGGAGGTTTACCGATGAAAAAACTATTATCTGTTTTACTGTGTGTGCTGTTGTGTTTAAGTTGTGTTTCGTGTGTCAACGAACAACTTCCTACAGAAATTAAAACGATAATGAATGAAGCACAAGTTGAACAAGAACAAGCGGAACTAATTTATGAAACATTAAAGACCATTGGCGTTGAAAACTTCTCTGAATTCAAGCACGATTCAATGCTTGATTCGTGGGATTATGAAGCTCAAACAGGTTATCGTATTAAAGGTGATGGATTTACTAATCTAATTTTGTATTTAGACGGAAACAAGCAAATTGATATACTTAGGTATGCAGATGTCGATATTTATAAAGAGAATACAATTATCGTAGATTTCGATGATTTAATATTGGACAGCGAAGAAAAAACTTTTTTGAAAACACAAACCGAATTAGAAATTAAAGATTACTTAACCGTTCCCGATAGTGCTGATTTCCCTTGGTATGATTGGGAATATGGATATTCTTCTTGTTTGGTAGAAGGTAGCAGCCTTAATAATGTAAATATGGTTAAAATATGTAGTTATGTCGATGCAAAAAATTCTTTTGGTGTAAAAGTTCGACATAATTTTACTATGATATATTGCAATTCATTAAACACAAATACGTGGACAAAGATTTATTTGTCAATAGATAATCAAGTGTACTATAATTTCGTAGATAACTACTTAGCAGATAATAAGTAAGTTTTACTGTCCTGAAAATAGATTCAATCCCATTCACAGAAATGCACCCATAATTCTTAAATTTGCACCCATTTTGAAATGGTATCAAAATTTTAGATTATTCACAAATAAGCACCGTAATTATGATACGAAACCGTATCGTAAAAGCGGTGCTTATTTTTTGTTCGAAAGCCTTGATTTATTTAATACTTAATACTTTCGGGCGAAAAATTCACACCTTTTCGTTCTTTTGGTGCTTCTGCTGATACCTTGAATTTTTTTGAATTATTTTTAAAAATCCTATTGACTTTTCTCTGCAGGTTTGCTGCACCGCAATTTTTGAGGTGTTAGTATTCCGAAAATTACAATTTTAAAATCGATTCTTCCTCCGCGAATTTTCCGCACAAACAAAATGCGTGATTCATAGGTCCTGATTCCTGTCCGAGATCGAGCATTGCGGCAAGTGCGCCCGATATATAATCCTTGGCTCTTTGAATGGAGCTTTCAAGATCATAGCCTTTGGCAAGATTTGAGGCAATGGCAGACGAGAGAGTGCATCCCGTTCCGTGGGTATTGGGATTATCGATACGCTTACCGCAGAACCATTTATATTCTCCGTTTGTATATAGAAGATCATTTGCATCATTGATGCGGTGCCCACCCTTCAGTAGAACAGCACAACCAAAGGTGTCGCCTATGTATTTTGCCACCCTCTCCATATCATCCTTTGTGGATATGTTCATATTCGAGAGAACCTGAGCTTCGGGGATGTTCGGCGTTACGAGTGTGGCAAGAGGAAGGAGCTTTTCGGTTAAAGCGGATACCGCGCTTGATTTCATAAGCTCGGAACCGCTTGTCGCAACCATAACGGGATCGACAACAATATTTTCTGCCTTGTAATAAGATAATCTTTCTGCAATTACTTGGGTAAGTTCTGCCGAAGCTACCATTCCGATCTTTACGGCACACGGATAGATATCTTCAAATATCGCATCGATCTGATCCTTCAAAAATTCGGGCGTGGATTCCATAATAGAACGGACACCCATCGTGTTCTGCGCGGTCATAGCGGTGATCGCGCTCATTGCATAAACGCCGTTCATTGTCATCGTCTTGATATCCGCCTGAATACCCGCACCGCCAGACGAGTCACTGCCGGCTATGGTGAGTGCTGTTTTCATAGCTTTATTCCACCCAAAACGCTTGTAATCGGATATGTAATAATCAGCCACTGCTCTCATTTCAATCTGCCTCGGTTCGTGTTTGTCGTACACGGCGGCAATGGGAAAACCGTCGTTCTTTGCCGTCGTCAAGGCGTGGAGCGCATCCTCAAATACGACAGTTTCATCCTTTTTCGTTCCGAGAACTTCAAGCGCCGCACGGTATATGTGAGGCGTTTCCTTGCTATATCCAACCTCGGCGCAGGTTAATATTCCATCGAAGAAATCGCGAATGCCAAGACTGACGAGCACATCCTCTACGATCGGTCTGTCCGTCACGGTTGCCACGCACATTTTTACGGCTTTGCTTTGCAAATCACGTAGAAATTCAAGCACACCGCTTTTGAGTACGACCTTGGTTCTGTAAAGCTTAGCAACCATTTCGTTTACGCCATCGACGATCTCCGAAACAGAAAGCTCAACACCGTAATGCTCGCGATAATATTCAGCCGCTTGTTCGAGGGTGAATGTCTTAAAGGTTTCGGCAAGGTTTTCTCTCGGCTCTTTTCCAAGTGTGCGGAGATAATCCTCGCCAAAGCTATCCCATATGAACATGGAATCAACAAGCGTTCCATCGAAATCAAATATTGCGCCCTTGATCATATGATTCCGAGTTCCTTTGCTCTTGCCTTAAGCTCAATCGTTGCTGTCTTGGGGCTTTCGGCTTTCATAATAGCGGAAACAACACAGATACCGGCGATGGGAATGCCTGCGAGAACGTCAATGTTGTTTTTGTTAAGACCGCCGATGGCATTGACAGGGATCGGAACAGCCTTGCAAATGTCAGCGAGTGTTTCAGTAGATGTGAGTACGGTTTTTACCTTTGTGGTTGTCGGATAGATCGCGCCGACACCGAGATAGTCAGCACCGCCCTCGTATGCTTCAAGCGCCCAAGGAACAGTTTTTGCGGTCGCTCCGATGATAAAGTCATCACCGAGGATTCTTCTTGCGGTTGCGATGGGCATATCCTCTTTTCCGAGGTGAACGCCCTCTGCGCCAACTGCCAAAGCCACGTCGATGCGGTCGTCGATGATAAGCGGCACGTTGTATTTTCTCGTCAACTCGTGAACCTTTTCGGCAAGCTCGATGTACTCCATGGTGGATTTGTTTTTTTCACGGAGCTGAAGAATGGTCGCACCGCCCTCGAGTGCTTCTTCTACGCGGCGGAGAAACTCTGCTTCCTCAAAGCCCGTGGAATCAGTTATAAAGTAAAATTTAGTATCAAAGTTTTTCATATTCGCTCCTTATACGTAGAG
>JAZOTE010000128.1:0-1166 GCA_045657485.1 Eubacteriales bacterium
TGTCGGCTCGTCACATCCTGGGGCTGAAGTAGGTCCCAAGGGTTCGGCTGTTCGCCGATTAAAGTGGCACGCGAGCTGGGTTCAGAACGTCGTGAGACAGTTCGGTCCCTATCCATCGTGGGCGTAGGATATTTGAGAGGATCTGTCCCTAGTACGAGAGGACCGGGATGGACGCACCAATTGTGCACCTGTTGTTCTGCCAAGGGCATAGCAGGGTAGCGAAGTGCGGAGCAGATAAACGCTGAAAGCATCTAAGCGTGAAACTGACCTCAAGATAAGATATCCCATATCATAAGATAGTAAGACCCCTTGAAGACGACGAGGTAGATAGGTCGGAGGTGTAAGTGCAGTAATGTATTGAGCTGACCGATACTAATAGGTCGAGGGCTTGATCTCTTAGAGAAGAGATTGAAGGAAGAATTGATATGGATCCTTGACGAAAGGAAGATTTAGCCAAGGCTGAATGATAAATTAATTGACAAGATAAGATAAAAGTGATATATTTTCTATGTAGTAGTGATTCTACGGAAAAGAGAATAGATATACCCGTGTTTAGAGACACGATATATACCATTGCGGTGATAATGGCGGTGAGGATCCACCTGTACTCATACCGAACACAGAAGTTAAGCTCACTAGCGCCGAAAATACTATATTGGTGACGATATGGGAAGATAGGAAGTTGCCGCATCCAAAAGTGTAAGGGCTTTCTCGGGTAGGGAAAGCCTTTATGTTATTGCCTCTTAGCTCAGCAGGTAGAGCCCGCGGCTGTTAACCGCGTTGTCGTCAGTTCGAGTCTGACAGAGGCAGCCAAAAGAAGACCATCTAACGATGGTCTTTTTTGTTGCCTGTCAGCGCTCGAAACAGCCGAGTAATTACGTTGTAATTACAGTCGTCTGTGCTATTGCATACGCAATAGGAACTACGCAATTTGTTATAATATATAGTGGTACACGCTAACGCGTATTTTTATTGCTCCGTACGAGTCTGACTATATGGCGAGTTGTCGTCAGTACGTGGTCGTAAGACCTTTGCCCTAAAAGGGCAAGCCCTGACAGAGGCAGCCACGCGTATGGGTCTATAAGTATTTTGCTTATAGACCTTTATTTTTTGTGTTGAAAATATATTAAAGTAATGATATAATTAGAGTAGTTATATTTGAGATG
>JAZOTE010000129.1:0-1543 GCA_045657485.1 Eubacteriales bacterium
AATTGAAGTTGTTTTACATATTGCAGTGTCATATTTTCACTCCATTAGCTTAATCAAAGATTCGATAAATGTTTTTTCGTCCTCAGTCAATCGCTGAGTATAATCCTTTACCTTTAAATCTCTTTCAGATTCTCGATTATCAGTCCGGTGACGAGGAAATTGAATATTAGTTGTTCTCCAACACTTCCAAATACTGATCCAATCGCTTATTGAGATACTCTGCGAAGAGCTTTACCATCTCGGAGCGGTGGTCGAAGGCGTCGTAATAACGCATTCTGTCGGTGAATTTGATATCGATGGGGGGATATCCGGCTTTCATCAGTTCAAGGTTGATGATGAGGCGTCCAGTTCTGCCGTTGCCGTCGATGAAGGGGTGGATGGATTCAAATGCTATATGCAGGTCGGCGAGTTTTTCTACGATATTGCGCTCGTCGGTTGCGTACTGCTGCATGAGGTCGTTCATCTTGGGTTCTATCAGATAAGGCTGAACGGGATCCTGCTTTGCGCCCATGATGCGGACAGGCACTCTGCGGTACACGCCACGGTCAAGAGGCTTATCTGCGAGGACGAGGGAGTGGATCTGTTTGATCACTGTTTCCGACAGAGGAGTACATTCCTTGACCAGGTCGCAGATGAAGTAGAACGCGTCCTTGTGACCGACCGCTTCCATGTGGTCCTTCAGCGGTTTTTGGTCGATGGTCAAGCCCTTGAGTACCATATCGGTTTCGCGCAGGGTGAGAGTGTTGCCCTCGATGGCGTTGGAGTTGTAGGTATATTCAATCATGAAGTCCTCGTTCAGACGCGCCACTTCACCCTCGGTGAGCGGTCTGCGGCCGTCGAGTTCGATCTTCTTTCTTTCGATCTGGGCGAGAAGGGTTTCCTTTCCGCGAATGCGTCCATCAGCAGGCTTGGGAGCGTTGTCGGGAACAAACCAGAGCTTGCCCTCGCGCCATGCGCCATCAATTTGTCCGTTTACGCAGAGAGTGCGGACACGTCTATCAGAGATGCCCCATTTCTCGGCGGCTTGTTTCGTTGTCATAGCCATGATTCATACCTCGTTATGTTGAGATTTCGAATTTTATAATATATCAGTATAAGTATACCACATTTTCGGCATAATGTCAATCGGTTGCGGAATAATAGTTATAAATTTACGGAATAATCATAATTCGCTTTATTCAGTAAATAGAGCGAATTTTCGGCGAATAAAGCGAATTTTCGCTCAGCGGATGGCAGGGAGATTTACGCCGAACCTCCCAAAATTTGCATAGAGGGATGCGGTTCGTAATCTTTGACTACAGCATCGCAATTTTTGATCCGTGAGCCACTTGCAAAATCCTCTCTTTTATGGTATAATGGTCACAGTAAAAAAGCCACCTCGGGTTGGAGCTTGCGGCTCGTGCGAGGTGGCGTTAGAAGTATAGGATTTAAGGTCTGACCACAATCTTGACCATCTACGGCTTCGGACTACGTGGAAATTATGGACTTTACAGCACGTAAAAGCAGGGTTTTCGGACGAAAAAGCACGGAAAAGCACGCAAAA
>JAZOTE010000130.1:0-1027 GCA_045657485.1 Eubacteriales bacterium
CATACCGAGAGCATTCTTGCGAAGTCTGTCCTTGACCTCATCCCAAATACTTGCACGGCGTAAGGATTGCTCAACAATTTCGTCGAGCTCGCTCTTTTTTGTAATGCCGAAGGTTCTCGGCGCAAATGCGATATTATCGTAAATGCTCATAGGAAACGGATTCGGCTTTTGGAACACCATACCGACGTTCTTGCGAAGAACGTTCACGTCGGTTTCCTTATCGAAGATGTCAACGCCGCCGATACGGTATTCGCCTTCGATACGACAGCCCTCCACAAGGTCATTCATTCTGTTGAATATTTTAAGAAAAGTAGATTTTCCGCATCCCGAAGGTCCGATCAGAGCCGTGACCTGTTTTTCGGGAATCTCTATATCTATATTTTTCAAAGCATGGAAATCACCGTAATAAAGGTTACAGCCCTTGGCGGTGATATCCATACTGCCAATAAATTCATTCATTTTGCATCTCCATACGTAGATTTTCTAATCAGATTACCGATAAAGCCTGCGAGCAGATTCAGTATCATAACAAATATAAGAAGCACGACAGCCGTAGCAGCCGCCTCATCGGGATAGCCGTGGCTTGCGAAATAGTAAATGTCAAGCGCGAGGCTTGTGCCCGGCGACATAAGCGTCTCGGGAACTTTATTGACTACCATTCCAATGGTGAGGATCAACACGGCACTTTCCGAAACAACACGCCCGATTGCAAGAATAATTGCGGTCACGATACCGCCTGCGGCAGAAGGAAGAACGATTTTGAATATGGTTCTGACCTTACTTGTACCGAGCGCATACGCGCCTTCGCGAAGTCCGCTCTGCACGGAAAGCAGGCTCTCTTGTGTTGATCTGACAATGGTAGGCAGGATCATAATGGCAAGCGTAATACCACCGGCGAGCATCGAATAGCCCCAACCGAAAGTGACCACGAAGATCAGATAACCGAAAAGACCGTAAACGATACTCGGAATGCCTGCGAGAGTTTCGGTAGCGACCTGAACGATTTTCACAAACTTGCCCTTATTGT
>JAZOTE010000131.1:0-2190 GCA_045657485.1 Eubacteriales bacterium
CATCGCTGTCGGCATCCTGCGAGCTGTAAAAGCCGCCTTCGGGTGATGTCATTTCAAGGAGAATATAGCTTGCCGTCTTTTCTGCGACATCAAGATATATCTCATTTTTTGTCACCGCATACGCTTTGCAATAGGCAAGAATCAGGAGCGCATTATCGTACAGCATTTTTTCAAAATGGGGAACAAGAAACTTTTTGTCGGTGGAATAGCGGCAGAAGCCAAATCCGATGTGATCAAACATTCCGCCGCGGTACATCTGCAAGAGGGTATGCTCCGCTATCTTCAGACACGAAGCCGTTTTGTAACGCTCATAGTAGGCGAGTAAAAACAGCAGATTGTGCGGTGTCGGGAATTTGGGCGCACGTCCAAATCCACCGTATTTTTCGTCATAGATGCGCTCGTATTGCGACACCGCCAAGTGCGTCAGATCAATATCTGCTATATCCGACACGCTCTCCGAGCTGTTCAGATGCTCAATAATTTTCTCCGAATCCCTCAAGAGCATATCGCGGTCGGATACCCATTTTTCGTGTATGGCGAGCAGTAGCTCCCGAAAGCCTATCATACCGCCCCGTGAGGTTTTGGGAAAATAAGTTCCAGCGAAAAACGGCTTCTGATCTGCCGTCATAAAGATGCTGGTGGGCCAACCGCCGCTTCCCGTGAAGGCTTGACAGACCGCCATATAGACACTGTCAATGTCGGGACGCTCCTCTTTATCAACCTTGATGGATATAAAATATTTATTCAAAATCTCGGCCATTTCTTCGTCCTCAAAGCTCTCGTGAGCAAGCACGTGACACCAATGGCACGCACTGTATCCGATACTTAAAAATATGGGCTTGTCCTCCCTTGCCGCGAGTTCAAACGCCTCGTCGCACCAAGGATACCACTCCACGGGATTATCCTTGTGTTGAAGTAAATAGGGGCTTGTTTCCTTTGCCAATCGATTGCTCATATCTTCACCTCCGTTATCTCTTTTATTTTCGGCATTTCCGAAGTGATCTATACGAGATTTTGACAGGTATGTAAGACCCGAAAATCACAAATACTATTCATATCACAAATCGGAGGTAAAAAGATGACGAAAGACGAAATGCCGGTTGGCTTTGCTATGGCGCTTGCGATGAATCCCGAAGCTATGCAGAAGTTCGGAACGCTCAGCGAGAAACAAAAGCAACAGATCATCGCAGGAACACACGCGGTAAAAAGCAGAGATGAGATGCGTCACTACGTGGATTCTCTGGTAAACGGCAAGTGATGAGTATGGATTCTATTTGGGAAGATACTGCAAAGCGTGTGCATTTTGATGCTTTGAGTAGCAATAAAAACACCGACATTTTGATCATCGGAGGCGGGATCACGGGGATTTTATGCGCCTATAAGCTAAAAAATGCGGGCGTGGATTGTATACTGGTCGAGGCGAATGAGATCAGCGGTGGTATCACAAAAAACACCACGGCGAAGATCACTTTGGGGCACGGTTTGATCTACGACAAAATGATCAAACGCTTTGGTGAGGATAAAACACGCCTTTACATTGACGCACAAAACAAAGCAATCAAAGAATATGCTCGGCTTTGTGAAAAGATCGATTGCGACTATGAAACGCGGGATAACTACGTATATTCTATGGGTGACCGCAAGAAGATTGAAAAAGAGGTCGCCGCCTTGGGGCGTTTCGGTATGAAAGCCGAGTCCTTGGATGCCTGCGAGCTTCCGTTTACGGTCGCAGGGGCGGTGCGCGTGAGAGATCAAGCGCAGTTCCACCCGTTGAAATTTCTCTATACAATTGCAAAAGATCTGCCAATCTACGATCATACTAAAGTCGTGGAACTGATGCCGCACAAGGCAATCACCAATCACGGTGAAATCACCTACAAAAAACTGATTATTGCAACTCATTTTCCGATGCTCAATAAACATGGCTTGTACTATCTCAAACTCTATCAGCATCGTTCCTACGTTCTTGCACTCAAAAACGCCAAAAAAGTAGAAGGAATGTATGTGGATGAATCGGACACGGGACTGTCCTTCCGAAGTTACGGCGATCTTCTGCTCCTCGGCGGTGGCGGACACCGAACTGGCAAGCAAGGCGGTTGTTGGCAGGAGCTTGAAGATTTTGCCCGTAAGTATTACAAAAATGCCGAGATCGTCGGCAAGTGGGCGACGCAGGATTGTATGACGCTTGAT
>JAZOTE010000132.1:0-42550 GCA_045657485.1 Eubacteriales bacterium
AATTTTTGTGCCAACAAAAAACCCGAAGACAAAAAGAAAAACGGGACTGCCATTCTAACAAAGCTATCATAAATATTGTTTACAAGGGGTATTGTACAATACTCTAATGGGTGAGTATGTATTGCTACCACACAAAGTGCCATCAGTAATTTACAAATGTCCAATGAATTCCAATTTTTTCTTCCCACAATAATTCTCCTATATATGCCTTCGTCAAATTCAATTTTGTCTAACCGGCGCTTACGGCGCCCAAGGCCCCCTTGTCAGGGGAGCTATCAGCCGAACAGACTGACTGAGGAGTAGTTCTCTCCCACCGCCCCTTCGAGGCACCTCCCTCATCAGAGGGAGGCTTTGGTCTGTGAGTAGTTGTTAGATAAATTCTTGTTTATCGGTGAGTTTATTATACCACACTATCGTAAATAAATCAAGGCGTAAGCCTTGTATAGACACTCGCAGGCTCGTTATTCCGTCACTGCGTTCCTTACATCCGCAACTTGTTGCAGTATATCATCAGCCCATAGGGCTGGATATCATCAAGCCGCAGGAAGATACACGCTGACGCGTGATGAGATACAAGGTCGGCGAGCCGACCTTGATGATATCCACGACTGCGTCGTGATGATATGCCAAGCCTGCGGCTTGGATAAAAAAAGAAGTAACTTTTGGTAGACAAAAGTTACTTCTTTTTTGGTGCGGGAGACGGGACTTGAACCCGTACGTAAAAACACACGCCCCTCAAACGTGCGCGTCTGCCGATTCCGCCACTCCCGCGGACGCTATATAATTATACTACAACGTTTTTGGTTTGTCAAGGGGTTTTTCAAAAAAACTTTTCACTTTCTTCAGGCTTTTATTTTTAGGTTTAATAGCACTTTTATTTTAAGGCTTAATAGCGCTTTTCTTTTGATACTTAGTAATACTTTATTTTACACTTAGTAATATTTTATTTTGATACGCAGTAATACTTTATTTTGAGAAAAAACGCTGAAAACCGTTGCGCCGCGTGTGTCGTCCTTGACGGAAAACGCAATGAATTGCAACCTCGCTGCCGCGTGAATTTAAAACACGACTTCGTGAATCGTACTCCGTATGACCCACGCCATACAGCACGTTAGTTGCCATTCAATTTATAAATTAAGTGGCGCGCTAACAAAAATCTCTCCCCGCTGCATAGTGTTTGAGGTAAAATAATATTTTTAACTAACAAGTCATTTTGCTTTTCAGTCCGTTTGTTTAACGGCGGGCGCATTATCTCTTATTTTACTCTTAATTTTTATGATTGTAATATAAGCTTCTGCAGGCTTTTCTTCATTTAACCTATAAATTGCGTCACTCGCACTTAACAGTATTTTCAATTCTCCGTTAAGAACGTTACTCATATATCCGACTTTTCTTACTGCATATAAAAATCGTTCAAAAATTAGAAATGTTCTAATTTTTTTAGATCCATTCCAATTATTTAATATATTTTGGTTTTAAATTGTGAATTTTTTGTGAATTAAAATATTTTATACTTGCTTTAATATATATATAGTGCTACAATCCATAATGTAGCGTTCATTAAATATTCGCTCTATTCTCCGACGGTTTCCGCCGTCGGAATAATATTTATTCGGGCGTTTATTTAGGAAATGAGCGTTTAAGAGTTTAATGAGAAAACAAAAAAACAAATACGTAAGGAGAAAAATCATGAAAAACAGATTTCTGACGGTACTGATCGCTTTGATCATGTGCTTCTCTATGCTTGTTCTTACCGCTTGTGGCGGTATGGGCAACGGAAGCCAAGGCGGCGGTGAGTCCGGTGGCGAGCAGGGCGGCGAAGGCGGCTCTGAAGGTGGAGAAACTTTAGATTCCGCCATTCGCACGATCTACGCCGCATACGTAACGTATGCAGCAGATAACAACCTGGAAACCCTTAATTATGAGGATTGGCTCAATTCTATCAAGGGCGAGGCAGGTGCTGCAGGTGCAAACGGTCTTACTCCCGAATTCAAGGTAGAAGACGGCACCCTTTACGTTTCCTATGACAAAACCAACTGGACTGCTCTTACCCAGATTACCGGTATTGAGGGCAAGCCCGGTGCAGACGGTAAACCCGGCGCTGACGGTACCAACGGTGAGGACGGTGTCACTCCCCTTCTGAAGCTCGAGGGCAACGATCTCTACGTTTCATACGACGGAGGCAAGACCTTCGAAAAGCTTGGTACTCTGAGTGGAGGTCAGGACGGTGCAGACGGTAAACCCGGCGCAGACGGTGCTCCCGGTGCTGACGGTGCTCCCGGCGCTGACGGTAAGCCCGGCGCAGACGGTAAGCCCGGCGCAGACGGCGCTCCCGGTGCTGACGGTATAACTCCTATGTTCAAACTCGAAGGCAACGATCTCTACGTTTCCTACGACAAGGGCGAAAACTACGAATTGCTCGGTACTCTCTCCGGCAGTGAGGGCGGTTCCGGTGAACAAGGTCCCGAGGGTCCTCAGGGTCCCGCAGGCGAGAACGGTCAGGACGGTATTACTCCCGAATTTAAGCTTGAGAACGGTGAGCTCTTCGTTTCCTACGACAAGGGCGAAAGCTGGACCTCTCTTGGTAACGTAGCCGGTGAGCAGGGTCCCGCAGGTGCTGACGGCAAGCCCGGCGAACAGGGTCCCGCAGGTGCTGACGGCAAGCCCGGCGAACAGGGTCCCGCAGGTGCTGACGGCAAGCCCGGCGAGCAGGGTCCCGCAGGTGCTGACGGCAAGCCCGGTGAGCAGGGTCCCGCAGGTGCTGACGGCAAGCCCGGCGAACAGGGTCCCGCAGGTGAGAGCGGCGTTGGTATTGACGATATCACATCCGAGATTGTATTTGAGGATGATACTGCTTACATAGTATTTACATTCTATATGTCTGACGGTAGCATTAAAACTACCAGAGTTGCAATCGGTGGCGGCAGCGACGAGCCCGACGTTCCGGATGTTCCCGTTTGCGAACATCGCGACGAGGATGACAACGGTCTTTGCGATCGCTGCGGCGAGGCATTTGATGACGGCACAGATATGCCCCCCATTCACACAAGCATTTCCGACATCCTTGCGATGGTAGAATGGTACTCAAAGGGTGAATTTTCTATTGCAAAATATCAGATTCGCGGTACCATTATTAATATTACAAACGATATTTACGGTAATATGTACGTAGAGGATGAGTACGGTGACGTGCTATACATCTACGGCGTATACAGCATTGACGGCGTAAGATATGACGGACTCGACGTTAAGCCTCAGGTAGGAGATACCGTTGAGCTTGCAGGTGTCGTTGGAATGTATAACGAGGCTCAGATGAAGAATGCGGTTATTCTTGATCATCAGCCCGAGGATCCCGTAGAGGTATACATTGAGGCATGTAAACTCACGAAGGGCTACATCAAGATTCCTGTCGGTTTAGCATTTGAGGGTAGCTTGAGTGAATACCTCGCATCTCAGGGCGTTGAGATTGTGGTTACCTGGTCTAACGGTACCACCCAGCACGTTTCCGTCGGTGAAGCTTACGTTGACGGTTACGTTGACTTTGAAACTCTCGGAGAATATACCGTAAACCTCGTATACACCGCATATGATGATGATGAGGGTGTATCTACAGATTACTATATGTCCTTCACCTTCGAGATCTATGATAACGGAGAATCCGATGATCCTTCAGAGTTCGAAGCCTTCGTCACTGCTCAACTCGAATATATCAGCTCTAAGTTCGATGACTACTGCAACTATTACGGTGAACAGTTCTACGAATTAGCATTAAATGTCTACAACCAAACCGTTAACAGAATAAATATGTTCGTCTCTAACGGAAGTGAGGACTATGCCGAGGTTGAGGCATGCGTTAATACACTTATGGATGAGTTTGGACGCATTGTCGAAGAGCTTATTGGTACCCCAAGTATCCCCGACGGATACCATGAATATAAAACCGATAGCGATTTCTTCGCTTCCTTTGGTATCAGCTCCATACTCATCTCTGATAATGCGCTTATGTACATGTACACCAGCGGTGAATTCAGCGATATCTACTCATTTGATCGTGTATACGAGTTTGACGGCGTTATTATGACTCAATTCAAGGGTCAGGTTCCCATGCTCTTCGAGCTTTATCCTGAAGAGTCCCACATAAATCACTTCGATCCCCGTAATTACGGCTATAGCACCATCGTATACTGCTACATGACTCAGTACGGCCCCGACGGCGAGGAATTCAAAAGCGAGCTCTACGTTACCGACTGTTACGTTAACGGTGAGAACGTTACCGTAGGATACGGTCCTTGCGGAAATGGCAGCAACTTCAAGTACGATTATCAGACGATCCTTACCGTTTATGATATCGAAAGAAACGTGCTCAACTACATGGGTATGAGCTTCCAGGTTAACGCTGACGGCTCTCTTACCCCTGACATGGGCGGCGATGTACCCGACGATATCGAATCCTACAGAAACGAAGTTCTCGATAAATTAAGCAATATATTCAACGATCTCACTAACAAGCTTGGTACAGACTTCTACTACAAGGCAGAGGCTTATTACCGTGAAGCATGGGATAACATCAGCATCGCCCAGAGCTTTGAGGAAATCGACAACTACTATAATAATTGCGTTGAGATACTCAAGGAGATCGCAAGCAATATGGGCGACCAGCCCGGCGACGTATGGATCGATTACATAGAGATAACTCCCTATGAGGATCTCCAGATTCCCGTAGGCTCCAATCTCGATATGGTTTACGATTATATTGTGAACAACCGTGTAATTACGGTTTACTACTCCGATGGAACCTATGAGAACCTTCCTATAACTCACGATATGCTCTACGTATACGATCATGTTCCTTACGTTTTTGAGAACGCAGGTGAATACTACAACGTTAACGTAAGAATTGAGCTTGACGGATACTATGGCGAGCATTCCATATACTTCGACATCGTATACAATATGGAAGATGCGGAATTTATCAGATCCTACAAATCAGGTCCCGAATCCGTGATCTGGGCCGTTGAGCTTTACAGCAACGGAATTGCAAAAGCTTATATTGACGATTACGTCGAGTATCTTGAGTACTACTTCTTTGCTGATGACGTTCTCGTTTTAAATTACGACGGCGTTGACGTTTACTTTGGCTTAGATAACGAAAGCAGCAAAATGTCACTCTATTCTCCCGGTGATTTCATCGGCGAGTACAGCTTAATCTTTGACGGTGAGCTTGAGCTTACGATCCGTGTATACGGCGACGCAAACGTAGCAGGTGACGTATTCGTACACTTCGGTCAGGAGTATCGTAACTACGAAACCGAAGAAGTTTTGATTAAGTATCTCTCTATCGTAATGTACTTTGATCCCGAGACTATGACTCTCGATTGCCCCGCTCTCGAATTCACCTTAGCAATCGTTGACGGCAACCTTGATGTACTGATTCCCGAGGAAATGTTGGCCGGTTATATCGAGATGTTGCAGCAGTCCTGGAAAGAGCTTTCAAAGTACTATGACTTGACCCCCTACGAGGCAGAGTACTATTCCATTATGAACGCAATGCAGAGCGTTCCATATATCTCTGAATTCTACTATCTCACAGAGGAGCTTTCAGATCTCTTCGATCATATTTCCGAAAACGCTTCCCCCTCTAATGAGTTCGAAGATTACAAAAATTCCTTGCTCTTGGATATAGACGAAAAATATAGCGAATACGAGAAAATGTACGGTGACGAATTCGCCAGAATGTACAAGGCTCGTATCTATGAGTATTACGAAAATATCAAAAACGCGACAACCTACGGAGAGTTAGAGTGGATCGTTGAAGAGCTGAGACTAATCTTTGATGAGGTTGATCAGTATTTCAACGGTGGCTGGGATAACCCCGGTGATATCTACATAAACAACGTATTAATTTACAATCCTACGGTTTACATTGAAAGCGGCGTAAGCAGCGATTACGTTGTTGAGTTTATTTTAAATAACTATTACGTTGAAGTCCAGTTTAGCGACGGCTATTTTGTACGTGTTTACCCTGCAAACGTAGATCTCTACGGTAATTACGGAGAAATTTATAATAGCTTTAACGCCGACGTACACTTCATATATGACGACGGTATTCATTACTACTCTGATTACATTAATGCGTACATAGAGGTCAATATCGACAAGCCCTCTGAAGACGACCTTATCGGAGCATATATCTTCAATGACCGCGAGCACTCTCTGGGATTTGACCAGATTGAGCTTTACGTAAACGGCATAGCATATATCTACTCCGTGCACGGTGATTTCGTCAACGCTTCTTATTACTATTACGAGGAGCTTGGATGCTACGTAGTAACCATTATGGGAATCGATTTCCTGATCAGCTGCGACGAGAGCGGCGCTGATTACTTCGTTCCCGATTATGAGCCCACGATCTTCGTATCCAACCCTGATCTTATTCCCATTTCCTTTGCAATTTACGCACCTAACTACAACGGTGCAGGCGCATATCCCGTTGTTTACTTCGCTCCCGCAGAATACCGCGAGGGTGATGACCATGTCGGCGTTATTACTTTCGTTGACCTTGATAACGGTGTCGTTACTCTCGAAGGAATGGTGATCCATTTCGATGAGAACGGTACGATCATAGACTATAACGGCGGCGGAGAGTCCCCTGATCAGCCCGGTGAGTCTGAACTTGATGAATACAAGAAGAATGTTGCAGAAGAGTTCGACTATATGTTTGAGGAATTCTGCAATCGTTACGGTGATAAGTTCAAAGAGATATATATTTCCAGATACTCTCAGCTCCATAGCATGCTCAAGAGTGCTTCCTCGTTCGACGAGATTGAAATGATCAGAGATAAGATGAACTATCTTTTCAAAGAAGCATACGAGCAATTTGAAGGTAACTACGGTGAAGAAGACGTTTACATCAACTACATAGAGATCAACGACTACGACACCGTTTATATCCCTGCAGGCTACTCTGCGGATTACGTTATGAACTACATTTTTGAGAATCGCTATCTTATAGCGCACTTCTCAGACGGCAGCACAGAGACCATTTATTTCACTCCCGACATGTTTGATACAAGCATGCTTCCCGAGATTTTAGACATGATTGACGAGCGTTATTATATTAACTACAACTGCACGTACAACGGTATGAGCTACGGCGGCGGTGTAAATATAATGGTTGTTCCCAACTTTGAAAACGCAGATCCTCTTAACAAATACCTTATGGGTGAGGATGACTATTGCTTCTTCATCGATTACGTACAGCTTTACGACAACGGCTACGCTATCGTTTACCAGCTTAGCCCCTACGGTGATACCAATACCGAGTACGTTTCCTACTATTACGACACTGACGATATTCTCGTGCTGAATATGGACGGTGTAGACGTTTATTACGGATTAAGCGGCGATATGATGTACGCTTACATTCCCTCCGACAACGAGATCGATACCTTCACCATGGAAGATGGCGAGCTTCAGCTCATATTCATCGGTGAGTACGACGGAGCAGGCGAATATTTCGTTCGTTACGGCGGTCTGATGGGTACTATCGAGGACAAGGAGTACTGGGGATACGTTACCATCAAGCTTTACCTCGACCTTGAAGGCAAAACTATCATCTTTGAGGAGATGGGCGGCTACTGGGTAATTCTCGAAGACAACTCTCTCAAGACTCTCTTGACCGAAGAGGACAAAATGTCACGTCTTCAGAATATGGAAGCAAGATGGGCTGACGTATCCGCAAGATATGACGTTTCCGATTACATTGCCGATTACGAGGCACTCTACGAGGCAATGCTGAACGTTCAGTTCAGAGAGGACGTTTACGACATTCAGGATGCTTTTAACGATCTCATTAACCGCATCTACAGCAATGGCTCGCTGAACGGCGACTTTGGCGGCGGAAGCATTGTTATAAAGCCCTCTATTCCCGAAAACGGTGAGAACAGCTTCGAATACGACAATGGCGGCAGCATATCCGGCGAAGCTACCTATAATCCCGACGGAAGCTACACCGTAGTTACCGGTAACGGAAGCTATGCAGTAGTTGACGGCGAAAACAAATACGCATACTACATTCCCGCAGCTTAATTTCAAAGCAGCATACAAAGTTTAATATTCAGGGCGGCTTTTTACCGAAAAGGTATTGAGCCGCCCGTTTTTTTATTGTATAATATATGTAGGAAAAATAAACGTTAAGCTGACCGAGCGCGGTACTGTCGCTACCGTACGGCAAAAGGTTACGGGCGCGCGGTATTCTACTGTGCGAAAAAGCTACCCGGCGTGGTGTTCATCGCTACCGCGCAAGAAAACCGAGGGTACAACCCTCAGAACAAAAAGGCAGGCAAGGATAAATGAAGATCATAGCCAAAATATATACTGATTTTAAGGAAAAGTTCGGAATACCGCGACAGAGTGGAATTGCCGAAAACACCGTGGGGCGTGTAGTGTTTTTGCCCGAATACAGAGTGCCTGAGGCACTGCGAGGCATCGAGGGGTATTCGCATCTTTGGCTACTGTGGGAATTTTCCGAGGCAAAGCGCGATAGCTGGTCGCCAACGGTAAGACCGCCGAGGCTGGGCGGAAATAGGCGGGTAGGTGTTTTCGCTACTAGATCGCCCTACAGACCGAATCCAATAGGACTTTCCTCAGTTCGACTTATCGGCATTGAGCATACCGCAGACGAGGGTGACGTGCTGATTGTATCCGGAGCGGATATTCTGGACGGCACGCCAATATATGATATAAAGCCATATCTTGCGTATACCGACAGCCACCCCGATGCTGAGGGCGGTTTTTCCGACGAGGTTCGGGACTACAAGCTGATGGTCATAATACCCGACGAGCTGATGGAGAGGGTGCCGAAGAACAAGCGCGACTCGCTCATCACCGTACTGGAGGGTGATCCAAGGCCTCAGTACAAGACGGACGGAGAAAATGAATACGGTATGAAATTTTCAGATATGGAAATTTCATTTAAGGTGTCTGACGGCGTGCTTACGGTTACTAAAATTGTATAATATCCGCAATTTTGACAACAATAATTTACTTTCAAAAAGATTATCCGCTTTTTATTTATAACGAGGACGGAGAGCTTACTTTTAAGAAAATGACCCGCTTTTTATTTATAACGAGGACGGAGAGCGTTTTACTCTCCGTCCTCTTTTGCTTTGCGATTATTTTAATTTTACTCGGATTTATTATCCTCTGATGCTATAGCAGCCTTGCCTCCCGCAAAGCCTGCAATAATGGATGCAAGATCTATTCCTGTCGTTTCCTTTACGCCATCTAGATAAAATACGCGCCCAATAGGTGAAGACGTATACATATACGTCGATCCCATATGCGCGCATTATATTCAAAAGCTACGAAATAATCTTACGCAAGCGCAGATTGCGTAAGAGGACAAAGTAGATTTTGAAATAGAATACGCGCCCAATAGGTGAAGACGTATACATATACGTCGATCCCATGGGCGCGCATTATATTCAAAAGCTACGAAGTAATCTTACGCAAGCTCTGCGAAGTACTTGATAGTACGTACCATCTGGCTGGTGTAGGAATTCTCGTTATCGTACCAAGAAACTACCTGTACCTGATAGGTATCGTCGTCGATCTTTGCAACCATAGTCTGAGTAGCATCGAAGAGAGAACCGTATCTCATACCGATAACGTCGGAAGAAACGATCTGATCCTCGTTGTAGCCGTAGGACTCGTTAGCTGCTGCCTTCATAGCTGCGTTGATAGCTTCCTTGGTTACGTCCTTACCCTTGACAACCGCTACGAGAATAGTGGTAGAACCGGTGCAGGTGGGAACTCTCTGAGCGGAGCCGATAAGCTTGCCGTTGAGCTCAGGAATAACAAGACCGATTGCCTTTGCAGCGCCGGTAGAGTTGGGAACGATGTTCTGCGCGCCTGCGCGTGCACGTCTGAGGTCGCCCTTTCTGTGAGGACCGTCAAGGATCATCTGGTCACCGGTGTATGCGTGAACGGTGGTCATAATACCGGACTGGATGGGAGCGAAGTCGTTAAGAGCCTTTGCCATAGGAGCAAGGCAGTTAGTGGTGCAGGATGCAGCGGAAATAATCTGATCGTCTGCGGTGAGAGTGTTTTCGTTTACGCTATAAACGATGGTCTTGAGATCGTTGCCTGCGGGAGCAGAGATAACAACCTTCTTCGCGCCTGCCTTGATGTGAGCCATAGACTTCTCCTTGGAGCAGTAGAAGCCGGTGCACTCAAGAACAACGTCAACCTTGTTCTTCTTCCAGGGGCAGTTTGCAGCATCCTTCTCAGCGTAGATCTTGATGGTCTTGCCGTCTACGGTGATAGTACCTGCCTCGTCGTCAGCCTCAACAGTGTGACCGTCGTAGCGACCCTGAGCTGTGTCGTACTTAAGAAGGTGAGCGAGCATAGAGGGCTTGGTGAGGTCGTTGATAGCGACTACGGTGTAGCCCTTTGCGCCAAACATCTGTCTGAACGCGAGACGTCCGATACGGCCAAAGCCGTTGATTGCAACCTTTACGTTTGCCATTGTGATAATCCTCCAAAATATAAAAATTTAATAAGCATCGTTTACGAGGGACTATACGCCCTTCTTTACCATTGTCTATTATAACACAAAATTTTTTGTTATACAATAGGATTGCCAAAATTTTATCAAATTTGTAATTCTAATGAAATTTTAAGATTTCAGCTATTGTTTTTTTGTGAATTTTTGCGCCGGTTCGAATTTTTTGTAATAAAAGAAGGATTTTTTTGCTATAATACTTGAAATAAGCCGGAGTTTGTGATATACTCTACACATACGTTAACAGAGTAGAAAAATACGCGTTCAGTGCCGTGTGGACGGGGAGTTGTCATACGGACGAATGGCTTATGCCTGCGGTGTATTTTTCGCATCCCACTGTTGCCATACGAGTCAAGCGTAAATCGCCTATACCCCATGGTACGGAGATGTAAATCTGTATATGGAGGTATTTTTTTATGCAAACGAAAAAACTGAAGATCACAATTCGGCAACTCGCCGTGGCTGCTATGCTGACGGCAATGAGCGTCGTAATAGGTATTTTCTGCAAGACGGTTTTGAATTTTGGAAACGGAGTTTTGCGGATAACGTTCGAGAACCTACCGATAATTTTGTCGGGCGTTACGTTCGGTCCTATCGTCGGCGGACTCGTAGGCGCGTGCTCCGATCTGCTCAGCTATCTGCTGTCTAGTCAGGTGTATCCGCCTAATCTGATCGTAACTCTCGGCGCCACCGTCATAGGAGTAGTCAGCGGTCTTACGACGCGATACTTGGTAAAGAAAAAGGGTACCCGTCAGTTTATCGTCGCAGGCGGACTGTCCCATCTGATCGGATCAATGATCATTAAATCTATCGGTCTTTTTCAATTCTATCAATGGCTTGTTCTGATTAGAATACCGCTATACTTGATAATAGCGTCTGTGGAAATAATGATGATGTCGTTGCTATATCGCCGAAACAGCATCAGACGGCTTATCGACAGCTTTGAGGTGAACGGAAATGACGTACAGTGAAGCACTTGAATATATACACGGTGTAAATTCCACGTTCTGCAAGCCGGGCCTGGACCGGATAAGCGCGCTATGCTCCGCCATCGGCAATCCTGAGCGAAAGCTGAAATTCATCCATATAGGCGGAACTAACGGAAAGGGGTCAACCTCCTGTATGCTTGCGCAGGTACTGAAAGAGTCGGGATACAGAGTAGGACTTTATACCTCTCCCTACATATATCGGTTTAATGAAAGAATAGCAATAGACGGCGAACCGATACCGGATGCGGATTTAGCGCGACTCACGGAAGAGATGGTTCCGATAGTAGAAGAGATGACAGACAGACCCACGGAGTTCGAGCTGATAACCGCCATAGCGATGCAGTACTTTTGGGAAAGAAGATGCGACGTGGTCGTGCTTGAGGTAGGTCTTGGCGGACGGTTTGATTCAACAAATATTATTGACACGCCCCTGCTCTCTATAATAACCGGCATTTCATTAGACCATACCGCGCTGTTAGGTAATACGGTAGAGGAGATCGCTTTCGAAAAGGCAGGAATTATTAAAAGCGGAAGTCCCGTGCTTTACGGTGGCAAAGACAAAAAGGCAGAAGACGTTATAAAGAAAGTGGCAGCCGAACGAAAATCGCCCTTTTATACCGTAGATCACGGTAAAATTCGTGACACGTCCCTGAGTCTTTCCGGCGGAAAGCTCTCATATGGAGATTTTGCAGACGTTGAGATCTCTCTACTCGGAACGTATCAGGTAAATAACGCTGCGTGCGTTTTGGAGGCTATAAATATTCTGCGCTCAGGAAGCTTAAATATCGACACGGGTGCGGTGTACAGAGGTATGAATAGTGCAAAATGGCGCGCAAGATTTGAAATAATACGCAAAGAACCCACCGTGATATTTGACGGAGCGCACAATCCGGAGGGTATCGAAGCGGCGATAGAAGGCATCAAGGAATACTACCCTGAGGAAAAGATCGTAGCGATAACAGGTGTTCTGGCAGATAAGGACTACAACGCCGTAGCCCGCAGTATAAGCAGTGTTGCCTCCTCCGCCTATACGATCACCCCCGAAAATCCCAGAGCTCTTTCCGCCGCCGACTATGCGTCAGTGCTATCAAAAATCGGTGTTGACGCTACGCCTGCGAAGAGCGTGGAGGATGCTGTACGACTCGCGATTGAAAGAGCCGCGAAGGAGGGGAAACCGGTATTTTGCCTGGGTTCTCTCTATACCTACTCCGCGGTCGTGGATGCGATAGATAAATTTACCGATAAATAATTTGTAACGGCTGATGTACTTCATCAGCCGTTTTTATATTTGCATTTTTTATCCGGGGTAACACAGCCTCTTTTTGATAAATTTGCGCATTTTTTTATACACGGGTTGGGTTTAACCTGTTTATTTAGCGGTTTGGTATAAAAAATCTGAACGGTGGAAAAATGTTAAAAAGGAGGACGCATATGAAGATCAAGGAAGTTTTCGCAAGAGAGGTGCTCGACTCGCGTGGAGAGCCTACGGTCGAGGCTACGGTTATTTTAGAAAGCGGAGCTGTTGGCGTCGCTAAGATTCCGTCCGGCGCTTCCGTCGGCAAATACGAGGCGCACGAAAAACGGGACGGAGATATGAACAGATATCTCGGTAAAGGGGTGCTTTCCGCTGTCGGAAGCGTTAACGGAAGCATACGTGAAACTATAGTAAGTATGAAAGCCGACCAATCGCTGATAGACGGCACGCTTATTAAGCTTGACGGTACTGAAAATAAGGAAAACCTAGGAGCAAACGCCATACTTGCCGTATCGGTAGCGGTAGCAAAAGCAGGCGCAAATCATCTAGGTATTCCCCTCTATAGCTATATAGGTGGGTGCTTCTGCAATCAAATTCCAACGCCTATGCTGAATATAATAAACGGAGGAGCGCACGCGTCAAACAACCTAGATATACAGGAGTTTATGATCATACCCGTAGGGGATATATCATTTGCGGATAAGCTCAGAAAATCAGCGGAAATATACAAAACACTCGGAAAAGAACTTAAGAAAAAGGGATACTCCACAACCGTTGGTGACGAGGGTGGCTACGCCCCGAATTTTGAAAGCAGCGAGGAAGCACTCAAACTTATTATGCAGGCTATAGAAGACGCAGGATATACCGACGACGAAATCAAGCTGGGACTTGACGTTGCGTCAAGCGAGTGGTGGCAGGACGGCAAATACAGATTGCCTAAAGCTGACGTAAGTATGACCGCACGGGATCTATGTGACTACTACGAAGGTCTGATCGAAAAATACCCGATCATATCAATAGAAGACGGCGCAGGAGAAGAAGACCTCGAAGGGTGGCAGATTATTACCCACCGACTTGGCAAACGGGTCGCTCTGATAGGAGATGATCTGTTCGTTACAAATGAACACAGACTGCGTATTGGATTTGAAATGGGGCTCGGAAACGGAATACTGATAAAGCCAAATCAGATAGGAACTCTCACTGAGGCATACGCAGTCGTAAGAATGGGAAAGGAAAACGGGTACAGAACCATTATGTCGCACAGATCAGGCGAGACAGAGGATGCTTTTATTGCTGATCTCGCCGTTGGACTCGGTACACCGTATATAAAATCCGGTGCTCCGGCAAGAAGCGAAAGACTGGCAAAATACAACAGACTGTGCGAGATAGATAAAGAAATCAGCGAAAAGGCATAAAGACTGCAAATTTCCCGCCGTTTCCATAGAATTTATGCAACAAAGGCTGCAAATTTCCCGACGTTTCTATATGATCTATGTAATCAAGACTACTCATTTCCCGACGTTTCCATAGAATTTATGTAATTTACAGTTTACAAAAAAATAGACGATTCGTGCGAAATACTCGACACGGGTCGTCTATTTTGTATTTTATTCGTCGGTTAGCACCGGTATATCTCCGCCCATAAGCTTCTTATACGAACGAATATAAAACCAAAGAGATACCATACAGGTAAGTCCGTCCGAAACGAGTTGTGTCCAGACTATACCGTAAAGTCCAAAAACGGCGTTCATTACGAAGAGAAGCGGTATATGCACAAGTCCCTGCCTTAACGATGAGAGAAGCAAGGATTCCTTACCCATTCCCATAGCCTGAAACGTGAAGCTGATCTGAACGTTAATAATAAGAAGCGGTACGGAAAGACACAAAATTGACAGGAAGGACGTTCCCATTTCAACAGTAGCGGCATCACCTATAAACAGTCTGACGATCAAGCCACCGAAAAATTCGAATAAAATGATGCAAAAAGCCGCAAAGCCTATACCCGTGTTACGCGCCGCCCGTGAAAAACCGTCCATTCGCTTGTAGTTTCCTGCGGAATAATTATACGCGACCAGGGGCATCATACCCTGGCAAAGACCGATGCTCACATTCATCGGAAGCATATCGATCTTTTTGGCAATTCCTATAGCCGCTACGGGTACGTCACCGTATAGGACGCTATATGATGAAGCAAGATTATTTATTATCATATTCGAGATGCAAGCGAAAAACGAGCTAAGCGCCGATGGAAATCCTACGGAAAATACAGAGGAAATATACCGTTTCTGCGGAATAGCTCTCTTGAGTGACATAGACAGCACCGTCTTACCGCGAATGAAGAAGAACACTGCGATGAAGAATATCAGAACCACTACGTTTGAGAGCATCGTGGCAATAGCTGCGCCCTTAACCTCATTGCCCGGCTCAAGTATCACAAACATAAAGAGCGGGTCGAGAATGATATTCAGGACACCGCCCATACCCAGACCGAAGCTCGCGTAATTTGCCCTGCCCTCGCTGCGCAGAAGATTCGCCATAGTCATCGAAACCGTAGCCGGAACCGCGCCCAAAACTATAACGTAAAAGGCGTAATCCATAGCGTATCCGACAGAGCCGTCAGTTGCGCCGAGAAGCCGCATAAGAGGCTCCATAAAGGCAAGAGTCAGAAGCGAATACACGAGTGAGCAAGCTACAGATCCCCAAATTGAGAATGATGAAACGCTTGCCGCGTCCTGATCTTTCCTCTCACCGAGGAGTCTGGATATTAAGCTGCCGCCGCCCACGCCGAACAGGTTTCCAAAGCATGTCATCGCAAAAACAAGCACAAATGAAAGCGAAGCTGCGGCTGTCTTGGACGGATCATTTGCCATTCCTATGAATATAGCATCGGCAATATTATAAATCATCGTTATCAGCTGACTGATAATACTGGGTATAGCCAATGTTGCGAGCGCTCGCGGCACCGGCGTTTTTTCAAACAATTCTCTGTTTATCTGCATTTTTCTACCTCTTTCATACAACGTATATTTTACCATTGAAAGAGGAAAAAGTCAACAGGAAAATGACTGAAAATATAAAAAAACAAAGAATGATGATAAAAAATCGCGTATTTTCTGTAAAACACCAGTATACAAAACCGTTATCGCATTTTTAATTGACAAATTCATCCTCGCAAAAAAAGCACACGGCAAAAACAACTCGCACCGCCGTGTGCCTTTTTGACTTTCCTCACCAACCGTACCGGTCGTAATGAGGCTCTATTACCGTCTTGTTGTAATCGTTTCCACCGGGGAAATTAGCGCTTTTAAGTATGCCGGGTGTGTAACCGTCATTCAGCATCTTTTCTATGCATACAGAGGTAAGACTCCACATTATGTAATCGGATGCAATTCCCGACGCGGCAGAAAAGCGCGCTTCTATACCATCTACCTCAAGCATTGCTTCTGCGGCGGGTGCGCAGTTATCTAAAGTCAGAGTTACGAACTCGTAAAGCTTCTTGCCCGATTCGTGTACAGGGTCAACCTGTGTTGCATAGCTCATAGAGGTGAGAGCTATAACGTTAACTCCCTTCTCCATTGCGCTCCAGGCAAGATCGACCGTTGCCTTTGATCTGCCCGATACGGAAGAAACGAACAAAACGTCGCCCGCCTTAAGCTCAGTCTCCCCCTCCTTGTATTCCTTGTAGAAGATCGGGCCGCCCCCACGGTATATCAAATCCATTTCCATATAATGAACTATGCGTCCAAGATATATTTTGTGACCCTTCTCTACCGCCTCGGCAACTATCTCTCCCGCCTTGATTATATTTTCTCGCTGAGTTTCCCTGACAGTCTTTAAAAGGTTATCGACCGCCTCGTGATATCTGTCTATCAGCATATCGTTTTCTCCTTTTTGTTAATAAGGTTTTTACATATAGAAAATGTTATCCTTATGCTCGGCAATAACCGCCTTGTTGTAAGCGTCGCCTCCGTCGATATTTCCGCTCATAAACACCGGCGGTTTAATTCCGCGCTCCCACAAAATCTCCGACGCACGGGCTGTTATCGCGTTAAGTATAGCAGCGCCTATTACGGTAGAGGAGGAAGCAAGCTTTTGCTCAAAGCCATCAAGCTTTACGGTAGCGTCGCCGTGATCGCCGTGATTGTCTATTAGAATAGAGGCAAAATCGTGAAGCATTTTGCCCGACGGATGACGGGACGTGACGGAGGTTGCAGTATTCATATTTGTGAGTACGATTACGGTCATTCCCTTTTCTCTGGCGCACTGTGCCATATCTATGGTTACTGCGTTGCGCCCGGAAACCGAGTGAATTATAAGCACGTCGCCTGCCTTACAGGACTCGTTATTCAGAATGATCCTGCCGTATCCGGGAATGCGCTCCATCTCGCTGGTCATTGTGGGAGGGGAAAGCTCGAGCATCATTCCGGGTGCTCGGATAGGGTTCACAGTTACCATTCCACCGGTACGATAGAAAAGCTCTAAGGTTATCAGCCCTGCATGATTGCATCCAAAGCCGAAAATGGATCTGCCCTCCTCGTTTGCGGCGGCAAGCTCACGTGCCGCAAGCTCCATATTTTCCGCCTCTGCGGAAAACACCTCGCCCATTATTTCATCTATGCGTTTATAATATTCACCTATAACAGACATAAAAAAACACCTCCGGATTATATTAACTGTAAAGAAATTTTGAAAATCCCGAAATCATAGCTTCTCTGACGTCGGAGACGCTTTTGCCCGATTTAACGGCGCGGTAAACCGCGCATCCTATAACGGGCTCAAAAACGGGATGATAAACAACAGCCGCAGGATAGGCAGACTTTATAAGAGCGGTGAACGACTCGAGCATACTCGGATGACCCTTCCATGCTCCGCCCATAACGGTGACGGAGCCGTCCCACTCGTCAAGATGACGATTTGCGGCAGTTTTCACCGCCAAAAACATATCTCTCGCTGCCCTTTCGTATATGCCGAGAGCAACGGTATCGCCTGAGTGTGCCGCCTCGGAGCATATTGCTGCAACGGATGCTACCACATGCCTTGCATCGGGATTACCAGCCAGGCGTGTCACGATATCCCACAATTCCGACAGTCCCCACTTTTCCATGATCATATCCTGAAGCGCGGTTTTTTCGCCCCTGCCGTCCTCAGAATATATCGCCGCACGAAGGGCACGAAGACCTATATCGTAACCACTTCCCTCGTCACCGAGAAGAGGCCCCCATCCGCCAACCGTAGTCAGAACGTTTCCATCCTTAATAAAGAACACGTCGGACCCGGTACCTGACAAGGCTACTATTCCGCCCGTTCTGAACGAGGCAAAAAGTCCTGTAAGCGGCTCTGCAATCAAATTGATATCTACCGCGCAATTGTGAGTTTTAAGCGCATCGGTCACAACGTCAACAGCACCGAGCATGGAAATATCCGCGCCTACTATCTCGCCGTTAAGCCCGGATAAAAGCTCCTCCATCATACCGTTTACGTTGCGTCTGACGTCGGATATCGGCTTGAAAAGTGTATTGACACCCGCAACCCTCGAATCCCGAATGACGTTATAGCATTCGTCATAGAGAACCACCTGAAGCTTACTTCCTCCACCGTCTGCGGCAAGGTAATATTTTTCCTTCAAATCAACACCCCCGTTTTATGATAAAAGTGTGTTTTGTTAAATTAACCCTATGCCGTGTTAAATTAAAGCATCATAAGAACTGTACCGATAAGCGCGCAAACAACAGTCAGCACCGTCTTTTTCGTGATCTTTTCTCCAAAGATCATACCGAAAATCGCCGACATCAGAATGCAACCTCCGGTACATATGGTGGACTGTACTCCCGCATCTATGTACAATGCAGTCTCGGTAGAGAGCAGAGATGCGGTACCGTGAACGACTGCGAATCCGACAATGATCAAAGCGGTGATGATAAAGTTCGAAGTTGCTCCTCCCTTTTTCCCATCGGTAGATGCGCCCTGCACCTTAACGACCGAAGGATCCTTCAGCTTTGCGTAAGCAATAAAGCCTATTATTACGAGAACGGCAATAACCATTTTGGCGACGTTCCACAGAATGAGAAATCCCGACGAGCTTACCGTAGGTGCCTCTGCACGCTGATGCACAAACGTAAGCATACCCGTCACACCGTTCGTCACGAATATAGCCACATAGCAGACGATGGTAAACCAATCCGCGCGTTTATCATCTTCCTTTTTAAGAGTGAAGAGCATAGATGCCAAAACAAACGCCATGGCTACACCCTTAAGCAAAGTCATTTTTTCACCCAGAGTAAATCCGTACAGAAACGGAATAAGCATACCGCCGAGCATCATAAAGAGGGAATACACGGAAAGATTTGCCCGTGAGAGTGTTTTAGCACCGAATACTCCGCACGCGAGAACGTCAACGGCATACAGAATTGCAATCAGCAAAGAAAAGGGCGTGTACTCTATCTTTCCGCCGTTAATTGCGATAAAATACGGAACAGACACGGCGGCGGCGACAGCGCTGAATATCATTGAATAAAAGAGAGTTGATCCGAGTCTTTTCTGATAGCACTTATTGAATACGAATTGGATCGAAAACAGCAGCATTGCGCCGATCAACATTAAATAATAAACCCACATAATAAACATCCTTGTCGGTTACAGATAAACCATGTATTTTTTACAGCACAAGGCTAAGCCAATGCCGAATTTTCAAAAAAATAATATCACGAAATTATGTAGATGTCAACAATAATACCAAAACTTTTTTAGATATTTTTTAGTAATTTTCTCGCGAATGAGGTCGCACGAATGCAGAGAACGCAAAACCAATTTAAAACGCCGCCCAACACCCCCCTGAAAAAGCACGAAAAAAGGACCGGGCGACCTTTTACAGTCTGCCCGGTCCTCTAAGGTTTTAAGGATCAACCCTTGAAATATTTAACCATTGCGGCGAACATTTTAATATCGTACTCTCCCAGAACGTTGCGGTAAAGGTCCTTTCCGATACGTTCGGAGTGTCCCATCTTGCCGAATACGCGGCCGTCGGGAGAGGTTATACCCTCGATTGCCAGAGTGGAGCCGTTGGGGTTATAGTCGATATCGTAAGTCGCATTTCCGTCCATATCGACGTACTGGGTAGCGATCTGCGCGTTCTTGATGAGCTGACGGATCACCTTGTCGGTCGCTATAAATTTACCCTCGCCGTGAGAGATCGGAACGTTATATATCTCACCCACCTCGCAAAGAGAGAGCCAGGGTGACATATTGGACGCAATACGCGTTCTGACTATCTTGGACTGGTGACGTGAAATGTTGTTGAACGTAAGAGTGGGACATTTCTCGTCAGTATCTATGATCTTACCGTAAGGCAGCAGACCAAGCTTGATAAGCGCTTGGAATCCGTTACAGATACCGCACATAAGTCCTTCGCGTGAGTCGAGAAGCTCGCCTACGGCGTTCTTTACTATCTCTCCGCGGAAGAACGCGGTGATGAATTTGCCGGATCCGTCAGGCTCGTCACCGCCGGAGAATCCACCGGGGATAAATATTGCCTGAGATGCCTTGATCTTTTCAGCGAAGGTTTCCGCAGAACGCTTAATGCCGTCGGCTGTGAGATTGTTTATGACGAATATCTCAGCCTCAGCACCTGCATCCATAACTGCTTTCGCCGAATCGTACTCGCAGTTCGTACCCGGGAATACGGGAATAAGAACGCGGGGCTTTGCCACAGAAACGCTCGGAGCAACTCTCTCGCGAGGTTTGCTGGATACGGTCTTCGGCTTCTCCGCATCAAAGCCTATATTGCAAGGGTAAACAGATTCAAGCTTATCTTCATAAAGGCTTATAATCGCATCCGCGTCGAGCTTCTCACCGTTCCAGATAAATTCGGCGTTTTCGGTGATCACACCAATGGGATCTCCTATTCTCTCCGTTTCGGCAACCTCAAGCAAGAACGAGCCGTACTTGTAACCAAACATATCGGAAAGCGTAATATCAGGATCAAAGGTAAATCCGAAGCCGTTTCCGAGGCTCATCTTAAGCACAGCCTCAGCTATGCCGCCGTATGCAACGGTGTACGCGGAATGTACTTTTCCATCACGCATAAGCGAGGTAACTGTACGGTAGGTTTCAAGAAGGCTGTCCGTGTCGGGAAGACCGTCGGAATTATACTCCGGTGAAACAAGCACGAGCTTATTCCCCGCCTTCTTAAATTCCGGCGAAACGGCGCAGGATGCGGGATCGGTTGTAACCGCAAATGATATGAGAGTAGGCGGAACGTCAAGCTTCTCAAAGCTGCCGCTCATAGAATCCTTGCCGCCTATGGCAGCAATTCCAAGCTCCATCTGTGCTTTATACGCGCCAAGAAGCGCGGAGAGAGGCTTGCCCCAACGGGATGGATCCTTGCCGGGCTTCTCGAAGTACTCCTGGAAGGTAAGATATACGTCCTTGTACTCAGCACCCGTAGCGATAAGCTTGCTGACGGATTCAACTACGGCAAGATACGCGCCGTGGTATGGGCTCTTCGAGGACAGATCGGGGTTATATCCCCAGGACATATAAGAGGCGAGATCGGTGTGTCCCTTCTCTACGGATATCTTATGCACCATTGCCTGAATAGGCGTACGCTGATACTTGCCGCCAAATGGCATAAGCACCGTACCTGCGCCGATGGTGCTGTCAAATCTCTCTGACAGTCCGCGCTTTGAGCAGGTGTTCAAGCCGCCGGCAACACTCTTCATTCCGTCGGCGAAGCTGAGCGGCATTTCCTTAGAATAATCGCACACGGGTGCGGCGTTTATCGTAATATGCTTCTCCGCTCCGTTGGAATTCAAGAACTCGCGGCTGATGTCAACTATAGTCTTTCCATTCCATTTCATCGTGAGTCTGGGATCTGCCTTTACCTTAGCAACAACCGTTGCCTCAAGGTTCTCCGTCATAGCGAGATCCAGGAATTTTTTACGGTTCTTTGACTCTATAACAACAGCCATACGCTCCTGAGATTCGCTGATCGCAAGCTCTGTTCCGTCAAGTCCGTCATATTTTTTAGGCACTGCGTTAAGGTCTATATCAAGTCCGTCAGCCAGCTCTCCGATCGCAACGGAAACACCGCCCGCTCCGAAGTCGTTGCAACGCTTGATCATAGAGGAAACCTTGGGATTTCTGAAAAGACGCTGAAGCTTTCTTTCCTCAGGCGCATTACCCTTCTGTACCTCCGCTCCGCAGCTTTCAAGTGACTGAAGATTATGTGATTTTGAGGAACCGGTAGCGCCTCCGCAGCCGTCTCTGCCGGTTCTGCCGCCGAGAAGGACCACAATATCTCCCGGAGCCGGAACTTCACGTCTGACATTTGCCGCAGGAGCAGCGGCTATAACCGCTCCGACCTCCATATGCTTGGCGGCGTATCCGTCGTGATAGATCTCATCAACGATGCCGGTCGCAAGTCCTATCTGGTTACCGTAGGACGAATATCCTGCCGCCGCGGTCGTAACGATCTTACGCTGGGGAAGCTTGCCCGCGAGAGTTTCGGAAAGAGGCTTCGTGGGATCAGCCGCACCGGTAAGACGCATAGCGGCGTACACGTACGATCTGCCGGAAAGAGGATCGCGTATAGCACCTCCTATACAGGTCGCGGCTCCACCAAAGGGCTCAATCTCAGTAGGATGATTATGAGTTTCGTTCTTAAACAGAAGAAGCCAAGGCTCAGGAGTACCGTCAACGTCCACGGTGATCTTTACTGTGCAGGCGTTGATCTCCTCAGATTCGTCAAGACCCTGCAGTTTTCCTGCTTTCTTAAGACATTTTGCGGCAATAGTACCAATATCCATAAGATTCTGTGGCTTGGTACGGTCAAGATATTTTCTGGACGCGAGATATTCCTCGTAGGTGCGCTGAATAAGCTCGTCCTCAAAGGTGATTTTATCAATGGTAGTAAGGAAGGTGGTATGACGGCAATGATCGGACCAATAGGTGTCTATCATTTTGATCTCCGTCACGGTAGGCGCACGTCCCTCGGTTCTAAAATAGCTCTGACAAAATCTGATATCGTCAAGATCCATCGCAAGACCCATATCGGATATCATTGCGGCAAGCCCTGCATCATCAAGCTCCAGGAAGTCCCGAAGCACCTTGACCTCGGTGGGCACTGAGTACTCGCCCGCAAGGGTATCGCGAGGAGCGAGGGAGGCTTCTCTCGCTTCGACGGGATTGATAACGTGCTTTTTAATTCTATTCAGATCATCGCGTGAGAGTCTGCCGTAGAGCATATATATTTTTGCACTTGCAACGGTAGGCTTCTCTCCATGGGAGATAAGCTGTATGCACTGAGCGGCACTATCGGCTCTCTGATCAAACTGGCCGGGAAGATACTCGGTTGCAAATACGGTTGCACCGTCATTTTCTACATTACGGTAAACCGTGTCAAGCTGAGGCTCTGAAAATACCGTTTGAACAGCATAGTCAAACAGCTCCTGAGTAATATTCTCCGCATCGTAGCGATTCAAAATTCTGACTCGCTCCACAGAGTCTATACCGAGAAACGTCTTGATCTCGGAGCAAAGGGCCTGCGCCTCGTGATCAAGTCCCTCTTTCTTTTCAACGTATATGCGATATACCATTATTGACCGTCCTCCAATGCTTTCATTGCTCTTTTGCCTATATCGCGGCGCCAGAAGGCGTTTCCAAACTTTACCCGATCTACGCGACTGTACGCGACGTCAATTGCCTCGCCGAGAGTATCAGCTCTTCCGACAACTCCGAGAACACGTCCGCCGTTTGTCAGAAGCTTGCCGTCGGACAGCGAAGCTCCGGCTACGTAAACAGAGTCTGCCACGTCATCGGGAATTGTAATTTCGTATCCTTTTTCATAGGCTTCCGGATATCCATTAGATGCCATAATAACGCAACAAGCCGCGCCATTTGAAAACTTAACTTCACATTTATCGAGAGTTTGATTCGTCGTTGACATCATAATCTCCAAGAGATCAGACTCAAGAAGAGGAAGCACAACCTGCGTTTCCGGATCGCCAAAGCGGCAGTTGTACTCTATGACCTTAGGTCCGTCAGGCGTGAGCATAAGTCCAAAATACAGACAACCTCTGAACTCCCGTCCCTCGCGACACATAGCGCGAACGGTTGGGATAAAGATCTCTTCCATACACTTGTCCGCTATAGCGTCTGTGTAATAAGGATTCGGAGCTACCGTACCCATACCGCCGGTATTAAGGCCCTCGTCACCGTCAAGAGCACGCTTGTGGTCCATCGACGATACCATAGGCTTGATGCTCTTTCCGTCCGTGAAGCAAAGCACGGATACCTCAGGTCCGGTAAGGAACTCCTCAACTACTATACGGGATCCGCTTTCGCCGAACTTTCTGTCCTCCATAATGGAACGGACGGCATCGCGCGCCATCTCTCTGTCCGTTGCTATAATTACTCCCTTGCCGAGAGCAAGACCATCAGCCTTGATAACGGTGGGGATAGGACAATCCTCAACGTAGCGGAGAGCATCGGACGCGGAATCAAACACCTCGTAGCGCGCGGTGGGGATTCCGTATTTTTTCATTAAGTTCTTAGAGAACACCTTACTGCCCTCTATGATAGCGGCGCATTTTTTCGGTCCGAACGAGGATATACCCACCTCCTCCAGCCTGTCAACACAGCCAAGCACGAGAGGATCGTCGGGAGCAACCACCGCATAGTCGATTTTCTTTTCTACAGCAAAGGCTACAATAGCATCAATATCCTTTGCTCCTATCGGTACGGGAATGCAGTCGCCCGTCATTCCTCCATTGCCCGGAAGGGCGTATATTTCGGTGACCGATTTATTTTCTTTCAGCTTCTTTATGATGGCGTGTTCTCTGCCGCCGCCACCTACAACCATTATCTTCATATTCTGTGCCTCTCGTAACGGATATCAGTGATGGAAAAGACGCATTCCGGTAAACGCGACGCACATACCGTACTTATCTGCCGTTTCTATAACCGCATCGTCACGTACCGATCCACCGGGTTCGGCAACGTAGGATACGCCGCTTCTCTTCGCCCTCTCAATATTGTCACCGAACGGGAAGAATGCGTCGGATCCGAGGGATACACCGCTGACCGTGTCAAGATATTCCCGTGCTTCCTCTGCCGTCAGAGGTTCGGGGCGGCTGGTGAAGTACTTCTGCCAATTGCCCTCCGCGCAAACGTCCTCCTCGTTTTTGTTGATATATCCGTCGATAACGTTATCTCTGTCGGGACGAGCAATTCCAGGAAGGAACGGAAGTGAGAGCACCTTCTCGTGCTGACGGAGATGCCATGTATCCGCCTTCGTTCCGGCAAGACGCGTGCAGTGGATTCTGGACTGCTGACCTGCGCCAACGCCTATAGCCTGACCGTCATATGCGAAGCATACGGAGTTTGACTGTGTATATTTAAGCGTGATAAGAGCTATAGTGAGATCACGCAGAGCCTCCGGGGGAAGCTCCTTGTTCTTCGAAACTACGTTTGAGAAGAGCGCCTCATTTATCTCAAAGTTGTTTCTTCCCTGCTCGAACGTTATACCGTACACCTGCTTACGCTCTACGGGATCGGGAGTAAAGTCGGGATCAACCTTAACTATATTGTAATTGCCCTTTTTCTTGGTTTTGAGAATTTCAAGCGCCTCGTCGGTATAACCGGGAGCGATAATACCATCGGAGATCTCTCTCTTGATTATGAGAGCCGTAGTCTTGTCGCAAACGTCGGAAAGAGCGATCCAGTCGCCGAAAGAGGACATACGGTCAGTTCCTCTCGCACGTGCGTATGCGCAAGCCAAAGGAGAATCGTCAAGACCTTCTATATCGTCTACGAAGCAGGCGCGCTTCAGCGTGTCGGAGAGCTTAACGCCTACAGCCGCTGACGTGGGGCTTACGTGCTTGAATGAGGTAGCCGAAGGAAGACCCGTAGCTATCTTCAGCTCCTTTACGAGCTGCCAGGAATTAAAAGCGTCGAGGAAATTGATGTAGCCGGGCTTGCCGTTGAGTATCTCTATAGGAAGCTCGGAGCCGTCGTGCATATAGATACGCGATGGCTTCTGATTGGGGTTACAGCCGTATTTAAGTTCAAATTCCTTCATTTTTCTTCTCCTTATACGTTTTATACGTTCTTATTTACTATTCTGGTTTCGCACTCGCCGCTCTCGATATCAATATATCTGACGAACAGTGATACCTTGTTATCCTCGTTGAGATTATCCCAAATAAGAGATGTGAGAGAATCTATATCCGCATCCGGAATAACCAGCGTCTTGGGTTCACCCTCGAAGGACGGAAGCGGATTTCCGTCGCAATTATAGGTGTGAATGAATTTAGCGTATCCCGCCTTAGGATTAGAGTACGCGTACGTAAATCTTTCGCAAGAGGAATCGTCGCCCTCCGCACTCTTGAGAATGGACATAGCGAAATTCATACCGTCCCTCTCGCGATGTATGATGCCAGATATTCTGGGAGTGAAATTAGGCTTATCATCCTCGAACTCACGGGTTCTGAGCGCCTGCTCAAAGGTCATTTGCTTATCCATAAGCTCATATACGGTGTCAGTCTGATCTCCGTTAGTCACTATAGTCTTATTTCCGAGAACTCTGACGGGGTAATATATGATAAGATGAGGGTCAACCATCTTGGATTCGTCAAAAGCCTTGGTACGCATAGCGTCGCCCTCGGCAACGAAAACTCGGTTGCGGCTGTTTACGCTTCTGCCCATAATGAAGTAGGCTACGACCGCCTTTCTTCCGTCCGGACTTTTACCAATCATAATACCTCTGCCGTGATACGCAAGAGAATTAAGCTCCTCGCTGATAGTTGATATCTTCATTATCTTTTCTCCTTAATTATTACTTTACCGTCTATAACCTCTGCGTCGCCATCAGCAAACAGGCGCACCGCACGGGGAAGAAGCTGCCATTCCGCCTCCTCCATAATTCTTCTCTGAAGAGTTTCGGGAGTGTCTTCGTCCAGCACGTCAACCGCCTTTTGTAAGACGATAGGGCCCGCATCGCACTCCGGAGTAACGATATGTACAGTGGCGCCGGACACCTTAACGCCCTTCGCAAGCGCCGCCTCATGCACGTGAAGTCCGTAATATCCCTTGCCGCAAAACGATGGAATGAGAGCCGGGTGCACGTTTAATATTTTGTTCGGGAAGCTATCGTACATCTGCTCGTCGATGATGGTAAGGAAGCCCGCCAACACGACCAGGTCGATCTTCTCCTCCTTAAGCTTTAAAACGAGAGCGCGAGTATAATCGGATATATTGCCGTAATCGCGTCTTGAAATAACCGTCTGTGGTATACCGTGATTTTTGGCGCGCGTAAGAGCGTAAACGTCGGGCTTAGACGAGAGGACCAGCGATATCCTGCCCTCTCCCAGCTCACCTCTCTCCTGGGCGTCAATCAACGCCTGAAGATTAGTGCCTCCTCCGGACACCAGAACTGCAATTCTCTTCATCAGTAAAGCACCACTCCCTCGTCGCCGCGGATGATTTCGCCGATCACGTACGCATCCTCACCCTTTTCTCTGAGGACGGAAAGAGCAAGCTCAGCTTGGTCAGCCGGCACGATAACGCTCATACCTACGCCCATATTGTAGGTGTTGTACATATCGCGCTCAGGAATATTACCCTCCTTAGCGATAAGGTCAAATATCGGGAGAACACGAACAGCGGACTTATCTATCTTAGCAGTCAGTCCCTTAGGAATACTGCGGGGAATATTCTCGTAAAATCCGCCTCCGGTGATGTGGGATATACCCTTTACGTCCACCTTGGAAATAAGCTCAAGTATAGATTTCACGTATATCTTGGTAGGTGTGAGAAGTGTTTCTGCAACAGTCTTTCCTCCAAGCTCCTCGCGGGGCGTGTAGAGATTTTCGCCGTTTTCGTCCACACGGAACACCTTGCGGACGAGAGAAAAGCCGTTGGAATGTACGCCTGAGGACGAGAGCGCGATCACAACGTCGCCCTCACACATCTTCGAGTTGTCGATGATCTTCTTCTTATCCACAATACCTACCGCAAAGCCGGCGAGATCGTAATCCTCCGCAGGCATAAGACCGGGATGCTCCGCCGTCTCACCGCCTATAAGAGCCGCGCCTGACTGAACGCAACCCTCGGCAACGCCGCTGACTATGGACGCAATCTTCTCCGGTATATTTTTTCCGCATGCTATGTAATCGAGGAAGAAGAGCGGACGGGCGCCGCAGCAGATTATATCGTTCACGCACATTGCGACTGCGTCAATGCCGATAGTATCGTGCTTGTCGGTAAGTATAGCCATCTTCACCTTAGTTCCGCAGCCGTCAGTACCGGAAACAAGCACCGGCTCCTCAATACCGAGAAGATTAAGTCCGAAGCAGCCACCAAAGCCGCCTACGTCGTCAAGGCACCCCTCGTTTCTCGTACGGGCGATATGCGCCTTCATAAGCTCTACAGCCTTGTAGCCGGCAGTAATGTCAACGCCTGCCTGAGCATAGCTTTCTGATCTGGAGTTTTTCACTTTTCTGCCTCTCTTTCTTTTTTCAAATCAAGTTTATTTTCAGATATTTTCTTTTCGTATTTATTTACGTACGTAGCGGGTAAGCCCGTAGGATACTTACCGTCGAAGCAGGCTGTACAATAGCCCATCGCCGTGCTTCCTTCAGCTATTTTGCAAGCGTCCTCAAGGCGAAGATAACCCAGAGAATCCGCGCCGGTGATACGTCTTATTTCTTCTATGGAATGATTGCAGGCGATAAGCGAGTCGCGTGAATCAATATCAGTACCGTAATAGCAGGGATTAAGGAATGGCGGAGCGGATGAGCGGAGATGTACCTCCTTAGCTCCGGCGCTTTTAAGCAGATGGATAAGCTTCGCGCAGGTAGTACCGCGGACGATTGAGTCATCCACAAGCACTATGCGCTTTCCCGATACGGTCGCCTTGACCGGATTGAGCTTTATTTTGACCTTATCCTCACGCACGTCCTGACCGGGAGCGATAAAGGTCCTGCCTATGTATTTGTTTTTAATAAGACCGATGCCGTAAGGAATGCCGGACTCCATAGCGTAGCCGAGCGCCGCGTCAAGACCCGAATCGGGAACGCCTACTACTACGTCAGCCTCAACCGGATGCGCCTTCGCAAGCAGTTCTCCGGCGCGACGTCTTGCCTCGTGAACCGATTTTGAGCAAATTGACGAATCGGGACGGGCGGTGTAGAAATATTCGAATATGCAAAGCCTTTCCGGCTTGGTTTTACAGTGCTCTTTGATGGACCTGATGCCCTCGGACGAGAATACCACGATCTCTCCGGGGTCAAGCTCCTTGACAAACGTTGCGCCGGCGGAATCGAGAGCGCAGGTTTCGGACGCAATTACATACTGACCGTCCTCGCGTATACCGTAGCATATGGGATGGAAGCCGTACGGATCTCTAACGGCTATAATCTTCTGCGGTGACATGAGGAGCAGACAGTAACCTCCCTCAAGCTTGTACATTGCGCGGCTGACCGCCTCCTCAATGGAAGACGATGATATCCGCTCGCGAGTGATAATGTATGACACGACCTCCGCATCATTCGTAGTGTGGAAGATCATTCCCTGCATCTCAAGCTCACGCTTCAGCGCCGATGCGTTTGCGATACCTCCGGCGGTAGCGATGGCAAGCTTGCCCTTTACGTGATTTATAACTATCGGCTCTGCGTTGATAACTCCCCTGGTACCCAGAGTACCGTACCTCACGTGTCCTATAGCCATATTACCGTAGCCCAGCTTGCTCAGCGACTCGCTGTCAAAAACGTCGTTTACTATACCCGTTCCCTTGTGAACGGTAAAAACTCCATCGTCGTTAACGACTATGCCTGATGACTCCTGGCCTCTGTGCTGCAGAGCATACAGACCGTAATACACGCTGGATGCTACGTTGACCTTATCTTTACCTATTATGCCGAATACTCCCATATGTTTTCTCCCATATAATCTTACGGAGCTGACGTCCGATATTGGTTACGCGTTGTATTTTTCTTCTGCCGACCTGTTTTTCTCCAGCACCTTGTCGTGCGATGCGGAGCGGGACGCCTTGATCGCGGCGGAAAGAGCGGGATCTGAAAGAGCGAGTATTTCTGCCGCAAGATGAGCTGCGTTAGCCGCGCCGTCTATAGCGACCGTCGCAACCGGAATACCCGACGGCATCTGTACGGTTGAAAGAAGAGCGTCTATACCGCCTGTATTTTTAGATGAAATCGGAACACCGATAACGGGAAGAACTGTGTTGGCAGCCACAGCGCCGGCAAGGTGCGCCGCCATACCGGCAGCAGCTATGATGACACCGAAGCCGCGATCCTCAGCTCCGGAAACAAATTCGGCAGTTTCGAGAGGCGTGCGGTGAGCGGAATAAATATGAACCTCCGTGGGAATACCGTACTCGGAAAGAACCGCAATACCCTTCTCCACGATAGGCAGGTCACTGTCGCTTCCCATAAGAATCGCTACTTTTTTCATAAATACACTCCATTCCGTCGCTGATGGCGACTGTACAATTTCAATAGTTGACGGACACCGGATAGGCGCCGGCGCAAAAGCCTGTCCGCAGGAAAAACGGATTTAAACTCAAAATGGGCAGAACTCCCCCGGAAAGGTAGTTCTGCCCAGACGGTCGGCTTTGCTTAGGATTTTTGCTTCCTTGCGGTCAATTCCGCTATCCGTCGGTCACAAAAACCATTTACCGCCTATATTTTAGCATAGATTTTAGATACTGTCAAGACTTTAGGCGAGCGCGAGAAAAAAAGATTTCGTGCGCACTCGCATTTTATTTGGTAATTTTACACAAATCCGTTACGTTGAAGTGAAAACCGAGGTCAAATACGGGCAACTTATTTATTGAAGAGGGTTATCTCGTATATCTCGTTTTTCTTTGTAGGTAGAATGATCTTCGAGCCGGTTATGGTGACGTTTTCCGCCCGATATACAGTTCCCTCGCCTCTGTCGCCGCCGGGTACAGTCTTCACGACTCTGCAGGTATCAAACGGACAGTTCTCCAGCATTATCTCAACACGGCCGCTGTAGCTTCTGGTTATGAGCATCACGGTAGCGGTCTGAGCGTTACCTGCCGCCAGCGAGTACAGCTCCTTGCGATAGTCACCGCTGGTTTCAAAGGAAGTGCCAAGCTTATAGAGATTACCGAAGGCGCACATAACGTTATACGCCGCGTAATGATGGGGCTTCACGTGATCGTCTATGGTGAAAAGACCGTTCATAGACGATCTGATATCAGACGTGGAATACATCATAACGTCGACGGGACTCTTCTGCGCAAGAATGAGCGAAGCTCCTAGCTCAGAAGCGAAATCAGGGGATAAGGCGGGGGGCGTGTCACCTTTTGTGGCTGTATTATACTCACAAATGATGCTTCTGGTCTTCTTAAGTCCTGAGCCGTCCAGATAGGTTCTGGCATACTTTATGTGCATCGCGAGTTCATCCGGATTCGAGGTATAGCAGGACCAGGTGAAAAAGTCGAGTGGAGCTTTCGTAGACTCCGCGTTTATGTAAGAGAAGAACTTCTGCATAAAGGGAACGTACCCCTTCATCTCCTCGGTAGCGTCCAAACGGTTGAGAGAGTAGAAGCCGCGAGAGCCGTATGCGCCAAGCTTGATCTTCGGAAATCTCTCGCGTAGGTAGTTTGCGGTTATCCGATACAGTTCGTAATACTCCGTCGCCTCTCCCTCGAATCCTACCGACGAATCAGGCGCGCTCCATATTTCCCAATACTTGATATTGTACTTGAAGCCGTTAGCCCAACCCTCGTTGTAGTGCATTATGATATGCTCGCAGATACTCGCCCATTTTTCCGGGTCAGCGGGGGGGCGTGCGTAGATTTTTCGCGAATATGGCTCTGAGCTTTCACCAAGCCTATAGAAGATCTCAGCTCCGGCTTGACGTATAGACGCTATGTACAGATCGGTAGGAAGAAAATTATACGATTCCTCCGCTTCCACGTCTGCCTCAAAATCGGGGAATATACAGTGCACGTTAATAAACTGATTGTTTCCGTACTCTCCATCGGGAGTGACCGTCCTGACCATAGGAACACCCATCTCCGCAAATTCCTCCGTCACGTCAAAGGGGAGATTATGACCGCCGGACCTGGGACCGCCATTTATACAGTTCAACGGCTTTATCCTGCCTGTCCTCTTCTGAAAATCAACGCTGATTACTCTGTTTAACATACGATCAACCTTTCGGTATTATTTTCTCCGTTTATTGTACCATTTTTTGCTCGTGTTTGTCAAGTGATGAGATAGCCTTTCCATCTCTTTATTCCGCAAATTCCCACAGTTTTCCGACAAAAGAGTGGCGTTATGCTACCTCGCACAAAAAAATCTATGTAATTGTCCCTAAAGCAACCTGCTCTATCCGAGGACGATTTACGGCACTTTTTTTGTACATTTCGCAGTTTTTAAAAAAAATGATGGGTTTTTCAAAAAAACTATTCACAAATCAAAAAAAATATGATAAAATATATCCGTAATTTTTTCAGCACTGAGCAAAGCTTACGTGCGCTCGCCGATAACGGCAGAATGGAGATCAAAATGAAGAAACTCTACGAAGGCAAAACAAAAGACGTATACGCTCTGGAAAACGGAAACGTAATGCTCAAATTCAAGGACGATTGCACCGGTAAGGACGGAGTGTTCGATCCCGGCGAGAACAGCGTAGGTCTGAAGATCGAAGGTATAGGTAAAGCAAATCTCCGCACTTCCATTTACTATTTCGAGCTTCTTAAGAAAGCGGGAATCAAGACCCACTACGTAAGCGCGGATATCGACAACGTTACTATGGAGGTTCTTCCCGGCAAGGTATTCGGTCACGGTCTGGAGGTTATCTGCAGACTCGTTGCTACCGGCAGCTTTATCAGACGCTACGGCGAGTACATTGCGGACGGCACACCTCTCGCAGGCGGCTACGTTGAGTGCACATTCAAAAATGATGAAAAGGGCGATCCCCTCGTTACCTCCGAAGGACTCGCGGCGCTCGGCGTTATGTCAGAGGAAATGTTTGAGAGTATGAAGGCTCAGACGCTCAAGATCACCAAAATCGTTGCGGACGATCTGAAGTCTATCGGACTTGACCTCTGGGATATCAAGTTTGAGTTCGGATATAACGGTGACGAGGTTATTTTGATCGATGAGATCGCATCCGGCAATATGAGAGTTTACAAGGACGGCGCTATCGTACCTCCCGTAGAGCTCACCAAGTACATCCTTAACAGATAATTGCTATCGTTTTAACGGTATACAGCCGTATCTTTTAGCTTCAAACAAAAAAGAGCAAACGTATAAGGCTTGATATAATCCCCTTAGAGCAGTTCCATGAAAAGCCATAGGCTTTCAAGAATGCAATAAGGGGATTATATTATTTTCCTTGCGCGTTTACTCTTTTTTAAAGCGTTTTTCGTTCAGCCAATATAAAAGTGTACGGACAGCGGCGGATATCAAACCATTGTTTTCAAATTGTCCGCCGGGAACCGAATTTTCACTTTTTATCCGTCACGAAAGAGAAACATTAGCTTTTGAACGGATCAAAGCTTGATCTCGTTTACCTTCTCCTCGTTGCCGGATTCGAGAGAGCGCTTAATAGCATTCATAACGAATACGGACGAAATGAAGTCCTCCGGAGTTCCGATGCGCTCTTCGCCACAGAGAAGTCTGTAGTAATCGGTAAATTCAGAATATATCCAGTCATTGCCGGCGCAGGATGCGACTCTCGCGCTACGGAAGCCTCGCTCAGCGTGTCTTTCAGCAAAGTAGTAGGAATTATCAACAACGAAGATACCGTTTACGTCGTAATCCTCATATCTGAACACAACGTTGTATTTTTTGCCGTTCTGATACGCCTTTACGGATTTAGGATATTTGCCGAAGATCTCAAGAGTGGATTCAACCATGTGAGGAGCGTAGAAGAAGAAGCCGCCGTATGGGCTGGTCGGATCGAGAGGCGCACGAACAAGACCGCCTACGGTTTCGCCGTCAACGTTATTTATTCTGTCCTCCGCGAGCGACTTCACGAAAACGTCGTGTCGCAGGCAGGAGCCACCCGTGTAGCGAATTCCGCGTTTTTCGAACTCTCTGACGAGAGTAAGAGCGTCCTCCTCGCTGTTGGTTATCGGCTTATCGATATACATAGGTATACCGCTGTCAAGATAGGGCGCGGCGTACTTCAGATGGTTTGCGCCGTTGCGGGCGGTAACCACAAGTCCGTCAATCTTACCGAGAGCGTCGGTGTAATCGTCGAGTACGGGAACACCGAATTTCTCATTAAGCTTCTCAGCGGCCTCTCTCTCCTCACTGAAAACGCCGACGACTTCAATATCGTGAAATTCCTCGTGCGCTTTGATAGTACTAATGAATGAGCCTGCATGAGAATTTTCGCATCCAAGTATAGCAATTCTTTTCATCTTTTATGTCCTTTCATAATAAAATATTCTAAAAAATCGTGACACGTCTCAGCACTTTGCACCGTTTACCTGCTCCGCTATAATATCAGCTACGTATACTCCGCTGGCAGATGCGTGCGAAAGCGAATGGGTCACTCCGCTGCCATCTCCTATAACGTAAAGTCCCTTATGGCAGGTTTCGAGATTGTCGTTCAGCTCAACCTCCATATTGTAGAACTTTACCTCCACGCCGTAAAGCAGAGTGTCGTCGTTTGCCGTACCGGGAGCGATGCTGTCAAGTGCGTATATCATCTCTATTATTCCGTCGAGAATACGCTTGGGCAATACCAGGGATAAGTCACCCGGAGTGGCTGAGAGGGTGGGTCTGACGGTATTCTCCTCTATGCGCTGCTTCGTGCTTCGTCTGCCGCGCTCAAGATCACCGAATCGCTGAACTATAACTCCGCCTCCCAGCATATTTGAAAGTCTGGCGATATTCTCTCCGTAGCCGTTCGAATCCTTGAAGGGCTCGGAAAAATGCTTGGCAACCAGAAGGGCGAAGTTTGTGTTCTCCGTTTTTCTCTCCGGATCCTCAAAGCTGTGACCGTTTACCGTAACTATGCCGTTGGTATTCTCGTTTACAACGATGCCGTTGGGATTCATACAGAAGGTTCGCACACGGTCCTCGAATTTCTCCGTTCGATACACTATCTTTCCCTCGTACAGCTCGCTCGTAATATGCTCGAATATCACCGCCGGTATCTCTACTCTGACGCCTATATCGACGCGGCTGGAATTGGTTGGTATATTGAGATCGCGACATACGCTCTCCATCCACTTACTTCCGCTTCTGCCGACCGAGATAATGCACTTATCTCCCAGAAATTCGCCTCTCTTCGTAGTAAGGGCATATCCGGCATCGGTTTTCAAAATCTTTTCCACCGGAGTGTTGAAATAGAAATCCACCTTATCCTTAAGGAAAGCGTACAGATTCTCAAGCACCACATAATTTATATCAGTGCCCAAATGTCTTACGGATGCGTCGAGAAGAGTCAGCTTATTCTGTATGCACTTAGTCTTGAATGCCGTGCCCGCGGTAGAGTACATTTTAGTGCCCTCTCCGCCGTAGCTCATATTTATTTTGTCTACGTACTCCATAAGCTCTATGGCGCGGCGTCTGCCTATATACTCGTAAAGCGAGCCTCCGAAATCATTGGTAATGTTATATTTACCGTCAGAAAATGCGCCCGCGCCACCAAATCCGTTCATTATGGCGCAGCTTTTGCAGCCTATGCAGGATTTGATTTTATCACCGTCTATCGGACAGTGTCTGCCCGCAAGCTCGGTGCCCATCTCAAGCACCGCAACCTTAAGTCCCGGCGCCCGTGTCGCAAGCTCGTAGGCTGAGAAAATTCCGCCCGGACCTGCTCCCACTATTAAACAATCGTATTTCATATTTTCCCTATTTCCGCGACGACGGTAACGTGAAGCTGTTTCAAACGTAGTCGCATTTACCTTTAATGATACATTCTTAATAATTATACCATAGATATTTTAATTTTTCAATAGCATATTTTAAAGACGGCGTATATTTGAAAACCCACGCAACTTTACTATTCTTTTTTCAAGTTGTACTTGATTTGTCGGCGAAACTATGATACAATTTACTCGTTAAAATGCGTCGAAAACGATGCGATTATTGCTAAAAAACAGGATTTGAGGTAAAAAATGTCAAACGAACAGTTAAACCGCAGGGACGGCTGCGAGCTTGAAAGGCCCGGAATCTCCCGCACGAGAAAAAGATATATACTGAAGCTCGTATTCAGATGCTTCGCGTTAAGCTACTGCGTATGGCTGTTTTTCGCAAAGCCTGAGGAATTTACCATTGTATCAAAGGGTGGCTTCTTCGACCATTTCTCCCTGCTCCACGTTCTCTTTATCATTTGGATAGTAGATATGCTCTTCCAGCTTCTGCCTGTCAGAAACATAGTGCCATTAGGGTCGCAAAAGCATATGAAGATACGCTTTATGGAGATCAAGGAAAAGATAAACTATAAGGCGCTGAAGGACTACGTTACATCCACGACCCGCGCGGCATACAAGGTGCTGATACTGTGGGTCATACTGCTTTCGATAATAGGTGTTTTCTACTATACGGAATTGATCGACAATTCCTGGCTTTTCCTTATCTCCGCCTCCTTTTACGTATGTGATCTGATATGCGTACTTATATGGTGTCCCTTCAGACTGATGATAGGCTCCAGATGCTGCACCACCTGCAGAATATACAACTGGGATCATATGATGATGTTTACACCCATGATGTTTATAGGAAGTCTGTATTCCACGGTGCTGGTAGGTATGGCATTTATAATCTTCTGTGTATGGGAATCGTGCTTTATTCTCTATCCTGAGAGATTCTGGGATAAATCAAACGAAGCGCTCAAATGCTCAAACTGCACGGATAAGCTGTGCACCCAATATTGCAGAAAGCTCAGATAATGACGACCTTATAAAATGTGGATTTGCCGTACATAAAACCATATTTCCGGCGGTATTTATGAGTAAATCAAGCAAAAAACTCAACACGGGTCCCTCGTTTTTAAGATTTGGGATTTTAAAAAGGAAGATGGCGTTCAAACGCGCCATCTTCCTTTTTTGTTATTTTGGTATTACGTTCGTATCGTCGGAGTCGGAATATACTATCTTACCGCTTATTATGGTGTATACCGGATGAGCTCCAACGTAGCGTAACGGATCTGACGTCCATACTACTGCGTCCGCATCCTTGCCAACCTCCAGGGAACCTACCCTATCACCGATTCCCGTCTGATTAGCGGGGTTTACGGTTATGGCACGCCATCCCTCCTCGTAAGGCAATCCGCGGCTGACACACATTCCCGCAAACAGAGGCAGATGCTCGATGGGAGTGATCTCGGCGTCGGTGATAATGCTGATGGGAACTCCTGCGCGGTACAGCTCGCCTGCGGTAGCGAAGCTCTTATTATCCAGCTCCTTTTTGGTCTTGCCGCCAAAGGAAGGACCGATAAAGCAGGGGAAGCCGGCGGCAACCAAATCCTCCTTTACCAGAGCGCCGTCGGTGCAGTGATCGATGGTCATCTTAAGCTGAAATTCCTCCGCAATACTCAACACGGTATGGATGTCGTGTGCTGCGTGGACGTGTACCTTCATGGGGATCTCACCGCGGAAAACGGGGAGCATGGCGTCGTACTTCACGTCAAAATCCTGCTCCTTGCCAAGGGTGGTGTTCAGATAATATTTCTTTGCCTTATAGAGGAATTCCCTCATCATTGCCGCCAGAGCCATACGGGTTCTGGGAGCTCGCTCCTTTGCCTTGCCGTAATCGTTGCAGGGATTCTCGCCAAAGGCGCATTTCATAGCCAGAGGATATTTGACGATCATATCCTTAATACGCGTTCCTGCGGTTTTGATGGCAACGAAGGTTCCGCCGATGATATTGGAGCTGCCGGGACCTGTGCAAACCGTGGTAACGCCTCCCTCAACCGCATCCTTCAGATCATCTGAATAAGGGGTCAGAAGATCGACGGCTCTCATATGAGGTGTAAAGGGATCGGTAGACTCGTTGAAGCTGGAGCCTACTCCGCCGCCCGTGCCAAGATGGCAATGCGCCTCAACGAGACCGGGAGTGACGAGTCTGCCCTCAGCGTCTATCTCGGTATCGCAAGTGACGGGGCAATCTCCCTCTCCAACCATAGAAATTTTGCCGTTATCATCTATTACTACATAGCCGCGCTCGTATTCCGCGCCTGCCATAGTCTTGATATTTCCGTTTTTGATTATCAGCATTTTTTACTCCTTGAAAACGTCTTGATTGATAATTTTTCAGTATTAATACTCGAAGTAGGTTACGGAGTAGACTACGCCGTAGAGCATCCTGTCTCCGTCCAGCACGGTGATTTTGTAGTTAGCACCTGCCTCGTAGCTCGGTAATCTGATCTCCGCCGCGTAAAGGCCCTCTACTACCTGACAAATTGACACGGGGTATAGGATACACAGACTTTCGCCGTCTGTATAGACGTCAAAGGAGACGTTATTTGCCATCTTATTCAGCATTATAAACACGGGACCTTCGTCACCGGGAGTGAGGCTTAAAGAGCCGTTACCCGTGGTGTACCCATCCGTATTAACGCCCAGCGCCTCAAGCGGACCGTCGCCGATATTCACTATCACAAGCCTACCGGGAGAGTCGAGAAGCGCACCCGTTTTAACCTGCGCCTCAATATAGAGCTTAATAGCGTTGGAAGCGTTCATGCTGAACTCGTCGTAATAGAGATAAAGCTCAGCAACGTATCCGCCGTACTTTTCGGAATAACCGTGGAGCGATGCATTTGCCGTGCCGTAATCGTGGTAACCTATAACGGAGGAAGGCTCGAAGTTAAATACGCAGGTAAAGCAGATCGACTCGCCGTATGGAAGATCCACGATCACGTCCCCGTCTCTCTTCAAAAGATCCTCCTCACCAAAGTAGAGGGCGGTAATATCGCGTCTGATAACGTTTACGTTAAAGGAGGCGGTATATATCTGACCGTAGAAGGTATTATATTCCACGACGGCATCATTATAATCCAAGCCGATCTCCCATACCCCGAGTCTGATTTCCGCAACGTACAGCCCCTCCGCCACCATCGTGGTGTAAGTCATCGGAGAGAAGGTATAGTTTCCTATACGTACGTTCGTTACGTTAACCTCCTGATCAAACGCCAGGCTTAAGAGAATCTCGTCCTCGGTGTTCATAAGCTCAAGCTCCTTGGTGAAGCCCTCGCCCTCACCGGTTCTGACACCTATAAATTGGGGGTCTGACTCGGGCTTTACGGTTATCGTACAGCTATCGTAGTACGTATAGCCCATATAGCCGCCGATGCTCAATTCAAACGCCAGCTCATACTCGCCAACCAAGCCGAAATCGTAGTAGCACTCTACCGCAAATCCGCCGTCCACATCCACGATGCTATAGGATGCACACGCGCCGCCTGCGCTTGATACGTTCATTATCTCGGAGGCGTTACCGCTATATACGAATCTGACGCTGCGATAGCCGGGTGCAACGGTGATATTATTATCGTAGAAGTAGCTTTCGCCGTCCACCACAACGTGACGGAAGGTAATCTCGGTGGGCTCCGCAAACCGAATGGACACGAAGAAGTAGCCGTAGCATTGACCGTCGAAGCTCGGTCCGGTATAGGAGAAGCTTACGTCGTGGTGAACGCCTGCGTCAAGCATGGGCAGGGAGACCGGAATAATATAATATCCGTTGCTGTAATAGCCTTCGTATATCTCCGCCGTAAGACCGGAAACGTTAAGACCGTCTGCGAGCGTAGCCTCGGAGTCAAAGTAAAGGTAAGCGCAAAGGCTCTCGCCCCTTTGCATAGATACGTTGTCGGAATAATCGCCCTTGTCGGAGAAGGATATACCGTAATATACGGGCGCATACTCCTCCTTATTTCCCTCGGAATAGACTATATCCACCACCTGCTCGTCGTAGGTGCCGTCACCCGCGCCGTAATAAACGCGGAGAGAATAGACCCCGGGCTTATACAGCTCCGGAACGGTAATTCTGTAGGAATATCCTATCCCACCCTGCCAGCTGCTTTCTATACCTACGTACATGCCGTCAAGGGTCACGGAAAGCTCAGAAACCTCGCCGTCAAAGATAAGATTAAGTGGGAAGGAATTGCCAGAATATATATCAAAGCTCGACACGGGTCCCACCATTTCGTCCGTCATAGCGCCAATAAGCTGCCGACGCTCAACCGTGGCACCTCTCTCTGCAGTGATGACGAATTTACCTATACGGCCATCGGCCATGCTGCATACCACGACCTCCTGGGAGCCCTCTGAAATGGAATCTATTTCAAAGACGTATACGTATCTTCCCTCGCTGTCCGTGGTGCTTTCCACAGAGTAAAACTCTCTCTCGTACTCCTCCAGCATAAGGTATACCGCACCGTATTGCTTGTTGAATACCACGTACAGACGGAACTCCCCGTTTGCCCCTACCTTAGGATTAAGTGATGGGGATGCCCCACCCTCACCGTACGCACCTACTAAGGTCTCGTATGGGTTATCCGACGCCATAACGTAGACGTAGAAGTAATCCACGTACTCTACGCCGCCCGAATGGTATTTGACCTCTACGGAATCTGCGCCCGGATAAAGGGTATCGGGAATTTCATAGCGGGAATAATGATTATCTCCGTTGCTCCAGGAGCCGTAGGATCCACTGTAGATATCGTTCTGCATGAAGCGCACGGTAATATCCTCCACCGCGCCGTTAAACCAGAGAACCATTTGCTCCTGTCTGCCCTGTGTCACGGTGAGATCCTTGGAGAAATCATAACTGTTATTTAAAGCAGCACCAAGGAAGGACGCCTTAAAATTGTCGCTGCCTCCCGTCATCACGTTAATATAACAGTCGGCAATAAAACCGTCCTGACCCTGATATGAGTAGTAGAGAGTGGTGCCGAAGTTACCCATAGGCATAGGACCGAAGGTCGCCTTAACGATAAACCATTCACCGACGGAATAGGTATCGAATACGGGCTTCAGACCCATATCGGTGGAGAGATCGGTGGGGTTCACGGCGCGATCGAAGTAGAAGTACACAGCCTCGTACGAGGGGTCGATAATCTCTACCGTGCTGCCGTAATTACCGCTATCGTCAAGACCCGCGCCGAGGAAGCAGGGATACTCCTGATAGTCACCGCCGCCCTCGTTGCCTGCCTGACCGACAAGAACGTTAATATGGACGTTGGTCTGATCCATACCGGAGGAGCCGTGGCTTACGTACGCGGTGTACTCTCTGCCGTAATCGGCAAAGGACGTATCTATCTCAAAAACGTACACAACGCCGTCGTCAAAGTATTTGGTAGCAGGCGCACAATTGACGCCGATATCCCATATAGAGAGGTTAAGATTTGACACGGATGCGCTGAAATGCAGATAAATCATCGCCTTGCCGTGAGAAACCGAGATGCCCGTCGCGGAGTAGGATTTATCCATATCTCCCCTTGCATCCAGGAAATATCCGGGAGCTCCGTCGGGATTATCTATCACGTCGTCCACCGTAAGCGTGTAGGTGCGGTAGGTTTCGTCTCCGCCCACACCCCAGGTAATAGTGAGGGTGTATTCGCCCTCCGTATCAATTGCGGGGATCACCATAGACATGCCGTAATAGGGCTGACCGTCCAGGGTAAAGCCGTTTACCTTGACGCCGCTGAAGGAGAGATGCTCGCTGATCGCGTCGCCCCGGATCTTGCCGCGGCAGTATTCCGGGTGAGACTCGTTGAATAGAACGAAGAGCGTCATGGGTCTGGCGGGGTACAGGTGGAAAACATCGTCCGCGCCGATATAAACCGCGTTGTTTGCGTCAAAGAAGCCGCCAATGGTGGGCAGACTGCTGTATTCGCCGGGCTTGTCACCCTCGTTGCCCGAGCCGTCCTCGTTACCGGAGCCGCCCTCGTTACCCGAGCCGCCCTCATTACCGGAGCCGCCCTCGTTACCCGAGCCGCCCTCATTACCGGAGCCACCCTCGTTGCCCGAGCCGCCCTGCTCGCCTGAGCCGCCCTCATTACCGGAGCCACCCTCGTTGCCCGAGCCGCCCTGCTCGCCTGAGCCGCCCTCATTACCGGAGCCACCACCTGCGCCACCGGATGTAACCATACATGAAGCAAGGCTGAAGGCTAACGCAACAACCAGGCACATAACAGCAAGACGCAGCAGAGTAAGATGTTTTTTCATTTAATACTCTCCTTTCAGAAAGCTAGTTTTAAATTTTTAAAATTATTTTTTTATCATTATAAAATAAAATACTAAAAAAGTCAAGTTTTTCGGCACAAAAGAGGTTCACGATGAAGTTAATATGAATATAAGAAAGGCAAAACTTATGATCCTCACAACTGAATTTTTTAATACAAATTGCTTTGCATCAGCACATAACATAGAAATTGCGAAAAGCAAAAAAACTGCGGCTAAACCGATAAAAATACGGTTTAGCCGCAAAATTGTAAATAGTTGTTAGAAAAAATTAGGTTTTAACCTCTTCCATTATAAACGCTTCGAGAGTATCACCTTCTCTAATATCGTTGAACTTTTCAATTCCGACACCGCACTCGTAGCCCTCTGCAACCTCACGGACATCGTCCTTGAAGCGGCGAAGAGAGGATATCTTATCCTCGAAGATAACTATACCGTCACGCACGATACGGATCTGTGCGTTTCTGGTAATCTTGCCGTCCTGAATATAGCAACCTGCGATAATTCCGACGCCGGGCACCTTGATGGTCTGTCTGACCTCTGCGTGACCG
>JAZOTE010000133.1:0-6262 GCA_045657485.1 Eubacteriales bacterium
TGGAGCTGGTGATCGGAGTCGAACCAACAACCTGCTGATTACAAATCAGCTGCTCTGCCATTGAGCCACACCAGCGTCGTGACGCTTAATATTATAACAGAACAAATTCCGTTTGTCAATACCTTTTTTTAAGTTTTTGAAAAATTATTTGCAGACCAAAAATCGCCTTCTAAGTTATTTTAGTAAAACAGGTTGCTTTATTTTTCTGAGTGTGGTATACTATAAAAAAAACGTGGAGGTTAGCTTGAACGTTATAGTCGCTACAGGTATGAGGGGCGAAATGCTCTTCAATAAACGGCGTGTCAGCCGTGACGAATACATAATTGATGATATAATAATACTGACAGGCGGCAGCCTAACCGTGAAAGCTTACTCTGCCAAGCTGTTCGCGAGATATCCGTCTGTCACGGTGTCCGACTCTCCTCTCGCTGCCCTCGGAGATGAGGAATGGTGCTTCGTCGAGGATTTGGAAATACAAGGGCTTCTGCCTTTGGTCAAAAAGCTCGTCGTATACAACTTCAATCGCACCTACCCTGAGGACGTTAAATTTAACACGCCCCCCTCCGAATCGGGTTTTATTCTGACGGATACGGTTGAATTTGCCGGTCATAGCCACGAGAAGATCACGCGCTATATCTATGAAAGGTCTAAATGACAGGTGATAAAAAGCTCTATATGTTTAAACTGAAATTACACCATTTGCGGATTAAAATTACCGCTCTTATAATCTCCGTTCTGCTGCTACTACTGTCATCCTGCGCGACGGGCGAGAGCAAGGGTGCGTTTCCCGACTACAGCGATATTCCGGAGTGGCGAGGCACGCCGACGGTAGAGATAAACGGTGGCGAACCCTTCTTTGACAGTGATGATAAGGTCGAAAAATCCTACGAAAGCTATTCTCCTCTTGATCAGCTTGGCAGATGCGGTGCCGCGATCGCTTGTATCGGAACGGATATTATGCCGGATCATGAACGCGGAGATATTTCCTCAGTTACACCTACCGGCTTCTACCACAACGGAAAATCCAATAATAATTCCTACGATTTCATTGAATACGGATACGTATACAACCGCTGTCATCTGCTCGGATTTCAATTGACAGGAGATGACGCGAACGATAGAAATCTCATCACGGGTACCCGCTATTTAAATATTGAGGGTATGCTTCCCTACGAAAATCAAGTTGCCAATTATGTAAAGCTCACGGGAAATCACGTTCTGATGAGGGTGACTCCGATTTATAAGGATTACGATTACGTTGCGCGAGGCGTGCTGATGGAAGCGTGCTCAGTTGAGGACGGGGGACGCGGTCTGAAGTTCTGCGTATTTGCGTATAACATTCAGCCGGACGTAATCATTGACTATTTTACGGGAGAAAACAGGGTCGATCCATTTGGCGCTCACACCATGGACAGCTTCACCTCCTCCGACACCTACGTGCTTAACACAAAGAGTAAGAAATATCACGTACCTGAGTGTCACTACGCAAATATAGCAGATCCTCAGTTTTTGGAAAGGTATAAAGGCTCTGTTGCGGCCTTCCCTATCGTACATCCCGATTATTCACCCTGCGGCGTATGCAAGCCGCATAAAAAATAATTTTTCGGTTTAAGGAGTTCAATATGATTAACGTTATGAAAAAGTGCGGCGCTTCGTTAATTGCGCTGATGCTTGTTTTATCAATGCTGTTGACAAGCTGTACTGTCAATATGGATTTTGGCGGAATCGGTACGGGTGAGTCAGGCGGCGAGTCAGGTGGCGAGTCAGGTGGCGAGTCCGCCGGAGAATCAGGCGGTGAGTCAGGCGGTGAGTCAGGCGGTGAGTCCGGCGGTGAATCCGGCGGAGAATCAGGCAGCGAGTCGGGCGGTGAGTCAGGCGGCGAGTCAGGCGGTGAGTCCGGCGGTGAGTCCAGCGGCGAGTCAGGCGGCGAGTCAGGTGGCGAGTCAGGCGGTGAGTCCGGCGGTGCCGAAAGCGGTCAACAAAAAGTACCCCAAAATCTCACTATACGCGGCGAGAAGATCCCCGAATTCTCCGGTAATCCCTACTACGCAGTAAACGGCAACGAGCCATTTTTCACCTCCGATGAGATAACAGACGTTGGCTTCGTAAGCTATAGCGAGCTCGATTCTCTCGGCAGATGCGGTGCGGCTACTGCTTGTGTCGGCCCTGAAACATTACCCACAGACGGCAGAGAAAATATCAGTCATATTCATCCGTCCGGTTGGAATTATAACGGAAAGAGCAACAACAAAACGTACCACTCTATCCTCGGCGGAAACACCATTTATAACCGTTCTCATCTCCTGGCAAATCAGTTGGTCAGCGAGGACGTTGACGTAAGAAATCTCGTCACGGGTACCAAGTATCTGAACCAAGACAATATGACGGACTTCGAGAATATCGTTGCGGACTTTGTAAAGGGCGGATACGGTCACGTTATGTACCGTGTAACTCCAATGTTCGAAGGAAGCAATCTGATTTGCTCAGGCGTTCTTATGGAAGCGTACTCCGTAGAGGATGAGGGTGAGGACGTAAGCTTCTGTGTATTCCTCTATAACGTACAGCCGGGTGTGGAGATAAATTATCTCACCGGTGAAAACAAGCTCGCAGGCTCATCAGACACGGATGAGGGCGGTAGTAACGATAACGTCGGCGGTGATACAGGAAGCTCAGAGCTTCCCGAAGCGGAAAAGGGTTACCGGCTTTACGCTGTTTCCGGCGGTAAGACCTATTACTTCGACGGTAACATAAGCGGTAAGACCCTCGCTACGACCGAAGATAAGGCGGCGGCAGCCACCCTGTACTTTGAGAATGCGGGCAAAACCGGCTCATACTATATTTACTATCTCAAATCGGGTTCTAAGGCTTATCTGAAAATGTCCTCTGACAGCACAAGGGTTATGACGACCGTACAAGCCTCCCAAGATGCTACGAGCTGGACCGTAAACGTAGTTGACAGAAGAATAGTTAACGACACCTATTCCTCCAGAGCATTTGCCTTCTATGCTAACGCATCGGATATCAGAACATATGCGAGCGGCACAAACGGCGCAATCTGGGTATGGTTCTGCCCTGCCGAACAGTGACGTCTTATAGTCCAAAATCTTAACACGCGTATGGACTAACGCAAAAATAACGAGGAAACAAAAGCGCTTAAGGCTCTGTCTTAAGCGCTTTTTTAAAATGGAGAAAGTGGCGAGCCGCGGCGTGATTACGCAACCAAATCGTTGAGCCGTGGCGCAAATGCTAAGTGGCGAGCCGTGGTTTTAATGTCGCATTACGGAAACGCATATTTTGCAAAGGAACTTCCCTTTACTGCGCGCCGGATAGTCTGACGAATATAACAATTTATCTGACCGCGGGGAGCGACAGAGCGAAAGTGAACTGAGCTTCGAGTGAATTGCTAAAATTCTAATATGGAAAATTAAATAATACTATTTCACCAAAAACAAAACGTAAAGCTTAGCTTTTTTGTGCAAAAGACAGTATTTTGTAAATATTGGAATAATATTGTCTAAGTATGTTGATTTATAGATTCTTTTCTGCTAAAATGGTATAAGTAGAACTTTTGGCAAAATCTCAACAATTAAAAGCGCATAGCGCAAAATGAAAGTAGAGGAAAAAACAATGACAAAAGCAAAAACAGCGAGAGTTTCGCTGGCAATTATCATTGCCGTTGCTCTGACACTGTGCGGAATAATGTTCTTCGGCAACTCCGCAAAGGCTGAGGAAACGGGAATCACAGACGGCGGAGAATACTTCATCGTATTCGCCAGAACTGAGTCTGACGAACTTGTCCACTATTGGGCGGCTACATCTACTATAGCAAACAATGCACTGAAAATGTATGATCTGGGTACTACTCTACCAGAATACCTTCCGGCATCTGAAGCTAATAACAGCAGTACGTTTGTCTTTAATAAGACGAGCGGCACGAGCGGCGAAACGTTATACCAGATAGTAGCTAAGGGGATTGACGGTAACGCCAAGTATCTCAGCGGAACAAATAGCAGTACAAATGTCAGCTTCAAAACCGCCGCTGCCAATCTTACCGTTGTAAAAGAAAACGGCAAGTACGCAATCGGCGTCACAGAGTCTAACAGACATCTCAGTATTTCAAATTCAAACTCAAATGATCCCACAGTCAAGTTTTACGCTAAGACGGATACAAATTTGAAGAGATATATCTTTGATATATACCTCATTCCCGTAGTTGAGGCGGATGAGCCCTGCGCTCATACCAACACCCGTCTGGCAGATAAGACTGAGCCCAGTTGCACGAAGGACGGATATACCGGCAATACCGTATGCGCTGACTGTGGCACGCTCATTACCGAAGGTCAGGTGATACCCACCGCAGGTCAACACTCCGATGATACATACTTATCCGGCGTAATCTCTGCAACCTGTACGAAAGACGGTTATACCGGTGACGAGCATTGCTCACTCTGCAATGAAAAAATTGCTGACGGTCAGGTAATCCCCAGCGAGGGACATAATTTCGTAGACGGTATTTGTTCAGTTTGTCAAGCTGCAGATCCTGCCGCAACAGATTACTCCGGCACGTATTATTTTGTGGCGTTCCGCAGCGACGGCAACGGTTGGTTTATGACAAATGATCTCGGAACCGCCTCCACAAAAAGATATCAGGCGATCAACGGTGATGAAGTACTTCCCTCCTATGCTATCTCAGGCGAGAATACCGCGTATGAATTCACTCTCGTTAAAAACGAAGACGGAACCTACAAGATCTATGCTAACGGCATAGAAGACGATGCAAAATATCTCGGTTGGACATCCGGAAACTCCGGAACACTCGTCACGGAAGAAAATGCGCTCATCCTGAACGCAGTTCAAAATGGCGGTACTTACAACTTCACCTTTACTGATAAAGACGGCAAGACGAGATATCTTTCTCTGAACGGAACCAAGGACAATAATTACTTTGCGTGGTATACCGGCACACAAAAGCACGATCTTACCCTCGTGCCCGTGTACGATTATAAGATCACCGGCGCGCAGGTAAATGCAGGTACAAGCCTGAAGGTCACTTATCAGGTTAAAATTAGCACTGATGCGTTCGACGCGGATTACTCTCTCGCAATGAAGTTCACCAAGGGCGATGAGTGCGTGACCGTTAACGCCGCTTACTCAGAGAACGGTGTATACTACTTCACTATCGGCGGTATCGCTCCTCATCAAATGGGCGACGAGATCGACGCTGAGCTCGTTGTTATCAAGGACGGCGAGGAAACCGTAGTTGACTCCAAGATGGACTACAGCATCGAGCAGAACCTCATAAATCTCTACAACAAGTACATCGGATCTGACGATGCAAAGGACGTTGCAATGCTGCAGCTGATAAACGATATGCTCGCATACGGTAAAGCGGCTCAGGCATATAAGAATTACAACACAAGTGACGTGATAGGCGATGGATTTGACATCACCGCATCTGATGCAACTCCCGATAACAGCGATGCTGCAGCTATTGTCGGCGATAACGCTTACATCTACAGCGCAGGTGTAAGATTTGGTGACGCAAACAATCTTTACTTCACTTTCAAGAACATAGATGCCAATACGGTAGTTACCGTTAACGGTGTGGAATATACCCTCTCCGATATGACTGATATGGGTAACGACTGCTACAGACTGTACACAGAAGCTATCAGCGCAACCGAGCTCGGTGATATCTATACCATTCAGGCAGGCGATGCTACCCTGACCTACAGCACGAGCGCGTATGCTTACTCTATGCTCAATTCCGAAAACGAAAATATGAGAGCGCTTGCTCTGGCTCTTTACCGCTATGGCGAATCTGCAAAGGCATATGCCGCAGCTAACTAAGAAGGAGGTATGATATAATGAAAGAAAATTACGTTTCACCCGAAATTGAAATTGTAAAGCTCGAAGCGCAGGATATCATAACCACCAGTAGCTTTACTGACAGCGGATTTGACGGCGAGGATGATAGATCTTGGTAAACAAAATTAGATTTATTTCTACATTTATTATTGCTCTTATATGCTGTATAGCATTTGTTTCTTGTACAAATGAGGGAAACGCCACCGGTGGTGAATTAGGTGGTGAATCAGGCGGCGAGTCAGGCGGTGAATCAGGCGGCGAGTCCGGCGGTGAGTCAGGCGGCGAGTCAAGTGGCGAGTCAGGCGGTGAATCAGGCGGCGAGTCAGGCGGTGAGTCAGGTGGCGAGTCAGGCGGTGAGTCAGGTGGCGAGTCAGGTGGCGAGTCCGGCGGTGAG
>JAZOTE010000134.1:0-140487 GCA_045657485.1 Eubacteriales bacterium
GCTCCAATCTCGTTAATATTATAGAGGGACTTGCCGAGGGCGAGAAGGTAACCTCTATGATAAGCATTTCGGAGTTCACCGAGGGTGAGTACCTTACGATGGTAACCAGATTCGGCGTTATCAAGAGATGCTCTCTTACCGATTTTGAGTATCAGAGAAAGGGCGGAAAGATAGCTATAAATCTCGACGAGGGAGATGAGCTTATCTTCGTTCGCCACACCACAGGAAACGAGAGTCTGATACTCGCAACGCGCGATGGATTTGCCGTAAGATTTGACGAGAACAACGTTCGTTCTATGGGACGCGCCGCAAGAGGAGTAAGAGGTATTACTCTTTCAGAGGACGACGTGGTTGTCGGAGTTTGTATGGTTGACGACGATAAGACGCTTCTTACGGTTACCGAGAACGGAATGGGCAAGAGAACTGAGTTCTCCGACTTCAGAGAGATGAAGCACAGAGGAGGAAAGGGTGTCGTTTGCCATAACGTAAACGAGAAGACGGGTAAGCTTGCCGCTATCGTTACCGTTGCCGAGGACGACGATATAATGCTTATTACAAATGAGGGAACTATAATAAGAACTTCGGTCGAGGGAATAAACGTTTATTCCAGAACCGCCGGCGGAGTTATTATTATGAGGCTTTCCGAGGGCTCTACAATCAACAATGTAGCAAGACTTGAGCGCGCTGAGGAGATTGAAAAGGAGAGCGAGGAAATAGAAAAGGAGATCGAGAAAACCGCCTCAAGCGAGGTAAAGGAAGAACAAAAAACGACGCTCGACTCCGAGGAAGAATCTTTTTAAAAAAAAATAAAATATTTAAAAATCGCAGAAATGCGACAAGGAGGATTTACCATGTTATTCAAGGAAAAACTCGTTATACTCAGAAAGGGCAAGGGTCTTACACAGGACGATTTCGCAAGCGCAGTCGGCGTATCCAGACAGGCGGTTTACAAGTGGGAATGCGGTCAGTCTTATCCCGAAGTACCAAAGCTTCTTGAAATGAAGCTCCTCTTCGGCATTTCTCTCGATGACCTGCTTGACGATAGCTACGATATTCCTCTTCCTGAGAAAAAGAAAAAGAGAATATCTAAGAAAACTAAGGAAAAGATTGAGGAGCACGTAAATATCGCTACCTCTGATTCTAAAACTCACACTCACCTTATGAGTGAGGTTGCAAAGGTTGCGGTAGAGGAAAAGGCAGCTCCTGCACCCGTAGCAGCACCCGCACCTAAGGCAGCACCTGCACCTACAGCAGCTCCTGCTCCTAAGGCAGCACCTGCACCTACAGCAGCTCCTGCTCCCAAGGCAGCACCTGCACCTACAGCAGCTCCTGCTCCCAAGGCAGCACCCGCACCTGCAGCAGCACCTGCTCCTAAGGCAGCACCTGCACCTACAGCAGCTCCTGCTCCTAAGGCAACACCCGCACCTGCAGCAGCACCTGCTCCCAAGGCAGAAGATAATTCTGAGAAAAAGAGCGGCGGATTCTTTGGCAGATTTTTCGGCAAAAAGTAATCTAAAAGGCTAAAAAAGTAAAATATTATTTACATATTTCGATAAAAATAGTATAAAAATATCTGAATATTTTAAAATAATCTGACAATACTTTATTAAGCGTTCAAGCAGGGCGAAGTGCTATTGGCAAAATAATACCAATCTCTCGCTCTGCTTGAAAAAATATATAGTGTATTGGGTAAAAAATATGAGGGGTTGTCAGAAAAAGGTTATTTTTCTTAAAAATACGGGCAGTAGTCTGTTTGACGAGGCTTATTTCGTAATAAGCCGTGAGGGAGAAAAAGAGAACGTCGGCGAGAATAATATGATCGTCGAGGCAAACAGAATTATAGAGGGACAGAAAAGTCACGACGGGGGAAGATACGTCCCTGTAAAATATAAGCTTTTTATACTTCTCGGATTTGTATGCGGGATAGTACTTGGATCGGTTTTATGTATACTGATATCCGGTAGCTTTTAGTATGTAAAAAACAAAAAAATCGTAACACGTATCGGTATATATAGGTTTTGCGCGTGTTATTTCTATATTGAAAAGCAAAACGAGATCATACTTTTAAAATACGAAAATATAATATTAGTAAAAACAGAAAATAAATATCCTAAAGTGATAAACTAAAATAAATTATGATTAAAGAAAAGACAAAAAAAGACAGAAGCGCAAAGCTTCGTATAGTGTCCCTCGGCGGACTTGGAGAGATCGGAAAGAATATGACCGTATTCGAGTACGGAAACGATATAGTCGTGATCGATTGCGGTATGGGCTTTCCCGATAAGGATATGCCGGGCGTGGATCTGGTAATGCCCGACATTTCATATCTTATAAAAAACGCGGAAAAAATCAGAGGCGTTCTGATAACACACGGTCACGAGGACCATATCGGAGCGGTTTCATATCTATTGAAGCAAATAAATGTACCTATCTACGGAACCAGACTTTCTCTCGGAATAATAGAGGGTAAGCTTGACGAGGACCCACCGGAATATTATCCGGAGCTATACACGGTTGAGGCGGGAGATACCGTAAGCCTCGGCGTTTTTAAGGCGGAATTCGTTCACGTAAACCATTCGATAGCCGACGCTTGCGCGATAGCGCTGAAAACACCTATCGGTACAGTTTTCCATACGGGAGATTTCAAGCTTGACGTATCCCCGATAGACGATAAAATGATAGATCTTACGAGAATAGGAGAGATAGGCAAAAGCGGCGTAGAAATTTTGCTGTGTGAATCTACCAATGCGGAAAGGGCAGGATTTACACCGTCAGAGAGAACGGTAGGCTCGTCGCTGGAGAGAATATTCGCGCAATACAGTGATAAGAGGCTGATAGTCGCGACGTTCTCCTCGAACGTTCACAGAGTCCAGCAAATAATAAATGCCAGCGCCCGTCACGGCAGAAAGGTTGCCATAATCGGCAGAAGTATGGTAAATATAATCGGAGCGGCGCTGGAGCTTGGATATATGGAGCTGCCCGACGGAGTACTTATTGATATAGCGGAAATAAAAAAATACCGTCCAAACGAAATAACTCTTATAACTACAGGAAGCCAGGGAGAGCCTATGTCCGCTCTCTACCGCATAGCCTTCGGCGCTCACGATAAGATAAAGGTGACGGCAAACGACGTGGTCGTACTGTCCTCCAGCGCGATACCCGGTAACGAAAAGCTGGTTGGAAGCATCATAAACGCTCTGGTTGAGAGCGGAGTAAAGGTGGTTAACGATTCGACCGAGGAGATCCACGTATCCGGACACGCCTGCAGGGAGGAGCTGAAGCTTATGATGGCTCTGACAAGACCTAAGTATTTTATGCCCATTCACGGTGAGGCAAGACATCTGAACGCAAATCGTGAGTTGGCAGAGTTTATGGGAATACCCTCTGAGAATATCTTCATTTCTGAGATAGGAAAGGTTTTGGAGATAGATAAGAAGTCGGCAAAATTTGCGGGAACTGTTCCCTCAGGAAACGTATTGGTTGACGGACTTGGAGTTGGAGATATAGGCAGCGTAGTTCTTCGTGACAGAAAGCATCTTTCGGAGGACGGCTTGGTTATAGTCGCTATGACCGTTGATAACGAGGGATTTGTGCTCTCAGGTCCTGATTTAGTATCCAGAGGCTTCGTTTACGTGAAGGAATCGGGAGATCTTCTTCGCGAGGCAAAGGCAGTAGTAAATCAAACGGTAGAGAAGATGTTCTCAGGCAAGTCAAAAAGAAGTAAGGACCTCAACACTGTTAGAACGCAGATTAAGGATGATTTGGCAAAATTCATATATAAGGAAACAAAGCGCCGACCTATGATACTCCCTGTTATTATGAGCGTATAAATAACCCGAAAAACCATCTTATAAACGGATATTCCGAGCGTATGAATCACCTAAAAATAACTATCTTATAAAAAACGGTAAAACAAAAACAATTTATAAAAAACACCTATTTTGTAAAACAAACTTTACAAAATAGGTGTTTTTCTCTTTAAGCCAAGATATTATTTATAAGCGTAAGAATCTCCGGCATAATGATGATCAAGCAAGTAAATATAATGAAATACAATAGGCAAATCAGAATGGTATTGACGACTGTTACTGAATTATAGGATTCAATATGCTTCGCCTTATCTAAGTTTTCCTTTGAAATATAAAGCTTCAGGGTAGAATAATCCGGCTTCTTTTCCTTATATTTTTTATCCTTCAGCTGTTTTATGTATTCGTCGTAGGTAAGCTTTTCCTCTCCTGCGTAGCTGACGAGCTTTTTAAGTCTTGTTTCACCGCTCAGCTCTCTCTTTACAAAAAAGGAGTCAATCCTCATATCCTTGAGCGTTTTTGCGCTTTCCTCAGATATAGCCTCATATCTTAGAAGCTTCTTTACTGTAAATATAAGCATGCCTCTTTTTATGTTTGATATAACCGTTGCGAAGAGCAGACCTATCAGAACGAAGAGCAATACCTTGTTAATTTCCAGATCAATCGCTATGTTTTCATAATCAATAAGATTGATACTCAGATATTTTTTTAATAAATTTATCAAACCTTATTTTCCCTTCCGTTTTCTTACGATGCGTATATTCTTTACCGGATAAGTATACTATATTTTTTTATCCCAATCAACCGATTATTATAAACAATTAGTTAATGAATAAAGATAAAATTTAATAGCAATTTAATAATTAAACCTCGTCAAGAAATTCTTTGCCGCAGATCAGAGATATAAGATCGTCAAGATCGTCATTATCCTCATAGGAGAGAGTCAGAGTCTTTCTCTTGCCCTTCCCTTCTATCTTTACCTTTCTGCCGAGATGAGATTGCATACGAAGCTCAAGCTCACGGAAATAGTCTACCAGAGGAAGCTCTTCTTCCTCGTCTACTGACGCTTTCTTTGGCTTATTCATACGCTTGACCTCTTCCTCCAGCACTCTGACCGAGAGGTCCTCCTCTACGGCGCGCTGAGCTAAGAGGATCATAGAATCCCTGCTCTTAAGACCGAGTATGGTTCGTGCGTGACCTGAGCTCAACTCTCTGGATGCAACCAGCGTCAGCACCTCGTCCGGCAGGTCTAAGAGTCTGAGTGTGTTCGCAATTGCGCTGCGGCTCTTTCCAACCTTAACGGATAATTCCTCTTGCGTCATATCGTATTCCTCGGAGAGAGATTTGTAAGCCATTGCTTCCTCCAGAGGATTTAAGTCCTCGCGCTGAATATTCTCTATTAGGGCAATCTGAGCAGTCTTTCTGTCATCTCTATCGAGGACTATAGCCGGTATCTCGGTAAGACCTGCGATTTTCGAGGCGCGGAAACGGCGCTCACCCGCAATGATCTGATATCTGCCGTCGCCATACTCTCTTACGAGAATAGGCTGAAGAAGTCCGTTCTCTACTATAGAATCAGCGAGCTGCTCAAGAGCCTCTTTATCAAAATATTTTCTGGGCTGATCGCTTTTCGGATCCACCATAGATATTTTTAAATGGGTGATCTTATCCTCGGAATGAGTTACCTCCTCCGTCATAGCGTTATCGAGAAAAATTGCGTCCAGACCTCTGCCGAGTCCGCTGTTTTTCTTTGCCATATAATTGTCCTCCGTAAGAGTGTTTTTTTGTTGTATACCGCCCTGCCGGGCAAAAAAAGAGATAAAAAATTTCAAAGCACGACTTTGATTTAAAGACGCACCCAAAATCAGCCAAATGTGGAAAACTAATAGAATCTGCGCCTTTGGTTTCCACATCTCGTAAAAAAGCCGAAAACCGCTCCCCATAAGAATGAATTAAGCTTTAAAGCTCTTTTTCGTGGGTAAAACCAACCTTCAACTCACAAGTTTTCCACACAACTAACATTAAAAATGTGGAAAACTTTTTTACTGCGAGAGAAAATTAAACAGTAAAAAAATCTGAAAGTGGATAATATACCCCGAAAAAATCGAAAAAACTGAGAGTAAACAACGAAAAATTATTCAAGATATAACAAATCTTTATTTGAAAATTCAAAAATCTACTATTAAGTGGGGAATTGAGTTTTTTAAACATTGCGGTTTCAAAGAAATGAAACTGAAAAAGTAATTGTGATTTTCACCAAATATCTGTGCTTTATAATAAGTGGGGGATTGTGTTTTGAAATTAAAGAAATATATGCAGATTTTGAAAGTTTTACAGTCATTACTCTGTAATAAAATTATAAAAAGTGGGTAATGACCGTAAATACTAAAGATTGGAGCTTAAATTCTAAGCATTAACTCCTTTGCAACGGCGGCATACTCAAGAGAACCTTTGCCGTAGGGGTCGTGATAGCATATAGGCTCGCCGTAGCCGGGCGCCTCGGAAATACGCACTGTACGGGATATCGGAACCTTGAAAAGCTTATCCTGATAATACTTTTTCAGCTCAGTGACCACCTGTCCCGTAAGGGTCAGTCTTCCGTTATACATAGTGAGCAGAATACCTACTATTTGTAGGCTTGGATTGTAGAGCGTGCGGATCTTTTTTATCGTATTCATGAGCTGGGACATGCCCTCCAGAGAGTAGAACTCACATTGCATAGGTATTACGACACCGTCTGACACGGTTAAAGCCTTTACGGTCAACATTCCGAGCGATGGCGGACAATCGATAAATATGTAATCGAAATCATCCTTTACAGTGTCCAAGGCGATCTCTGCAAATCTGAGCTTGTCATCCTCCAGGTCATAGAGCTCAAGCTCCGCTCCCGCAAGGTCAATCGTAGCGGGCACTACCCACAGATTTTTGAAGGCTGTTTTGATGATCGTGTCCTTTATGTCGGTCCTTCCGATTATAACGTCGTATGTGGTGCTTTTGATCTTCGATTTTGATATACCCAGACCGCTGGTAGCATTGCCCTGAGGGTCCATATCGATCAGCAACACCTTTTTGCCCTTATTTGCGATTTGAGCTGAAATATTTACGCAAGAGGTGGTTTTGCCAACTCCGCCCTTCTGGTTCGAAAAGGAAACGACCTTTGCCATTTTTTCCTCCAATATGTTCTGATATTTTTTCATCCGCTAATGCTTCGGTACGCAAGACTCTCGATCGTTATCCGCGCCGATAGCGCGAAGAATGCGGTTGCAGTTGATATTTATGTTCTGCCGTTGATATTACGCCGACAGCGCGAAGAATGCGGTTGCAGTTGATATTTATGTTCTGCTGTTGATTATTACGCCGACAGCGCGAAGAATGTGGCTGCAGTTGATATTTATGTTTGCCGTTGATTATTACGCCGATAGCGCGAAGAATGTCGTGTGCTTGATATTTTCGGCTTACCTAATGTAAAACCGCGCCACACAAGCTGGAAAGCTACTCCGTTTGCTCTGCCCTGCCCTCTATGCGTAAATAAAAATGACTGTAGGACTAAAGAAAACGAAAAACGGGGGTTTTAACGCGCGGTAGCGTAAAATATCGCTCTGCCCTGCGTATTTCCATCCTCAAGAGGTGTAAACGGTCGCTAAAGGGCAAAATTTCGCGTTTGCCAAGGCTTTTTGCTTTATTAAGTCTGCCACTTTTACAAAAACCGTAGAAATTAGTCGATAAAATACAGCAGTTCGCCTTTTTGATCTACACACTGCCGCTATTCCGTAAGACTGTATTGCTTCACGCCATGGTTGCAAAAGAAAGTGTTGCACTCTGCCGCCGTTCTGAAAACTATATTGCTAAATTTTGCCAGCCTGTAATCTTACTCGGAAATCGGCATAGATATATGCAAAATATAGACTTATGCACACTGTAAGCTTCACATTATTCAAATCAAGCAAGAAACATCCAGATAAGGTTGATTATTGGCGGTTTTTGTAACCGGAACCCCGATGAGCCGGATTGTATGCAGCACTTATTATAATTAAATCCACGGTAAGCTTGATTATGGAAGTTTTTAAGGCGAAACCTCGTTAAAAGTGATAATGCAGGATTTCCTACAGAAAAATCCCGATGAGCCTCGATTGCTGCCGCGTTTCTTATAACTTATCCATGGTGAGCTTTATAACGGAAAGCTTCTTATAACTTGAATCCTGATAAGCTTGACCACAGTAAGATTATCATATAAACAAAATTTCTGCAAGCTCATGTAAATAGGCATACAGTGCAATCAAATATAAGGAGATATGTGGTGTGATCAAATATAAAGAGATATATGGTGTGTCAAATGCAAAGAGGCATACGATGCAATGATCGTAAATATTTAAAATAAAATATTTTATATAATATAAATATTTAAAATATTTAATATATTTAGAAAACTCACACTACCCAAAATATTTTAAAATATTTAAAATAAAAATATCACACTAAATATTATACTATAAAGATAATAAAAAGTCAACAAATTAGTCAGCAAAAGCAACAAAATATTCCAAAAAAATAAAGGAAAAAAATCTTTATAAAACGGGTAAATAAATCAATTCAAGTCACCTGCTGCGTCCGAAAAAACATCCTGCCAAATAACCGTCTGAATGATACATACGGTAAAATAATCTTTTTATCAAAAGATCGAAACGCAAATAACCGTCTGACTCAAACGAGGGAAAGAACAGGTCGATAAAGCCTAATTCAGACAAATCACCTCCCCGTTCCGCAATTTTATTGTTCTGACAATGGATATAACAGAACATTTATTGGAAACCGGATAGATTTCATAGAGAAGAAATATAATTAGAGGCAAATCAGATACCAATCAGATACTAATCAGAAACAACTAGAATATTATTCGTAATATAGTATCAGTTACCATCCGAGCTGCTTGCACTTCCCCATTTTTTATATCAATCTATGTGTTACGAAAATAATAAAATAAAAGCACATAAAAGCACAACTATTCATTAGATCTTGTGCGAAAAAACCAAAAAACATCAATAAAAAAAGAAAAAACTTCGAACACAAACAAACTTTGATTTTTAAGGTAAGACTTGTAGTAAATATTTTAAATATATAAATAAATATATTATTTATGTTAGTACATAACATCAAATAAAATGAAAGGATTACAAAAAAACAAAATCCTAAAAACAATTCAATAAAAATCTACACATAATGATTATTCAAGTAAGCACAAATACAGAAATAAAGCCTTACAATTATCAAAACAAGAGAAAAATTATAAAATATACAGTAAATATGTATGTTTTAGTTGTCAAAAAGTAACCAAAGCAAAATCTATTTTAAAATACACGAAATTTGTAATAAAAAAATAAGATTTATAAAATAAAAATTTTGATCAATCAAGGGTCCATTTTCCACGCAAAACATTAAAAACAAAATTTGTTCCACGTGAAACACATAAATATAGATACCAAAACTAAAATGTTTCACGTGAAACTTAAATTATCATCAAAAATAACGCATTGTTTCACGTGAAACAGAAAAAAATGCTAGAAACAGGCGTGTTTCACGTGAAACAATGAAAATTACTGATAAAATACGGAAATGTTCCACGTGAAACAAGAGTTTTTATACATATCTCCTCTATAATGATAAGTAAAATACAAAAACAAAAAGAAATTAAGTAGATAGTATATTTTAGTGTTTCACGTGAAACGAGTAATATAAACTATATAATGGTTATATTTTTTATTTTTAGCCACAAAAAGCTATTTTTGCGGAGATTTTTATAGGTATATAGTTAATTATTTAGTCAAATTACACTTAAAATCAATAAAAAACCAATAATAACTAATAAAAATCAATAGAAATCAATATAAATATTGATATCAACGGTAGCATATTGGCGTTTTTTAAAGCTAAATACCAAGTTTTATTAGAAAGACATAACTGCGCTCCGAAGTGATCAATTATATACATTTATATGAGATTTGATACCGGATAAGTATGTTTTTAAGCGTAGTTTTACATTATTTTGACTATTTTGAGCGTAATTTTACTATATTAATATTATTTTAAGCATGATTCTACTATATTTTCGATCAATTTAGCGTTATTACTATATATATATTAAATATTTAATATAAAACAAAAAACAATTCATAATATGTTTCACATCCAGATAAGGCTTGCATTTTGCTGATTTTATTGTAAAAAAACCGCACAAATTGGTAAATATTAACAATTTTTGTTTCACGGGTTGTTTATTCATCAAAAAATGCGATTTTGCATAAAATAATAGTAAATATTGCGAACCACATCGCTTAAACTATTAAAAACAAGGCTAAATTATGGTATTTTGTGTTGAATCTGTTTACATATTTCGTAATTTATACGATGTATATTTTTCGGCCTACTTGTATAAATATACATTATATTATAAATAATATTCACTATATAGTAATTTGGAAATTTGATTTGTCTTTGTGAAGTTCTCGTTGTATCATTGTGAAATTTTTTGTTCGTTGTTTCTAATATATTTTATTTATTGTGTTCTTATATCCTTTGTGTCTGAGATGCTTTTGAAGGTTTGATTTGCTTTTGTTGGTTTTATATTTGTTACTGAAGCAGATACTGAAGATGTGCTTCTATGTATCGAAAAAATAAACTTCTGAAGATTATAAAATTTGAACTTCTGTTTGTTATAATTTCCGATCTGCTACAGAGCATAAGCATCTCTTTATTTTGTTTTTGGTGATACTTTTAGTTGTTCGCTTTTTTGAGATTCTTGGCGTGGCTTCTTAGGAACTAAATTGCTTTAGTTGTACCGTGTTTTGATACTTTGTTTTTATACTCTTTATATTTCTTTTTATATTTCTTTTCTATTCCTTTTTTATAATGGAGGTTTTTGGATTACTATCTCGGCTTATCTGTTTTTTTTGTTTTTACGGTATTGTTCATTTGTCTTGGTTTGTGATTGAATTTAATGTAAATTATTATTTACACTAGCACCTAATATTTGTAATAATGTAAATAATACTATACATTATATCACTTTACTGCGGGGGCGTGTTAAATTTCTTGCATTCGAGTTTTATCTGAATTGGTGTCAAAAAATAAAGTGCATTTCACGGAAGTTTACTTTGTCCTGGAGGTTTTAATATTATCTTTTGGCGCTTTATTCGTTTATAAAACGCAGTATATTCGGTTTCTCGTATCCTGACTGCAGCCTTTCATTTTGCCCGGGTACTTTCGTTTCGCATTGATACATTCGTTTTATTTAGATACTCTTATTTTCCTTTATAACTCTAATTTTGTCCTGTTGCTTTTGCTTTATATTGAAACTTTTCTTTGGTCTTTGCAGCTTGTGGTTTGGCCCGTAGTTCTTGCTTTAATCGGTAGCTCTCTGTTTTATATTATCTCATAGCTTTAAATCACGCAGCTGTGGAGGGGAGGGCGGTCTAGATCCGGTTTTTGATGTTTTGTATAATTTCGGCGTTTCAGATCTGCTTTTTTCCATACACTTCTGAACCCTCCTTATCTTTTTATGGCTTTTTGATATTTTTATATCACCGTTCCTTAACCGTAAGTATTGTTATATTTAATCCCTTTTAATATAGCAGATTTTTTTATAATATATGTAACAACCAAAAGTCGTAAAGATACTTGACAGATTTTATGAACAGTAGTATAATTTATAAAGAATTTTCGTTTTGCCTATACACTTTATATGTATAAATATGCACTGATTTATAATTAAATTTTTTATCAATTTTGAATTTATGTAAATAGGTATGAATATTTTGCATTTTAGTTGTTTTTTATGAAAATACGGAGCAGGAAACAATGAGTGATAAAACCAAAATAATTATTGTCAGACACGGAGAGAGTCTGGGAAATGCTCAGGGGAGGCTTCTCGGTCATACCGATCTTGATCTTTCTCCGCTTGGTTTCAAACAAGCGAGGGTAACCGCTGAACATCTTAAGGATGAAAAAATAGACATAATATACTCAAGCGATCTTAAAAGAGCGTATAATACGGCTCTGGAGCACGCAAAATTGAGAAATCTTCCGGTTGTTACTGATATTGACCTCAGGGAAGTGTATCACGGAGATTGGGAAGGGAAGACCGTGTCTGAGGTTGTTGAAAAATACGGCGATATGCTTGAACGCGAGATTCTCGGTAATTTTGTAGGCGTGTCTATTCCCGGCGGCGAATCCTTCGAGGCTGCGGGAGAGAGATTTTTTAACGCGGTGCAAAGAATAGCTGAAGAAAACGCCGGCAAAACTGTTCTTATCGGTGCTCACGGGGCGATCATTCGCGTATTCTGGGTTATGATAAGCGGAATTTCACCTGACGAAATTGCCGCAAAGGTTCCTCTCCCCACCAACAGCTCCTATCAGGTAGCGTATTATTCGGATGGGAAATTTACTCCTTACAGTTATTCGAACGATGCGCATCTTGCGGGCGTCGGTATAACGAATATTATCGAAAAGTAAAAGCTTGTTTCGAAAAAAAGCACTTATAACGGGTAATGCCTAGGACTGTACGCCGTTATAAGTGCTTTTGATTTTATATGATTTTTTATTTATTGAAAAGCTTTGAAAATAGGGATTGACGCGATTTTGGACTCTTTTCATCCGTTGTGCCGGCAAATTCAGCAAGAATATCCTTCTGCTTCTGCGTAAGATTTCTCGGAGTTTCCACGATTGCCGTAATAATAAGATCTCCCTTTCTTCCGTTGTTGACGTTTGGAATACCCTTGCCGCGCAGTGTAAACGAAGAACCGCTCTGCGTGCCCTCAGGAATATGAAGCTTTTCTGTTTTTCCGCCGAGAATAGGTACTTCTATATCAGCGCCGAGAGCAGCCTCAGTGAAGCTGATAGGTACATCGCAATAGATGTGATAACCGTCTCTTGTGAAGATCTTATCTTCCTTAACTCTTACCTCAATTATGAGATCTCCGTTTGCACCGCCGTTGATACCGGCTGACCCCTGACCCCTGAGAATAATATTCTGCATATGGTCGATACCTGCGGGGATATTAACCTCAAGCTTTTTGTTGATCTTGATCCTGCCCTTACCGTTACAGTTCTTGCAGGGATTCTTAATGATTTTGCCCGTTCCGCGACAGTTCTGACAGGAGCGCTGGGTTTGCATATATCCGAGCATTGTTTGCTGTTGTACGGTAACTCTACCCGTTCCGCGACAGGTTGCGCAGTTTTCAATCGCCGAGCCCTTTTCGGCGCCTGATCCGCCACACTCGCCGCAGGATTCTATTCTGGCGAAGCTTATGTCTTTTTTACAGCCGAAAGCGGCTTCTTCAAAGGAAATCGTGACACGTGTCGCTACATCATCGCCTTCAACGGGCATATTTTGACGTCCTCTGGATGAACCGCCACCTCCTCCGAAGAAGGAAGAGAATATATCGCCAAAATCAAAATCTGCGCCGCCAAATCCGCCAAATCCGCCAAATCCTCCGCCGCCTCCGGATGCGGGATCAAAGGCTGCGTGGCCAAACCTATCGTATTTTGAACGCTTTTCCGCATCGGAAAGCACAGCGTACGCCTCGTTGACCTCCTTGAATTTCATCTCGGCTTCCTTATCACCGGGGTTCATATCCGGATGATACTTCTTGGCAAGGGATCTGTACGCTTTCTTTATTTCATCTTCTCCGGCGCTCTTTTGAACGCCGAGTACCTCGTAGTAATCTCTTTTATTGTCTGCCATAATTATATCCTGTTATGCAATAAATTTGGCAAAATGACAAGTATTATTTACAAATATTATCATTTTGGTTATACAACACAAAGTCTGACAAACGCGAAAAACATTTGTCAGTGCTTTGTTTTTTATGGGGCGATTTTTGGTCGCCCCAGATTTTTAGTTACCGGTTTTGTCCTCGAAACCTGCATCGTAGTAGTTGCCATCAGCGCCCTGACCGCCTGCCTGAGCTCCGTCCTGTGCCTGAGCCTGTGCCTGATAAAGCTTCTCTGCTATGGGATAGAATGCCTTCTGGAGAGCCTCGGTATCTGCCTTGATGTCCTCGGTAGAGCCGTTCTTTACGGTTTCCTTAAGCTTTGCAATAGCATCGTTTACGGGTGCCTTGTCTGCATCTGTTACCTTGTCGCCGAGCTCAGCGATAGTTTTTTCGGTCTGGAAGATCATATTTTCAGCCTGATTCTTGACCTCAACCGCTTCCTTCTGCTTCTTGTCCTCCTCGGCGAATTTCTCTGCCTCGTGAACAGCCTTTTCTATATCTTCCTTAGACATATTGGTGGAGGAGGTGATGGTTATGTGCTGCTCCTTACCTGTGCCCTTATCCTTTGCGGTTACGTTAACGATACCGTTTGCGTCAATATCGAATGTAACCTCGATCTGAGGAACTCCGCGAGGTGCTGCGGGAATGCCGTCGAGAATAAATCTGCCGAGAGTTGCGTTACCTGCCGCCATCTCGCGCTCGCCCTGAAGCACGTGGATCTCAACGGAGGTCTGACCATCAGCAGCGGTAGAATAAACTTGACTCTTCTTTACAGGAATCGTGGTGTTACGGTCGATGATTCTGTTGAATACGCCGCCGAGAGTTTCGATACCGAGTGAAAGGGGAGTAACGTCCAGAAGAAGAACGTCCTTTACGTCGCCGCCGAGAACGCCGCCCTGGATTGCCGCGCCGATTGCAACGCACTCGTCGGGGTTGATTCCCTTGAATGGATCCTTACCAACGAACTTCTTAACCGCTTCCTGAACTGCGGGGATTCTGGTTGAACCACCAACGAGGAGAACCTTTGAGATCTGACCGACGGAAAGACCGGAGTCGGAAAGAACCTTTCTGGTGGGGATCATAGTAGCTTCTACGAGATCGTGGGTAAGCTCGTCGAACTTCGCTCTGGTGAGAGTAGCCTCGAAGTGCTTGGGACCAGTTGCGTCTGCAGTGATGAAGGGAAGAGAAATGTTGGAGGACATAACTCCGGAAAGCTCGATTTTTGCTTTCTCTGCAGCATCCTTAAGTCTTTGAGCAGCCATTTTATCCTTGCGAAGATCAATGCCGCCGTTTTCGCTTGCAAAGGTTTCAGCCATCCAGTTTACGATTCTCTCATCGAAATCATCGCCGCCAAGACGGTTGTTACCGGCGGTTGCGAGAACCTCAAACACTCCGTCGGATATGTCGAGCAGAGAAACGTCGAAGGTACCGCCGCCAAGGTCGAATACCATGATCTTCTGGCTTTCTTCCTTATCCATACCGTAAGCGAGAGCAGCCGCTGTGGGCTCGTTGATGATTCTCTTAACGTCAAGACCTGCGATCTTACCTGCGTCCTTCGTTGCCTGGCGCTGCGCGTCGGTGAAGTATGCGGGAACGGTGATAACAGCCTCCGTAACGGAAGTGCCGAGATATGCCTCCGCGTCAGCCTTAAGCTTCTGCAGGATCATAGCGGAGATTTCCTGAGGAGTGTACTTTTTGTCATCGATAGAAACCTTAACGTCACTACCCATATCTCTCTTAATGGAAATAACCGTTTTGTCGGGGTTTGTAACAGCCTGGCGCTTTGCGACCTGACCTACAAGACGCTCACCGGTTTTAGTGAAAGCGACAACAGAGGGAGTCGTTCTTGCGCCCTCCGGATTAGTAATAACGATGGGCTCGCCACCCTCGAATACTGCAACACAAGAGTTTGTTGTACCTAAATCAATACCAATAATTTTTCCCATAATAATTTTTCCTCCTAATATGGAATTGTTAATTTGTTTTATATTTTTGTAAACTTTAGTTAGCGGATTTAACCATTGCGAAGCGAATTACGTGTTTACCTTTTTTGTAACCTTTTTGGAAAACCTCAACAATTTCTCCGTCACCGAAGCTCTCGTCCTCTACGTGAAGGACCGCGTTATGAACGTTGGGATCAAAGGTATCTCCTACCTTGCCGTATTCCTCGACGCCAAGCTTCTCAAATACCTGCAGCGCGGATTTTTCTATCATAAGAAGTCCACTCTTCACACCCTCAACGTCCTCAAATCCGGACGCTCTTCCCAAATTGTCTATGATTGGAAGAATCTCCTTGACGGTTTCGGTTACGGCAAGCTCGTAGAGCTGATCCTTCTCCTCTCTGGAGCGGCGTCTGAAGTTATCGTATTCCGCAGCCATACGAAGATATTTATCCTTTTGCTCCTCAAGCTCTCGTTCAAGCTCCTCAACCCTTTTAGCAAGCTCTTTTTTATCCTGCTTCTTATCCTTTTTTTCTGCTTTTATCTCTTCCGCAGTATCAGAGTCTACGGAATTGATATCCTTTTCGGTGTTTTCCATCGTGTTTCCTTTCCTCAGTCGTCGTATCCGTTTTCAAGAAGATTGTCCTCGCAGAACATTCTGTCTATTCCCAGAGCCAGACTGTTCAGCATTTCGATTACCTTCTGATAGTTCATTCTCTTCGGTCCGATAACGCCTACGGACAGCTGCTTGCCTCCAATATTTACGTTCTTGAAGATCAGCGTAGTATTCTTCATTCCCGCATCGTCGTCGTTTCCGATATAAACGTGTATTCCGTCCGATGAAGCGCTCTGCTGTGAGATAACGTTCATCAGCTTATCCTTCTCCTCCAGAACGTTCAGAAGATTTCTGAATTCAGAAACGTCGGAGTATTCCGGATAATTAAGCAGCTTGGTAACTCCCTCCAGCTTTACGTCTGCGGAGTCAAGCTCGCTCATTGTTTCGTAAATTACCTTGACCGTGGGATGAACCATAGCGCCGGCAGAGCCCATCAGAGCCTCAAGCTTTACGATGATAGGCATCGTGATGCCGTCGCAGTTCAGATTTACGAGGTACATATTAGCCGCCTCCGTGAATCTGCGAAGAGTATCATCGGTCAGTGAGAAGGGGGTGTGTATGGTTCTGGTCTTAACTATTTCTCCCTCGAAGCTCATAACGAGCAGGAACTCGTGAGGCGAGAGGAGCACGCTCTTATACTGAACTATCCTCGTTTTGCCAAATCCGGACTTGAAGGCTATGCCGGTATAGTTAGAGAAATTAGCTGCAAGCTTTGATACCTCAGAGAGAATTTTATCCATCTCCGTGAGCTTGTATCGCAACATTTGGTTGATCTCGTCTATCTCGGATTTCGTATTACTGTACTGTGACACCAGCGCGTCAACGTAATATCTGTAGCCCAGCTCGGAAGGAACTCTACCGGCTGAGGTGTGAGGCTGAATAAGATATCCCATCTCCTCAAGCTCCGCCATCTCATTTCTTATAGTGGCAGGGGAAGCGGAAATATGAACCTCTTGCGACAAATACTTGGAGCCGACAGGCTCGCCGTGGTTAATATGAGCGTCAACTATCGCCCGGAGTATTTGCATTTTTCGCGGGGTGAGTCTGGAATCGTCCAATTTTTTACCCTCCTTTCGCTGTTTTTAGCACTTTAGGTGATAGAGTGCTAACCTTTGCACTAATAATATATATCATTTCCGAGGCTATGTCAAGTGTTTTTCTAATAAAAAATATGAACTTTGTGTTAACAATTAGCTCTAGTAAGTCGAAAGTGCTAAAAAAATGTAAAAAAGTGCTTCGGATTAACAGTAAATCACGCAACGCGAGTCGCCGCCGTCCCCAAACATTATAGCTCCGGTTCGGTACTCTTTGCTTTTTGCTGCAAATATGCGATGCTCATAATCTTTATAAACCGAGGTTTTTCTCTCTATATAATATATAATAATAGGAAGAAAATCCTGTAGTGCTTTTCACAATATATAGTTTGTCTAATATTATTAAGGTTTATAATTTTTAAATATAATTTCGCTGCGTAAAATATTTATATCATAAAATTTTTAACAATAGAGTAAAAAATGTAAATAATAATAGTCAAATATGTACAAAAAGTCTTATTTACGTGCAACAAGTTTTTTGAACAACGTTTGTTTAATCCATATTGCCGTTTTATCAAAAAACGGTGATACGCTTTTTTGAGGCGTGTTTTTGCGCTTTTACTTTCGTCTTGGTTTACATTATTTTTTATTAAATCTTCAGAAAAATTCCCTTTGGCTAAACCGAGCGTCTACTGCGGTGTCATATGAAATAACAGACTACATTTATTTAAAATAAAAATTTACTTGACTTTGTCTTTAAAATATTATATAATAAACTTGTATGGTGTAAGTTTGGCAATTTGCCAACACCTACTTACAAACAATAACATTTTCACATAGATTACAGAAGTAATCAGAAGGAGGTGCAAACAATGATCGAAGCTTGGATTGCTATAGTACTGATTGTCGTAGCCGCTGTTATAGGCGCAGCTATTGGCTTTATAGTTCGTAAAATATCATCCGAGAAGAAGCTTGGCTCTGCTACCGAGCAGGCGAGAAAGATTCTCGAAGATGCTATTAAAAACGCAGAAAGTGCTAAAAAAGAATCTATCATAGCTGCGAAGGAAGAAATCTTCCAGCTGAAAAAGGATGCGGATCTTGATATCAAGGAAAGACGCAAGGAAGTTTCCAGACTAGAGCGCAGAGTTACTCAAAAGGAGGAAACTCTCGACGCAAAGATCGAGGGACTTGAAAAGAAGGAGGCTAAGCTCCAGGAGAAAACCGCGGAGGCTGAGCGCACTAATGAGGAGATCAGAAAGACTCTGGAGGGTCAGCTTGCGATGCTTGAGAAGATCGCCGGTCTTACCAGAGAGGATGCGAAGGCTGAGCTTGTTGCCCGTCTGGACAGCGAGATGCAGCACGAAACCGCCCTTAAGATTTCCGAATACGAGGAAAAATTCAAGGAGGAGGCAGACTCCAGAGCCAAGGATATCCTTTCGCTCGCTATTCAGAGATGTGCTGCCGATCACGTTAGTGAGGTTGCTATTTCCGTTGTTCAGATTCCCAGCGATGAGATGAAGGGCAGAATTATCGGACGTGAGGGCAGAAATATCCGTACCATTGAAAATCTGACGGGTGTTGAGCTTATTATAGACGATACCCCCGACGTTATTACCGTATCCGGATTTGATCCCGTGCGCCGCGAGATAGCGAGAATTGCTCTGGAAAAGCTCGTCGGTGACGGCAGAATACATCCTGCCAGAATTGAAGAAATGGTAGAGAAGGCTCGCCGCGACGTAGAGAATGCAATTAAGCAGGCGGGTGAGAAGGCGGTATTTGAAACGGGTGTACACGGACTCCATCCCGAACTTATCAAGCTGCTCGGTAGAATGAAGTACCGTACCTCGTACGGTCAGAACGCGCTGCGTCACTCTATTGAGGTATCTATGCTCGCGGGCGTTATTGCCGATGAGATGGGCGTTGACGTTACGATGGCTCGCAGAGCCGGATTGCTCCACGATATCGGTAAGGCTATAACCGCGGAGGTTGACGGTTCTCACGTTCATCTTGGCGTAGAGATCGCCAATAAGTACCGCGAGAATAAGGAAATAGTTCACGCGATAGAGGCTCACCATAACGACGTAGATCCCACCACCGCTCTTGATTTCATTATCCAGGCAGCTGACGCTATCAGCGCCGCAAGACCCGGAGCAAGACGTGAGGACGTTGAAAATTACATCAAGCGTCTGCAGAAGCTCGAAGAGGTTGCGGGTAGCTTCGAGGGTATAGAGAAGACCTTCGCTATCCAGGCAGGACGCGAGGTAAGAATTATGGTTAAGCCGGAGCTTGTCAGCGACGATAAGATGAAGATTCTCGGCAGAGATATCGCCAAGAAGATAGAGGACGAGCTTGATTATCCCGGTCAGATCAAGGTGAGCGTCATTAGAGAGTCGCGCCACGTTGACTACGCTAAATAATTTTTGATTTGAAATTTTGCAAATAGCCTTGGCGCATCGGACTTGCAGTAGGTAACTACGGCTTGCACCCGATGCGCCTTTGTTTTTTATCAAAATTTCCGTCTGAAACTTTTTGAAAACAATCAAGAAACCTGAAAACAATCAAGAATCCATAAAAATTTTTGGTATAACTATTTACGAAACGATTATAAACTATAACAAAACTTCCTTGTAAAAGCTTTTAGAAAACAATCCAAAAGCTTTGTTAATTTTTTTGTAAAACTCTTTGTGATATAATTATTCCAGGAAAAAATAATCGAATAATGTAAAGTATTATTAGCAAATAATGTTTTTTAAAATAAAAAATATATTTAATGCTTGTCTGTTTTTATCAAGATAAGACAAACGGCAACTGTGGGTTATAGAGCGGTATGAAGTTCATAAACGAAATAAAACGGACGAACGAGATAAAAAGGTGTTGTAAATAACAATATTTTCTGCTATAATACTATGATGTAAAGACTTTGCCGCTTTTACATAACAAAATGCGCGGCGGAGCATAGAAAGCGAAAAGGTATTGAAAATTCTGGTAATAGGCGACGTAACAAGCCCATCGGGCATAGAGTATTTGGGGCGTAAGCTGTGGAAATTCCGCAAGGAAAATGGCGTTGATTTCTGTGTGGTAAATGGCGAGAACGCCTCGTTTATAAGCGGAATAACAGACGAGCAGACGGAGCTCCTTATACGCGGCGGGGCAGATTGTATCACCGGCGGCAACCATACCATGCACCAGCGGCGCGCGTATACGGTGCTTGACGAGCGTAAAGAGCTTCTCAGACCCGCAAACTACGGTGACAGAGCGCCGGGCAGGGGATATACCGTGCTGGACTGCAACGGCTACCGAATTCTTGTAATGAACGTGATGGGCGTCGTGCATATTGAGCCAACACTCGATTCACCGTTTAATACGGTTGATAAAATTCTGCGTGAGATGGAGGGAAAATACGATTTCTCCGTGCTTGACGTACATGCGGAAGCGACGGGCGAGAAATTGGCTATAGCTCATTGCTTTGACGGCAGAGTAAATATCGTATTCGGCACTCATACTCACGTGCCTACTGCGGACGAGCAGATATTGCCTCGCGGTACGGGATATATTACCGACGTCGGAATGTGCGGCGAGAGCGGTGGAATACTCGGTATGGAAGCCGAAAGAGTGGTAGAGCGAATGCGCACGAGAGTTCCGTATCCCTTCAAGGTGGCTTCCGGCGACGTTGTTGCTAACGGTGTTATTTTTACTCTGAATACCACTTCCGGAAAAATAACGGATATAGAGAGAATAAAGCTATAATTCCGAAAAGGTAAATAATAGTTTGCAAACTGTAATATTTATTTGATATTTCGTAAATATAACCGGAGATAATAAATGGAACGTAAAGCACAAATTATTGTAATAGGCGCAGGTCACGCAGGTATAGAGGCAGCGCTTGCTGCGGCAAGGATCGGATGCGATAGCGTACTGTTTACAACAAATCTCGACGCTGTAGGAAATATGCCCTGCAATCCCTCTGTGGGAGGAAGCGCAAAGGGACATTTGGTTTATGAAATTGACGCGCTGGGCGGTGAGATGGGATATGCGGCGGATATAGCAACCCTGCAGTCCAGGACCTTAAATCTCGGCAAGGGCGCTGCCGTTCATTCCAAGAGAGTTCAGGCGGATAGAGATTGCTATAAAAAAATAATGAAGCAAACTCTGGAAAGCGAGCCGAAGCTTCGTCTTATCCAATCTGAGATAGTAGAGCTTCTCACCGAGGAGCAGGATGGCAAAGTAAGAGTTTGCGGCGTTGTCACACATCTTGGTGAGGTGTGGCGTGCTGAGTGTGTGATTATCGCCAGCGGTACGTTTTTAGACAGTAAAATTTTCGTCGGAGATAAGGTATACTCATCCGGTCCTGACGGTATGACGGCGGCCATAGGTCTTTCTGATTCTCTCAGAGCTCTCGGAATAGCTCTGCGCCGCTTCAAAACGGGCACGCCGGCAAGGGTTCACAAGCGTTCCATTGATTTTTCGAGGCTTGAGGTTCAGGAGGGTGAGAGCGACCCTACGCCCTACTCTGCGCGCACGGAAGAATACGGCTCTGAGGTAAATAAGGTCGCGTGTCACGTAGTGTACACGAACGCAGAAACTCACCGTATTATCAATGAAAATTTGACACGGTCCGCTATGTATTCGGGAAATATCACCGGCGAAGGACCGAGATACTGTCCGTCTATAGAAACTAAGCTCGTCAGATTCAGGGATAAGGAAAGGCACCAGCTTTTTATAGAGCCCTGCGGTCTTTATACCGATGAGATGTACATTCAGGGCTTTTCCACTTCTATGCCCACGGACGTGCAGTACGGTATGCTCAGATCTCTTCAGGGATTTGAAAATGCTGAAATTATGCGTTACGCATACGCAATAGAGTACGATTCCGTCGATCCGACCGAGCTTTATCCTACGTTGGAATTTAAGAAGGTGTCCGGTCTTTACGGCGCCGGTCAGTTCAACGGTACATCCGGATACGAGGAGGCTGCGGCTCAGGGTCTTGTTGCCGGAATCAACGCGGCACTCGCCGTAAAGGGCGAGGAGCCTATGATATTGGACAGATCATCCTCATATATCGGAACTCTGATAGACGATCTGGTTACAAAGGGGACGGAGGAGCCGTACAGAATGATGACCTCCCGCAGTGAGTACAGACTGCTTCTGCGTCAGGATAACGCAGACGAAAGACTCACGGATATCGGATATAGGGTAGGTCTTGTGAAGGAGGAGCGTTACTCTGAGTTCTTAAAGAAGAGAGAGGAAACCGAGGGAGAGATCGCAAGACTTGAGAAAACGGTGGTTTCTCCATCGAATGAGGTGAACTCACTCCTCGCGGAGCTTGGATCTGCTCCTATATCTACCGGCATCAAGCTCTCGGAGCTTCTGCGCAGACCGGAGCTGTCGTATGCGGCGCTTGAGCCGATAGATAAGTCGAGGCCTGAGCTGTCCTCTGCAATCAGACGAACTGCTGAGATACAGGTGAAATACGCAGGGTATATTAAGCGTGAGCTGGCAGAGGTAGAGCGGCACAGAAAAATGGAAATGAAGCGCATCCCGGAAGATATCAATTATAAGGATATACTCGGTCTTAGGCTGGAGGCGGCGGAAAAGCTGGAGAAGATCAGACCTGAGAGCATTGGCAGAGCATCGCGCATCAGCGGAGTCAGTCCGGCGGACGTCAGCGTTCTGCTTATTTATCTCTCAAGCGGTAAATGAATCTCCTCTGAGCTGACCGATGTAAGCTCAATCGGAGTAAAACTCGGCAGCCGTGACTGATGTGAGTTTAAGTAGAGTAAAATTCGGCGGCCATGACCGATGTGAGATCAACTCGAAAATATACTCTGTCGGGATTGCCGATGAAAAAAATAAAAAATTACCGAAATATTACGAGGAAGAAAAATGGTAATTCGCGTACCTGCGTACTTTGACAGCTTTAAATGTATAGCGGATAAGTGCGCCCATAGCTGTTGCGTTGGATGGGACGTTTACGTAGACGGCGAAACTGAGAAAAAATACCGAAGACTTGATGGCGAGATGGGAAGGCGTATCAGAGAGCGGCTGGAAGCCTGCGAGGACGGAGTGCGTATAAGGCTTTCTGAGGGCAGATGTCCATTTCTCAGCGATTGCGGACTTTGTAATATAATATCCGAGCTTGGAGAGGAATATATTTCCGAGATATGCGCTGAGCATCCCAGATATTATCTGACTCTCGGCGAATACGTTTTTGCAGGTCTTGGTGCATCCTGTGAGGAGGCGGCGAGGCTGATACTTACGGAATACGGGGAGCATAAGTATATTACGAGGGAAGCGGTCGGCTTTTCTCCCTGTGATTGCGATCCGGATCTGTTTTTGGCGGTTCATAGGTCTTATCTGCGTTCTCTGGATGCGCTCCGTGAGGGTGATGTACTCTGCGCGATAAGCAAAATATGCAGTATAACCGAGGAGCTTGATGCAAAGATCAACGGTGAATTTTCCGAGAAAACTTCACACGCCCCCGGCGATATAGCGGAAACGGCACGATTTTTTGCAAACGCGGCGGAGAATCTTGAGTATATGGGAAATACCGTTAGGGAGAGAATATCCGCATGCTTCTCTGATATAGGATCGTCCGAAGCACGCTTGAGTCATACTTATACGGAAAAGCTGCTTCTATACTTCCTTGACAGATATTATATGATGATAGCGGAGGATGGCGACGCTCTCGGTCATCTTGGATTTATCCTGTTTTCGACGGTTGCAATTTCTCTGTCTATGAGAGGGGAGCTTGATGAGAATATCGAGGCATTCAGAAGCTATTCCGCAGAGATAGAATATAACGAAGACAACGTTGAAACCATAAAAAACATGACACGTCAGCGGTATTTGCTATTAGCGGAGATGTTGAAAAGCACCGTAAAATGACATCTCTGCGCGTGAGGGGCACATATGAGCGAAATAATAATCGACTGATACAAAGCCAATATACGAAACGCCAAAGCTTACCGCGTTCGTTTCGTAGAACTCCAATGCGCGAACATAAAAAGCATATTCTTGTTTTGTGGAACTCCGCCAAAGCTTACCGCGTTCGTTTCGTAGAACTCCAATGCGCGAACTCAAAAAGCCTATTCTTGTTTTTGTGGAACTCCGCCGGAGGCTCATTCTTTGTTTTGGGGAACCACTCTAACAGAAAGAGTGCAAGTGAAAGTACAAGAAAAATAAAAATGATATGCACCCTGAAAGTGTCCGACTTTTTGGGTGCATATTACTCTTTTGGCGCTTTTTATTTAGTATAATTATTCAAAATCCGACTTTTTGTGTCTGATCAGTAATTTCAGAAGCTTTTTTCCGTTAAATGGAATGAGGGGATACAGATATCCTTGCTTTCCGGATACGGTTTTGTTCGTTGCTACCGCTATGCAGAACAGTATAAGTCCTAGAGCAAATCCCCATATACCGAAAATCCATACGAGTATGAGTATCAGCACTCTCATAAATTTGAATGCGTATCCCAGCTCATGATTTTGCTGCGCGAAATTTGCTATTGCCACGAATGCCATATACAGTATTACGTCGCCGCAAAGCCAACCTACGTCCACCGCGAAATCGCCGAGTATCAGCGCACCTACGACGGAGAGTGAGTTTGATAAAATATCCGGCGTGTTCATAGATGCTATCTTTAGTCCGTCAATTGCCAGCTCTACCAGCAGAAGCTGAAGTATTATCGGCAGCGCTCCGCTGTCGTCCGGCACTAAAAAACTTAACACGGGTGGCAGTATATCGCTGTATTCTATAGAGAGATACCATAGAGGCGTTATCACGACTGACAGCAGAAGTATCAGTACTCTTACAAGACGCAGATAGGTTCCCGTGAGAGGCGGAAAATAGAAATCTCCCGTTTCCTCTAAATAGTCGAATATAGACGTCGGCAATATCATAGCCAGCGGAGATGTATCGCACAAAACGATTATACTTCCCTCAAGAAGCTGAGCCGCGGCAGCATCCGGACGCTCCGTGGTTCTTATTTTCGGGAACGGATTATACCAACCGGACCGTATAAGCGTTTCGGCGAGGCTCTGATATCCGAGGGTCAGCGATTTTGGCTTTGCATTTCGTAGCTTTTGCCTTATTTCCTTGAGCATCTCTCCGTCCGCGACTCCGTCCATGTAACATACCGCAACGTCCGTGCCGGAAGCGCCGCCCATATTAAAATGCTCTATAGTCAACCGCTCGTCCCTTATACGTCTGCGGATCAGAGCAGTGTTAAATATCAGAGTTTCAACGAACCCGTCCCTCGCTCCCTGCATAACTCTGTCGCTTTCGGGCTCCTCCGTCGTTCTCGCAGGGTAGGTCCTTGCGTCCAGAAGCATCGCCTCGGAGCCGAAGCTTTCGGCAAGTATCGCGGTCTGACCCGATAATACCGCGTGTGACAGCTTGCCTACGTCGTTCGTTTTTTCAACCTCAACGTACGGCATTATCTTGATAAGCTCATCAGCGCTTTTCTTTTCCTTAAGAGATAAAAGGTATTGCATTATGCGAAGCATTTCCGCATCCTTTGTGAAGCCGTCTACGTAGAAAAAGCAGTAATCCTCACCGGCAACCGTGAGGTGTCGCTCTATCATATCAAAGCTTTCGGTAACGCGAAGCCTTTCTTTAATTATCAGCGTATCAAGGTTATAATCCCCCGAAAGAGTTTTAAAAATACTTTCCTTCATTCCGCCCTCCTGTTTTAGCTATTATTGCCATTTTTTCAAGCTATATTCTACACGGGGGGTGGGTAAAACTGTTTTTATCTATACAGTCGCTTTCACCAGCGCTTCGGATTTTGTCCCGGTTTGCGGTTTGGTTCGCCGCTTTGTCTGCCTTTGTATATTTTGCGCTCGAAATACGGCAGCTTCGGTCGGAGTCTTATTCTTAAAAAATAACACGACAAAGCTATGTTTGCCCGTTTCGGCAAATGAAGTTATCTTCGATAGTGAAGTTTACTGTGTAAATGAAGTCGCGAAGCGGTAAAGCTTTCGTTTATGCGAAAGTAAAGTGCAAAATGTAACAGAAGTCGCAAAGCGAAGAAACTTTTGTTTATGCGAAAGCAAAGCTTGCTTTGAGAATAAAGCTTCGCGCTTGCTTTTTCTTTAATTTAAAATAAATGTTAAATAATTAATAAAACTCGCGAAATCCGTTGACACCGCGCGCATGTTTATGATATATTATTTAAGACGGTTTTTAATATATTTAAAAAAGGAGTTTATCGTGCAAGCTTTTGAAAAGGATCGTACGGTCACGTATGAACTGCCATATTCGGGTCTGACTTCCGAGGAGGTCCGGGCGGAGAGAGAGGCAGGCAACGTTAATATTGTGAAGGAGAAGGTAGGTAAAAGCTACGGCAGGATCATCGCGGATAATCTGCTGACCTTCTTCAATTTCGTATGGGCGCTGGTTGCCGTTATACTAATTTCGATCGGCAGCTTCAAGAATCTGACGTTTTTGTTTATAATAATTCCTAACGTGCTTATCGCTATCGTTCAGGAGATGCGAGCTAAGAAAACGGTAGAGAAGCTATCCGTTACTACCGAACCGCGCGCTACGGTTATCCGTGACGGCGAGCTTTGTGAGATAGACGTATCTGATATAGTTATCGGTGACGTTATGAGAATTGAGATGGGTAAGCAGGTGCTTTCCGACGCCGTAGTTCTTTCCGGATACGCGGAGGCAAATGAAAGTATGCTTACCGGTGAGTCTGACGCTATCAGAAAGCAGGAGGGTGACACCGTTCTCGCAGGCAGCTTCCTCGTAAGCGGAAGCATTTACGTTAAGGTGGTCAGAGTCGGTAAGAACAACTACGTTCATAAGATCGAGAGCGCCGCAAAGGGCTTCAAGGCTCCGGCATCCAATCTTTTCCGCGACCTTAATCGACTCATTAAATACATAGGCATATTTATGGTACCTATGACGGTGGCGATGTTTATTGCCAACTATTACGCGGTAGACGGAAATATCCATAATGCGCTCACGGCAACCTCCGGCTCGGTTATCGGTATGATACCCGCAGGTATGTATCTTCTTGTAACCATAACCCTCACCCTCAGCGTTATCACCCTATCGAAAAAGCAGACGCTGGTGCAGGATATGTACTCGATAGAGATGCTGGCGTCTGCCGACGTCGTATGCCTTGATAAGACGGGAACTATTACCGACGGTACTATGTGCGTTACGGCGTTCGAGCCGCTTAGTACCACCCCGTGTGAAGAAATTCGCGAAATTATGGCTAAGGTTGAGGGCTCTGAGGAGAGTATAAATAACACTTCGCGCGCTCTGATAGAGTATTTTGGCTCATCATCCTGCGCCGTTCGCGACAAGATACCCTTCTCATCATCGAGAAAGTATTCCGCAGTTAGCTTTGAGGATGGCGGAGTATACGCTATAGGAGCGCCTCATTTCGTTCCCGCTCCGGTTTCAGAGGAGCTTGAGGAGAAGATCCGCCGTCACGCCGAGATGGGCGAGAGAGTGCTGTTGCTCGTTAAGCTTTCGGACCTTTCCTCCGAGGGAGAGGCGATAGCTATGATCGCGATCGCTGACAGAATAAGACCCAACGCCCTTGAAACCATAGCGAAATTTCAGGAGCAGGGCGTTACGGTTAAGATTATATCCGGCGACCACGCCGCTACCGTATCCACCATCGCCGGCAGAGTTGGCGTAAATAACCACGAAAATTATATCTCCTGCGAGAATCTTTCGGACGAGGAGCTTATAGCCTCCGCGGAGAAGTACGCTGTCTTTGGAAGAGTTACTCCCGAACAGAAGGTCCTGCTCGTTAAAACTCTCAAGGCTGAGGGTCACACCGTAGCGATGACCGGTGACGGAGTTAACGATACTCTCGCTCTCAAGGAGTCAAATTGCGCTATCGCGATGGCTGACGGCAGCGAGGTTGCAAAGAAGGTGTCGCAGATAGTCCTCCTCAACTCAGATTTCGCCACTCTCCCCGACGTAGTTAGAGAGGGCCGCAGATGTATCAACAACGTCCGCTCCTCCGCTTCTCTCTACCTTATGAAAACGATGTTCGTCATTATGCTCTCTATCTTTGCGGTATGCACCGTTTCCGGATATCCTCTCCAGCCCGGTCAGATGATGCTGATAGAGATGTTCGTTATAGGAATATCCTCGGTGCTTCTGGCTCTAGAGCCTAACAACAACAGAATAGAGGGCGAGTTTTTAAAGTCTGTTTTGGTGAGAAGCGCGCCGCTCTCCATCGTTATGTTTATACCCGTTCTGATCGTTATGATAATGGGTATGTTTGATTTGGGCATCTCCCTTGAGTGCAGAAACTCGGTTGTTATGATAGTGCTCACCGTGGTCGGCTATATAAATCTTATAGCGATATGCAAGCCCTTTACCAAGTGGCGCTCCGGCGTGTGTATTCTGGTAGGCGCGGGTCTTGTCCTGACTGCCGGACTCAGCGTTGCGCTCTCGTATATTATTCCCGGTACGGTCAACGTTATCGGCGCAGATCCTCTCGGCATCCTTCCCGCGTTTGAAAATCTTAAGTTCTTCTTCGGTATGCTGGGCGTCGGAGTATCTCTCGCAGTGCTTCTGCAGCTGTACAGAAAGCGCCTCGAAGCGTTTATCTTCGGTCTGATAGACAGAATAGGAAGCAGACTTTCCAAAGCAAAAAAATCCAAATAATTGCGCCGCCCCGCGCGGCTCTCGGACGGAGAACGGCCCAGTTCTCCGTCTTTTATTATAAAATAAAGAAAAATAAAGTTGAAAATAAACAAAATATATGATATACTATATAAAAAAGCGCCGATACGGTATACGTCCGGCAGGAGCTTACGAGGTGTGTTATGATTAAGGCAGAGATCAGAAATTTTACTGCGCGGGCAAGAGAAGAGGACTTCGAATGCGCCGTGCCATTTTCAATATCCTCTGCAACCGGCGGTGTGGGATGCTCATCCGGCTCGGTACGCGCTACCGTAAACGTAGATCCGAGAGCTCTTGACAATAAGTTCGCATACCTCAGATTAGACGACGTATCGGGACTTACGTCCGTTAAGGTGAACGGAGCGGCGGCGTACGAGCGCTCGCTGTCAGACGTTACCGTTAACGTAAACGTAAAACCGTATCTCAGGGCAGGCGAGAACGCGCTGGAACTCGTTTTTTGTGATAAGGGCGGCACGTCACCCGGACTGTTTGGCTCTGCGGAGCTTATATTCTTCAGTGGCGCGGCTATAGATAAGGTCGCCCTGAAGCAGCGTATGGATAACGGAGTGGCGAATATTGATATAACCCTGGATATGCTGGGAAGTCCCGACAGCGTACGGGCTGTAGCGACGCTGGTTTCCGGAGCGGGACACGTTTTTTACGGCGGTATCACTCGCGGTAAGGGAACCATCACGGTAAAGGATCCTCTTCTCTGGTGGCCTAAGGGTATGGGCGTGCAGAATCTCTATAAGCTGACGGTCAACGTATACGGAGAGATGGAGATAGAGGATACGGCGGAGTGCCGTATTGGAATACGTAAGGTTGACGCGGACGACGGTACGGCTCTCATAAGCTTTGGCGGAGTGTCTATGCTTCCTATGGGCGCGGTTTATAAAACCGAGATGAGAGAGGATCCCATCCTTTCGCAAAACAGGCAATCGGCGTGCGTTACCTACGCGGCTATGGCGGCGTTCAATACACTGACCGTTGCCCCGACAGACTGTCTGCCGGACGGATCGTTCTTTGATCTGTGTGACGCGCACGGTATCGCGGTTGTCAGAGAGGTGCATACCTCGGTCCTGGAGAGGTCGGGCGAGCTTGACGCTCTTGCCAGAATATCGCATCATCCTTCTATGGCTGTGTATCATCTGATTCACGACACGGGTAACGCCAAAAGCCTCACGGAGCGGCTTCTACATATATCTCCGTGCATAGCGGTCAGGGTAACCGACATTCCGCCCGCGCATCCGTCGCATCCCTCGATGCCGACCGAGAGGGTAATAGAAAAATGGCTCCCACCCGATGAGAGAAATCTGTTCTCTGCCTCTATGGAAATGGAGGGACGGGATAAGCTGATAAATATGATCGTATCCGCATCGGAGAGATTCCCGTACGCATCCGGCTTTTCCGAGTTTGTGTATCTTTCCGGAATCTGCTCTGCCGAGCGAATAATGGAGAGCATCAGAGAGTCGAGAATAAACCGAGGAGAGAGCGCCGCCGTGTACGACGCCCTGTGTAACACCGAGAGAGGAGTATTCTCCTCAGGTATAGATTCCTCTGCGACCTGGAAGGCTCTGCACTATTACTCAAAGGAATTTTTCGCATCTCTCGTCGTAATTCCGAAGCATATAGGTGGGGGGCGTGTAGAGTTTTACGTATCAAACGAGCGTCGCCAGAGCTTCGTCGGTAACCTTGAATACAGAATAATTGACAATAAAAATAAGGTGATCTATACAGCAAACGAGCAGTGCGTCATAGAGCGCGGATGCACAAAGCACGTAGTAGACAGAGATTTCAGCGAGATCATCTCCTCGCACGAAAACGAATATTACCTTGACGCATGTCTGCGCGATCCTATGGGCGTATTCTCCCACGTGACTATGACATTCGTGCCGGAGAAGCATTTCAAGTTTTTACCCCCGAATATAAAGACGCAGATCGTGGGAGCGGACAAGCGGTTTTCCATCACCCTCACTTCAGAGGCGTACGCAAAGGGCGTGGAGATAAGCTTTGCGGACAGGGACGCCGTATTTTCATCTAATTACGTAGATATAACCTCCAAAGCGCCCATAAAGATATCCTTTAACATAGTTGGCGGTATTGAAACCGCCGAGCATCTAAACAGGACTGTAAAGGTGAGAAGCCTGTACGACGTAGCGCACGTCGAATAAAATTATTCGGAGAACGAAATGAAAAAGCTGATCGAAGAGTTTAAAAAATTTATAAAGCGCGGAAACGTGGTGGATATGGCTGTCGGTGTTGCGGTAGCGTCCGCCTTTACCGCTATAGTTAACGCATTCACTAAGGGCTTTATATCTCCCATTATCGCTCTGCTTACCGGAGAGTCGGATCTGGACGAGATAAAGCTGATAATTAGACCTGAATTGACCCAGACGGTAGACGGTGAAACCGTTGTCATACAGCAGGAGGTTGCATTGCTGTGGGGCTCTTTTCTTCACGCGATCATCAATTTCTTTATCATCGCGGCGGCGCTCTTTGTGGTTATGAAGGTACTGACAGTTATTCATACCAAGGCGGAGAAGCTGTCGAAGGACGTGAAGAACCATTTCAGCGACGAGGATGAGAAGGCTGCAGCGAAGGCAGCGGCACAGAAGGCTGAGGAAGAGGCTAAGGCTGCGGCAGAGGCAGAGGCTCTCGCTCTGGCGCAAAAGGCTGAGGAAGAGGCAAAAAAGAAGGAAGCGGAAAGACTGCAGAGAGAGGAAGCTCTTCTCGTCGAGATCAGAGATCTTCTGCGCAACAAAGCAGAAAAATAAATCAGCGGTGAGCGAGGAAAATATCTTCGCTCATCTCGAATAATATAGCGAATACGCCCGGTTTCGCGGTTAACGCCGGACCCGTGTAAAGTTTTTATCTTTTTAAGTGTAAAAATAGCGAAAAGGAGAATGATATGGTATCCGTACCTATTACGTTTACCTCTCTGAATAAAAGCACTGTAGAGGATTACATAGAGAGGTTTCGCGCCCTGGAGGTGAGGAGGGTCTTTATATATGGATTAGGATCTTTGCATCTTCCATCCTCTCTCATATATACTCGCCGCGAGGATTGTAAATACGCCGTAGACAGATTTAAGGAAGCCGGCTTTGAGGTTGGCTTCTGGGTGGATTCGTTCGGTCACGGCAGACCTCTTTTTTCATGTTATGATGACAGAGCGTCAGATATGGAATTTACGCCTATGCTCTCCCTTGACGGCGAAAGCTCACCATACGCGCTCTGTCCGGACGGAGAAAATTTTTCGCGCGCTTTTATGAAGGGCGTTAGGGAAATGGCGACTCTTTCCCCCGATCTTATTATGCTGGACGATGACTTCAGATTCGCGAGATTCGGCTTGCAGTATCTTACCTGCTTCTGCGATAATCATATTAAGGACTATTACCGCAGAATAGGAGAGAGAGTACCGCGTGAAAAAATCTCGGAGCTTATATTCTCCGGAGGAAAAAATAAATACAGAGAAGCTTATTTCGATATGATCTCAGATACTCTGCTTCGGTTCGCGCGCAAAATACGCGAAACCGTTGACAGCGTAAACCCAAGCATCAGAGTCGGCGCATCCTCCGTCAGAGAAACCGTGGATTTTTCGGGCACGTCACAGGCGGAGATCGCCAGAACGCTTGCGGGAGGCACGAAGCCCTTCTGCAGACTTTCCGGTGCCCCATACGGAGGTACTGACGTTATAGAGTGCGTGGAATTTATCAGACTTCAACTCTCATCCCTCGACGGAGAGGAGATAGAATGTATGACGGAGGGAGACACATATCCCCGTCCTAGATACAATAAGCCGTCAAAGGTTTTGGAGCTGTATAACCTTGCGCTTTCGGCAGATCCTCTGTGTAAGGATAGGCTGGATTATCTTTACGACTACACCCAGCCGCCATCGTACGAGATGGGGTACGACGAACGGGCGCGCAGACTTGCGCCGGTGCTCTCGGCAATAAGAGCCGCCTTTGAAGGCAAGAAAAGAACTGGTGTGTACGTATACAATAAGCTGCACAAGATCCGCGAGATGCGTTTCAGAGCTCCGGCGGAAAAAGCAGTGGTAAAAACGCTTCATATGACGTCCGAAAATCCGGCGTCAATATATATGGCGAAGAACTCTATTTCAACCGCTTTTTGTGACACGGGGTACCCGTTATGTATATTTGGAGAGAATGCCAGGGACGTGGATCTGTCATTGATGTCACGGGGCGCCGTGCTTGATGCCAGGGCTGCGGAGATACTCCGTGACAGAGGGGTGGATACAGGATTTATAAGCGGCGAGTACACCATGCCGATCGGAGAGCTTTACAGAGGCTCTGAGTTCCCCGTGTGTGACGTTGCTTCCGGTGGTGAAATGGCTGTTAAGGTAAATCCGACGGCGGAGATTCTGAGCACGTTTCTTCCGAGCGGCACCCCTGCATCCTACTCGTACACTAATGCTGCCGGCGAGAGATTTCTCGTATTCGCGACTGACACGTATCTGAAGCGCAGTAAAAATAATTTCTCCGTCAGCTACTATCGGGAGGCGCAGATTTTAGAGTGGATAGAGCAGGGCGGTAAAAGATTGCCCGCCACCTGCCAGGGTCACCCAAATCTCTACGTTTCAGCCGCCGAGGGCGATGGAGAACTTGCCGTGCTGCTTGTTAATAGCTTTGAGGATGAGATCTTTTCTCCTACGGTTATTCTTGATAGAAAATATTCTCATATTGAGTCGCCTTATAATGACGCAAGGCTTGACGGGGATAAGGTCAGGCTCGGCGATATAGGTCCGTTTGGCTTTGCGCTGTTTACGGTAAAATAAAAATATTATTTTTAAAAATGTGTAAAACCGTATCATTGTTTTAAAATATCCGAAATAAACGAAAGAGAGATAGACCGACGATTGTATTCGTTTGCGATCTATCTCTCTTTTTATTTGACCTCGGTGAACTCTGACGGATTGGTTTCGGTCATGGGCTTTTATTCTAATTATTTGTGTTATTTATGAAAGTTTGATTTGGGTATTTTTTCGAGCCTTTTATTAGGATTCCATTGGTTTTCTAATATCAAAGCTCCGAATTTCAGCAATCCGCTTTGGGCTTCAGCGTTCAGCTTTGAGCTTCAGCGTTCAGCTTTGGATTTCATCAATCCGCTTCGAGCTTTAGCAATCCAATTTGAGCTTCAGCGTTCCGCTTTGAGCTTCAGCATTCAGCTTTGGATTTCAGCAGTCCGCTTCGAATTTCAGCGCTTCCTCCACCTCGGCGTAGGTCGTCGCCGCGTTTATTTTTGCGCGAATTTGAGCAGCTCCGTGAAAATACTTGAGGTAGAGCGCTATCTGCTTTCGGGCCTCCGGCACTGCCAGCCGTTCGCCCTTATCCTCTATGGCTATTCTCAGCTGATATAGCGACGCATCCCTGCGCTCCCTTACCGTTGGCGTGACGAATTGAGAACCGCTCATGCGCGAGAGTATTTCGGTAAAGATAAACGGGTTTCCGACAGCTCCTCTGCCAACCATAATTCCATCAGCTCCCGTATCGCTAAGCATAGAGAGCGCTTCTTCGCCGTTTGTTATATCTCCGTTCGCAAATAAGGGTATATGCAAACTACGCTTTACATTTTCTATGATTTTTCTATTGCAAGAGCCGCCGTACATTTGCGAGGTGGTGCGTCCGTGAATGCAGATTGCGGCTGCTCCTGCTGCCTCTGCCGCCTTAGCGCACTCCACCGCGTTAAGATTATCCTCGGTTATGCCGGCGCGAAGCTTTACCGTGACCGGCAAGTACGTTGCGGCTGCTACCGATGCGACTATTCTCTCTATAAGCTTCGGGTCGCGCATCAGGGCAGAGCCTTCGCCGTTAGAGAATATTTTCTTGACGGGACAGCCCATATTTATATCTATGGCTACTGGAGGCGATCCCTCTGCCGGAGCACTTAATATTCGCGCCGCCTCTGCCATTACCTCCGGCTCAGAGCCAAATATCTGTATTGCTACCGGTCCCTCGTCCTCGCGTATTCGGGAAAGGGACAGAGTTTTTTTGTCGTTATATACTACAGCCTTTGCACTGACCATCTCAGTAACGGTATATTCCGCGCCTGCATTATGACACATTAGACGCATTGCGCGGTCCGTATATCCTGCCATAGGCGCAAGAGCAACGCCATACCTCAGCTCAACGTTTCCTATCTTCATTTTCGGTAGTTTTCCTTTCGTCCGTCGCGTATGATGAGCTGACGGGCAAATATATTTTTTGGATATATTTTAACATAAAAAGCCTCTTTTTGCAAGGGGGGGAGGTTTTGGCTTTTAGAAAGGCAGATTTTGACTTATGTAAGAGTGATGCTTTTAGTGACGAAAAAGTGAAGCTTTTTGCGGTGATACCAAATGTGTGAGGGAGGTTTGTATTCAGCTTTTTTCAAAAGTGAGATTTATACCGGATATCATTGCGTACACCCCTTGAATTTAGGCGCGCGATATGATAAAATATTTGTGATTAAATTTTAGGAGTACGGTATGAATACATCAGATCTTATACGCGAGCTTACCGCGTACGGAATCAGAACTGGAATTGTGGACGGACGGGACGAGAACTTCGTCAGATGCAAGCTGATGGATATTATGGATATTGACAGCTACGAGCCGACACAGGAGGTCGTAATGGAGCGAGAGCTGCATCTTATACTTGAGGATCTCTGTCACGAGGCGGCTCAGGCGAAGCTTATTGACGGAGAGAGCGTTGTGGAGCGCGATCTTTTTGACACGCGGCTTATGGGAGCGTTGACGCCTCCTCCGTCTGCCGTTATAGATAAGTTTAACAGCCTTTACGCAGCGGACCCTGCTCAAGCTACCGATTATTTCTATTCTCTCGCCATAAAAAGTAACTATATCAGAGAGGACAGAATCAGAAAGGATCTGAAATGGGTTGTTGATTCCGATTACGGAGCGATAGACATCACTGTTAATCTGTCAAAGCCGGAGAAGGATCCGAGAGCTATAGCCAAGGCAAAGCTCTCCCCTCAGACTGACTACCCTAAGTGCGCGCTTTGCCACGAGAACGAGGGCTTTAGAGGTACGGTTTCCAAGGCGGCAAGACAGACTCTCAGGCAGATTCCCTTCGATATGGCGGGAGATCCCTGGTATCTGCAGTATTCTCCCTACGTTTACTATAACGAGCACTGTATAGCTCTGTCCGGAGAGCACAGACCTATGAAAATAGACAGCTCAACGTTCAGAAAGCTCTGTGGCTTCGTCAGAGAATTTCCCCATTATTTCATAGGCTCAAACGCCGATCTTCCCATAGTAGGAGGCTCGATTCTCTCCCACGATCATATGCAGGGCGGCAGATACACGTTTCCGATAGAAAGAGCAAAGGTCGGGGAACGTGTCGAGTTTTCCGGCTTTTCTGACGTTGACGCGGCACTGATACGTTGGCCGATGTCGGTTATCAGACTGTCCTGCGCTGATCCTGAGCGTATTTGTCTTTTGGCAGATAAGATACTCGGAGTATGGCGCGAGTATACCGATGAGGAGTCGTATATCTACGCGTATACCGAGGGCACTCCTCACAACACGATAACGCCCATCGCCCGACGCAGAGGCGAGATGTACGAGATGGATCTCGTGCTTCGCAATAACATAACCACAGAGGAATGTCCTCTGGGTCTGTACCATCCACATAAGGAGCACCATAGCATCAAGAAGGAAAATATCGGTCTTATCGAGGTTATGGGACTTGCCGTTCTGCCCTCAAGGCTAAAGTCGGAGATGGCGCTGATGGTCAGAGCTATAATTGAAGGCAAGGATTTCAGAACGATACCCGAAATAGAGAAGCACGCGGAATGGTTCGAGCGCTTCAAGGGAGATTATACCTTCACCTCCGAGAATACTGAGGAGATAATCAAACGGGAAATAGGCAAAACCTTCGTTCGCGTACTGACCGACGCAGGTGTGTACAAGGACGACAAAAGGGGAAGAGCCGGTATAAGACGGTTTATTGACTGTGTGAACCGCAGCTGATCTCAGCAAAACACAGACGAAAAAATAAAAGAAAGAGGTGAAACGGATGGGCGAGAGAAGATGGACCCCGATGCAAAGGGCGGCGATAGACGAGCGGAAAAAGACACTGCTTGTTTCTGCGGCAGCAGGCTCAGGAAAAACCGCAACGCTGACGGAGCGCATAATCCGTTCACTGACAGACACCGAAAGACCTACGGATATCGAGTCGATCCTCGTCGTGACCTTTACTACGGCGGCAGCAGCCGAGCTCAAGGTAAAGCTGACGGCGGCTCTGGAAAAGGCGGTTGCCAACGATCCTCAGAATAAGCATCTTTTGCACCAGCTGTATATGCTTCCTTCCGCTAAAATACGAACGATAGATTCCTTCTGCAACGATATTTTGCGTATGGGAGCGGATAGAGTAGGACTGTCCGGAGGGTACAGGATCGCCGACGGAGCGGAGTGCGAGCTGCTGGCGATATCCGTCCTTGACGGACTGATAGGCGCGATATACAGAGATGAGCTGCACTCGGTGGCTACGGCGGAGGAGATGGAGGCGCTTGCCGACTGCCTTACCGATTCCAGACACACCGAGGAGCTCTCCGAGGTGCTTCGGCTGGTATACGAGAAGTGCGAAAGCTCGGAGAACGGGGTGGATTCTCTGCTCCCTCTGATAGAGCTATATAATACCGAAAGTTTTGCGGGAGTTGAGAAAACTCGACACGGGTCGTATCTTATACAGATAACTAACGAGATGCTGACACATTACCTCGGCATCTGCGAGGAGTATGCGAAAAGGCTTTCTGCCGGGGGCGATTCCGAGAGAAAATACGCTGAAATGGCAGAGGGTGACAGAGCGATTATATCCGGACTTCTACGCGCCGAGAGCTATCTTGAAAAAAGAGAAAAGCTGCTGGCGCTTTCGTTCAGGACTAAGCCCTCATCCCGTACGCTCAGCGAGATAAGCGCAGATATGGAGAGCTACTCAAGTCTTCGGGATATGATGCGCGAGGACGTAAAGAAAATAGCGGAGTATTACCTCTACTCGGAGGATGAGTGGCGTGACACGATGGATAAGCTGCGCGTTCTTCTGTCCGTGCTTTACAGATTTGAGAAAAAGTTCGACACTCTTTTCCTTGAGGAGAAGATTCGGAGAAGAGCGCTCTCGTATTCGGATATTGAAAGACTGTGCTATCGCTGTCTGATAGAGGACGGAAAGCGCACGGATATCGCGGAAAATCTTTCAAGGCAATACGAAGCAATTTACATAGACGAATACCAGGATGTAAACAGCCTGCAGAACAGTATCTTCGGCGCGATCTCCAGAGCGAACAACAGATTTATGGTCGGAGATATAAAGCAGAGTATATACGGCTTTCGATCTGCCCGTCCGGAGATATTTGCGGATATGAAGGGGGCGTTTCCCGAAATATCGGTATCCGAGGGGGATACGGCTTCCGTATTTATGTCCGATAATTTCCGTTCCGATGCCGGAGTTATAGATTTCGTAAACGACGTATTTGACAGAGTGTTCGGACTGGTAGGAGATAGCATCGGCTACGAGAGCGGCGACAGACTCCGCTGCTCTAAGGTCTACGACGGCGGCACTCCACCCTACAGATATCCTGAGCTCTGTCTTACCGATAAAAAAGAAAGAGGCGAGGAAAACGACGCCTGTCCTGAGGTAGTCGCCGCCAAGATAGACGAGCTGCTTCGAGAGGGCAGACTGAACAGCGGAGAGCCTATACGTCCCTCAGACGTCGCTATAATACTCAGAAGCGCGAGAGGCAGGGATAGTCTGTATGCCGACGCATTGAAAAAGCGGGCGATACCGTCGAGAATATCCGGCTCGAAGAGCTTCTTCCTCTCATCCGAGGTGCTTCTCGCTCTGTGCCTTTTAAACGTTATAGACAACCCACGAAGAGATATATATCTCGCGGGACTTCTCTGCTCCCCTCTGTTTGATTTTTCAGCTGACGACCTGTGTTTAATTCGACACGGGGGTGTGGGTGAAACTCTGTACGAGGCTCTTTGCAGCTATACGGAGGCAAATCCCGAATTTTCTAAGGGAGTCGGTTTTTTAGACAGACTAGAATACTACAGAACCATATCCGAGGGAGTGGGAGTTGATACGCTGATATCCAAGCTCTACAGAGAAACCGGACTTATGGCTCTTGCGGCGCGGAATGGCGGCGCCGATAATCTTTCTTTACTGTACGATTACGCGAGAAACTACGAATCCGGCGCGTATAAGGGACTTTATAACTTCATTAAATTCATAAACGGAGTTCTGGATAAAAAGACATCCTTTGACGATAAGCGGGAGAGCTCGGAGAGCGACGCCGTACAGATCATAACCAGCCACTCGTCAAAGGGACTTGAGTACCCTGTGGTGTTTATCGTTGACGCCGGTCGGGCGTTTTCCGCTCAGGACGCGCGCAGCAGGTTGGTTTATTCTGAGGATATGGGTATTTCGTTCCGCTTGCGCTTGCCGTCCGGACTTGCGGTGGTCAACAGTCCGATCCACGACCTTACCTGTCACTATATACTCCGTCGGGGTCAGGAGGAGGAGCTTCGTGTTCTGTACGTAGCGCTGACTCGCGCAAGGGAAAGACTGTTTATAGTAGGCGCTCCCACATCGGAGAGAGAGGATTATCTCTCTAAGACGGCGCTCCTCAGAGAGCATCTGACTCCCTACGCTATGCGCTCCGGACGCTCGTCTATGGATATCATTCTGACGGCGGTGAGCGTAGCGGCAATGACACCGTCGGAATTTGCGCCCGAATACTCTCCGGACAAGGAAGAGTCGGATATGCCCTCGGAGGTTGAGCTTGATATATTGCCGCAGAGATGCGATCCGATGCTTTCCGATGAGCTAACGAGAAGGTTCACCTTTGAGTATCCTCAAAAGCATATGACCGTTCTGCCCGAAAAGCTGTCTGTGTCGAGGATCTATCCCGGCGCGCTGGATACGGAGGGAGCGGTAGAGCTTTTCAAGGAGGATGAGAAGCCTACTCAGCCTGCGTTTATTACGGGACGGGCGGCTGAGGAGAGCGCGAAGCGCGGTATCGCAACTCATATGTTTTTACAGTTCTGCGATCTTGAAAATCTGCGCGAGCGCGGAGCGAAGGAGGAGCTTTCCCGTCTTGTAAACGAGGGATTTCTTTCCCGCGCTGACGGTGACAGAGTGCGTTTATACGAGATCGAGCGCTTCAGAAGCTCCCGTCTTTTCGGAGATATGCTGGCGGCGAAAAGGTTATACAGAGAGCTTAGATTCAACGTAGCTATGCCTGCCTCGATGCTTACTGAAAACGGAGAGCAGAAAATGGCGTATCGGGATAAAACCGTTTTAGTGCAGGGGGTTATCGACTGTATAGTTGAGTACGGCGACGGCACTCTCGGCCTCTACGATTACAAAACGGACAGACTGACAGACGAGGAGCTTTCCTCAAGAGAAAAGGCGGCGGCAACCCTATCGGCAAAGCACTCGGAGCAGCTCTCCTACTACAAATACGCCGTAGAGAGAATGTTCGGCGTAGCTCCGTCGAGGGTTGAGGTTTATTCTCTGCCGCTCGGCGATACCGTTCCGGTCTGAACTTCGCTTTCAGTATTTTTAATAAAAATTTAACCAAAATTAACCTATAAATAGAAATAAGCTATTGAATTATTTTTAAAAATGGTGTACAATATAGGTAGGAAATACTAAAACACTACGAAAGGCGGACGGGACAGTGAGCACTAAGCTTAACAGACTCTTTTTTAATACTTACATCGAGGTGGATAAGCTTTGCGCGGCGAAGCTTGGAGTTGAAAGAGGGGGACTAAGTGAATATATCAATAAGCTTATCAATTCCCGTTTTGCTCCCGACAGGGAGGAAACTCTCAACCGTCTTACGAAATACAGAGGCATCAGAAACGAAATGGCTCACAAATCGGGAGCTATGGATCAGCTTGATGAAATAGATAAATCCGATATAAAGTGGCTTCAGGGCTTTTCCGCCGATCTCTCGCATAAGCGGGATCCTCTTTCCAGATATCTTCGCCGTGCGCGCGGATATGTAAGACGCCGCAGATTCTTCGGCTTTGTTATCACTGCCGTACTGATTGCCGCACTCGTGCTTGCTTACCTTTATTTCTTTATGTGAGTTTATATTTTGGGCGGAGATTTTCTCCGCCCTTCTTGCCTCTTTAACCGGAAAAATGGTAAGAATCAGGTAAAAAAGTTATAAATATCCATAATATGCACATAAAGGATCATATATTCCGTGCCAATGGCTTGAGCCGTTTATGCACAGTGCCGAAATTTATCGTATAGACGGCGATATATAGATTTTTCTATTGACAAACTCACAATATATGGTAAAATATAAGCACCCACTTTTTAATACCGGAATGCCGCGGAAGCTTGCGGCAGGACAATAAAAGTAATAACCGAAGGATAAACCTTCGGTTTTTTATCCCAAGATAGAGGCAATATCCCAAAATTTATGCAGCCTGCCGCGGCAGGCGGAAATACTGAAGAAAGGAAGAAGTGAATGAAGCTTATAAAGAGAAACGGATCTGAAGTCGAATTTGACAAAAATAAAATATATCTGGCGGTTGAAAAGGCAAACGGAGCGGTAGACGGCGCTGACAGAATACGCCCCGGACAGATAGAGAAGATAACCGACAGAGTAACCAAAAAATGCGTAAAGCTTGCGCGCGCGGTAAGCGTGGAGGAGATACAGGATATGGTCGAGAGGGAGATTATGTCCCTCGGCGCATTCGCTTTGGCAAAAGCTTACATTACTTATAGATACACACGGGAGCTGGTTCGCCGCGCAAACACCACCGACGACAAAATAATGTCCCTAATAGAGTGCGATAACGAGGAGGTAAAGCAGGAGAACTCGAATAAGAATCCCACCGTTAACAGCGTACAGCGTGACTATATGGCTGGCGAGGTGTCCAAGGATATAACCCGCAGACTGCTTCTGCCCTCCGACATAGTGAAGGCGCACGACGAGGGTATTATTCATTTTCACGACGCGGACTACTTCGCTCAGCATATGCACAACTGCGATCTCGTCAATCTCGGCGATATGCTGGAGAACGGTACGGTCATCAGCGGAACTCTTATAGAAAAGCCGCACAGCTTCTCTACCGCCTGCAATATCTCAACGCAGATAATAGCTCAGGTGGCATCCAACCAGTACGGCGGTCAGTCTATCAGCCTGACCCATCTCGCTCCGTTCGTAAATATCAGCAGACAGAAGATAAGACGGGCTGTTACGGAGGAGCTTGCAGAGCTTGGCGTCACTGATACGGCGAGTATAGACAGGATAACCGAGAAGCGACTTCGCGAGGAGATCAACAGAGGCGTTCAGTGTATACAGTATCAGGTAGTAACTCTGCTGACCACTAACGGTCAGGCTCCATTCATCACCGTGTTTATGTATCTCGGAGAGGCTAAGGATGAACAGGAGAGGGAGGACCTGGCGCTTATAATTGAGGAGGTTCTGGAGCAGCGCTATCAGGGCGTTAAGAATGAGAGCGGAGCCTGGATCACTCCCGCGTTTCCCAAGCTCATCTACGTGTTGGAAGAGGATAACGTAAGAGAGGGAAGCAAATATTACTATCTCACGAAGCTGGCAGCTAAATGCACGGCAAAGAGAATGGTGCCCGACTATATCTCCGAGAAGATAATGCTGGAGAACAAGATAGATAAAAACGGAAACGGTCAGTGCTATACCTGTATGGGATGCCGCTCCTTCCTTACGCCTTACGTTGATGAGAACGGAAAGCCGAAATATTACGGTCGCTTCAATCAGGGAGTGGTTACTGTCAACCTAGTTGACATAGGATTGTCATCCGGCGGAGATATGGAGAAGTTCTGGCGGATATTTGACGAGAGAATGAAGCTTTGCCACAGAGCGCTGAGAGCCCGTCACGAGCGTTTGCTCGGCACGTCCTCCGACGCGGCTCCGATTCTATGGCAGCACGGAGCACTTACAAGACTCGGTAAGGGTGAGAAAATAGATAAGTATCTCTACGGCGGATATTCCACGCTGTCCCTCGGCTACGCGGGTCTTTGGGAGTGCGTATATTCTCTGAACGGTAAAAAGCTCACCGAGCCGGAGGGCGAGGCGCTGGGTCTTGAGATAATGAAAAAGCTGAACGAGTACACGGCAAAGTGGAAATCGGCGGAAAATATTGATTACTCTCTCTACGGTACTCCCCTGGAGAGCACTACTTATAAATTCGCTAAGGCTCTTCAGCGCAGATTCGGCGTGATAGAGGGAGTGAGCGATAAAAACTATATAACCAACTCCTATCACGTTCACGTGACGGAGCCTATCGACGCCTTTGCCAAGCTGGAGCTGGAGGCTAAATTTCAGAAGCTCTCTCCCGGCGGTGCTATTTCCTACGTTGAGGTACCGGATATGCAGAATAACATCGACGCAGTACTCGGTGTAATGGAGTACATATACGACCATATAATGTACGCGGAGCTGAATACCAAATCCGACTTCTGCCAGGAGTGCGGCTTTGACGGAGAGATAGAAATAAAGGAGGTCGAGGGTAAGCTCGTCTGGGAGTGTCCCGTATGCCATAACCGCGACCAATCCAAAATGAACGTGGCTCGCCGCACCTGTGGTTATATAGGCACACAATATTGGAATCAGGGCAGAACGCAGGAGATACAAGAAAGAGTTCTTCACCTGTGATTTTGTAAACTAAAGTTTCAAAAATCAACGAAAAATGAGAAATTCGCGATTTGATACGATTTGACTGTCGGTAAATTTACAGCTGAAAAAATGATGATTTAAACTGCTGAGGTCTGCCGATGATTCGTGTATAAGCGTATTGAATCCGAAACCTTCGTACTGTTAATAAAAAACGGCTCGCCCCGAAAATTACGGGCGAGCCTTTCGTATATTATAGCTTATGATTTTTATGTGTTTTACCGGTTGGGTACTTACCTTGAGGCGCGGGATGCCTCCGCCTTTTCGGCTACCGCGATCTTGTAAAGCTCCTCGTGAGCCAGGCGTATTTTGGTTACTATATCTCTATCTGTTTTAGGGAAGCAATAGAAAAGATGCTCGTTGTTTCCAAACGAAATAATATCTCCCAGCTCATACCAGTTAAAGTCCGCGTTTGCGGTATAGGACGACAGCAGCTTTTGACTGTAGTGAAGCTCGCCGTTGCATCCGTCCAGGGTAAAGCCGTGGACTCCGTGTGTCATTTTTCCCTCGCCGACGTGGAAGATCTTGGTCGTGTCAACGGTCATACATATATCGACGGGAAGATCGAGTCTGTACTCGCCCCGATTTATCTCTTCTCTGACCTGCGCGCGTTGCCAGGAGTACCAGTCGGGAATGTGGGTGAATATTCCATCGCCCTCTCCCTGATATATGAGAGAGCCCAGCTCGTCCAGCATATAGCTTTTGCCACAGGCGGTACAGCTGAGGGTCACGCCCTCTCCCTTCATTTTGCCCTCCGTCATACAATGGGGGCATTTGTAAAGCACGCGGTTAAGATAATCTGCGCGGAAATCTTCGGTTATGCGGATTCTGTTTTCCCTCTGCCACGCAAAGCTGTCAAAGGTAAATTCCTTTTCCACTATCTTACCAATCTCCTCAATAGACATCTCCTTTATCTCTTCGGGAGAGAGAATGTAGCTCTCTGTCGCGCTTACCTTTATTTTTCTGCGCTGAAGATTGTTGTAGAGCGGATCTCTGTGAAAGGCACCGAAGCTCTTGATCATAACGACCGGTATGCCGAGCATCTTTATCAGAGATGCGGTGGTTGCTATAGGCATAGTGGTGCAGGTGCCGTCAAAGGTATAGCCTGCCTCAGGGAAAAGGACGACGGAGCTTTTCAGATTTCTCACCGTATACAGAATATCACGAACGAGAGTGGAGTCGGATACGAATTTATTCGTGGGAATACAGCCGATCCATCTCATCAGCGCATCCTTGCCGATGAAGCCGTCGCTCGTGGTTATTATGTTGAAGGGGTGGGGATAGAGCATAGACGCCACGATCTCCAGATCAATGAAGCTGGAGTGGTTCATCAGAAAGAGCGCCGGCTCATTTTTGCCTAATTTCTCCATACCGATCTTCTCGTATTTGAATTTTGTCGCCCACAGATCCGGCATGGATACCAGCTTTAAGAGGGTGCGGAAAAACATATTAGGCTTTATAGGTTTTAAGTGCTTCTTCTTGTGAAGCTCTGATACTTCTTTATAGGATTTTTCAATTACCTTTATCTTCATATCCTGTTCCTATCCGGAAGAATTGTTGTGTAAATACCCCAATATTGTAGCATATTTTTTTATTAAAAGCAATAGAAAAATCAATTTTGGTTGAAGTTGGATTAATAATTTGTTAAAAAACGGAATATCCTACTAAAGCTATCCCAAATAACACTTGATTTCGAATGCTATATAATGTATAATATTTTTAAACGAATTACTGTCGGCGGATGCCGAGGGAGTGGGGGAAAATATGTTCTCTAAGGTATATTCTGCCGGTGTTATCGGCATAGATGGCTTTGAGGTTGCGGTTGAGTGCAGTGCATGGGACAGAGTGCCGAAGTTTGAGCTTTCGGGCTTGCCGGATACGGCGGTAAAGGAAGCCAAAAACAGAGTAAGATCCGCATCGGAAAACAGCGGCTTTCTTTTTCCGAGTCTTGATATAATGATAAATCTCGCTCCGGCGGATGTAAAGAAAGAAGGCTCAGGCTATGATCTTGCGATAATTTGCGCTATTATGCAGTGTGACAGAATAATTCCCCACGACTACGACTTTTCGGACAAATGCTTTATAGGTGAGCTTTCTCTTTCAGGCGAGGTTCGGGCGGTCAGCGGAGTTCTGTCTATGGCGATTGCCGCCAGAGAAGCCGGAAGACGCGAAATATTCGTGCCTGAGGAAACTGCGGGTGAGGCCGCGGTGGTAGAGGGTATATCGGTATACGGAGTGCGGAGTCTGCGTCAGCTCGTGGATCACATAAGGGGCAAGGCACCGATTGAGCCGATGAGATTTGATGCGAGAGCCTTTGATTTATCCGCGAGAGCAGACGGACTTGATTTTATGGATGTGCGCGGTCAGCTAAAGGCAAAGCGTGCGCTGGAGATCGCGGCGGCAGGCGGTCACAATATTCTTATGATAGGCCCGCCCGGCGCAGGAAAATCTATGATGGCGAAGCGATTGCCCACCATATTGCCGGATATGACCTTCGAGGAGGCTGTGGAAACCACGAAAATACATTCTGTGACCGGAACTCTTAAATCCAATTTGGTCACCGACAGACCCTTCCGTTCTCCTCACCATACGGTAACTATGCCCGGTCTGGTTGGCGGAGGAGCCGTGCCGAAGCCGGGTGAGATCTCGCTGGCGAACAACGGCGTTTTATTTCTCGACGAGCTGCCTGAGTTTTCAAAGCAGGTGACGGAGTCGCTGCGTCAGCCCCTGGAGGATGGGGTGGTTACGGTTACCCGCGCGGCAGCAAAGATAACTTATCCCGCTTCGTTTATGCTGGTATGCGCTATGAATCCCTGCCGTTGCGGCTACTTCGGAGATCCCGTGCGTATGTGTACCTGCACGCCTGCTTCGAGGCAGAGCTATCTTCAGAAGGTGAGCGGACCGCTTCTCGACAGAATTGATATTGAGATAGAATTACCATCTGTTACTTATAATGAAATTTCCGGAAAGACCGCTGCGGGCGAGCCATCCTCTGCCATCAGGGAGAGGGTAAACCGTTCCCGTAAATACACGGATGAGCGTCTTATAAAGGGCGGCGATAAGCCGGGCGTTTTGAACGCATATATGACGCCTAAGATGATGAAAAAGTACTGTACTCCGGACGAGGAGGGACAGAAGCTGATGAAGGAAGCCTTTGAAGCCCTGGGACTTTCCGCCAGAGGCCACGACAGAGTTCTGAAGGTAGCCAGAACCATTGCAGATCTTGACGGTATGGAAAGGATAAACGCAGACCATATCGCAGAGGCGATAATGTACAGAACTCTGGATAGAAAGTATTGGAAAAGATAAACCTTACCCCGAAAGCTGTAAGCCTTCGGGGTAAAAAAGGAGAAATGAATGGAAAGAAGTCAGGCCCTTCCGGAGCTTCTCGCTCCGGCGGGAAATTTTGATTGCCTGGTTGCCGCGATAGCCGGCGGAGCCGACGCGGTATATATTGGCGGTGAGCGGTTTGGAGCGCGCGCATATGCTGAAAATTTCGACACGGGTTCGATAAAACGGGCTGTAACTCTGTGTAAGCTGTGCGGAGTCAAGCTATACGTGACGGTGAATACCCTTATTACCGACAGGGAGATGGAGGATGCGATAGGCTATGCCGCTCTGCTGTATAGGTTGGGTGTTGACGCCCTCATAGTAGCTGACGTCGGTCTGATACGTGAGCTCAGACGCGCTGTTCCGGATATGGAGCTTCACGCCTCCACCCAGCTCTCCGTTCACAATACTCCGGGAGCGGATGAGGCGTACGGCCTGGGCTGCGAAAGAGTTGTGGTGGCAAGGGAGCTGTCCTTGGAGAATATCCGTTCCGTCACCTCAAAGTGTAAGCCGGAGATAGAGGTGTTTTTGCACGGAGCGCTCTGCGTTTCTCATTCGGGACAGTGTCTGTTTTCCTCTCTCGTTGGAGGAAGAAGCGGAAACAGAGGAGAATGCGCTCAGCCCTGCAGATTACCTTACGGCACGGCAGGTGGAAAGGGATATCCTCTATCGCTGAAGGATCTTTCTCTCGCTTCCTTTATTCCTGAGCTAATAGAGTCCGGGGTTGCATCTTTGAAGATAGAGGGAAGAATGAAGTCCCCCCATTACGTATATACGGTGACGAGCATATACAGACGGCTTCTCGACGAGGGCAGAGCCGCTAACCCGGACGAGCTTTCTTCACTTCGCAGAGCTTTCTCCAGAGATGGCTTTACGGAGGGTTATTTTACAGGAAAACTCGACACGGGTATGACCGGAGTTCGCAGTGAGCAGGACAAGCAGGACTCACGAGAGCTAGAAATTGAGAGCATTTCGTTGCCTCGGCACAGGGTGTGGGCTACGGTGAAAATAGCGTCGGGCGTACCGTCCTCGATGACTCTGCGTGACGGGTCGCGAACTGTAAGCGTGACGGGCGACGTTCCTGAGAATGCGGAAAATCATCCGCTAACCGAGGCGGACGTGACGCAAAGACTTTGTAAGATGGGAAACACCTTCCTATCACTTTCTCCGTCGGACGTTGAGCTGGAGCTTGAGGATGGACTTAATTTGTCCCCGGCAAAGCTGAATGCCTTGCGACGCGCGGCAGCGGATGCGTTTGAGGATTTCGGTAGGGAATACGGAGCAGATCATAATTATAGGGAGCAGACTCGATTTGGAGGATTCTCCGATGAAGCTGTCGCCGGAGTCGGCGAAAAAATGACGAGAAGGCTTGAAAGAGAGAAAACCGTTACGGCACAGTTCTTCTCGGAGCGAGCTTATATGGATGCGGATATTGAGTATCTGGGTGATATATCCATGTCATTCGTACCCCTATTCTCTTCCGAAGAGGCGATTCGCCGAGCAGGCGCCGTTTTTCTTCCTCCCGTCGTTACCGATATGGAGCTGAGCGAGGTAAGAGATGGACTTAGCAGAGCCGTCTTGCTTGGCGTAAAGGTTGCTTTAGCGGACAATATCGGTCATTTTCCTCTCATAAGAGAAGCTGGACTCGATATATACGGCGGCTTCAGACTGAATATTTACAATATGGCGGCGAGCGAGGAATACAAACGGCTTGGCGCGATTCGCTCCGTTCTTTCTCCGGAGCTAACTCTTCCGCAGGCGAGAGATATATCGGACGGAGTGATCACATACGGCAGAATACCTCTTATGCTGACGGAAAGATGCTTTATCAAGGACGGCTTTGGCTGTGGCAGCTGCGGTAGTACGGCGCTTACGGATCGGGTAGGAGAGAGATTTCCTATGCTCAGAGAGTGGGGGCACAGAAATCTTATACTAAATTCGGGTATAACCTATATGGGCGACAGACCTGATGAGTTAAGAAAATACGGCATAGCTCACGAGCATTATCTCTTTACTATCGAGAACGGTGAGGAGATAGGCAGGGTATTACAGTCTGTCAGGGATGGGCGTTCTATAGGACTGACGCCCAGACGGGTAGGCAGACGAGAAGCCACAAAGCCGGCGGATAAGCGAGAGTTCGGAAAGGCTGCCGCAAAGTCAGCGGATAAACGAGAGGTTGGAAAGACTGCTACCGCAAAGTTGGCAGATAAGCGAGAGTTCGGAAAGGCTGCCGCAAAGTCAGCGGATAAACGAAGGACGGCAGGTAGCGGAGTCGATTCAGTCAAGAAAACCGATGCTATGGATTTCCGTTCCGAAAAAAACGGACGGACAAAAGAAAACGGCTCCGTAAGAAATGGCGTCAGACGAATGAAAAAAGGGCGATGAGCGCCCTATAGAAATGATGCGGATCAGGTGATTTTAAATGTGCGTATCCATGTATCGCTACCGAGGATAATATCACGTACGAACCGTATATTACTCGCCACCGGCGAATAGATTCGGCGCAACTGCTTTATCTCTGATGCGAAGCTTGTTTTCTTGGAATAAGGCTTAGACCTCACTTCCTCGGAATAACGGTTTATTAAACCTATTTAAAAAGAGAGAACTTCAAGGTTTTTATATAACCACACAAAGTGTCTAGAAAATGCTATATTTTCTAGCGACTGCTTTTTTGGGATTATGATAATTACCTGTCGTTCTCTCTTTTTTATCGCGCCTTTGCCGTATTACCGCAGCTTTGTCGTATTACCGCAGTTTTATTATATTATCGCGATTTCGTATCAGCCGTTCTTTCGGATATAAAGATGATATCCGCGTAAATCGGCTTCGTTCAACCGCCATGAGCACTGCACCGTTTTGTATAACCTTTATAATAAGATAAAGCGTGAATTTCAGTGATTTTACAGAAAAATGTAAATTAAAGTTATTAAAAAGCCTAATTTACAGTCACAAACATATCTGCCGTAACGGTGACGGTCACGCTGAGATTGTATTCTCCTCTCGTTACGTAAAGCGTGATTTCACTGCCCTCGCGAGCTTTTAGCATATGATCGGTCACGTGGTGCTTTCTGGTAACGTTTATCATCTCTGCGTCCACCTTGACGGCGGTTATTATATCGTTTACGCCCAGCTTGCCGCTAAGCACGGAGTTCTGATCAACGGCGGAAACCACAACCTCCTCGGCTTTGATTATCGCTCCGCTCTCGCCGTCCACTATAAGTCCTAAGGATTTTGAGTCTATAGTAACGCCCAAAAGGCATTTGCTGAACGAGGTGACCGCATCTCCGTCACAGTGGTAGATAATGGAGTCGGAAATGTTTTTCGCCAGATCTATCGGTATAGCGTAGGCAATATTATCTACGTCTGAGCCGGTTCTCTTTGCGTTGACGATACCGATAAGCCTTCCTGAGCCGTCAAACAGACCTCCGCCTGAGTTGCCCTCGTTTATAGCGGCGCTTATTCTCATAACCCGCAGATTAAGAGAGGTTCTGTTATCCGCGCCTACCATCTTGAGCCACTCGCTGTCTACGCTTACTATTCCTGAGGTTACGGAGAGTCCCATTCCCTCCGGGTTGCCTATCGCGATGACCTTTTCCATTAGCATTACGCTGTCCGAGCTTCTGATATCAGCCTCTTTCGCGTTGCTGTTGCGCAGCACGTCGCTACCGTTTATTCGAAGCACTGCCAGATCCTGTGTCAAGGATCCGCCTACGTACTCAGCCCGAATCTTGTATCTTTCGTTTTCCTGGCCGTATAGGTAGATTTCGATATCCTCACTCACACCGCCTCTCATCACCGAATCCTTGTGGTATACCACGTGATAGTTGGTGATGACGTAGGCGTTGCCCGCATCCTTGTCGAGCTTGTAGATCACGCCTGAGCCGTTGACTATGTAGGGATATATTTGTGTGTCGTTCGTGTAATCGTAATCGTAGCCGGAGTATTTTTTGTGATTAGCTACGATTCTGACCACGGAAAGCAAAGATTTATATGCTCCGTTAACACTATCCGGGTCGATACTGCCGGGGTAGTAGTCGGGAGGCGTACCCTCTGAGCTGCCGCCCTCCTCGCCGTCCTCTCCGCCACTCTCGCCGGGAATTTGGCTCTCATCTCCGCCGCCGCTTTCACCCGATTCGCCGCCGCTGTTTTCATCGCCGCCAATTGCGTTCGCCAGAACGTCTGCCAATATGCTGCAGGAGGTAAGTGAGAATAACGAGCCGGTGAGCAGTATCAGAATCAGAAGCGAGGATAATCCTCGCAGAAATTTATTTCTCATAAATCTATTCCTTCTTGTTTGGATTTTGCAAAAACTTACAGTACTATTATACAGTATCTTTATTAATAGTCTGTTAATAAAACGGCGTTTTTGAAATTTTCCTTTGCGGCATATTAAATCGGGAGGAATGACGAACGCTTAAACCAATTAACCGTGAGATATCTCTGCTTTCAATTTCGTAATACGTGCGAATATCATTGACAAATGGACGAAAATCTGATAAAATTGTAACGTCATACAAAGCGGAGAAGTCACCTGACGCGTAAAGTGAAGACGTCTGTAAGCCATAATTTGTGAGCGGTTTGGACGGCTCGTATTATAAGAGGCTGCCGCTTTGGACAAAATCAGATACGAAAGAATAAAAACCGAGGCGAAAGACGCCTTGCGGTTCGAAAAACAAAAATGGAGGAATCACTTATGTCACTTGCAATTATCACCGGGGCATCAAGCGGTATCGGCGCGGAATTTGCTCTTCAGCTTAAGGAGAGCTATGGGGTTGATGAGTTTTGGTTCATTGCTCGCCGCAGGGAGAGAATGGAGGAGCTGGGAAGCTCTCTTGGCGTCAAGTATAAGATAATTGCCGCTGATCTGTCGGATAAGAGCGGAATAGAAGCGGTGAGGGACGCCCTGGAAAAAGAGAAGCCCTGCGTAGATTACCTTATCAACTGCGCCGGATTTGGAGTATTCGGCAGCTTTGATCAGATAGGCGAAGCGGAGGTGGAGGGAATGATCGACCTTAACGTTAAAGCAACGGTACTAATCACACATATGACCGTGCCGTATATGAGAAAAGGCTCGCGTATAGTGACGATGGGAAGTGGCTCTTGCTTTACCCCTCTTCCTTATTTTAACACGTACTCGTCGGGCAAGGTGTTTGTTTTGCACTATACGAAATCCTTGAATTTTGAGCTGAAAAAATACGGCATCAGAGCAACCTGCTTCTGTCCCGGCTGGGTTGAAACCGAGTTTATAGATAAGGCTACGTCACAAAAAAACGTGACACGTCCGCCGATTTCGGCTATGAAACCCCTATTAAACTGCAAAAAGGCGGTAGCCGGATGCCTTCGCCGCGTTCGCGTCGGACGAACGATGTACGTAACCGGTTGGTACACGAAGCTTCAGCATCTTCTCTTCAAGCTTTTGCCTGATAAGCTTCTGAGCTATGCCTGGCTCGGTATGCTTCGTCATCCGAAGGCAGACGGCGAAGAGCGGTCGTGACGAAAAGGGTGGCTTGCGCTTTACGGATATACAAGGTGCTGTGAAAAAATCGACACGGGTATCCGCTAATTTGTGAAAAATATTATTTGGAGAGAAAAATGAGCAGAAAATATATGAGCGGCGGAGCTTTGAGCGCTCCCATTCCGCCGGCGCTCGTAACCGTTGGCGATATGATGGATTCAAACGTTTTGACTGTTGCCTGGACGGGAATACTTGCAACGAAACCTCCACGCACCTACGTATCCGTCAGACCGTCGAGGTATTCGTACGCGTATCTTAAGCAGAGAGGCGAATTCGTAATAAATCTACCACCGACATCCCTTGTCAGAGAGGTCGATTTTGTGGGTATATATACGGGTAAAAAAGTAGATAAATTCAAAAAATGCGGTTTTACAAAGGTAAAGAGCGATAAGGTTTCTCCTCCTACGATAGATGAATGTCCCATTGCTCTTGAGTGCAGAGTATGCGAGATAATACCTATGGGCACTCACGACGTTTTTATTGCGGATATAATCGGCGTTTCCTGCGACGAGAGGCTGATAGACGGCGACGGTAAAATACACTTTGAGATGGCGGATCTGATTGCGTACGCCCACGGTGATTATTATTCGCTTGGCGAGTTGATCGGTAGATTTGGGTTCAGCACTGACAAGCCGGCGACGCGTGCCGAGAGCAAAAGAGGCATGGGACGCTCATCCTCAGCTTCATCCGGTTCATCCGATACCAATTTTGGCGTGAGGAGTAGCGGAGAATTATTCGATACCGATCTCAGAGCGAGGAGGAACGGAGAGCCCTTCAAAAAAAGTGAAGTGGAAAGGAAAACCGAAGCCGGTAAAAGAGAATATTCCTCATCCAAGGATAACACAAAGCACTTTTACGATACCGCGCCTAAAACGCGGGCAAAGCGAATTTACAAGGATAAGGACAAGGGAAAGCCCCACGGCAGAAAAACGAAGGAGAAAGAGAAATGAGCTTTGAAAACACTGAAAAGATAAGAGAGCATATATTACAGCTCATAGATTCCGAGTATGAGAGCGACGCCGCTTTTGAGCGTGCGTTAGGTCTGTCGGAAAAGACGGTGAACAATTGGCGACGCGGAAGATCCGCTTCGTTTATGAAAATGCTGCCCGTACTCTCTGATAAATTCGGTGTGAATATATCAGAGCTTCTCAATCTGATGCCTAAGAGAGATACTTCGGAGCTCTCCGAGGAGGAGCTGCATCTTTTACATCTTTATAGGAGAAGCCGCGTGCTGCCGCAGAATATGAGAGCGGCGCTCAGAGAAACGCTGGAAACTACAATAAACCTATATATCAACAGTGCAAAGGAACTAAAGGATAAAGCAACACAAAAGAGCAAGAAATAAAAAGTATTATTTACATAATTTGCTTTTAAGGAGATAACTTGAACAAATCAAAAATTAAATTTAAGGAAATTTTACCGCTTATTATCCTCCTTGTGCTGACTGCGCTCGTAATTATAGCTATAGCCACGCGCGATAGGGAGGGAAGCCGAAGCAGAATAATTTACGGCTACTTTGATACCGTTACCGTGATAACAGATTACGGAGTGGATGGGAGCGAGAGGATCAATGAGCTTGCTCTTTTGGTAGAGGAGGAGCTCGGACGGTATCATCGGCTTTTTGATATATATAATAGCTACAGTAACCTAGTAAATCTGAAGGATATAAACGAAAGAGCGGGCGCCGGGGCGACGAAGGTGGATAGGGAGCTTTTTGATTTCCTCGTATACTGTAAGGAGGTGTACACGCTGACCGGAGGCGAGGTCAACGTTTGTATGGGCTCCGTTCTTAAGGTCTGGCACGATTTCAGAAGCAAGTACCTTCCGGGCACGTCCGTTCCGCCAAAAGAGCTTCTGTCCGAGAGGATGGAGCATTGCAATATCGACTGCCTAATACTTGACGAGGAGAATATGACGGTTGAGCTAACCGACCCTCAGATGAGTCTGGATGTAGGTGCTGTAGGCAAAGGATACGCCGCGAAAAAAACTGTCGAAAAGCTGGAGAGTCTGGGTATCAGCAGCGTAACACTGGACGTTGGAGGCAATCTGTGCCTGGTAGGAACAAAGCCGTCGGGCGATGGATGGATAACGGGAATTGAGAATCCGGACAGATCCGACGATGAGAGATACGTGATGACCTTTGAAGCCTCCGATACGTCCGTAGTAACCTCCGGCGATTATCAGAGATACGTGGAAATCGACGGAAAAAAATATCACCATATCATAGATAAGGATACCCTTTACCCAAGCGAGTATTTTACGTCCGTCACCGTAGTTACGGACGATTCCGGACTTGCCGACGCCCTGTCTACAGCGCTGTTTTCTATGAGCTACGAGGAGGGGTATTCGCTTGTAAGCTCCATTCAAGAGCTCACCCTAGTGGTGTGGGTCACCGGGATGGGCGAGGTTCTGACCTTTGGCTATGAGTAGACAAACGGTTATTATATTCGCTATATATAAAAAACATTCATAAAAATATCGCAAAATAAGAGAAAAGCTGTGAAAATTCATCTCCAATCAGTGAATTTTTACAGCTTTTTGCAAATAATACTTTACTTATATCTCTTTCGACAGATAAAAAACAACATTATTCTTATTTGAAATGTTCTATACTTTTCATATACATTTTAATATGAAAGGTTGATCAAAATGAATAATCTCAAGGATCGGGAAACGGAAACTAAGGGCGCAGGTGAGAGCCCTGCGTCAAAGTATATTTCCGTAGTAAAGGGTCTGTTTAGCGACAAGTCCCTGGGGGACGGGGGTGCTATACGCGCATCACTTATTTTCACCCTATCCCTTCTCTTTGGCAGATGCCACGCCATGTTCTCGGCTCATCCTCTCGGCATTGCGATAACCGCGCTTATGCCTGAGAGCGTTTTCATCACCGCGGCGGGCGCTGCGATTGGCTCTCTCACCGTTGGGCAAGGCGGTATCATATACGCGCTTGCCGTTGCCCTTACTCTGTTTTTGCGTATTCTGATATCCGGAGGACGCAAGGCTGATCATTTATTCGGGGACGGAGTTGGCGTCAGAATGTCCTGCGCAGTAGTCGGAGGATTCGTGGTGGCGTTATACGAGGTTTTGCTTCGAGGAATTACCGCAGGCTCGGTGCTTCTCGGAGTCACGATGATACTTATGCCACCGGCTACGGTTTTTTTACTTTCGGGACTTTTCGAGAACGGATTTTCTCTGTCCGGTATTTTTGAAGCAAATAAGAACCTTCTTTCCTTTACGGGTAAAAGCGACAGAGAAAAATTTAATCTCGTTTTCTTTCAGCTGTCCTGCCTGACTCTTTTGTTTCTTATCACTCTTTCTCTCTCCGAGATAGAGCTTATGGGTATCTCGGCATCTTATATTTTCGTCGGCTTCGTTACGCTTTTGGTTGCGAAAAGGTTTGGAGCACTCAAGGCCTTGACGGTTGGATTCGTATCGGCGCTCAGTATTTCCGGCGTGTATTCCGTGTCCTTTGCCCTGGCGGGTCTTGGCGCAGGATTGCTTTTCGGCTTCGGTGCGCCATACGCGTTTATTGCCGGCGGCGCTCTGCTTTCTTTATGGAGCGCGTATTCCGGTGGACTTGAGGGATTTCTTACCACTCTTCCGGAATATATGATATCGGCAATTCTGGCAGCGCCCTTGTGCAAAGGTATAGTGAGAGAGCGCACCGCGGAGGGCATTGCTTCTGTGGAAAGGACGGCAAAGGATATGGTTGGCACTGCCGCTCTGAAGTATAAGAGCAAGACCGGCGAGGCGCTCTACGGGCTGGAGGCATCTCTCGGTGAGCTGGCAATGCTCGTTCGGGGATACTCAAAGGCTCATTTCCCTTTAAGCGCTGATGAATATCGGGAGGTAGTAATAGACGTCGCCGAGCGCAATTGCCGCTCCTGCCCGGAGCAGAGAATGTGTATGGCTGAGGATATCAGACCCTGCTTCAGAGGGGCGACGGAGATAGCGGAGAAGCTTGCCTCAGGTGAGATGATAACCGCGTCGGACGTAAACGGAAGCACGGAGTTCTGTCAGAGGGCGGAGGCTATAGCCGCGGAGATAATGAGAGAGGCTGCTCGCGCAGAGAGAGAGGACAGACGTCTGAAGGATGCCGATTCAACGGCAGATGAGTACGAGCTTATCGCTAAGCTGATATCCGACGCAAGAGGATACGATATAAGCGAGGGAGTAGCTGCCGACGAGTACACCGAGCCCCTTGAAAAAATGATGAGAGAGCTGGGGTACGAGGACGGAGTAATTCGGGCGTTTGGAGAGAGAAAAAAGCACTTTATCGTTGCAATGGAGGACGAGGACGGGGATAGGATCAGCTCCCCGGATCTGCAGCTCGGCATAGAGAGGATCGCATCTGTCAGACTTGGCGCACCGGAATATTACAGAGGCGGAAAAATGGCGTTAATGGAGTGTGACGCCAGACGCGGTTGGGCAGTCGAGTGCGCGAGCGGCAAGATCTCTGCTGATGAAAAGGAAATTTGCGGAGATACCGTATCGGTATTTGAATCCTCTGCGGACACCTTCTATTCGCTTATATCGGACGGTATGGGCAGGGGAGAGCTTGCCCGCGACACCTCGGAGTTCGTTTCGGGATATCTGGAGAGAGCGCTGAATTTCGCCGGTGGGAAGGAAACCGTACTTCATCTGCTGAATCACGTTATGAGAAGACGCAGCGAGGAGTGCTCGGCTACCGTGGACCTTTTCGAGCTGGATCTGATAACGGGAGATGCCACCTTTGTAAAAAGCGGAGCGGCTCCGTCCTTTATCAAGAGAGATAAATCCATATTCCGTATAAAGTCACAGACGGCGCCCATAGGCCTTATGCGCTCTATAGACTCGGAAAAGATACGCGTAGAGGTGAAGGGCGAGGACTACGTTATAATGATATCTGACGGCATTTTACAATCCGCCGAGGAGTCGCCATGGCTGGTTGAGCTGCTTTCGGGACCGGCGCCGAAAACGCTGAAGGAGTACGTGGATATGATACTGACCGAGGCGACTCACAGATCAGACTCCGGAGATGATATGAGCGTCATAGTTATGAAGATTCTCAAGGTGTAGCAGTATCATAACTTCATCATAAGCATAATATGTATTAGATAACCCAACAAAACGATATGGAGATCTATATGAAAATAGTGCTTGTGAGAAGTCCAAAGTTGCTAAGATATTTTCTGTCTAAAATATTCGGAGTAGAAACTCAAAACGGTAAATAATACACAAAATTGTAAATAATCGTTTATAAAACATAACAAAAACGTAGATTTCTCATCACACATCCTCGACGGAAATGACTGAAATCTACGTTTTTTATATACAGTTTACCGTTACATATATATGACCGTGTACGGAGTTCCGGTCCTCTTGCAGTAGTCGATGACGAAATACGTTCCCCGACTCACACCGTCCCAGAACGCAACCACGAAATCAGAGTACTCCACTATCGTTTTGTTGCGGAGGATAGGCGCGCTTCTGCCATGCGTATCATAATCCGGTCTGAAAACGGTGAGCTTTATGTTCTTGCTTCTCGCGTATCTTTCGGCGCATCTGTCAACTCCTATTGCTCCGCCTGATACTATTTCGGTGCAGTCTGACGGCAGATATGCTCCTATGTCCGGTACGTACAGGCTTCTCGAACCAATTACCGCAACTTTCATATATTTGTCCTTTCTTAACTTATATTCACAGCGCGACCGTAAACGTGCAGCCGCCCTCCTCGTCTGAAACGCTTACCTCGCCTCCCTCGGCGCTGACTATCTGCTTGACAAGGGCGAGTCCCAGACCGTTGCCCTCCGATTTGTGTGAGCTGTCGGACTGATAGAAGCGGTCGAAGATATGCTTTTTATCCTCGTCGGAAATACCGTTTCCGTTATCCGTGACCGAGAATACCGGTCTTCCGTCTTTTTTCTGAAGGGTGATTCTTATTACACTGTCGCGCGGTCCGAATTTTATGGCGTTTTCTATAAGATTTTTCCAAACGTGGATCAGCAGATTTTCATTTCCGGTGTGTATTATTTCCTCCAGCTCCACGTCGAGATCGCAATTTTTCTCCGTCCACTTAGGCTCTAGCTCCACTATCGACGAGCGTATCTGTTCGTCAAGCCTGAAGGTAGACGGTTTTGCCTGTATTCCCTGGTTATCAATCTTGGATAAAAGCAGAATATTGCCGACCAGCATAGACAGACGGTTGGTATTAAGAAGTATTTTTTCTATGTATTTCTGTTGCTCCGGAGTGGTGCCGTCAGAATCGCCGAGCAACGTGACGTAACCCTCTATGGCGGTAATAGGTGTCTTGAATTCATGGGATACGTTTGATATGAAATCCGTTTGCAATATCTCTGTAGCGCCCAACTCCTTCACCATCAGATTAAAGTTTTCGCTTATTTCTCTGATCTCCTTAAATCCGCTATCCGTGCGAAGTCTAACGGTGAAATCACCGCTTGCGACCTGCTTTACCGCATTGCCGAGGGTTGATATTGGATGGGCGAGGAATCTGTTGAGGAATAATATCGTCAGCAATCCAAGCACGATTCCAAACACTACGAGCCATACAATATTAGGTACCTTTGCGGATTTGTCAACGGTGCTTCTGACAAGATTCAAAATACCCGACGAGCCGGCGGAAATCAGCAGAACCTCTGCCATTATCAGAACTCCGAAGAACATATGCAATCCTATGACGTGTCGCTTTTTTTCGGAGTCCAGTTTCGTTTCTTCGTTCTTTATTCCGGCGAATTGCTTTACTCTCGCAATGTTTTTGACGAGCAGTTGGTTGATCGCCTGCATACGACTCTTCAGAGCTTCTTCTTTATCAGCCGTCGCGTCTGCTTGCATTTCCGCAGAAGCGGATAGAGCGGAGCTATCGTGTTTTGGCTCGGTGCCGTCCTCTAGGCTTTCCGCAGAAGCGGATAGAGCGGAGCTATCGTATTCCGGCTCGGCGCAGCAGGCTCTTTCCGCTTTTTGATCACAGGCTTCGCTATCAAGTCTATTTTCGTCTATCACAGCTTCACCACCTTGTAGCCTACGCCGCGAATTGTGACTATTTTAAAATCTGGATTGTCACGGAATCTCTCACGCAATCTTCCTATATGAACGTCTACGGTATGGGTGTCGCTCTCGGAGTCGTATCCCCATATTTCATCCATAAGCTGCTGACGTGTAAATATCTTTCCGGGGAATGCCGCCATCTTATACAAAAGCATAAATTCCTTCTGGGGCAGCACCTCGCTGACTCCGTCGGAAACCACGGTCAGTGAGTCGCACTCCATAACCGTTGATCCTATCAGCTGCCTGCGATCGTTTATCATCTGAGCGCGGCGGAGCAGAGCACCGACCCTCAGCACCATTTCGTTTACGTTTATCGGCTTGACCATATAATCGTCAGTTCCGGAGATGAAGCCTCTTCTCATATCGTCGAAGGAATCTCTGGCTGTGATCATAAGTATTGGAGTCATAATGCCTGCGCTTCGCAGTGACTCCGCCAGCTCAAAACCGTCCAATCCCGGCATCATAACGTCTGATATTATAAGATCGAAATAATCTCCCTCGATGGTTTTCAGCGCCTCAACACCGTCGGATACGCCTATGACGGAATATCCCTGACGGGTCAGAACGTGGGAGAACAGCTGACGCAATTCCCGATCGTCCTCAGCAATAAGTATTTTGAGCATATTACTAAACCTCTTGCTTAAATGTGGTTAAATGTAAAGTATAGTTTTGAATATAGGTGCTTTTTAATCTAATTTATTAACTTTATCTTATGAAAAACTAATTGAATTTTACGCTATCAAAACTGTCTGATGGGCTTAATGGCGGTACCGCCCTCAAACTCCCTGACCTCTCCGACGGCGAAAAAGCCGCTCTCATCAAAGAAGCTCACCCTCTCTCCTACGGAGAAGTGAGTACCTATCTTATTCTGGTAGATCTCAAGTCCGCATCTCGCGAGTCTTGCGAAAAAGGGCTGCAGAGTAACCCTGGGCAGATCTCTGAATATATGAGCTACGGGATACACCGCCCTCATTCTTTCGTCCTCCGTCATCTCCTCAAGCTCTCCCAGAGTTTTCGCCTCACGGAGAGTAAAACCTGAGGCTGACGAGCGGTTAAGAGTCTTCATAACTCCGCCGACCGATAGAGCCTTTCCTATGTCTGCGCACAGCGTTCTTATGTACGTGCCCTTAGAACAGTGGACTTCGAGTGAGTATTCTCTCTCGCTTATGGGATGGGCGTCAATAGAAAAAATTGTAACGGCTCGCGGCTCTCTGTCGATCTCTATACCGTTTCTCGCCAGGTCACACAGCTTTTTGCCTCCAACCTTCAGTGCGGAATACATAGGCGGTGTCTGCATATATTCGCCGACGAATGATCGAATAACTCTCAGAACCTCCTCCTCTGTCGGTATACGGTCACACTCGGTCAGAACCTCGCCGGTTATATCCTCCGTGTCGGTCGTCATTCCGAGAAGCAATGTGGTTAAGTAATGCTTGTCTTGGGTTAGCATAAACTCGCTCGCCTTGACTCCTCTGCCGATCAGGACGGGCAGAACTCCGGTAGCCATAGGGTCGAGGGTGCCGGTGTGACCTGCCTTTGCAGCTCCGAATATTCTTTTAACGCGATTAACTACCGCCTGAGAGGTAATTCCCGCCTCCTTGTTTACTATAACTACGCCGTCCATACTCATCTCCGAAAAATTCGTTAGGTTAATATTCCGTCTAAATTATTCTAGCACAAAACGGTGAGAAATTCAATATTTATCCGCATTTTTGATGCTTTGGTTTATTGATGGTAAAAAATATTCGCTATTGCAATTATTGATAATATATGGTATAATCAATGCACAATATTATGTTGGCGGACGAAAGCTTCGTCCACTTGCCGCCGCAGCGGCAGAAAGGGGAAAAATGAAAGCGGTTATAACTGTGACGGGTAAGGATAAGGTAGGTATCATCGCGATGGCGAGCGATGAGTGCTCGAAGCACGGAGTTAATATCATTGATATAAGCCAGACGGTAATGAAGGAATACTTTGCTATGATAATGCTGGTGGAGCTTGACGGAATGACTGTCGAATTCTCCGCGTTTGCCGAGTCCATCAGAAACCGCGGATTAAGCTCCGGTGTGGATATCCGCGTTATGCACGAGGACATCTTCAATTCTATGCACAAGATTTAAGGGGGGTCCTATGCTTAATACTAACGATATTCTGGAAACTATCAGAATGATACGCGACGAGAATCTGGATATCAGAACCGTTACGATGGGTATCTCTCTTTTTGACTGTATTTCGGACGATCCTGATCGCTTGTCACAGAAGATATACGATAAGGTTACGCGCTCGGCGGGCAAGCTTGTCAGCGTGTGTGAGGAGCTGGAGCGCACATACGGTATACCGATAGTTAATAAGAGAATTTCCGTGACTCCTCTGTCCTACGTTGGCTCAGGACTCTCACCGGACGGATTCGTGAAGCTTGCGCGTACTCTGGAGCGAGCGGCTCTGGAGCTTGGAGTAAACTTTATCGGCGGATATTCCGCGCACGTGCAGAAGGGCGAGATAATCGGCGCCAAAAACCTTATAGAATCTATTCCTGAGGCACTGACTGAAACCACCAGGATATGCTCGTCCGTTAACGTTGCCACCACCAAGGCGGGAATAAATATGGACGCTGTGCGCCGTATGGGCGAGATAATCAAGCAAACCGCATATCTTACGCGGGATAAGGACTCCATCGGCTGCGCAAAGCTGGTTGTGTTCTCCAATATTCCTGAGGATAATCCGTTTATGGCAGGCGCGGTACACGGCTTCGGTGAGCCCGATACCGTTATAAACGTTGGCGTTTCGGGACCCGGTGTAGTAGCGGTTGCTGTAAAGGAAGCGGGGGATTGCGATTTTTCCGCTTTGGCTGAAACCGTCAAGCGTATAGCCTTCAAGATAACAAGAGTCGGTCAGCTTATAGCATCTGAGGCTGCCAAGAGGCTCGGTACTCCCTACGGCATAGTTGACCTATCCCTCGCGCCTACTCCGGCGGCAGGCGATTCGGTTGCGGAAATACTTGAAAATATGGGACTTGAGCGATGCGGCACCCACGGCACAACAGCGGCGCTCGCGCTTCTGAACGACGCGGTGAAGAAGGGCGGAGTTATGGCGTCAAATCACGTAGGCGGCTTGTCCGGCGCGTTTATCCCCGTATCCGAGGATCGAGGAATGATAGAGGCGGCGGAGCTCGGCACACTTACTCTCGATAAGCTGGAGGCTATGACCGCCGTTTGCTCCGTAGGACTTGATATGATAGCTGTGCCCGGCGACACGTCGGCGTCTACCATTTCCGGCATTATTGCCGACGAGATATCCATCGGCGTTGTAAATAACAAGACTACCGCCGTCAGAGTTATACCCGTATGGGGCAAGGGAGTGGGAGAGAGCGCTGAGTTCGGCGGTCTGCTCGGATACGCGCCCATTATGCCCGTCAAGAGCGAGTCCTGCGAAAGATTCGTGAGTCGAGGTGGCAGAATTCCGGCGCCCATCCATTCGTTGAAAAACTGATAAATTAATAAATCGAGCGCGAGATTTAGCGAGATCTCGCGCTTTTGTTTTTCAAGAATCTATTTATTAGTATATACGGTTAATTGTATATAATTATTTACGTATTTTGCGTTTTTAAGGATAGGTTTCCGGATAAGTCAAATTGAATATTTGTAAAAATCAGTGAGATTTTTTGTTTTCAAATTGCAAAGAAAGCCGTTCTCTTCTGTATAAAATTATAATATTTTATCAACAATTGTTGAATTTTAGTTGAACTTGAGTTTAATTAAGTATTATATACTTTAGACGGTAAATCATATGATTAGGCGCGCTACGCGCGAGCGTGAGCCGATGGTAATAGGCTTGACGATTTTAAAAATGACGAAAAGGAAAAGCTATGAGTTTCAGTTATCTTGACGGCGAAATGATGAAGAAAATGCTTCTTGGAGGCAGAGAGAGCCTTCGCGCCGATATGCAGACGATCAACGATCTGAACGTTTTTCCCGTTCCGGACGGCGATACGGGTACTAATATGCTTATGACGTTAGAGAGCGGTCTTTCAGGCTCTGCTTCCGAACTTTTGGGAATTGGTGACGTGATGGACGCATTCTCATCCGGAACGTTACTTGGCGCCAGAGGAAACTCCGGAGTTATTCTCTCACAGATATTTAAAGGCATAGCCGAGGGGCTTTCGGGCTTTGAAAGAGTGAACGTTGGAGAGCTTGCGACGGCGTATACTCAAGGCATCAAAAAATCCTACGCGGCGGTATCAAATCCAACCGAGGGCACGATACTTACCGTGTTTCGCGAGAGCGCTGAGGCGGCGCTTGCTAAGATAAATGACAGCTCGTCCATTGAGGATTTCTATCGTATCCACGTTGACGAGGCGATGGCATCTCTCGCTCGGACGAAGGATATTCTGCCCGTGCTTCGCGAGGCAGACGTAGTTGATTCGGGCGGAGCGGGATATCTTGCTATCGCCCGCGGTATGCTTGCGGCTCTTACGGGTGAGGTGACGGTGACCGATTATACTGCGACTGCCGGTCATAAGTCGGATATTAATATCGACAGATTCACCAGAGAGTCGGTGATGACTCACGGATACTGCACGGAGTTTCTTCTGCGGCTGACGGACGCAAAGTGTGATCCGGATGACTTTGACGCGCAGACGCTGGTGGGTGAGCTTGAGGCTATCGGCGGCGAGAGCATCGTGGCTTATAAAGAGAAAGACGTAGTCAAGGTTCACGTTCATCTTTTTGAGCCGGGAAAGGCATTGCTTCTCGGACAGAAATACGGCGAATTTCTGACGGTGAAAATAGAGAATATGGAGCTTGGACACTCTAATACGGAGAGAGTAAAAAGAGAGCCGAAAAAGCCGTTTGCGGTTTTGGCTGTGGCGACGGGCGAGGGAATATGCTCGCTGTTTAGAGATATGGGCGCTGACGGCATAATTAACGGCGGTCAGACTGCCAACCCATCTGCAGAGGAATTTATAGAGGCGTTCAGAGAGCATCCGGCGGATGATATCATAGTTCTTCCGAATAATAAAAACGTTATGCTTGCCGCGGCTCAGGCTGCGAGCCTTTATACCGACGCGAGAGTGCATATCGTGCCTACCGCTACGTTGATGGAGGGCTACAGCGCTCTGTCGGTCATCAACCCCGGTGTTTCAGACGTTGAGGCAATAGTATCGGGAGCGGAGAGAGCGGCAAAGGGAATAGTAGACGGTGAGATAACCAAAGCCGTCAGGGACGTTACCATAGACGGCAGAGAGATAAAGCAGGGAGAATATATCTCCATAACGGGAGGCAGGATAATGTCCGTCGCGGACGACAGGGACTCCGCGCTTCTTGATATGCTGGCAGGCGTTGAGGATATGGACGATAGGGAGATAATAACGCTGTTCGTGGGTATTGACGTTGATGATGAGGCGAGAGTTGAGATAACGGAGAAAATTGAGGAAGCCTATCCCTGCCACGAGCTTACCGTGTATAAGGGAAAGCAGGAAATATACGATTATCTGATCGCGGTAGAGTGATGACTTGAAACTTGAGTCGGAGAGAATTGGGCTTATTCATTTGGCGGCAATACAGCTTTGCCGAAGGCGTGAGTGATATCGAAAATGCCGTCCGATTCACAGTTCTGTATAATCGGTTACTTGAAAGGAGAGAAAATGAAAAAATATAAGGTCGTCCTTGACTGTATGGGCAGTGATAAGGGCGTTGAAATGATGGTTAAGGGCGCGGCTCTCGCCCTGGCGGAAAGAGAAGAGCTGGAGCTTATGCTGGTTGGTGACGGCGACGCGATATCCTCCTCGGTCAAAGCTGAGGGTATAGACACCTCACGGGTAGAGATAGTCGGCGCCACAGAGGTGATAACAAATTACGACAGTCCTGCTGAGGCGCTGTTTTCAAAGCGTGACTCCTCTCTGGTCCTGGCGCTTAAATCGCTATCCGAGAGGGATGATCTCGTGGGACTCGTGAACGCGGGAAGCACCGGAGCGCTGATTGCCGGCGCGATGATGTATCTTCCTATGGAAACGAGAGTTAGACCTGCGCTTGCGGCTCTGCTCCCTGCGGAAAAGGGAGGCTTCGTATGTCTTGTGGATACGGGTGCTACTATCGATTGCGGCGCGCAGACGCTGGTACATTTCGCAAGACTCGGCTCGGATTTTATGAGAGCTATGTACGGCATAGAGAATCCAAGGGTAGGACTTCTCTCGAACGGCAGGGAATCTACTAAGGGTAACAAGGCGGTCAAGGAGGCGCACCCGATTCTCGCCGAGGATAAGACTCTGAATTTCGTCGGAAATATTGAGGGCACGAATGCGCTCTCCGGCGATTGCGACGTGCTTGCCTGCGACGGATTTGCCGGCAATCAGGTTCTGAAGGTTACCGAGGGTACGGCTCGCAGAATAATTACTGATATTGTGAAAATTGCCAAAAGCGAGGGCAAGGGCGAGTATATGGAGCTCGCCGGCAGACTGATAGCAAGGTATGATTTCAACTCTCTCGGCGGCGGTATAATACTAGGCGTGAGAAAACCCGTTATCAAGGCACACGGAGCGTCAAACGAACAGTCTATCAAAAATGTAATACATATGATTTTAAATCTTGCTGCAAACAAGCAAGCCTTCGACGGAAGAGAATAAAAATCGATAATAGTAAATAATTATTTACAAATAGAGGTGTAATCTATGAAAAGAATAGTTATGTGCACATCCACGGGATGTATAGAATATGCGCCCGAAAGATACAGAAATATGGGCATCGACATAATCAGAGTACATATTATGTTTGAAGGGAAGGAGTATCTTGAGGGATACGATCTCGATCCTGTGGATTTTTACGCAAGACTTGAAACTATAGAAAATCCAAAGGATAATTTGCCGAGAACTGCAATCCCTACTCCAAAGGAGATCAGAGAGCATTTTGATAAGGCGTTGGAGCAGGGATACGACGAGGCTATCGTATTTGCCATATCCTCAGGTCTTGGAGGAACGTATAACGCTATCAATCTCGTGGCGAATGATTACTCGGACAAGCTGAAGATTCACGTTATAGATACCAAGATCACTTCCTTTGGCGAGGGTATGCTGGCTATAAGAGCCAAGATGATGGTAGACGAGGGAATGCCTACGGAGCAGATTCTCAAGGAAATCGGATGGATTATGGACCGTCAGGTATTTATGGGAATCGATGCGAAGCTTGATTACCTTATTTATAACGGCAGGCTTAAGGGAGGCAAGGCATTCCTCGGTCAGATGCTGGGAATTTGCCCCGTCGTTCACTTCAACAATTTGGGTGAGTGCGTTGCTCTTGAGAGTGTCAGAACACCGAAAAAGGCTCTGGCTCGCACCTGCGAGATCATCAAGGAAAAAATCGGTGACAGAAGTCCTGATGATTATCTGCTGTGGCACGTTTATACCGGTCCGAAATACGTGGAGATACTGAAGGAGATAGAGAAGAAATACGGTATCGAAGCAAATCACGAGGACGTGATTATGTCGCCGGTCAGCGGCGCTCACAACGGTCCTTGGCTCGCAGGCTTTGGATATTTTCCTCTGCGCCGTCCCGACGAGCCTCTCGAATAAAACGAGCCTCTAGAATAAAATAAAAGGATGGAAGCTATGATAACCGTAAAAGAAGTAAAGAGTAGCAGTGATATAAAGGAATTTATAGAATTTCCCTTGCGACTTTACCGTGACTGTCCGCAATTCGTTCCACCGCTGTACTCCGACGAGAAAAAGCTGATACTCGCGGGAGGCAAGCCGGATATTTCGGAATCGGTTTTTCTTCTCGCCGAGGAGGATGGGAGGACCGTCGGAAGAATACAGGGAATAATACAAAAGCAATATAACGAAATACACGGCACGAGCCGCATCAGATTTACAAGGTTCGATTCCGTGGACGACGTTCGTGTGTCCGCCGAGCTCTTTGCCGCCCTTGAGCGATGGGGCAGAGAACGGGGAATGACGGAGTTATGCGGTCCGCTCGGCTACAGCGATCTCGACAGAGAGGGTCTGCTCATAGAGGGATTTGATGAAAACTCCACCTTTGAGGAGCAGTATAACTACGGCTATTATCCCGCGCTTTGTGAGGCGGCAGGATTAAAAAAAGAGGTGGATTGGCTGGAGTTCGAGCTTCGCGCGCCGGAAAAGCCAAATGAAATGCTAAAACGCGTATCCGACAGAGTTCTGGATATGCACAAGCTTCACGTAGCCTCTACGAAAGGAATTTCAAAGCGCAAATACATAGATAAGTATAGGGACGGCTTCTTTGAGTGCCTGGACGAGTGCTACGGCAAGCTCTACGGCACGGTGCCCATCTCTCAGGAAATGAGAAAAGAGCTTGTGGATCAGTTTATGCTGATCGTGAATAAGGAATTTTTGTTTCTCATATGTGACGGAGAGGAAAAGGTGGTCGCGTTCGGACTCTGCTTCCCGGCAATCGGCGACGCTGTAAAGCGCAGCGGAGGAAGACTCACTCCATCGGCTCTCTTGAAAATACTTCGGGCGGTACGAAAGCCCGAAACTATAGATCTCGGTCTTGTTGCGGTTCGTCCGGAGTACCAAAATTCCGGCATTAACGCCGTTATAATTCAGGGTCTTGTAGATATGCTGTCCTCCGGTAAGGCGGAGAAATGCGAAACCAATCTTAATCTGGAAACTAACACGGCAGTTATCTCGCAGTGGAAATATTTTACTAAGCGACAGCATAAGCGCCGCCGCTCTTATGTAAAGGAAATATAGAAATTTACAAATAAATGTTTACATTTTAATGGGTTTTTACCCTCTGAGGAGCTTTATTATGTTAGAAAGACTTAAGGAAATACTTGCAAAGGTCGTGCCCGACGTGGATATGGCGAGAGTTACAGCAGACACAAGACTCGTGGAGGATCTCGCCTTCGACTCTCTGGCTATTATGATGATGAGTATGGAGATAGAGGACGCCTTCGGCTTTAAATTCACGGAGTTTGTAAAATTTAATACGGTAGGTGACGTTTGCTACTACCTTGAGGCAAAGGGATTCTGACCTCGCGCTTTTGAAGTGTGTGTCAGGCGAAAAAATAGCAGACGAATAAAATTGCAGAGAGCTTCTCTGCCATTTTTCTTACGGTGAGGAAAATCGTATTTTAAAGCGCGAAGCCTCAAAAGCCGCTATTAAAAAAATACGCGTTTATTATGCTGAGAAATGCGCGCCGGATATAATGAAGGATTGCGCCCTCAAGCGAAAGATATAAGAGAGTCCGAATAATAAACCTCGGAGATCAAAGATAAAAATCGGTGAGCAAAAGAAAAACGGCAGATCAAAAACGAAAAGCAGAAAACAGAAAACGAAATCGGTAAACAGAAACTGAAAGCGGAATATCTAAAACAAAAACGGGGGATATGACGAAAAAACGGTTGCAAAGCTTACTCCTGTGTGATACAATATAACTGACGGCAATGCCGTAGCTTTAATCAAGTGAGGTTATGATGAAAATAAAGGGTTTACAGAAGCTGACGCTTCTGGATTTTCCGGGCGAGATAGGATGCACCGTTTTTCTCGGCGGATGCAATTTCCGTTGCCCATTCTGCCATAATGCGTCTATAGTGCTGCCGGAGAGAGAGGCTGAGAATATTTCCGCCGACAGCTTTTTTGACTTTCTGGATTCCAGACGCGGCAAGCTTACCGGCGTGTGCGTGAGTGGCGGTGAGCCTACGGTTCACCCGGATCTTGCGGATTTTTTACAGGCAATAAAGTCTAGGGGACTCCGCGTTAAGCTGGATACCAACGGATATTCACCGAAGAGCTTAAGAGAGCTGATAGACCGTAAGCTTTTGGACTACGTGGCGATGGATATCAAAAATTCAGAGGAATGCTACGGCAGGACCGTGGGTATAGACGGCTTTGATACCGCGCCGATCGGAGAGAGCGCCGCCTTACTTATGGAGGGACGGGTGGATTTCGAATTTCGTACCACGGTAGTGCGCCAGCTTCATACTGCTGAAAGCATAAGAGATATCGGCAGATGGCTCAGAGGAGAAGAGAAATTTTTCTTACAGACCTTCAAATATTCGGGAGATCTCCTATCCGATGGCTTGTCCGCCTACGGCGACGGAGAGATGAAGGAGCTGTTGCGTATTCTCCGAGAATATATACCCAACGCGGAGCTGAGATAAGGACGGATTTTTAATATAGTGTTTCGATAGTTCCAAATGAAAAACAGAGGAGAATGATTATGGATAAGATCTCAATTTCGGTTATAGATTTTCAGAGCATCGGCGACGAGTACGCGATAGACAAAGCGGCGGAGCTTAACGTGGACGGAATAGATTTCGACCTCAGTATGCACGACTTACGGAAAACGGGTGACGTTTATTCTATGGGCGAGTCTGCGGTGAGAGAGTACTTTACCAATCTTTCCGAATATGCAAGGAGCAGGGGAGTTGCTGTGGCACAGACTCACGGCAGACTGTACGGCTACGGGGTTGACGCGGAGGGAGATAAGATTTTTATAGAGAACGCAAGGCTTGACGCCATAGCTACTTCCATACTCGGCGCGAAATATTGCGTAGTGCACACACCCGCGTACAATTGGGTTGGAGATCGGTCGGACGATGATATGTATCTGGTGGGCGTATCCCTTTTCTCCGCTATCCTGCCTTTTGCCAAGGAGCTTGGGTTAAAGCTGGCAGCGGAAACTCACGGCACGGCGTCAAAGTACGGCAAAATGGAGTTTTACGGTATACCCGATCATTTTCTCGGTCTGTTTTCGAGGATAAGGGAGGTGTGCCCTGCGGCAGATGCTCTGTGTGTTTGCGTTGATACGGGACACACTAATCTTGGCGTAAACCACGGACATCCAAGCGTAGGCAACGTTATTCGCCGTCTGGGTCCGCTTGTTGAGGTTGTGCATATGCACGATAACAACGGAATAAAGGACGAGCACAAAATGCCTATGACGGGTATAATTGATTTTCCCGACGTTATCTCAGCACTTCGAGAGATAGGCTTCGGCGGCTATTTTAATCTTGAGGTTTCACTAACGAATCTCGGTCCGGGTATGACCTTTGACGAGGCGGAGTTTTCCGTAAGGATTTTGAGAAATCTACTGAAAAATTACTGATATAAACAGCCGAGATGCTTGTTTGCTATTCGGACGCATTCTTAATCAAATATGGAAATATTCTAACAGTTGTTTACAAAAACCCAATATTAAACAAAAAACGGCAAACGCTTTTTTAGAACATTAGCGTTTGCCTTTTTTATTTGCGCTGATGATATATCGCTGTAAGATTATATTATATCAGATGCCCTCAATGCCATTCATATTATCGAGTATGAAGCGAACTATAACCTCAGAGGCGTTCTCCAGAACGTCCTCGTCAACCTTGTAGTTATTGGTATGTCCGCCGTAAATACAGCCCTTTGCCTCGTTGCGAATACCCGTGTGGAACATACACGCAGGCTTGAGCCTTGAGAAGTAGGAGAAGTCCTCGCCGCCCATATTCTTTTCCTTGTCGGGACGGCAGCTGTTGGTGACGTTTTCCTTGCCTACCACCGCCTCTGCTGCGGCGATAACGCGAGCGTTGATTATCTTATTGTTTACTACCTTGTAGTAGGGCGGAGTTTCCTCAAGCTCGAAGCTTCCTCCCCACATAGCCGCGGTATGCTCGCAGATCTCCACTATCCTTTTCTTTACGGTTTCGGCTATCTCGTCGGAGAGGGTGCGCAGAGTGCACACCATAGTACACTCGCCAGCTACGATATTTGCTGCCTCGCCGCCGTTTATCTGACCTATATTGAATACCTTCACCTCTCTGCCGTCGAGGTTTTTGGATATCATCATCTCTATCGCGTTGTAGGCGTTGATCGCCATCATAATTGCGTCCACACCCTCGTGCTGACGGAGCGCGTGATTTCTTCTACCGAAGAATTTTAGGGTCATACCGGTGGAGGTGGCGGTTACGTCGTCCGCGGGGATGTCTATAACGCCTGCAGGCTCCGTAAGCTCAAGATGCTGACCTATAATACAGTCTATATCGTCCATAACGCCGTCCTTCGCCATCAGGCTTGCGCCGGGAGGAGATGATTCCTCGGATGCCTGGAAGATGAACTTTACTCGGCAATTTACCTTTTCCTTCATCTCGTTTATGCGGCGCAAAGCGTTCATAGCCATAGCTGCGTGAGCATCGTGACCGCAGGCGTGCATATGTCCGGGAATCTTGGATTTGAAGGGAACGTCGGTCATTTCGGTGATGGGCAGGGCGTCAATATCCGCTCTGACACCTATAGTGAAATTGGTCTTTTCGGGATTTATCGTAGCAACTATACTGCTTTTGCCGTATTTTTCGGTGTATTCAACACCCATAGAGTCAAGCTCTCTTCTGAGAATTGCCAGAGTTTTCGGCAGATCGTAGCCGAGCTCCGGATTTTCGTGCAGCTCGCGGCGGAGCTTTATAACGTAGCTTTCCATATTTATCTCCTGCTTTCCAATTGTTTTTATTTAGTCTTGAGTCCGTAGGCTTTTCCTCTTGCAGAATCCGTCGTTACCGTGACGGAAGAGCCGTGGGCGGTATTCGTAACGCTGACACCCTCCGACTCGGAGCAGAGCTCCGCGTCCGCTACTATAAATGAATACTCGTTAAGATTACCCGTAGGATCGCAAACGGAGATACGGGATACCTTGCCGCCGTCCGTTCTCGCCATAGCGATCATAGGCTGATCCGCTCTGATTGCGTCCAGCTCTCCCTTATCTCTGAATACAACACCGAGAAGACCGGAATGTCTTTCGCGTACAGCCTGAAGCTCCGAGCGGTTGCTTACTATCTCTATATCCGAGACGTCGTAGCTCGCTGCCTCCTTCTCCGTATAACCGGGGAGAATTATATACGCGTAGCTTTCTCCGTGTGGGTCGGTACCGTGGTTGATCCATACAGCAACTCGTCTTTCGCCCTCCTTCTCGTAGAAGCGAATACAGATCCTTTCGCCGCAGGGGAACGCGTAGGAGCAATCACCGGGGAAGGATATGAGCTTAACGTCCTCTCTGACGGTATCTCCGAGGATAAACTCGGTTTTCTCTCCGTTTACGGTTATATATTCGTCCGCCTCAAGCAGTCTGTTATCCACAACCGTGCGTACGGAATAGCCGTCGCTTGAATCAACGTCGCAGCCGACACACACGACAGCGGAGTCCAGCATAAAGTAGCTTTTTTTCGAGGTAAGGGTGCATATATAAACGGGCAGGCCTCTGCCGTGACCGTTATCCTCGATGCGCCCCTCTATTTCGTTGTGGAACGCCTCGTGGTCCATAGTGGCGGTTATAAACTGACCTTCAAGTGCCACGCCGCCTACGAAATCCCGACTGCTCTTGAAGTTCACCTCGAAGTTCATAGCCTCCCGCTCTCTGTCCTGCACGGTGGTGCCGGGTATCAGATACTTATCCGCGCTTCTCCACCAGCGAGGAGTGTATTCCGACTTTGCCTTGTCGGTATAAACGTAAACCGCGCCCTCACCGGTATACCAGCCGTCCGCGTTCATACCGTTTATACATTCGTAGGAGTAGCCACGTCTTGAGCACATACGCACTCCGACCATTCGCTCGTTTCGGAACTGTACCGCAGTGTCGCCGGAGTACCACATATAGCCGAGAGTGTAGGGCTCGGTCTTGTACTTATCGTTCGTCAGGGCGTCGTAGTACATAGAATGTATCGCAATTTTGGTTATAGGCTCATACTTGCTGCGCGCGGCACCGGAATTTATTTTTCTGTATTCGTCAAGGGTTACGCCCGTATCGAAATGAGATATCAGAAGCTCCTTATTGTAATCCGTCTTGTTTCTGTAGATTATCTCCTTGATCTCTCTGTCCTCATCCTCACCAAATACGCCGTACGCGTAGTAGAAGTATTTCAGGGGAATAAGACAGGACGATATTACCTGTATATTTCTGCCGTTCATAGGAGCGAAGGGTCTGCCCTTATACATCGACGGAGCGAAGCAGTAGCGGATCATCTCCATCAGACTGTACCGCTTTTCCTTGGAAATCGGATAGGCGAGGGGGGTGGAAGAGAGGATTTTGATAATTCTCGCTACTCTGTCAAGATTTATGAAGCCGTAGCCTATGTTGTATATCATACCGTGGGTCATACAGCTGTAGTCGCGGCGCATATTATTGCCGTCGTCAAACTTATCAAGAAGCCTGTCGCACTCCCGATACATACGGTAGAGAAGCGCTCTGTCCTCTGTGACCAAAGCAAGAGGAGTGAGAGTCATTATTCTCGACATACCCTCCGCAGGGTTATCGTCGTTTTTAATATGCTCCTTGATGAAGCTTACCGGCAGAGTATAGCGGGCGATCTGCTCCTTGGTTATACCGTCCTCTATGATCATCAGAGTGTTCATCATAGGACAAGCGCCGCCTATATACCAATCCCACCAATCGTAGAGCTTCCAGGAGCGGAAGGAGGAGTCGGTCAGTAGGTTCTCTCCGTACATATTTAGATACATCCACTCCAAAGCGTAGAGAACGTCGGAGAGCAGCTCCCCGGATTTGTAGCCTCTGCAGCCTACCGTACCATAGGGAAGAGCCATTCTGTATATGGCGTCGTACTGTATCTTTAATTCTCCGGAAAGGACGGGAGCCTTATCTCCGAAAAGTATGGGAGCGTCAGCGGCTCTGTTCATATCCCGTCTGAACTGCTCGGAGTCAAGGTCGTACATTTCCAAAATATTCTTTATACCCGGAACGCTCTGATCGTTGGTTTTTTCGTCACCGCACAGATCTCTGCGCCAGGAATCTCTCGCCAGACGGAAATCCTCAGAGGTAAATTTGGCGGTATCGTATATAGTGCTCATATCTGTTTCTCCCGGTGTAAGCAAGATCTCACTTTAAATAAAAGTATAACGAAATAATATACTGTACACTTTAAATTATTTATTATATTCTTAAATTGTTTATTGTATTACTGTATATAATGATAATATTGCGTTGGCGATTTGTCAACATAATTGTGAGAATCAAAGAAAAAACAGGTGTTTTCGATAACATATTACTATGCGTACGCTTATTTTTCGCTTATATCGTTTATAAGATTGCGGATCGGCTCGTCATTTTTGCAGAATTCGTGCTCGCCGTCAAATTGTATGAAGCTCAACCAATCGAGAGATATATCCGCACATATTTCCTTGATTCTACCGTAGGAGCTGATAGCGTATTCGGAATCAAATATCCGGTCGTTTTTTCCTATCTCGATGCACAACTTGCGCGGATAAACCAGACAGGCGATCTCCGCATCGTCAAATTTTTCAGCTGATCTGAGCCAAGTAAAGTCGCACCAAGGATACCTGTCACGAGTGTTGAAAAACGCGCATGAGATGGCGGATCTTATTCTGGTGTCCACAGCGGAGAGGAGCAAAGTGTAAAAGCCTCCGTAGGAAAGTCCTACCATTCCAAAGCTTGATACCTCGTTAAGAGTCTCAAAATAATCCAAGATCCTGATGAGTCCGTACAGCTCTACTGCTGCTATTGAGCTTCCCACTCTCTTTAGTGCCGCGTCTATCTCCCATCTATCATAGCAAACTCCGTATTTGTTCTGATCCCAGAGGAGTAGCTGAGGAGCAAATGCGCGAGCTCCGTAGGAGATAACACGCTCAAGCATACGGTTGTAGTTCGTCGTATCTCCGTATATTCCGGAGATATGCTCCGGAGAGCCTTCTCCGCCGTGCTGTACAAGTACCAGAGGCTTTTTTTCATCCGAATCCATACGGAAATATAATCCCGTCATTTCAACTCCGTCGAGAATCTCAAAGCTCATACGGTGTATGGAGAAGCCGGATTCCTGCGCAAGCATTTCCGATCTTACCGCCGGAGCGCCTATTTGAGTACGCTCCGTCATAGGCCAACCGAGCATTTTTTTCAGATCATCTACGTATGCTTCTCGGTTTGTAAGTATATCCTTCGAGTACACTTTTCTCTTGCTTGCGGCTTCGTTTCGTCTGGCGACGATCAACTCGTTTAATCCGTCAGCGTATCTTTGCTTATAATCCTTGCTGCTTTCTGTAGCTTCTCGAAAAATCATAATAAATCACCGCCTTATATTTGGATTGATTATATCATAAAAAGCCTATGTTTTCAATACAAAATAAACCGTATTTCATATAAATAGATACATTTTAAAGAAATCGGGAATCATTTTCGGAAAATTATCCGTACTCTGCTTTTTGACAAAATCTATGGGAGAGAGAGCTCTCGATCAAAAAATATCCGTCATGGAGAAAACCGTAGCAAAGTGTATCGGTAACCGACCGTAAAAGCATCCATTGTCGGAGAACGCAGAACGCTGCTTGACGCGATCGCCACAGAGCATATAAGTTATTTTAGGGCAGAAATTTTTGCATGTTGAAACGATATATAATTTTTCACAAATTTTTTGTCGTAATACTATATATAGTGACGAAATTTGAAAAATAACACAACATTTTGAGATTTCCCCATTGACAAACGGCTATATATTGTGTTATCATATATGCACACGCTCAAAGCGCCGCAGAATAAACGAGAAACCGCCCTTAGGGGTGGTTTTCCGTGTCTTAATGGAATTTTGCATATTTTTGTGCATATTCAGCGGATTTCTGCAAGAATTGACAGATTTGTGGCAAAGTTAATATTTTGCTTGGGCGCTTTTTAGATAATCTTTGTCGCTTTCGCGGCTTATCATAATGACAAAAGAAAGGAAACGACTATGTATACAGTACTTAAAAGAGACGGTAAGATAGTAGATTTTGACATTACCAAGATCTCTGACGCTATTACTATGGCGTTTGATGCTCAGGAGAGAAATTATAACAGCAATATTATTGACTTTCTGGCGCTTAAGGTCACGGCTGACTTTGAGCCTAAGGTAAAGGAAGGACATATAGCAGTAGAGGATATCCAGGACAGTGTTGAGGCTGTGCTTGTTCAGGCAGGATATGCAGACGTGGCTAAGGCGTATATTCTCTACCGTCGCCAGAGAGAGAAGCTTCGTAATATGAAATCCACCGTGCTTGACTACAAGACCACGGTAGATAACTACGTTAAGGTAAATGACTGGAGAGTAAAGGAGAATTCCACCGTTACGTACTCCGTCGGCGGACTTATTCTCAATAACTCAGGAGCTATTACCGCTAACTATTGGCTTTCGGAGATATACGACGACGAGATCGCGAAGGCACACAGAAACGCGGATATCCATCTTCACGACCTCTCTATGCTTACAGGCTACTGCGCGGGTTGGTCCTTAAAGCAGCTTATTCAGGAGGGTCTGGGCGGCGTAACCGGTAAGATCACCTCCGCTCCCGCAAAGCATCTGGCGACTCTTTGTAACCAGATGGTAAACTTCCTCGGTATTATGCAGAACGAGTGGGCAGGCGCGCAGGCGTTCTCCTCCTTTGATACCTATCTTGCTCCCTTTGTAAAGGCTGATAACTTAAGCTACGAGCAGGTCAAAAAGTGCATCGAGTCCTTCATCTACGGTGTTAATACACCTTCCCGTTGGGGTACTCAGGCGCCCTTCTCCAACATCACTCTCGACTGGACCGTTCCCGCGGACCTGGCAGAGCTTCCCGCTATCGTAGGCGGCAAGGAGATGGACTTCAAGTATAAGGACTGTAAGGCAGAGATGGATATGGTAAACCGCGCCTTCATCGAAACGATGATAGAGGGCGACGCAAACGGCAGAGGCTTCCAGTATCCTATCCCCACCTACTCGATCACCCGTAACTTCGATTGGTCCGAAACGGAGAACAATAAGCTTCTCTTCGAGATGACCTCTAAATACGGTACTCCCTATTTCTCCAACTACATCAACTCCGATATGGAGCCATCCGACGTAAGATCTATGTGCTGCAGACTGCGTCTTGACCTTCGTGAGCTGCGTAAAAAGTCCGGCGGATTCTTCGGATCGGGTGAGTCTACCGGTTCTATCGGCGTCGTAACCATCAATATGCCCAGAATTGCGTATCTCGCAACCGACGAGGATGACTTCTTCCGCCGTCTTGACAGAATGATGGATATATCCGCTCGCTCTCTGAAAATAAAGAGAACGGTTATTACCAAGCTGCTCGACGAGGGACTCTATCCCTATACCAAGCGTTATCTCGGCTCCTTCTCCAACCACTTCTCCACAATAGGTCTGGTCGGTATGAACGAGGTAGGTCTGAACGCAAAGTGGCTCGGTAAGGATATGACGGACAAGGCAACTCAGGAGTTTTCCAAGAAGGTGCTCAACCATATGAGAGAGCGTCTTTCCGATTATCAGGAGGAGTACGGCGATCTCTACAACCTTGAGGCTACTCCCGCAGAGTCTACCAGCTACAGACTCGCGAAGCACGACGTTCGCCGTTATCCCGCTATTATCACGGCGTCTGATAAGGATAAGAACGAAACGCCCTATTACACCAACTCATCTCATCTTCCCGTTGGATATACCGACGATATCTTCGCCGCTCTGGATATCCAGGACGAGCTGCAGACTTTGTATACCTCCGGTACCGTATTCCACGCATTCCTCGGCGAGAAGCTTCCCTCGTGGAAATCCGCCGCGACGCTTATCCGTACTATCGCGGAGAATTACAAGCTGCCCTATTATACTCTCTCGCCCACATACTCAGTATGTAAGAATCACGGCTACATAGCAGGCGAGGCGTATACCTGCCCCCATTGCGGAGAGAAAACCGAGGTATACAGCCGTATCACCGGCTACTACCGTCCCGTTCAGAACTGGAACGACGGTAAGACCCAGGAGTATAAGGACAGAGTGGTTTACTCTCCATCTCACTTTGCTGAAAAGGGTCCGATACTCGGTGAAATGCCTTACTCTGCGGATGAGGAAGCTATGAGCGCCTCCAGCGTAGAGAAGATGCTTCTCTTTACCACCAAGACCTGCCCTAAGTGCAGAATGGCGAAGACCTTCCTTGAGAAAGCGGGTATAGAGTACGAGGCGGTTCTGGCTGACGAAAACGCGGATCTCGTAAATCTGTACGGCGTGCGCGAGGCTCCCACTCTCGTGCTCGTGGCAGAGGACGGAAGCTTTGAGAAGATCCCCAACCCCTCTAATATAAAGGCGTTCTGCGACAAGAGCGTTAAGGCGTAAAAATTCATCAATCAAAAAAACGGGTAGCTTAAGTTTGGCTTAGGCTACCCTCAATATTCCTATTAAAAGATTTATAAAGGAACATTCCTTTTGGAGATAGATATGTACGATATTATTATAGTCGGCGCAGGTCCTGCCGGACTTACAGCCGCCATATACGCCCGCAGGGCAGAGAAGAGCGTGCTGGTTATAGAGAAGGATACCTTTGGCGGCCAGATCACCCATTCGCCGAGAGTGGAGAACTATCCCGGCTTCCTCGCCGTCAGCGGAAACGAGCTTGCAGATAAGCTTATAGAGCAGGCGATGGAGCAGGGCGCGGATATAGAGCTGGATACTGTTATGGGAATATCCGGCGAGGAGGGCTGCTATAAGGTCTTAACCGGCGGCGGAGAATACGATGCTAGATCCGTTATTATAGCCACCGGCTCCCGTCACAGAACGCTGGGCATTCCAAACGAGGAGAGATATACCGGAGAGGGTATTTCCTACTGCGCGGTGTGTGACGGAGCATTCTACAGAAACAAGACCGTAGCCGTAATAGGCGGCGGCAACTCGGCACTTCAGGATGCGGTTATGCTTTCCGAAAGCTGCCAAAAGGTGTTCGTGGTACAGAATCTTCCCACTCTGACGGGTGAGAGCAGATTACAGGCGATCCTTGCCGAGAGGGAGAACGTAGAGATCATCTACTCCTCTATCGTAAAGAGAGTATTGGCGGACGGCATGGTTATGCGCGGTATAGTTATAGCCGACGCGCAAACGGGCGCGGAGAGTGAGCTGCACGTTGACGGCATGTTCGTAGCCATCGGTCAGATGCCGGAGAACGAGGCGTTTGAGAAGGTTATCAAGCTGAACGACTACGGCTACATCGTAGCGGGAGAGGCTTGCGTGCCTGAGCGCGCCGACGAGGGTGAGCTTTCTACCCGCGGTATTTTCGCCGCAGGCGATTGCCGTACCAAGAGCGTGCGCCAGATAACTACCGCCACAGCAGACGGCGCAACTGCAGCCCTCGCGGCGTGCAGATTTATCGATTCGCTGAAAAACTGATTTAAAATACCAATCTAAGAGTGACACTCAACGAGAGTGTCACTCTTCTTTGCTTAATGGTGAATTATACTATTAAGTGCAACACTTTTAAGAAAAAAGAACACTCATATTGAATCCTGTGTTATAGTGAAGTTACCACACACCAAAATAACAAGAGGAGAACAATATGAGCTACACCCATTTTACCATAGAAGAACGCTGTGTCTACGGGAATTTCACAAAAAAAGGTTACAGTTACGGAAAAAATGCAAAATTACTAGGTCGAAACCTTAGTTCTGTGTCGCGAGAGCTACGCGGAAATTGCACTCGTATGTGAACACCAAAATATTATCCGCACACGGCACAAACGAGAACCGCAACGGACTCTTGAGATAATTTTACCTCAAGGGGCTCAGCCTCTCAAGAGTTAGTCCAAAAATACTTTTGCGGAATCTGTCGTTAATTGACAACAGACTCCGCAAATGCTTAAATTATATTTCTGCTCAGGATTCTTTTAAATTGGAATTGAAAAATTTTTCTTAAAAGTGTTGCACCTATATTGATAATTAAATGTACACAATCATTTACATTCTTTTAGAAAATCCGATTAATTCAGGATTTTTTCATAGCTTTCTGATCGCAATAAACGCAAGCGCCGGAATCGTTGAAGAGGCGCTTTATTCCGCGCTCGGTGCGAGAGATGCAGTGCGGATTTGTACATTCGAGGCTCTGGTTTTCCTTGCCGCAAATTCTTCTGTCGTCGATGCCCTTAGTCTTGAGAAGCATAAGAATGAGAGCCATACGGATATATCTGCCGTACATCGCCTGGTCGAAATAATCTGCTCTGGGATCGTCGTCCACGTCTACGCTGATCTCGTTGACACGGGGGAGCGGATGAAGAATGGAGAGGTCCGCTTTCGCGCTCTTCAGCTTATCTGCGGTGAGCACGTAGGAGTCCTTCAGACGCTCGTACTCTTCGTTTGATTCGAAGCGCTCCGCCTGTATTCTGGTCATATAGAGTATATCGAGCCGGTCTATAGATTCCTCCAGACCTGCGATCTCGGTATATTCACACTTGCCGTCAAGATATTCCGCCTTTACGTAGTCGGGCAGAGCCAGCTCCTTTGGAGCTATGAGAACGAATTTAACGTTTTTGTATCTGGACATAGCAGCGATGAGAGAGTGGACCGTTCTGCCGTATTTGAGATCTCCGCATACTCCTACGGTAAGGTTATCGAAGCCTCCCTTTTTCTTCTTGATAGTCAGAAGGTCGGTGAGGGTCTGCGTGGGATGAAAATGACCGCCGTCACCAGCGTTTATAACCGGCACTGAGGAAACGGCAGACGCCACTATGGGCGCGCCCTCCTTTGGATGACGCATTACGATAATATCCGAATAGGCGCTGACCATTCTGATGGTATCGGAAACGGTTTCTCCCTTCGATATAGAGGATGACGCTGCCTGGGAGAAGCCCAGTACGTTGCCTCCAAGTCCCATCATAGCCGAGGTAAAGCTGAGTCTGGTTCTGGTGGAAGGCTCAAAGAACAGCGTGCCGAGTATCTTGCCCCTGCAGGAGTTTGTGTAAAGCTCCGGGTTGTCCATAATATCGGAGGCTGTCTTTATAAGCTCGTCGATCTCCTCGGTTGTGAGGTCGAGTATATTAACTAGATTGCGCATTTTACGCTCTGCTCCTTTAGCTTTAATTTTCGGGGATAGGGTTTACGCCTTTGCGCCCCATACCTCCAAATACGCTCTGATACGGGCAACATCATCGCGGCTTTCGGGCTTCTCGTCAAGATACTCGATAATATCGTAAACGTCTACGACGGAGTAAACGGGGAAGCCAAACTCCTCGCCGACCTCTGCCATAGCGGACTTTTCGCCCTTGCCCTTTTCCTTGCGGTCAACCATTACGAAGGTCGCGGCAACGCGCGCGCCCTCGACGTGTGAGAGTATTTCCATACTTTCGCGGATAGCAGTGCCGGCTGTGATAACGTCCTCGACGATAACGATGTCCTCGCCCTTTGGAACGTATCCGACGAATACGCCGCCCTCTCCGTGATCCTTTGCTTCCTTGCGGTTAAAGAAGAAGGGAACGTCAAGTCCGTTTTTCGAAAGGCCGATAGACGCGGCTACGGCGATGGATATACCCTTGTATGCCGGTCCGTAGAGCACGCATCTTTTGTTGCCCACCTTTTCGAGATAGCTTCTCGCGTAAAATTCTCCGAGCTTTGCTATCTGGTCACCGGTTTTGATCTCGCCCGCGTTGATGAAATAGGGAATCTTTCTACCGCTTTTTGCAGTAAAATCGCCGAATTTAAGCACTCCGGCGCTCTCCAGAAACTGTATAAATTCTCTCTTGTACGCTTCCATTTTTTATCTCCGTTCCGCCGCGAAGAGCGGCTTTTTAATATTTTGATATCGACGGCTTTTACCGCCGTTTTTTATTCTCGGTAAGGCTTGGCATAAGCCGCCCACACGCTGAAAACAACGCCTCTATTTGTATGAGGCATATCACTTGCTTATCGTTTCGCTATGCGAAATCGGCGCTCGTATCTTGCGTACGGCTCGTCGGGCGCTCACCTTATCGCTATGCGAAATCTGTGCTCGTATTTTTCGTACGGCTCGTTGGGCGCTTACCTTATCGCTATGCGAAAGCGGTGCTTCCGTCGGTAATAACATAAGCGATTTTGATCATCACCGGCAGCGCGTCCGACATAGAGCCTCAAACACCGGACTGTCAGTCGATGAACTCCCTGCAGCATCTTTCGTACGCTGCTACCGGATCAGCCGCTGCGGTGATGGGTCTGCCTACTACTATATAGTCGGAGCCGATCGCCTTTGCGTCAGCAGGAGTCATAACTCGAACCTGGTCGCCCTTGTCGCCGTCAGCGAATCTGACACCGGGGGTAACGGTAATAAAGCCGTCACCGAGAAGACCGTGGACCTTGCCCGCTTCCATAGGCGAGCAAACTACGCCGTCAAGTCCCGCCGTCTTAGCGCAGGATGCGTAGTGCATTACTACACGGTCGATAGGCTCTTTTATAAGAAGGTCGTTTTCCATTCTTTCCTGGCTCGTTGACGTGAGCTGAGTTACCGCTATAAGCATAGGGCGAGTGCCGTCGGGACGTGTAAGACCCTCCAGCGCAGCCTCCATCATAGCCACGGTTCCGCCTGCGTGCAGGTTAGTCATATCTACGTCAAGACGGGACAGAACCGCCATAGCCTTCTTTACCGTGTTGGGAATATCGTGAAGCTTCAGATCGAGGAATATTTTATGTCCTCTTTTTTTGATCTCTCTGACGATGGACGGACCCTCCGCGTAGAAAAGCTCCATTCCAATCTTTACGAAGGGTTTTTTGCCCTCAAATTTATCAAGGAACTCAAATGTTTCCTTTGCGCCGGCGAAGTCGCAGGCGATAATTACGTCTTTTCCCATTTTTTCCTCTTTCTCCGCGAGTTGCGGTGGAATTTATATTACTTGCTTTAGTCGGATATTACGGTACGATAAGCGGCTCGCCGAATTTTGCGGCGAATAAAATCGCAACCGTACTATGTCTTATGGAGGGGGCAAATCAATGTGCCGCGCCTATAATATCGGTCAGACTCTGTATGCCGTATTTCTCCATAGCAGACGGCAGAGAATTGATAATATCTCGACACGCGTATGGGTTAACCAGGTTTTCAGCTCCAACCTCTACAGCTGTGGCGCCTGCCAGCATAAGCTCGATCACATCCTCCGCTGAGGATACTCCGCCCATACCTACGATTGGAATTTTGACCGCCTCATAAACCTGATATATCATTCTGACGGCTACAGGCTTGATAGCCGGACCTGAGAAGCCTCCCGTTTTGTTGGCTATTATCGGCTTTTTCCTTTTCAGGTCTATGCGCATACCCATCAGAGTATTTATAAGACTTACTCCGTCAGCACCGCCTGCCTCACAGGCGCGAGCGATAGACGCAATGTCGGTGACGTTGGGAGAGAGCTTGATGATTATAGGTTTTTTCGTGACCTTACGCACTTCACGGGTTACGAGCTCCGCCATTTCGGGAGAAGTGCCAAAGCTCATTCCGCCGCCGTGTACGTTAGGACATGAGATATTCACCTCAAACCAACCGATATCACTTTCGCCGTCCAGCCTGCGTACCGTTTCTACGTACTCCTCGACGGAGAAGCCGGATACGTTTGCCATAACCGGCTTGTGAAATACCTTTCTTAATTTAGGCAGCTCCTCGCTTATCACCTTGTCAACTCCGGGATTCTGCAGTCCCACGGCGTTGAGCATACCGGAGGCGCACTCCGCTATTCTGGGGGTAGGATTGCCGAATCTCGGCTCTAAGGTGGTTCCCTTAAAGGAGAAGGAGCCTAATACGTTGATATCGTAAAGCTCCGCAAACTCGTAGCCGAAGCCGAACGTTCCGCTGGCGGGGATTATCGGATTATCAATTTCCACTCCGCAGAGAGTTACCTTGGTGTTTACCATATTATCTCCTCCTTTTCAAGCACAGGACCGTCCCGGCATATACGTTTGTTTCCGTATTTAGTCTTACAGCTGCATCCCATACAAGCGCCGAAGCCGCAGCCCATACGCTCCTCGAAGCTGAACTGACCGGAGGTTTTTGATTTATCGTACACCGCTCGAAGCATAGGCTCCGGACCGCAGGTGTAAAAGTAGGTGTAGTCGATATCATTCATCGCATCCGTTACAAAACCGCGGACTCCTACCGAACCGTCAGCCGTAGCAATTATAACGTTTGCTCCGAGATTTGCAAACTCTTGTTTGTAAAATACCTCATTTTCGGTATTAAATCCTAAAATTACAGTTGGCTTTTTGCCCTGAGCAACGAGCTGCTTGCAGAGCATATACATAGGTGGTACGCCTGCGCCGCCGCCAATGAGCAGAGGCTTGTCGCCGCTTTTATCAAGGTTATATCCGTTACCGAGTCCGGTGAGGGTCAGCCATTCCGCTCCGGGCAGAGATGCTGCCATCTTCTCCGTGCCCTCGCCGACCACCTTGTATATAATGGTCAATCTGTTCTCGGAGGAGTCACATACGGATATAGGGCGTCTTAAATAAAAGCCGTCTAGCTTCAAATTTACGAATTGACCGGGTGCGGTGATATCCGAGGTATCTCCCTCCAGCACGCACTCGTATGTATTTTTTGCTATGCAGACGTTAGATATTATCTTAAAAAGTACGTCCTTCAATGCTCAAGATCCTTTCGGGAAAATTTTCGTGTTTTATTCAGACGCCGCCGTTACGCTGTTATAAAGGCGGCGTTCTTTGCTTTAGCCGACGCTTTGCCTCGCGTCAGAAATCTCCCGTATGGGAAAAGTCCCGCGGCAGCTTTGACTGCCCGTAACAGACGAGTCCAGCGTCGTCATTGATATTTGAGAAGTTCAGCCTTAACCGACCGTAACAGACGCGTCCCGCGTCAGCTGTGATAACGAACGAGTTCCGCCTCAGCTGTCTATCGTGGAAATAGTAAGAGTGGTTTCTTCAAGCACGTCGAGAAGCACGCGCACGGTATCGAGAGAGGTGAACATCGTCACGTTGTTCTCGGTTGCGTACTTGCGTATTTCAAAGCCGTCACGAACAACGCCGGAGGATGAGGGATCGCTTGTATTGATAACGTAAGCGATATGTCCCTGGCGGAGTGAGTCGGCGATCTCCTCTGAATTTTCAGAGAGCTTTTTCAGAACGTGGGTGCGTATGCCGTTATCCTTGAGGAACTGTGCGGTTCCGTAGGTTGCCTCAATATTAAATCCTAAGTTATAGAAGCGACGGATCAGAGGAAGCGCTTCGTCCTTATCACAGTCTGCGATGGTAGCGAGCACGGTGCCGTAATTCTGGAGGTGCATACCCGACGCCTGCAGCGCCTTGAAGAGCGCTCTGTAGTACTTATCGTCGTAGCCTATCGCTTCACCGGTGGATTTCATCTCCGGCGAGAGATAAGCATCGAGTCCGCGAAGCTTGTTGAACGAGAATACGGGAACCTTTACGTACCATCTCTTCTTCTCCTCAGGATAGAGCGAGAAGATGCCCTGCTCCTTTAGAGATTTGCCGAGTATACATTCGGTTGCTATATCTGCCAGGCTGTAGCCCGTTGACTTAGAGAGGAATGGTACCGTTCTTGATGAGCGGGGGTTAACCTCGATGATGTATACCTCGTCGTTTTTATCTACTATAAACTGAATATTGTAAAGACCTACGATGCCTATACCCAGACCCAGCTTTTTCGCGTACTGAAGTATAGTTCCCTTAACCTTATCGGAGATGGAGAAGGTGGGATATACGCTGATGGAGTCGCCGGAGTGTATACCGGTTCTCTCGACCAGCTCCATAATACCGGGCACGAATACGTCGTGACCGTCGCAAATGGCGTCTACCTCAACTTCCTTACCGCTGATGTATTTATCTACGAGAACGGGCTTGTCCTCATCGATCTCAACCGCGGTTTTGAGGTAATGGCGGAGCTGCTCCTCGTTTGCGACGATCTGCATTGCGCGTCCGCCGAGGACGAAGGAGGGACGTACGAGAACGGGGTAGCCTACCCTTGCCGCCGCCTTTACGCCGTCCTCTATCTTGGTGACCGCACTGCCCTCAGGCTGTGGAATACCCAGCTCCTTCAAGAGCTTTTCAAACGCGTCGCGGTTTTCCGCCTTATCTATAGCGGAGCAGTCGGTTCCGATTATCTTGACTCCGAGCGCGTCGAGAGGCTCAGCCAGGTTTATAGCCGTCTGACCTCCGAGAGATGCGACTACGCCCTCCGGCTTCTCAAACTCTATGATATTCATAACGTCCTCCGGAGTAAGAGGCTCGAAGTACAGCTTGTCCGCAGTGGTGTAATCGGTTGAAACGGTTTCCGGGTTATTGTTTATGATAATAGCCTCGTAGCCGGATTTCTTGATGGTGCTTACCGCGTGAACGGTGGAGTAGTCGAACTCTACTCCCTGACCGATACGGATAGGACCGGCTCCCAGAACTACTATCTTCTTTTTATCGGTCAGAACCGACGCGTTCTTACCGGTGTAGGAAGAGTAGAAGTAGGGAATATAAGCGCCGGTATGGCAGGTATCAACCATTCTGAATACGGGGAAGAGCTTGTGCTGCTTTCTGAATTTGAATACGTCAAGCTCAGAGCATTTCCACATTCTCGCTACGTATTTATCGGAGAAGCCCATCTTCTTCGCCGCCTTAAGAGTGGCAAGCTCGAATGCGTGAGCCTTAAGTGTTTCCTCCATATCCACGATGCGCTTTATTGCTTCAAGGAAGAATGGAGTTATCTTCGTTATTTCGTGTATCTCCTCTACGGTGGCTCCGCGATATATCAGCTCCGCGATAGCGAAAATATTGTCATCACGGAACTCGCTGATGTACTTGCGGATATCCGCGTCGGACATATTGTCAAACTTGTGATGATAGATGTGATTTACTCCAACCTCAAGAGAACGGATACCCTTGAGAAGACACTCCTCCAGATTTGAGCCGATGCCCATAACCTCGCCCGTCGCCTTCATCTGCGTGCCGAGGGTGTTGGAGGCTGTAGTAAATTTATCGAATGGGAAGCGTGGAAGCTTTGCGATAACGTAGTCGAGCTGCGGCTCGAAGGCTGCGTTTGTGTTCGCGATTTTTATTTCCTCAAGAGTCATACCTACGGCGATCTTTGCGGTAACTCTGGCTATAGGATAGCCGGACGCCTTTGATGCCAGTGCCGAGCTTCTGGATACTCTGGGGTTGACCTCTATGAGATAATACTCTGAGGAGTGGGGATTGAGAGCGAACTGTACGTTACAGCCGCCTTCTATTTTCAGCTCTCTGATGATCTTTATAGCCGAGTCGTTGAGCATCTTCTTGTCCTTGTCGGACAGAGTCATTATGGGAGCTACGACCAGCGAGTCACCGGTGTGAACTCCTACCGGGTCGATATTCTCCATACCGCAGATGGTTATAGCGTGGTCAGAGCCGTCGCGCATAACCTCAAATTCGATTTCCTTATATCCCTTTACGCTCTTTTCGATCAGCACCTGATGCACGGGGGAGAGCTTGAATGCGTTGATACCTATCTCTACGAGCTCCGCCTCGTTATTTGCGAAGCCGCCGCCCGTACCGCCGAGAGTAAACGCGGGTCTGAGCACTACGGGGTAGCCTATTCGCGATGCTGCCGCCTTAGCTTCGTCCAGATTGTAGGTGATTTCCGACGGAATGGTGGGTTCACCGATAGATTGGCACATCTCCTTGAACAGCTCTCTGTCCTCAGCTCTCTCGATGCTGTCGCTTGACGTGCCGAGAAGCTCAACGCGGCATTCCTTGAGAATACCCTTTTTCTCCAGCTGCATAGCGAGATTTAAGCCGGTCTGACCGCCGATGCCCGGAAGTATCGCATCGGGGCGCTCGTAACGAAGAATCTTGGCGATGTACTCAAGGGTAAGCGGCTCCATATACACCTTGTCCGCTATCGCGGTGTCCGTCATTATCGTAGCGGGGTTTGAGTTGACCAGAACTACCTCGTAGCCCTCCTCCTTAAGAGCAAGGCACGCCTGTGTTCCCGCGTAGTCAAACTCTGCCGCCTGACCGATGACTATAGGACCCGATCCGATGATCATCACTCTTTTGATGTCCGTTCGCTTTGCCATTTTCTTTTCCTCCAAAAATTTCTGTATTTTGCTTCTTGCTGCCCTGGGCACGCCTCGAAGACTTTTATGCGCCGCCGTCGCGGTCGCTTGTAAACTTAAGTTAAGGATTTCTCTCGCGCAGAGATGCCGTCCTGTCGGAACGATTGCTTTTCTCCTCCACGGCATTTACCGTTTTGCGCGGTTGAATTAAATGCTCGAATAAACCACCCTTTTCTCATATACGGTCAGAAGGCATTTCGCCTCTACCTCTACGTCAAGGAAGGGGGTGCTTTTACCCTTGGAAATAAACTCGGATGGATCTATCACGTGCTTTTGACCCAGAGAAAATACGGTGAAACCGGCATCGGATTTTATATCGAATCTTTTGCGCGGATTGATAGAAAGCAGCTCTACCGCTCTCTCCATAGAAATAATTCCGGGCTTCACTAAATACGTGTATACGAGAGGGAAGCAGGTTTCTATACCAACGACACCGAAGGAGCTGTCCTTGAGTCCTTTCGACTTTTCATCGTCGGAGTGAGGGGCGTGGTCGGTGGCGATCATATCTATAGTGCCGTCGCAAAGTCCCTCTATTATAGCTTCTCTGTCTGCTGATGAGCGAAGCGGGGGATTCATCTTGAAGCGTCCGTCCTCACGGAGATCCGAGTCGTCAAGCAGTGCGTAGTGCGGTCCGGTTTCGCAGGTGATATTCACGCCCTCCGCCTTTGCTCGACGTATGAGCTCCACGCTTTCCTTCGTAGAAATGTGGCACACGTGGTACGCGCAACCGGTTTCCTTAAGCAGCTCGATATCTCTTTTAATAGGACCCCACTCACTCTCGGAGCATATACCTCTGTGACCGTGGGCGTGAGCGTAATCGCCGTCGTGAACGTAGCCGCCTCGGAGCAGGGAATCGTCCTCGCAGTGCGCTACTATCATTTTGCCAAGTCCCTTAGCTGTCAGCATTGCCTCTCTCATCATTTCCCTGTCTTGTACGCCGCGACCGTCATCGGAGAAGCCGGCAACGTCCGCCGCCATAGATCTCATATCCGACAGCTCGTCGCCCCTTTCGCCGTAGGTTATAGTGCCGTAGGGGACAACGGATATTACGGCGTCGCGCCTGATGATATCCAGCTGTAGATCGAGGTTTCCCCGACAGTCCGGCGCAGGCTTAAGGTTGGGCATAGCGCATACGCAGGTATATCCGCCTCCGGCAGACGCCATCGTACCGCTTGCTATTGTTTCTTTATAAGAAAAACCCGGCTCTCTGAGATGTACGTGGACATCACAAAAGCCGGGGAAAATAGCAACGTTGGAAAAAACGGGAACGTCAACCGTATCGGTATAATTGCCGGAAAAAACAGAAAGAGAGGTGCCGTCAAAAAGCATATCAGCCTTTTTCATAACGCCGCCGTCGTATATCATAGCGTCGAGAAACAGAGCCTTCATCATAACGTCCTCCATACATCTATTATTTTATCCGTATTATTATATCATACCTCGCGCGCGATGTCAATAGGTATTTAGCGGTTTGATTGGTTTCGGCGCGTTTTTGTAATGATTTTCATAGAGTGGATAGTATTTATTGAATTTTTTGTAATGATGTAACAAATACGGGGGGACTTTATAATAGGAATACTCTCCCGCGAGTTTTTGCGAGCAAATGAAAAAATAAGCAAAAGCAAACGGATTTGAATTTGCTTCAATAGGCGGCATTGTATAAACAAAAACCACCAATTTGCAAACAATCATTTACAAATAGGTGGTTTTCGCCGCTTGTTTAGAATAATTTCTAGATTTAAGCTGAGCAAATTTTTTTAAATTTTAACGTATTGAGAACCGTCAGAGTCGGATTCCGAGCGCAAATCAAAGTGATATTTGCGCAGCTTACTCCGTTCTGAGAGCAACTACGGGATCCTTTTTCGCTGCGCTTCTTGCCGGCATGACACCGGAGAACAGAGTGAGAATCACGCTGAGCCCTATCATCATCAGCGCGTGCTTTGGCTCAAGGAAAGCGATATTGGGTATATCGAATAGCGTGTAGATGATATAGGATGCGATTGAGGAAATACCATAGGTAACTCCGATTCCTATAGCACCGGATAGGAAGCCGATAATAAAGGTTTCTGCAATGAAGAGGTTGCTGACGTCGCGCTTTCTGCCTCCGAGAGAGCGGATAACGCCGATCTCCTTGATTCTTTCAACTACGGATACGTAGGTGATTATTCCTATCATTACGGTAGATACGATCAGAGAGATGGAAGTAAATGCTATCAGCGCGGCGCTGACTACGTCGATCATACCGTTAACCAGATTGATAACCAGCTCTAAGGTGTCTGTGTAGGTGACGTTTTTGCGCGTTTCACCGGATATGATCTCTCCGTCAACGGTCAGATCCAGACTTGAATTGTTCCAATCGTCAAGATATTCGGTGACCAGATTCTTATCATCGAAGGACAGAGGATAGATAGTGACACTGTTTGCCAGCGAGTTGCCGCCCAGGGCGCGAACCATAGACTCTCGTGTTGCGGCAAAAGAGAAAACGCTTACGTTCTTTGCGGTTTTCATCTCGCCTATAACCTCTCCGTTTTCAAAGGAGCTGTAGGGGACGTAGTCGTAGCTGTAGGTGAAGCTCAGATATTCGGATCCGCTGTCATCGGGATTGAGAAATTCAATAAATTCGCTGTTTGCGTTCTCCGCGAGAATATACTCGGTCAGCGCCTCCGTGTAGTATACTCCGGAGGTAAGCACGCCGTAGGAGATCTCATCCTTCGGTGACAGTATTCCTACGATATTAAGGGTTAGTCCATCCGTTTCCTCCGGGTTCACGGAGGAGAGATAAGTGGGAGCCGTGGTTGTTGAGCTCATACCGCCGGGCAAGGTTACGGTTACCTCCGCGGTACCGAAGAGCGTATCGGTGTGATAGAGCCTCAGCGTTTTATCAAGCAGCTCCTCGTACGTGAAGTACTCTCTGTAGAGAGCCTCGTTGTAGCCGCCATCCTCGTTGGAGGACGCTTTGTTGATTATCTCTAAAAATTCCGCCTCGGTGTAATATCCGAGTCTTGCGAGCAGAAGATCAGAGAGCTCGTCGTCCGAGTCGAGCACCAGCATTATTTCGTTGGCTTCGGTCGCCAGCTTGCCGGTCACTATATCGTATTGCGACATAATGTAGTCAACGTTAGTCGGAGCCTGCTCCAGATCGGGAACGAGCAGATCGATCATACTCGCCATATCCTTATACTTCGTGTCGCTGATAACCGATTTATAAATATCGGTGAGCCGCTTGATCGAAATATGCTCAGACTCGGAGTTGGGCGTGACCTTAAAGTCAACGAAAACGTTCTTCGAGAGGTCGATACCGTATCCCAAGGTCATCGCGTTGTAATATTTTTCCGGCATCGCCTGAATGTATTTGATATACTGCTCCGTTATCTCGTTCTGGATCACCATAGAGTCAAAGGTTTCGTTCGTTTCTATCAGGTATTCAACGATAGAAGAGATGTATACGCTGTTGGGATTCTTTATGATCTCTTCCTTTTCCCCCGCGTTCATCATACCCGTAATGGCGCTCAGATCAAAGGTGGTTTCGGTAATTCTGATCGGGTTTCCGGAGAGCATATCGTCCTGCATAGAAGCGACGTAACCCTTGATGCCCGAAGAAAACGCAAGCACCAGCGCTATGCCGATAATGCCTATAGATCCCGCAATACCTACCATGGTGGTCCTGGCCTTTTTGGAGATTAGGTTACGGGCAGAGAGTCTAAATGCGGTAAATACGGACATCTTCGCCTTTTCCTTGGATGAGCGTTTTCTCGCCCGCTTTTCCTCCCGTATCTCGCGGCGTGTTTTCTTTCTGTTAGCTACCGCCAACTCTGTCTCTGTTACCGGATGCGTGTCCCGAACTATATTACCGTCGAGCAGCTGCACTATTCTGGTAGAATATTGCGCCGCCAGATCGGGATTGTGAGTTACCATAACTACCAGTCGTTCCTTGGCTATATCGCGGATCAGATTCATAATCTGTATGCTGGTTACGGTATCGAGAGCACCGGTCGGCTCGTCAGCCAGAAGTATCTCCGGATCGTTTACCAAAGCTCTCGCGATTGCGACGCGCTGGCACTGACCTCCGGATAGCTGATTGGGTCTTTTGTAATACTGTCCCGCAAGTCCTACTCTGTCGAGGGCGCGTTTCGCTCTCTCAACCCGTTCTTTTTTCGAAACACCGGAGATGGTGAGAGCAAGCTCGACGTTACCGAGCACCGTCTGGTGCGGTATGAGATTGTAGCTCTGGAAGATGAATCCGACTCTGTGGTTTCTGTAGACGTCCCAATCTCTGTCCCTGTATGACTCGGTGGATCTGCCCGAAATGATCAGGTCGCCTGAGGTATAGTGGTCAAGTCCGCCGATGATGTTAAGCAGAGTCGTCTTACCGCAGCCTGACGGTCCGAGTATGGATACGAACTCTCTGTCACGGAACGTGATGGTAACACCGCGCAGGGCGTGAACGGTTTCGGAGGAGGTGATGTAATCCTTTCTGATATTCTTTAGTTCTAGCATAATTTTCCTTTCGGTTGCGCGGATCAAGCTCCGCATCTGTTTTTTCTATATATAATATAATTATACATTGAAAATATGAACTTTTAAATACAATCTTCAAAATATTTGTGAAAAAATGGTAAAAAATCGCATCCTACCGTACGCCGAGCAAAATAAGCTTTCACTTTTTGATGCAACGCAAAATATAAACGTGAGAAAAAATTCCCGATGCAACGAAAACCTGACGTGCGATTTTCACTATTTGCATCGGGAAAAATTCAAAAAATGACAACTATAGTATGAAAAATGAGCAATATTACTCTATCGTAACTACAATTTGCTTCGCCCACTTACCGTTTTTCAACATCAGAATACCAACCAATGCCTTGATCGCCTCGATCGCGGTTGCAACGATGTATAGAACGAAGATGTTCAGAGAAGTAAGATGGGTGAGAATAAGAAGCGAGGGAAGAATAGCTACCCAGGAGTACATACTGTCGTAGAGCATAGCCGCAACGGCGTTTCCGCCCGAACGGAGAGTAAAATAAGACGCCAGGGAAACGGAGTTGAATGGTAAGAGAAGCGCAGATATTACGAGCAGCTCTGACGCCAACCTCTGTACGCTTTCCGTCGTGTTATAGGCAAGCGGGAAGAAGGGTGCTATACCGATTTGCACTAAGGTTATCGCTACGCCTATAATGAATGAGAGCATTATCATTTTCCTTGCTGTGTCCCGCGCCTCGTCTATACGTCCCGCGCCCAGCTTTGATCCTACCACTATGCCGACGGACGTACCGACCGCCATATAGGCGACGGTTAAGAAATTGACGATGGTCGATACTATTGACAGCGCTGCCACAACGTCAAGTCCTCTGGTGGAGAAGCATTGGTTTTTCATAGTGATGCTGATAGACCAAAGTATCTCGTTTATGAGAAGAGGGGCGGATTTGATAAGCAACTGACGCATCAAAGGAGCGGGTATACTGAGGCTTGAGTACAGGCCTACCGCAAACGGATAGCGTTCCCTGTGAGTGTGAACCCATATGACGAGAATAAGAAGCTCTACGAATCTGGATACCGTGGTAGCTATAGCCGCTCCGGCTACTCCGAGAGCGGGAGCTCCAAGCAGTCCGAAGATGAGCACAGCGTTGAGAATACAGTTGACCGCAACCGCCACCAGACTGGAAACCATCGGTACAACGGTTTCGCCCGCCTCGCGCATTGTGGACGCGTAGGATATTGATAGGGCAAAGGGAAAAAGACCTATTATAATGTAGATCAGATAGTCCTTTGCGAGAGCGGCGGTGAGGTGCAGATTCCCATCGGTGCCGGAATGCAAAAATGACGCTATGAGAGAGTCGCCGAGAGTGAGGAATATTCCTATTCCGACAACGCTGATAACGGTGGCGAATATCAGCTTCGCGCGGAATGCGTAGCGCATACCCACGTAGTCCCGTCTGCCGTAGAACTGGGAGGAAAAAATCCCCGCCCCGGCAACAGCGCCGAATACGGATATGTTGAACACGAAAATAAATTGGTTAACTATCGACACACCTGACATCGCCTCGGTATTCAACGCTCCGACCATAAGGTTGTCGAGAAGATTGACGAACGTGGAAACTGCGTTTTGTATCATAATCGGCAGAGCAACTGCGAGCACGCTCTGATAAAACGCCCGATTGCCGAAAAATCCTTTAAGCTTCATCAAAAGCTCCTTTTTACTTTGAATATTTATCTATTAGCTATTAGATTGTAGCATATAAAGCTCTTTATTTCAAGAGCTTTTTGCTTTTAATTACGAAACCCCTATCCTCCGCAGGCGTATTTTCCAAAAGTGCGCTTCTCTTTTTTCTAAATTATTCTCACACCTTGATTTCTTTCGAAGAATATGATAAAATATTAGGGTAGTGCCGAATACTTAAAACGCGGAAACACTAAAGAAACCTATCACGGAGGCAAAGGTGAAAAAAGAGTATCTTGAGGCGGGACGGATATGCTCCGCGCACGGTGTGCGTGGAGATCTGAAGATAGAGCATATGTGTGACAGCGCCGCCGTGCTCGCAAAGCAAAAGAGAATATTTATCCTCTCCCGCGGCGAGTATATTGAGAGAGCGGTGCGGAGAGCCTCCGCGTCCGGAAAATTCGTTCTGATGTCCGTCGAGGGCGTAGATACCAGGGAGGACGCGATAGCTATGCGCGGAAACACCGTGTATCTTCACAGAAGCGACGTTCCCCTGAAGCGCGGTGCTATGCTGATAGTCGATATGATAGGCCTGCCCGTTATTCACGCCGAGAGCGGAGAAAGGCTGGGAACACTTTCCGACGTCAGCGATATTGCCGGCAGACGCATTTACACAGTAGCGACAGACTCCGGAGAGGTGCTTTTGCCCGACGTGCCGGAATTTATAAAGGAGATTGACGGAGAGCTTGGAATCAGGGTGTTGCCTATTCCGGGCTTCTTCGACGGAGATTATGAGGTTTGACGTTATGACGCTCTTTCCCTCTCTCGTTGAGGGGGTTTTGTCTGAGAGCATAATAGGCAGAGCGCAGAGCGCGGGTATTATAGAGGTTCGATGCCATAACATCAGGGACTACTCGACCGACCGTCACCGTAAAACCGACGATACTCCCTACGGGGGAGGGATGGGTATGGTTATGACCTGCCAGCCTATATACGATTGCTACCGTTCGATCGTTTCCTCTCTACCTGAGCAGAACAAAAAACGGGTCATATATATGTCGCCAAAGGGGCGGATTTTTTCACACGGAGTGGCACGTGAGCTTTCAGAATACGATAATCTGATATTTCTGTGCGGTCACTATGAGGGCGTGGATCAGCGGATAATTGACGAGATAGTGGATGACGAGATATCCATCGGCGATTACGTGGTGACGGGCGGAGAGATACCCGCGTGCATAGTTATTGACGCTGTATCCAGGCTGCTCGACGGTACTCTTGCGTCCAGCGAGTGCTATGAGGGCGAGTCGATAGCTTCGGGCATACTTGAGTATCCCCAATATACAAAGCCCAGAGAGTTTATGGGCAGAGAGGTGCCTCAGGTGCTTATATCCGGTGACCACGGAAAAATTGACAGGTGGCGGCTGGAGAGAGCCGTAGAAATCACGAGGGAGAGGCGGCCGGAAATGCTGTCGGCGCATCCCGAAATATTGGCAGCCCTGGAGCCAAAAAGAAAAAAAGGAAAGAAATAAATCTGATTTGCCCATAGGGGCGGAAAGGAAAAGTATGGCAAAGCATACCGTTTGGGATTTTTTGAACGGATACGAGGTGCCTCTGGCTGACGACGGTACCAGATCTGTTACCGGAAGCAGATTTTTCTCGCGCAGCGTGACCGGATCGGTTCGTAGGAAGAGAAAAAATTCCTTCGTGCGTGGACTTATAAATCTCTGGAAGAACGTTTCGAGAGTCCTCTCTTATACCGCTATGAAGTCGTACGGAGCCACGCTTTTATCATACGGAATAGTAACCTTCTTGGGATATTTCCTCGCCGATTATATGTCCTTCGTTTTTCTCGGACAGGAGTATCTTATCACCGGTATTCTGTGCGCGCTGTTGGCTATACCGTTTCTTCTCAGTGATAAGCCGTTCGCTATCGCGATACAGGACACGCGCGTTATTAGCTTCATTCTTTTCGACTTTTTTTCCGTTAAGCGTGCGCACCGTATTGACAGCGAATATCCGTCTATACCCATACCCGTGTCAATTATAATAGGCACTTTGCTTGGCGGTCTTGGATATTTTGTAGAGCTGTGGTGGGTTATATCCGGATTTTTCGCCTTGCTTCTCATATACGTTACTTTTTTGTCACCGGAGTTTGCGTTCATCCTCTCCGTTATTGCTCTTCCGTATCTGTCGTATATACCGTACAGTAAAATCCTTTTCCCTGCGCTCATAGCGCTCACGCTTCTTTCGCTTATAAGGAAAGTAATTTACGGAAAGCGAGTCGTTTTCTTTGAGCAGTACGAGCTGCTAATAGGTCTGATGATAACCGCTATACTTATCAGCGGTATTTTCCTCAAGGGAATTGAGTCGTTTACAAGCTCTCTGACTATGATATCTCTCGCTATGGGATATATTCTATCGGGAAATCTGATAACCAACCGTCGTCTTGCGGACAGTACTCTCAACGCCGTCGTGATGTCCTCGATTCCCGTTTCTCTATACTCCGTTTATACGCTTATTCGGATGCTTTCGTTAGGAGGCGCATCGCTTGCGGCCGACGGAATCAGCTCTACGTTTGCGAGCTGCGGCGAGTGTGCGGTGTTTCTTACAGTCGCCGTCGTGTTTGCCGTTGCGTTGGTAAAACAGTCACAAGGCGGCATACGTGTCACGTATTTTTTGATTTTCATTCTTGATTTGTGCGCTCTATGTATGACCGGCGAGTTGTTTGCTCTGGCTGCGCTCGTGTTCGGAATACTCGCTTATAACGCTATGAAAACGAAGCTTTTGGCCATACCGCTGATGCTTATCGCGTCTATGCTGCCATACGGCGCCGTATTTGCTTCGTCGTTTATTCCGGATAATATTCTGACTTATTTATCCGGTGTTAAATCGGTATCGGAGCTGAAGTCCCTGTGGACATCCTGCTTTGACGCTATAGGGGATCATCCGTTCTTCGGTATCGGCATTGGCGTGGACAGCTTTGTAAAGGAGATGGTAAACTACGGTGTCGAGGGATTTACGGACTCCTCTAACGTGTTTATCGAGCTTGCCTTGGAGGCGGGTGTTGTTACTTTCGTTTGCTTCGCGCTTATGATGCTGATAAGACTCAGACACAGAGCAAATTATCACGTGTATATCAAGCAATCTCAGGTGAGTGCGGCATCTACTTTTGCCGGCGTGGCTATCTTCTGTATGCTGTCGTTTGGCGCGACGGAATGTCTGTGGACCTCCGAGAGCTCATTTTATCTTTTCTTTACCGTTTTCGGTATGGGAGCGGCGACGCTGCGCGCGGCAAAGAAGGAGATGGATGACAGGGTGCTCTATTACGAGGACGCGAGGGCGGTAGATTACTCGGCGATAGATATAGAAATTCGTTGATTTTTATGCACTTTCGCTAAAAAATACCAATTTACAGTGTAAATTTTTAATTTTATTTTTTAACAAATCTCTTGATTTTTACGTACCGATTTGGTATACTTGAAATACTAAAGAACTCCAAAGGGGATTAACTATGATTTCACGCAGTGTTACAATCTGCAACAGTGTGGGCCTTCACGCCCGTCCTGCGACCTTCTTCGTACAAAAGGCGAATTGCTTTAAGTGCTCCATATGGGTGGAGAAGGAGGACTGCCGTGTTAACGCGAAGAGCCTGCTCGGCGTACTTTCTCTCGGTATCTCCAAGGGGACAGAAATAACTTTGATCGCGGATGGTCAGGATGAGTCTGCGGCTGTAGAAGGTCTAGTCGCCCTCGTTGAAAGCGAGTTTGGAGAGAAAAAGTAAGAGTATCGCCAGTGCGGCGATGCAGCAAAGGTTATGGGCGGTTGCCGGGTATCTCGTTTTGTCGGGAGCTGTCGGCGCCGCCCTTCCTTTTTTAAAAAAATTCGGAAAGGAGAATGAGCTATGACTGTGATAGAACGCTTGAGGGATAAGGCAAATTCGTTGCCCGTGTGTCCCGGTGTCTACATTATGAAGGATGCCGACGGTAAAATAATATACGTTGGCAAATCAAAGAAGCTGAAGAACAGAGTTACGAGCTATTTCACAGGCAGCAGCCATTCCTCTAAAACCGAGAAAATGGTCAGTCTGGTCAGGGATTTCGACTATATAGTGTGTAATACGGAGATCGAGGCGCTCGCGCTGGAAAACGTTCTGATAAAGCGACATTCTCCAAAATATAACATCAGACTCAAGGATGCTAAATCCTACCCGTACGTGAAGATAACCGCGGAGGATTATCCTCGTATTCTAGTCACCAGAGAGCGCAAAAGCGACAGGGCTAAATATTTCGGACCGTACAGCGGCACGGCGGCAGCCTACGCGGCTCTTTCCGCTGTGGTGAAGGTGTTCAGGCTTCCGACCTGCAAGCGCTCGTTCCCGAAGGATATAGGCAGGGAACGGCCCTGCATTTATAAGGATATGGGCAGATGCTCCGCTCCCTGCGACAGCAGTATAGACGGAGATAGCTACAGAGAGCTTATTAAAGGAGCGGAGAGGGTGCTTTCCGGCAATTCACGCGAGGCAGAGAGGATACTGCAAAGGGATATGGAGGAGGCGGCGGAGAACCTAGAGTTTGAGAGAGCCGCTGCCCTCAGAGATTCTATGATGGCTCTGAAGCAGTTGACGGAGAAGCAGAAGATCGTAGCCGACGCTAAGGTGAGCCGTGACGTATTTGCCTTTTATTCGGATGGTGCGGGCAGCGCCCTGGCTATGCTGATTATACGCTCCGGTGCGCTGATAGGAAAGAATGAGTTTCTTCTCTCCGGATCGGAGAGCGCGGATTCCGAGGAGCTGGTATCGCTGATCGCCTCCCATTACGACGGATGGGGAGATCCGCCGAGAGAGATAGTTTTGGATCTGTCTATAGACGACGAGGACGCCTCGTTGCTCTCGGAATACTTATCCATCGGCAGAAAATACAAGGTAAACGTCAGAAGATCTGAGCGAGGAGAGGGTCGCGCGCTGTGCGATATGGCGCGTGAAAACGCAAAGGAATCGGTAAGACAGCATATTTTGGAGGGAGAGCGTGAGGACAAAACTGTCAGACGGCTCTCGGAGCTGCTATCTTTGCCTGAGCTTCCGCGCAGGATAGAGGCATACGATATATCAAACGTCGGAAATGAAAATATAGTAGGAGCTATGGTCGTATGGCAGGACGGTAAGCTGAAGCGCAGTGATTACAGAGCCTTTAACGTAAAGACCACGAATGGCGCTGACGATTACGGATCAATGCGCGAGGTGCTGACCAGGAGGCTCGGCCATATCGGCGACGGCTCGGTATCTCTGGGCGAAGCTCCGGACGTTATATTGGTTGACGGCGGACTCGGCCACGTAGGAGTGGCAAAGGAGGTATTAGCCGAGCTCGGCGAGGAGATCGCGGTATTCGGAATGGTGAAGGACGACTTTCATAAAACCCGTGCTTTGATTGACGAAAACGGTGAGATATCTATTGCAAAAGAGTTCAATGTGTACGGTTTTATTTACAATTTGCAGGAAGAAGTCCACAGATTTGCGGTAAAGACCTCACAAAAGGCAAAGACTAAAACGCTCACACGTTCATCACTTGAGAAGATAGAAAATATAGGTCCGAAGAAGGCTCGTATATTGCTTTCGGCGATGCCGCTCGGAAAAATAAGAGAGGCGACCGAGGCGGAGCTGATGGAGATCCGCGGCATAGGAGAGGCGGATGCCAAGCGGATAGTTGAATATTACAGAAGCCGGGGAAAAACCGGAAAAAGCCGTAAAAACGATAAAGAGTGACACAGACGCGAAAACCTCGCGATGAGCATTTTTCTGCGATACTGTGTCGGGGAGAAGAGATATGATGAGAATAATTACAGGCGAGGCAAAGGGAAAGAAGCTCGTAACTCTGGAGGGGGAGGCGACCCGTCCTACCTCCGAGAGAATAAAGGGGGCGATCTTCTCTGCCATACAGTTTGATCTGGATGGCAGACGGGTGCTTGACCTGTTTGCCGGATCAGGTCAGATGGGGCTTGAGGCGCTTTCCCGCGGCTCACACTCCGCGACGTTTATAGATTCCTCCAGAGAGGCTATAGAGATAGTGAAGAAGAACGCAAGGTCAACCGGATTCTTTGACCGCTCTCATTTTCTCGTCAGTGACGCGGCAAACTATATCCGCAAAGCGTCAGGCAGGGAAGAATACGACCTTGTGTTTATTGACCCTCCCTACGCCTCCGAGAAATGCGTCGAATGCGCAGGTTTGCTTGTGAAATACGGAGTGATTATTCCGGGCGCTATAGTGGTTCTTGAGTCGGGAGAGGAAAAAATAGATATGGCTGACGACAGGCTCAGTGGCTACGAAGTGATCAAGAGCACATCATACGGCAAAAAAACGTCGGTCAATATTCTTTTCTACAGGGGAGAGGAAAAATGAAGGTAATTTTACCCGGAAGCTACGATCCGGTAACGGTTGGTCACGTGGAGATAATACGCAGGGCTGCCCGTGAGTTTGACGAGGTGTACGCCGTTATTTTCACCAATCCGAATAAAAGCTACGAGTTTTCCCTTGACGACAGAGTGAGAATGCTGATTCTGGCAACGGAGGAGCTGGATAACGTTCTGGTAAGCAGCTCGGCGGGTCTGGTTATTGATTATATGAGAGAGCACGGCATCGATAAGATAGTTAAGGGGTATCGTACTGAGGCTGATATTCCTTGGGAGAGAGAGCAGGCGGAATGGAACATGGTGCACGGCGGATATGAAACGGAGCTTTGGAAATGTGAAGAGAAGTATATTTCAGTCAGCTCAACCAGGGTGAGAGAGGCTCTGCGATCTGGCAACTGTGAGGAGGCGAAAAGGCTTCTAGATCCAAAAGTTTACAATTACATAAGCGTTCACTTCAACCCATCGGTTAATCGCGGATGAGCGGCAGTTTAAAAAGCGCTTATATTATGAGTATTTGATACAGTGATTAGAAGAGAGCCTTGAGCTCCCCAAACTGTACCGATACCGTAATATAAGCGCTTTTTTATATGTATGATAAGGCATAAAAACTTTTGTCGAAAATTGCATTATCAAGCCGATTTTGTGATAAATTGGTGCGATTGTAAATAATTATTTGCAAAAACCGAATTTACAGAAGCTTTATGTTTGGCGCAAGCCTTGCGTACGCTTCCGCATTTTTGCTATCAGATATAAAATAATCCAATTCGTTTAAATGACACTGCCTATAGGCAGACTGAGTACCGAGCTTCTCTCCGGTACACATAAACACCTTTTTGCCTGAGTTGTTGAGCATCGCCCGGCGCACGTCTACCTCGTCCATTGAACAGTCGTAGATCACACCGTCCTCGGTCAGCGATTTCGCGGAGAAGAACGCGATGTCCGCGTGTATTGAATTAAAGGTGGATATAGCATCAGCGCCTACCATACAGGTGCGGTTATCGGGACAGAGAACTCCGCCGCTTACTATAGTTCTCACAGTTGTGCCGGAGAGTAGGCTGGCTATTTCTATATTGTTCGTGACAACCGTAAGAGTGGTGTTTTCAAGTATCTCATACGCAAGATAAAGAGAGGTGGATGACTGGTCAATAAAAACCACGTCGCCGTCCTTGATAAGAGACGCTGCCTTTTTGGCGACTGTTTTCTTCTCGGCAACGTTTTCGTGAGAACGGTAATTGAAGGATACTACGCTTGAGTAATTGGTAATAAGCTCCGCGCCGCCGTAGACCCGCTTCAGAACTCCGTGCCTTTCCAGCGCGGTAAGGTCTCTGCGCACGCTGGATTCGCTGGCGTAGAGAAGTCCGCACAGCTCACCGACGGTGATAAAGCCGCCCCTCTCCTTCATCACACTGACTATTTCCCGTTCTCTCTCGTTTTTCAGCATTGTAACACTCCCATATCTGATCGACTTTGACTGTTTTGTGTATATCTGTGTCAAATCGTCATATTTTTGACCGTTTTATTGACTACTGTTGCTTTTTTTTGACTGTTTTATTATAATTGATTTATATTCGGTTGTCAATACCGCAATTATTGAAATGAGAAAACAAGCTTAAGCGTGCGTACGGTACACTATCGGGAGCATTAAATTAGGGAGTAGCCTGTGCACAATGATAAAAAAGCTACCGTGATTATTACTCACGGTAGCCTCATAATTATTAGTTTTTGTCGTTAGCGCCGAGCTTTCCAACTGCCACGGTTGCGGCGATGATTATTCCGATAATAATAAATACGCCCAGCATTCCAACTCCCATCCACTTGAGGTTGGTTACGAAATTCATAGGATTAAATTCAAACATTTCAAGCCTCCTTATCAACCGAAGAAGTTGAGTATCAGAGCGCCCGCGATAACCGAGGCGATCTGACCTGATACGTTTACGCCGATAGAGTGCATAAGAAGGAAGTTCTGATTATCCTCCTCAAGTCCCATTTTATGTACTATTCTGCCGGACATAGGGAAGGCGGAAATACCTGCCGCTCCGATCATAGGGTTGATCGGATCCTTGCCGAAAATCTTCATAATAACGTTATAGAGCTTAGCAAATAGAACGCCGCCCGCAGTATCAACTATAAACGCGATAAGACCGAGTCCCATAATGAGAAGGGTGTTTACGCTGAGGAACTGCTCCGCGGTCATATTGAAGGCGATGGTAATTCCGAGGAATATGGTTATCAGATTTGCAAGCACCTTCTGCGCGGTATCCGAGAGAGAATCAAGCACTCCGCACTCACGGATAAGGTTACCGAACATAAGGAAGCCGATAAGCGATCCCGCTCCCGGAGCGAAGATGCAGGCAACTATAGATATAATAATAGGGAAGAGTATTCTCGTGGTCTTTGATACGCTGTTAGCCTTATACGCCATACGTATTCTTCTCTCCTTTTTTGTGGTGAGAAGCTTGATTACGGGGGGCTGAATAATGGGCACCAGCGCCATATACGAATAAGCGGCTACCGTTATAGCGCCTACGTAATTTGAGCCGAGAGTGTTTGCCACGACTATCGAGGTAGGACCGTCAGCCGCGCCAATTATCGCGATAGATGCGAAGTCGGCTGATTCGGGGAAGAACATTGACGCCATACACAGAGTGAAGAAGATTCCAAACTGCGCGGCCGCTCCGAACAGCATAAGCTTAGGATTGTTGAGCAAAGGACCGAAGTCGATCATCGCTCCTATACCGATGAAGAGAAGCAGAGGGAAAAGCTCGTTCGCGATACCCGCGTTATAAAGCTCGTGAAGCGGCTCGCCTATACCGCTGACCTTGATTATCTCTCCCGCCTCGTTGAACACTACGACACCGGGAAAATTCATCAGAATTGCGCCAAATCCCATAGGCAGAAGCAGGGTGGGCTCCATTTGCTTTTTAATTGCCAGGTAAATAAGCACTCCGCCTATTGCCCACATTATGATCATTCTCCAGTTTCCATCCTTGAAGAATTCAGCGATGGGACTGAATAATTCCAGTAGCTCTTTCATTTTATTGTCCTTTCAAATTATACTGTGCTTGATCGCACCAAAGTATTTTAACATAAAACCGGCTAAGATTTACTTAAGAATTAAACGCATAAATATTACCGTCCCAAGCGATTTGCGTTCAGGACGGTATAATGGATTACAGGAGTCTTATTCCGGCGGATCTGCAGCCCTCAACGGTATCCTTGTCCCAAATGCTGCACTGTACCTCGCCTATGTGAGCGCATCCCAGCATCAGCATACAGAGTCTGGATTGACCGATTCCTCCGCCTACTGTCAGCGGAAGCTCGTCGCGGAGCAGATTTTGGTGGAAGGGAAGGGAGCGGCGATCGTTGCAGCCGCGCTCATTCAGCTGTCTGTCAAGCGCCTCTGCGTCCACTCTGATTCCCATAGACGAAAGCTCCAGCGCGTGACCTAATACGTCATTATAAAAGAGAATGTCGCCGTTCAGCTGCCAATCGTCGTAGTCGGGAGCTCTGCCGTCGTGGGGCTTTCCGCTCTTCAGCTTTCCGCCGATCTGCATAATAAGCACGGTGCGGTGCTCTTTGGTTATGGCGTCCTCTCTCTCCTTTGAGGTCATATCCGGATACATATCCTCAAGCTCCTGGGAGGTTATTGCGAACATTTTTCTTGAGAGGGACACGTTGTGCTCAGGGAACTCGGCGTGAAGAGCGTCGTTGGTGTCGCAGATTACGTCAACTATCCGCTGCGCCGTATCTATGAGATAGTCTAAGGTGCGCTCCTCTCTGGTGATCACCTTTTCCCAGTCCCACTGGTCAACGTATATCGAGTGAATATTGTCAAGCTCCTCGTCACGCCTTATCGCGTTCATATCCGTATACAGACCGTTTCCGACGTAGAAGTGATATTCCTTCAGCGCCATTCTCTTCCATTTAGCGAGCGAGTGAACTACCTCGGCGCATTCTCCAACGGCGGGAACGTCAAACGAAACCGGACGCTCGGTGCCGTTCAGATTGTCGTTCAGACCCGATCCCTCGGTAACGAACAGGGGCGCTGATACTCTCTTTAGATTAAGAGCGCGGCTCAGTGAATCCTGAAACGTACGCTTTATAAAGGAGATAGCCTTCTGCATTTTATAGATATCGAGTGGAGAGGAATAATTCTCCGGTACGAAAAGCTTGCTCATAATAAAATCTTCTTTCAAAGGTGATATATATCAAGCACTCAAAACAAGGTTAAATGTAAATCTTACTTTACAGCAGTGCTTCTTAACATAACGTCGTGGTATCCGCCCTCGACGATACTCGTGGATGAAACCAGCGTCATTTTTGCTTTTTCCTGCAGCTCCTCTATAGTGATCGCTCCGCAATTGCACATAGTGGATTTTACCTTATAGAGTGACTTCTCTACGTTATCGTGAAGGCTGCCGGCATACGTTACGTAGGAGTCAACGCCCTCCTCGAAGTTGAGCTTTGCCTTGCCTCCGAGGTCGTATCTCTGCCAGTTTCTGGCTCTGTTTGAACCCTCGCCCCAATACTCCTTAACGTACTGGCCGTTAACCATGATCTTAGGAGTGGGGGATTCGTCGAATCTAGCGAAATATCTGCCGAGCATCATAAAATCTGCGCCCATCGCGAGAGCGAGAGTCATATGATAGTCGTGAACTATACCGCCGTCGGAGCAGATAGGAACGTATATTCCCGTTTTCTTGAAGTACTCGTCACGTGCCGCAGCTACCTCTATAACGGCGCTTGCCTGTCCGCGACCGATACCCTTCTGTTCACGGGTGATACAGATAGAGCCGCCGCCGATACCGATCTTCACGAAATCAGCGCCTGCTTCAGCAAGGAACATAAAGCCGTCCCTGTCAACTACGTTGCCTGCGCCGACCTTTACCTTGTCGCCGTACTTGCCTCTGATAAAATCAAGGGTGCGCTTCTGCCAGATCGTATAACCCTCTGACGCGTCGATACACAGAACGTCCGCTCCTGCATCAATCAGCGCGGGAACGCGGGTTTCGTAGTCACGGGTATTAATGCCTGCGCCTACGATGTAGCTCTTGTTCTTGTCAAGAAGCTCCTGTGGATTCTCTTTATGCTGAGAGTAGTCCTTGCGGAATACGAAGTATCTGAGATTACCCTTCTTATCAATGATAGGCAGGGAATTAAGCTTGTGCTCCCAAATTATATCGTTGGCTACTTTAAGAGTTGTGCCTTCGGGCGCTGTAATGAGCCTGTTTATAGGAGTCATAAAGGTCTTAACCTTTTCGTCAGTGCTCATACGGCTGACTCTGTAATCTCTGCCGGTTACGATACCTAAGAGCTTACCGTGAGAGGTGCCGTCGGAGGTAACCGCCATAGTGGAGTGTCCTTTCTCCTCCGCGAGAGCGAGAACATCAGCCAGAGTGCTGTCGGGAGTGAGATTGGAGTCGCTTACTACAAATCCCGCCTTATATCCTTTAACCCTTGCTACCATAGCAGCCTGATCCTCGACGGACTGGGAGCCGTATATGAACGCTATACCGCCCTCCTTTGCCAGAGCAATTGCCATTTTGTCATCGGATACCGACTGCATTATTGCGCTGGTCATAGGAATGTTCATCATAATAGGGCATTCCTCCTTGCCCTTGCGGAACTTGACCAGAGGAGTGCGCAGAGATACGTTTTGAGGAACGCATCTTTCATCTGTATAACCGGGTATCAGCAGGTATTCGCTGAAGGTGTGTGAGGGTTCGTTAAAGTAAGTAGCCATTTACAATTCCTCTTTCTTTTATAATATTAGCATATATTCTACCACAACGCTTTTGCCTTGTCAATATATTTTACAGTATTTATTATTTTGTTTGAGGTCGTGCACCGATCCGTCTACGCCTCGTAAACTGAGTCAAGCTCCGCTTTGGTAAGGGTATCCTTTGACGCGGCAATGCAAACTGCGGCGCTTTCACACATTTTTGAGATAAGCTCCGCCGCCCGCAAAAGATCTGAATGTGACGTTCCGATCATATTTTCACGGAGTCTGATTTCCTTTTTGTAGCTCCATCCTGTCAGAATATCGTAGGTTGCCTGCGCCGAGAGGGTTCTCGGTGTCATCAGACGGTCGTACTCGCCTATTGCGCCTACCACGAATTTCGTTATATCCTCGTCACTCTTTGCGAGCTTTATCAGATATTCAACGCTTCCGCGGAAGCATTCAACCGACCGTATAGGCGACGGATCTCTGTATGAGTAGAATGCGCATTCGCCTGATCGCCTTGTGATAAATCCGGTTCCGTACGCGCCTCCTTTTACCCTGATGGAATTCCAGAGATACTCGTATGATAAAATGGATCTGACGACCCGTAAAACGCCGTTAATTTCACACGCATCGGGGGATAGAGCGCCCATCGCGGCATAGCTCACACCTGCCGGAATAACCAGACCGCGCTTTTCGGGAGTGTCGGATGACCGCAACGATTTTACGCATTCTTCTCCTTGTGCAAAGACTGAAATTATTCTTTCGGCAAGCTCTGCGCCCGCTCCCGTCAGAGAGAGGATAAGTCTTTTTCTTACACAGAGCTTATCTAGGATACTTGAGAGCCTGTGGGTTATCTCCGCTTTTTTCTCTGCGAAAGCTCGGCATAGCTCCTTCGTTTTTTTGATCGATGGGTATCCCGTCATTATATCGTTTATACGTCCGCATTCGCCTGAGGCTGCTGCCACTCCGGAAAGGGCAAAGCCGAGAGCGTCCTGCGACAGAGCGTCGTCGATTGAGGCTCTGAGCTGTACCAGGATCTTTCCTATCGGCTCCGTGTCGGTAAAATCCGAGCGAAGCAGAACGTCTCTTATGATCTCGGTAAGCTTATCCGATTTACTCTCCAGGGCGCTGGCGCTGAGAGTGAGGGCTACGGAGCCCCCTCCCGATCCGTCCGTCAGCGGATACGTTCTGACTCCTACGGACAGGCTTCCCAGCTCAATTTTTATCCTGGACTGCAGGTCGGATACGCTCTGTTCTTCGGTTCTGATGTTGGTCAGAAGCTGGGATAGCACGTTCAACTCAAACAGCTCGTCCTCCGTAAGATCGTCCGCAAGGAAATTAAGCGATGCGTATACAATTCCGCGTGAATCTATTTTGTGCAGCAACACTCTCGCATCGCGGATCGTCAATTCGTCGGTATATACTCGCTCGCCGAGCGGAGAAATGTCGCTAAGGGTCAGGGTGGGTATCGTGTCGAGATTTTCACGGGTATCCGGTGTGGCTTGCCATTCCTTCAGCTCAAGCTGACGCTGTTTTACGGAGGATAACTCCTCGGCGGTCATGCTCTGCTTTATCCCTTCAAGCTTCGCCCGTTTTTCTTCGTTTTGACGGGATATAACGTCAGCTCTCGGAAGCATAACCACCGTGCCTTGATGCTTTGACTCAACCGTATATTTGAGCAGCAGCTTTTCAAATCCGCCGTTTTCTACCATTTCACGAACGGCGAGGGTCAGATCCTCATACCTTAAGCTGTCTGCCGGATCCTCGCCGTATATCCAACCGGAGTATGAGGACAGCGCGTACGCGATACCTCGCGGCAGAGAGCCGAAGTCTCCCTCGCGCAGAACGAACTCGGAGCGGCCTATGGCAGCGAGAAGCCGTTGCTTGTCAAGTCCTTCTCTAGCGAGCTCCCGTATCGTGCCTATTACAAGCGACTTTGCCTCATCGAGCCTATCTTCCTTTATTCCTATCAATTCTACTGTCAGCTGTGTTTCTCTTGATCTGTAAGAGTCAAACACCACGTCCTCGCATATTCCGCTCTCAAGTATCTTTCTCTTGAAATCACCGTCGTTCGTGCCCGATATAGCAGAAAGCAGTATAGACAGCGCGTAGTTCTCGGTCCTTTGGTCTGAGTCGCAGACAAATCCCAAAAGAAGTCTGGCGCCGCTATCCTCGCCTGCCTCAAATTCTAAGGTAACTTCCGGCGCGAGATGGGGGGCGTGTATCGGATATTCCACTGTTTCGGTTCTTTTTTCGTAGCCCTTAAGATATGAGGCGATCAGTGGAAGCGCTTTATCAAGATTCACCGAGCCGTCAAGAAAAATCAGAGAATTTGACGGATGATAGTACTTTTCGTGCGCTTGCTTAAAGCTCTCGTAGGTGAGGGTGGGAATAGCCGCCGGATCTCCTCCGGAATCGCATCCGTAGAGATTGTCTGGAAACAGCGCGCGGCGCAGCGCAGAAGCGCCAAGCTCCTCCGCGGAGGAATATGCGCCGCACATTTCATTATATACTACGCCGTTATATGACAGAGCGTCGGACGACTCATCGTATTCGTAGCGCCAGCCCTCTTGGAGAAATATCTTCTCGTTTTTCAGCATATTGGGATGGAAAACGGCGTCAAGATATATATCGGTAAGATTCAGAAAATCCTTTTCGCATCTGGAGGCAACAGGGTAAACGGTTCTGTCCTCGTAGGTCATTGCGTTAAGGAATGTGTTGAGCGAGCCCTTGAGCAGCTCAACGAATGGCTCCTTTACGGGAAATTTTTCAGATCCGCAAAGCACCGAATGCTCTATTATGTGAAATACGCCGGTATCGTCCGTGGGAGGCGTGCGGAAGGCTATGGCGAAGGTCATATTTCTGTCCTCTCTGTCGAGAAAGGCGAGCTCCGCTCCGCTCTCCGCGTGCTCCATCATATAGAGCGTTGCGGAAAGCTCAGGTATAATCGTTTTGCTTTTTACGGTAAATCCGTGAAGGCTTTGTCCTATATTCATTTAAGTTTCCTCATTTATCAGGGGTTTAAGAAATTCGTTTAATTCTCCGAGATACCTCTCCTTATCGCAGAAATAGCTGGTGCCGTGATCTGCGTTCGGTACAGGTAAAAACTGCTTTTTTTCCGAGGCTATAGCGTCAAAAATCTCCCGTCCCATATAAAATGGAACGAAGCTATCCGCCTCCCCGTGTATAAGAAAAGTGGGTGTGACGGAGCTTCTCACCGCCTCGGTCACGGATGCGGAGCATACGTCGAAGCCCGCGAACAGAATACCGCCGAGCCTCACAAACGGAAATGCTATTTTGTGTGGCAATCCCATATCTCCTATAACCTTTCGTATGATGCTCTCCGGTGATGAGAAGGGGCAGTCCGCCATAACGGCTCTGACATTTTTCGGTACTCCGAGACCGGTTGCCATAAGTACGGTTGCGGCGCCCATAGATATTCCGATCAGGATGATCTGCACATCATCTCCGAAGCGTTTCACCGTATAGTCTATCCAATCTAAGCAGTCGTATCTTTCTTTTATTCCAAACGTAATGGCTCTGCCTTCGCTTTCGCCGTGGGTGCGCTGATCGACGAGAATAAGGTTGTGTCCGCGGTCATAGGCATCCGTCGCTCCACCGCAGAAGTCCCTGAAGGGATGCCCTCTGTATCCGTGCATCTGTATCTCGACGGGAGCGCCATCGCGCAGATGGTAGTATCTTGCGTGCAGACACAGTCCGTCACGGGATCTGATATATATATCCTCGCAGGGAGTGGCAATGATCTTATCTATCATAGGTCTCATTCGGCTCTCGTACTGTTTGAAGCCGTTTGTGGAAAAAATAAGATACGGGTCAGAGGATTTTTTATCATTTTTGGCAAACGTTATTCTGTAGCAAACGTAAGCCGTGGAAAGTATCAGGGCGATTAAAGCCAAAATTACAGTCAGAATTATTGATTCGGGCTTCATAATATACTCCGTTAGTTTTTTAATATATTTTATCACGCGAGCGGAGCAAATGTCAATAAAGACGGTGAAAATTACGGTATTGACCGATCCGTAAGAGTCATCGCCGAAAAATAAAAGTAAAAGTGAAATTTATCACGTATATTATTAGACGGAAGCATCAAAAATAAGCAAGATAAATAACTTCTGTTTATGAGATAATATAAAAAATAATCAGTCACCGCAGTTGCTCGGTGACGGAGGGAGGACAAATGTTTGACGTTGCAATTATCGGTGCAGGCGTAGTTGGCGGAATGGTAGCCAGAGAGCTGACCCGATACGGAATGCGAGTTATACTGCTGGAGAAGAAATCTGACGTAGCAATGGGAGCGACCAGAGCGAACAGCGGTATAGTTCACGCCGGCTTCGACGCAAAGGAGGGCACGCTTAAGGCGAAGCTGAACCTCCGCGGCTCTGAAATGATGGAGGAGGTATGTCGGGAGCTTGGCGTAAAATACAAAAGAAACGGCTCGATCGTCGTTGGATTCGACGGCGAGGACGAGAAGACTCTTCGCTCGCTTAAGGAGAGGGGAGAGAAAAACGGTGTTAAGGGGCTCAGGCTTCTCACCGGAGATGAGGCGAGAATGCTGGAGGCAAATCTCGGCAAAGGCGTGAGCTGCGCTCTTCACGCCCCCACCGGAGCTATCGTATGTCCATACGAGCTTTGTATGGCGGCGGTAGGCAACGCGATGGATAACGGCGCTGAGCTGAAGCTGAATTTCACAGTCAGCGAAATAAAGCGCGGCGGAGAATCTTATACGCTAATTTCAAACGAGGGGGAAACGGTAGAGGCGAAATACGTTGTTAACTCCGCGGGTGTATACTCCGATGAGATCGCGGCGATGGTAGGGGACAAGTCCTTTTCAGTCAGAGCGAGGAGGGGAGAGTACGTACTCCTCGACAGAGCGTGCGAGGGACTCGTGCGTCATACAGTCTTCCGCTGTCCTACGGCTATGGGTAAGGGCGTTCTCGTATCACCGACGGCAGACGGAAATATTATCATAGGTCCGACAGCGGAGGATATAGATGATAAAAACGACCGCAAAACTACGACACGGGGTATAGCTAGCCTTAAAAAGCTGGCTATGGAGCAGGTGTCGGGGATAGATTTCTCCAAGACTATCACCTCGTTTACCGGTCTTCGCTCTACGGGCAGCACCGGTGACTTTATCATAAGCTCGCCGAGAGATAATTTTATAAATCTCGGAGGAATAGAGAGCCCCGGTCTGACCTCTGCTCCCGCAATTGCGGAGTACGTACGGCAGATGCTAGCGGATATGGGAGCGTCTCTCGCGTTAAGGGGAGATTTTAATCCCAAAAGACGTCCGCTTCATTATTTCAGAGAGCTCTCTGATGACGAAAAGAATGAGATAATAGCTCAAAGTCCCGAATACGCTCACGTTATATGCAGATGCGAGAGGGTGAGCGAGGGAGAGATACTTGAGGCTATACGAACCAATCCAAAGCCTACGAGCGTGGACGGAGTTAAGCGCCGCACCAGAGCGACGATGGGCAGATGTCAGGGAGGCTTCTGTACTCCTTATATCGTTGAGCTTCTGGCGTCGGAGATGAACGTTCCCTACGAGAAGGTAACGAAGAGCGGCGGAAAGTCGTATATCAACCTTTCCAAAACGAAGGAGGGCGTATGATGAATTATATGGACGTTAGTATTGTAATAATCGGCGGCGGTCCCGCAGGTATGGCGGCGGCTATTTCCGCGTATGAGTCGGGAGTCAAGGACGTTCTGATTCTGGAGCGGGAGGAGGCGCTGGGCGGCATTCTCCGTCAGTGCATTCACAACGGCTTCGGTCTTCACACCTTTGGTGAGGAGCTTACAGGCCCGGAGTACGCTCACAGATATGAGAAAAAAGTGAAGGAGCTGGGTATTCCCTATATGCTGAATACCACCGTGGTGGAGCTGACGGCGGACAGAGAGGTCGTGGCGATGAACAGCGAGCGCGGAATATTCCGTATACACGCCGGAGCTGTTATTTTGGCTATGGGCTGCAGAGAGCGACCAAAAGGGGCTCTTGGTATTGCGGGAAGCCGTCCTGCAGGAATTTATACCGCGGGCACGGCGCAGAAATTTGTCAATATGAAGGGATATATGCCCGGTAAGGAGGTAGTGATACTCGGATCCGGCGATATAGGTTTGATAATGGCGCGCAGAATGACCCTTGAGGGTGCTCACGTCAAGGCCGTGTGCGAAATTATGCCTTATTCGGGAGGCTTGGCGCGCAATATAGAGCAATGTCTAAACGACTATTCCATACCTCTGAGGCTCAGCCATACCGTCGTGGAGATACACGGCGGCGACAGAGTTACGGGCGTAACGGTTGCGGCGGTTGATGAGGCAAGACGGACGATACCCGGCACCGAGGAATACATTGAGTGCGATACTCTTCTTCTTTCCTGCGGTCTGATTCCCGAAAACGAGCTGACTGTTGGAGCCGGCATAGAGATGGACAGAGTTACCGGCGGCGCGGTGGTCGATGCGGGCAGAGAAACCTCGGTAGAGGGAATCTTCGCCTGCGGAAACGTTCTGCACGTTCACGATCTTGTTGACTACGTTTCCGACGAGGCGAGGGAGGCAGGCTTGTCTGCCGCGAGATACGTCAGCGGCGGCAGTGACGCGGATAGAGAGATCAAAATTAAGGTTGATGGAAAAATTCGCTACACGGTACCCCACATAATTAGAAAAGCAGAGGATACAACGGTGTATTTCAGAGTTTCCGGAGTCTTTGAAAACAAGAAAATAGTAGTCAGATGCGACGGGAAAGAGATACTCTCTAAAAAGCGGATAAAGATGGCTCCGGGTGAGATGGAAAGCGTGAAGCTCAGCGCGGACATTTTGAAAAATATAAGCGGCAAGCTTCTCGAATTTTCAGTGGAGTAAGCGGTTTGCGGCGCTATGGCGGACCTGACGGCGTTTTGATCCGCCTTAGTCCATTGTAGACAGAAAGGAGTAATTGATAATGGAAAGACAACTTACCTGCATAATTTGCCCCAGAGGCTGTCAGCTGACCGTGAAATTTGACGGCGAGGGCAAAATCAGCGAAATAAAGGGCGGAGCCTGTAAAAGAGGTCCTGTTTACGCCGAGGATGAATGTACGCATCCGAAGCGTACGGTGACGTCTACTGTCAGAGTATCGGGCGGCGGATTGATAGCCGTGAAAACCTCGACTGCTATACCTAAGGAGCTGGTATTTGACTGTATGAAGGCGATCAACAAAGCAGTTGCGCCCTCTGACGCGGCTATCGGCGACGTTATAATTAAAAACGTGCTCGATACGGGAGCGGATATTATAGCCTCAGGCGAGATAGTAAAGTAATATCAGGCGCAAATCACATAGACGTGTCACGAAAAATCGAGTGAAAAGGCTTTGTACAGCAGCCCTGTAATGACAAAAAGAGAGAACGAATCGGTGGTATAGCCGAAATGCTCTCTCTTTTTTCGTTTATTTTGGTTTAGAGTTATGAGGCTCGCTTGCCCTCACTGTTATTGACTTGATTTGCAAATGCTGTGATGTGATTGCCGGTCTTGCCTACGGCTGCCCGTTGGTGCATCGTAACTTTGGCGTTGCAAAATCATAGCTCACTGCTTGCACTAAAGGATAATCATAGTTTGGCGTCAATGCCCCGTTAAGAGCATCATGCTGATTTCTGCGTTAGAACTAAGGGGTAATCATAGTTTAGCGTCAATGTCCCCGTTAAGAGCATCACGCTGATTTATGCGTTACTTTTATACCAATAAAATTTACACGGGGTATGGCATTAGCGGAAAAGACGCTTATCTCTGCCCGCGAACACCAGCACCTGAGTGCCTTTTCCGATAAGGCGAGAGAATATTCTGTCCTCGTATTTTGCCGACAGCTCCTTCAGCGGATAGTTCGTGGAGATTATGGTGGCCAAGCCCTTGTTCTGTCTTGTGTTTATAAGATTATAGATACAGGACATAGAGAATTGAGTTGAAAATTCTGTGCCCAAGTCATCAATGATAAGCAGGTCGCACTCAAGGTACTTGTCGCTTTTGTTTTCCGCAGCGGAATATCCGCTTCTGAATTTATCGGTTTCGAAATCTGAAATTATATTCTGTACGCTGTCGTATATCACGTCGTATCCGAGGTTAATTATTTCTCTGGCGATAGCCGTTGAGATATGCGTTTTGCCGACTCCTGTAGGTCCGACGAGCAGCAGATTACCGCGTCTTTCGCTGAAGTGCTCAACGTAGCGCTTCGATTCCTTGTATATTTCGGTCATTCTGTTATAGGCGTCCGCATCGTTTTTGTACCAACTCAGGTCAAAATTATCGAAGGATTGGCTTTCTATAAGATTGCCTATTCCTGACGAAGCTATAGTCGCTTTTATCAGAGCTTCGCGGAAGCAATGACACATCTTCGTACCTCCTATAAATCCGGAGTCGGAGCAGTCAGGACAGAAATATTTCACCTTGGTGTAGTCCTGTGGATATCCGAGGCTCATGATTATCTCTGCGCGACGGCGGTTAAGCTCCCGATTTCTCTCTTTTATGGGAGTAATATCACCGCCTGAGCACGCCACCTTGAAAATTTGAAAGCCCGTGCTCGAAAGCTCCTCGTCAATAGCGCGTATCTCTTCAGACGTTTCCCTCAGCTCGCTGTTTTTGCGGTCAGCTTCGGCAATGGCGTTCAGCCTGCGCTTTTCTATTTCTGATTTTACCTTGTCGTAATTTTCGTAGCTGTACATAATGCCTCCGTTATTTTTCCTCGCCTGCGAAGGAGCGCTCCAGCGCCGCCTCTATGGCTTCATCTATATCGAAATTGCCGTAGCGCAGCTTCGGCTCCTCCGTCTTTGCTCGCCGTCTTTTAAGCTTATTCTCCTCGCCATCCTCGGATCTTCCCTTAACGCTGAAGGCACTGCATTCCGACACGGTGGTAAGCCCTGCGTCCTTCCAATTCGAGAGTATTGCGTCAAGATAGCTGTATGAAACGGATTCCTTTATATTGACCGTAGTGGCAACGTTATACGCTTCCCTTATTATCTCTGCTCCGAATCCGAAATCGTTGGTCCATTTTTTGAAATACGCTCTCTCAGCATCCGAGGGATTTCTGTTTTTCGGTCCTATGACCTTGCGTATCTCCCAAATATCGTTTTCTTCCTTCGTGGTATTTCTGATATAAATTTCCAGCTCTTCTACGGTCTTGTAGCCTCGCTCAAAGAGGGCCTCCGCTCTCTGCTTTACGTATCTTGCGGTGAGTCGGCTTTTTCTCTGCTTTAAGTATGAGGTGAGATTAAGTATGTACTCGCAGGACAGAGAAAGCTCGGTATATAGGTGGGTAAAGGATTTGATATCCTCGGTGGAGAGAGCGGGCTTTTCCAGCAGAACGGCGCACTCACTCAGCATATCCTCAAGCATTTCGTCACGCACGCCCTTGGCGGCTGAAAGAGAGGTGATCTCCTTATCCTCGTCGCTGCAGAAAAACTCGTCGGTTATATTTCCGTCAGCAGCTCTTATTACTCCCTCGGCTTCCCATAGCGTGATTGCCGACCTTGCTCTCGACTCTGAGATTCCGACCGTTTTTGCGATGCGGTTTTCCGCTATCTCCTCACCCTCCGCTTCGATCAGAGCAATGAGAACTCTCAGCTCGTCAGCCGTTGCGTCGGAGAATGCCGGCGAATTCGTGGCTCTGAGCGGTAATATCCTGTATTTTCTCGATTTCATTATGCTTCCTTTTTTTAAGTAATTAAAATGCCAAAAAATTGACACGGGGGTGGGTATAACTGCGTTTGTTGCTGATTTTCGCTGATAACGGGCTTTTGTTGAACCGTCAGTCTATCTTCGCTCCTGATGGAATCTGACGGGCGTTCAGTCGTCAAGCCGCGTGAGCTCGTCCTTTTCCTTTATCTTATAGCAAAGGGTCATAAGGGAGTCGCCGAGGTGGATGTTTTCCACGACGACGCCGTCGTCCAGCTTCAGCTCCATATTTGCAAAGTTCCATATGCCACGCACTCCCGCGTCGCTCAGAGTTTTGGCTACGTTATACGCCGCCTCCTTCGGAACTGTGAGAACACCTATCGCTATCTTGTGCCTCTGGCAAAATTCGAAAAGCTCGTCGGTATGGTATACCTTGATTCCGTAAATTTCTGTGCCTACTATCTTCTCGTCGATGTCAAAGAGGGCGAGTCTGTTTACGCCACGTCTTCCGAACATTCTGGTCGACGCCAAAGCTCTTCCGAGATTTCCGGCTCCGACTATGACGGCGTCATACCCCTCGCTGACGCCTAAAAGCTCGCTTATCTTAGCTGTGAGATACTTGATATTGTAGCCGTATCCTTGCTGACCGAAGCCACCGAAGCAGTTGAGATCCTGTCTTATCTGCGATGCGGTAACGTTCATTATTTTAGAAAGCTCGGCAGAGGATATACGCAGTCTGCCTGAATCGAGCAGGTCGTTTAAATATCTGTGGTATCTTGGCAGTCTTTTGATAACCGCTGACGGAACTGCGCTTTCCTTGCTATCCTGCGCCCGCCTGTCAAAGACGGAATTTATTTTATCTATACTCTCCATAATTAAGCCTCCGTTTTAATGGAATCAAGCGCTGATGCGTTAAGGGTCGAGTCGGATACGTTGCCGGCTTTCCACTCGTAGTAGCCTGCGGCGGCAATCATCGCTCCGTTATCTCCGCACAGGGATATGGGCGGCACGTACAGCGACACTCCTGCCCTCTGACACACCTCTGAGAGTCTTTTGCGAAGGTGAGAATTAGCCGCGACGCCTCCTGCCAGCACTACGTCGTAGGACGGATATCTTGATATGGCGGCGGTCATCTTCTTCGCTACCGCTTCTACCGCCTCGTAGGTGTATCTCGCGGCAAAGAGCTCACGTGGCAGCTCTTTTCCTGTCATTTCGTATCTGTGAAGAAGATTGATGGCTGCGGTTTTTAGACCTGAGAATGAAAAGTCAAGTGAATCGTCGGCTATCGCCGGGGAGGGAAGAGCTAATTCCCGATTCTTATACGAGTCACTCTTTTTGTATTTTGAATAAAAGCCTTCCTCATCTCCCGTAGCGAGTATAAAGCCCTCCCTCGAAAGCTGATCAAATCCCCGTCCCGCAGGGTAGGGTATACCGACCAGCCTGCCGATTTTATCAAAGGACTCTCCTATTGCGTCGTCGCGTGTCGTGCCTATCAATTTATATTCGGTATAATCCTCTACGAGATATATTGCCGTATGACCTCCCGAAACCGTAAGAGCGATGAAGGGAGGCGTCGGAGCGTTAGCCTTTCCCGAAAGGTATGCCGCAGCCACGTGTCCTTTGATATGATCGACTGCAACGATGGGAATAGAGTTAGCCGCCGCCAGACCCTTTGCGAAGTTCACTCCAACGAGAAGAGCGCCGATAAGACCGGGATTTGCGGTTACGGCAATAAGGTCTATCTCGTTCAGAGTCGCGTTGGCTTCGTTCAGCGCCTCGTAGGTGATTTTTGATATTACCTCTGCGTGAGCGCGGCTGGCAATCTCCGGTACAACACCTCCGTACAGGCGGTGGGTTTCAATCTGTGAGGCTACGATATTTGATTTGATTTTAAACTCCTCGCCCGTATATGATACGACGGCGGCGGAGGTTTCGTCACAGGAGCTTTCGAATGCGAGTATGTTCATTTTCTCTCCGTAAATGTCGCGTCCGGCGACATTTTTTCTTTTTTGTAAAAAAAGTGAAAAATTGGGAATATGTAAATAATTATAGTCAAAAATTCCCTAGCATCATAAGTATGGCGTCATCGTCCGGATTTTTATAATATCCTTTTCTCTCTCCGATTTTCTCAAATCCGAATGATGAGTAAAGAAATATAGCGGGCGCGTTTTTGGACCTGACCTCAAGGTAGACGGTTTCCAGGCCTCGTCCTCGCTCCGTCTTCGTCGCGAAGGAGATAAGCCTGTATCCTATTCCTCTGCAACGCTTGTCCGGATCAACAGCCACCCTGTATATTTCGCCCTCAGGAGCTATGAGTCTGCCTATCAGATAGCCGATAACCTTACCGTCGTCTATTGCGACGAAGCACATTCCGGTATCTGAGCAGATATACGAATAAATATCCTTTTTACCAAAGGGATCAGAGAAGCAAAGTCGCTCAAGCATCTCTATACCGGTGGAGTCGTCGGGTCTTGCCCGTCTGATTTCCATATCGTTCTCCTATCTTACTTGCTTTATGTATTGGCTCTCTAAAGGCTTTATGGGAAAATTGCTTTGATTGTTTCCGTGTCCTAAATTTTAAGTGACTTTATAAATTCGCGCAGCTTCTCGGCGGTTTCAGGATGCTCCAGACCCTTTACTATGTTTGCCATCAGAAATCCCGATTTGGATCCGAGGTCGTATCTGTCGCCCTCAAATTCCAGGGCGTAAACTCCGTCCGCTTTCGCGAGAGTGCGCATAGCGTCAGTCAGCTGATATTCGCCTCCTGCGCCCGGCTCAAGTCCGTCTATTATATCAAATACCTCAGGCGTAAGAAGCACTCTGCCGAGGATGGAAAGGTTGGAAAATTCCTCGCCGGGCTTTGGCTTCTCTATCATATCCGTGCAGAAATAAAGGTTCTCGCTGTCGGATACGGGCTCAACCTTGAGGGAGCAGTATTTTGCCAGCTGCTCCCTTGGCACCGGCTTGACACCGACTATGGGTTTTTCGTATTGCTCGTATGCGTCGATAAGCTGACGGCATACCGGTGTCTTGGAAAAGATTATATCGTCACCGTACAGCACGAGAAACGGCTCGTCACCGACGAAGCTGCGCGCCCTGCCTACCGCGTGGCCTAAGCCTCGCGTTTCCTTTTGTCTTAAGAAATATACGTTCGCCATATCGGCGATACGCCTCATCTCCCGTATTTCGTTTTCCTTGCCCTTGGATTCCAGAGCCGCACCGTATTCTATGGAGAGATCAAAGAAATCCTCCATAGCGTCCTTATCTCTGTTCGTTATAATAAGTATATCCGTTATCCCGCTGTTTTTCGCTTCCTCTACGAGATAGTATATCGCCGGCAGATCGACGATTGGCAGCATCTCCTTTGGTACTGCGTGAGATATGGGTAGCATACGAGTACCGAGTCCTGCGGCAGGTATTATAGCCTTAGTGATCTTTTTCATTTTCGTTCTCCAATAGGCTTAAATGCAAATAATTATTTGCAAAAACACCCCTTAATCTTCTTTTTCCTGCTGTTCTTTTATTTGTCTATCCTTGTTTTTTATCTCTTCGAGAGCCGCCGCAATCCGCGCGCCGTGCTCGATAGAGCCGTCCTTTACAAAGTGGAGTTCGGGAGTTATACGCAGGTTGAGAGTGGTCGCGAGGTGATGGCGGAGCATACCGGTGCATTTCTTGAGGCCCTCCAGCGCTTCCGAGGAATCTCCTATGCAGGAGATGTATACCGTCGCATATTTCAGGTCGGGCGCAACCTCAGCTCGCGTGACACTGACGAAATTGTTGATAACCTTGGGCTCTCTGACGTTACCGAGAGCTATAGCAAGCTCCTCAGCTACCGCGTCGTTTATTCTTCCTCTTCTGTATTTTGCCATTTCTGATCCTTTCTTTTTCCCGTATTGATCGGGTAATCCGTTTTATTCTCGGCGGTTTATCACCGCGTATTTTTTATAAAAACGTAAGCTTTCCGCGACGCTCCTTGATTTTGTCGCGCCGCTCATCCGCCAAGGTCATAGCGCCGATCTTCGCAGCGTTGACCGTAACGGTGGGGTAAATTCTCTTTAGTATTTCGTTCTCCAAATATGAGAAATGAGTGCATCCTAGTATGAGTGCACCGGGAGAGGTGCTTCTGATACGCTCTGCCAAGCTGTCTAACAGTATCTTCTCGCTCTCTTTGAGCTTGCCGTCTGACGCTCCGCCCTCTACCATACCTACGAGCTCCTGGGCAGGCAATTCCGTGACGGGTACGTCCCCTGATATCCTACGTATTTCCTTTTTGAAAACGTGAGAGGCGACAGTTTGCTCCGTGGCTATGACGGTTATTCGGCCTCCAATGCTTGCAGCCGTCCTCGCGGCAGGGGCTATGATTGGAAACGAAAGCTCTCTTTCCCGCTCGTCAAGCTCATCGTACACGGACGAGGCTGTGCAGCAGGCTATCAGTATTTTTTCCGCGCCCATCTCGCGCAGCACCCTTATGTTGTTACGCGTCAGGGCTGTCACCGTCTTTCTGTCCTTTGTGCCGTATGGTGCATTTTTTCTGTCGCCGAGATATATTATGCTTTCGTGTGGGATCAGCCGTCTGTACTCGCGCAGGGAGCAAAGACCTCCCACACCGCTGTCGAAAATGCCGATCATTCTGCCAAAGCATCCTCTATCATTCCCGACAGCGCTTCGGCAGGCGGAAGTCCCGCCTCGGAAATAAGCTTTGGCCAAAGACTAGCTCCCGTAAATCCGGGAAAGGTGTTGATCTCGTTAAATATGACCTCTCTGTGCTCGGTAATAAAGTAGTCAAATCTGCTGAGATGTCTTATGCGAAAAAGCTTGGCAAGACGGGCAGTGCTTTCGCGTATTTTTTCGCGTATCTCAGTCGGTATATTCAGACCGACGCATACCTGCATACCGTCCGTATCCGTATATTTTTTGTTGTAATCGTAAAATTTTCCGCCGGTGACAATACCGCCTACGTCACTTACGATCTCCTTACCGTTCGCCTTGTAATACGCGCATTCCGCTTCATAGACCGACGCCACGTATTCCTCTATAATTGCTCCTCCGCCGGTGGCAAGAGAAGCTCTGACGGCGCTCTCCAGCTCCTCTTTGCAGTCGGCGCGTGACGCGCCCACGGAGCTGCCGAGCCGTATCGGCTTGACGAAAAGCGGATAACCAAGAGTCTTTTCCGCCTTTTCTATACTATCCGAAATATCTCTGTCGGTTTCGCCGTTTACGGTGACGTATGCAGCGATTTTAATTCCCGACGATGCGGCGATAAGCTTGGTATACAGCTTATCCATACATAGACTTCCTGTGTATACGTCGCATCCGATGTATCTTATTTTTGCACTTACGAGCGCGCCCTGTACCGTGCCGTCCTCACCGAAATCTCCGTGTAAAAGCGGTACTGCGACATCGACGTCTATCTTTTCTCCGTTCTCCGTTATAAACGCGGACGAGCCGCTACTGCAGAACGGAAATACCGCTTTGCCTTGGCTTAGAATTAAGTTATGCAGACCGTCAAAATCTATACACGGGGTTGGGTCTGTTTCGTAGTTCTTGTAAACATTCCATTTTCCGTCGTCGGATATGTATACGGGTATTACACGATACCTGTCGCATAGAAGTCTATAGGCGTACGCCGCACCGCATACCGATACCTCCGACTCGTGTCCTCTGCCGCCGTAAATCAGCGCCACGGTCAGCTTTCTCTCAATCATAGCTTTCTCCCTTCGCCTTTTTATATGTATCATATGCGATAGGAGAGGGTGCTGTGACAGCGCAGATCCACCGCTGCGTCACTTTCCTTTTTTTGTATACTGAGCTTTTTGAGGTTAGCGATTTTCCAGTATTGCTACCCGCGGATTTGCTCCCAGGTCGTGAATTATACGGCAGGACATATTTTCACTTTCCGCAATAGCGCGTATCAGCTCTGCTTGGCGGTAACCTATTTCGTAGGCGATAAATCCGCCGTCGGCAAGCAAGCCCTTGTATTTTGAAGTAATGGCGCGATAGAAATCTCCTCCGTCATCACCGCCCACAAAGGCGCTTTTTGGTTCAAAATAAATCTCTTTTTCAAGCTCACCGTACTCTTCGACGGTTACGTAGGGTGGGTTTGCCAATATCGCATTAACCTTGTGGGGCAGCGTCGGGTCCGGCTCTGCCGTAACGTCAGAGTATAAGAGGGTGAGTCTGTCAGATACTCCGTTTCTGTCAGAGTTTTTTGCAGCGACTCTAAGAGCCTTCTCTGAAATATCCACGGCGACTGCAGTGGTACCGAATGTGTTTTTCAGCACCGATATTGCGATACATCCGCTGCCCGTGCACAGATCCAGAAAGACGTCCCCCGCACCAAGCTTGCTCACAGCGTATTCCACGAGCGCCTCGGTATCCGAGCGTGGAATGAGGGTGTCCGGAGTAACGAAATAGCTTTCGTGATAAAAGCCCACCGAGCCGAGAATATATCCCATAGGCTCCCGTTTCTCTCTTCGACGGACTGCGTCGGTAAGAATCGGACTGTTTACCTCCGGGTCGGCACCAACCGTTTTATATTCCGGTATTCCGCCTATTTCGGTGAAGAGCAGTCTTGCCTCAGCTCTGGGGTCTTCTATACCCGCTTTTCTGAGTATGTCTGTTGCTTCGCTGAGCTTCATTCCGCCTCGCTTTCACAGGTGTCGTTATCCTGTGATGAGATGCCGTTTTTGCCGTTTAATTCAACACGGGTATCGGTGTATTGAACGCATTCGTCTGAGTTTAATGCCGCTTGTGAACCTGAAAGATCGCTTTTCGTAAAGTCGTCGGAGTTGGGTTCGCCGTTTTCCTCTTCGCTCTCTGCAGACTCGTTGATAGGCGCTGAGCCGTTGCTTTCTGCAGACTCGTTGATGAGAGCTGAGCCGTTGCTTTCTGCAGACGGAGCATCTCCATCGGTATCGGTGTCCGCGGTGTCTGCTTCAGATGAGTCCGTCACCCAGGACCTCGCCTCGTAGAATTCCTTAAATTCGGGGAAGTCATCCCGAAGGGCACACTTGATCGATATGATAGCCACCTCCAGCATATCGGGAGTAGGCTCCTTCGTGGTTATTCTCTGTACCCACAGACCCGGAGCGCTTATCGCCCGTGTCAGAAGGTTGTCGTGCTTACCGGCTATCATTATGATCTCGTAACCGATACCCATCAGAAGCGGAAGCACCAAAAGTCTGACGAGAGAATATACCCATACGTCGAGTCCCGGAACAGCTGTCTTGATAATTGCGCCTGCGAATATTCCGAGAAGAATCATAAAGAACATAAAGCTGGTGCCGCATCTGGGATGGAAGCGGCGATGCTTCATAGCGTTTTCGGGGGTAAGCTCATCTCCCGCCTCGAAGCAGGCAATGGACTTATGCTCTGCGCCGTGATACATAAACGTGCGCTTGATATCGGGAACGAGAGCGGTCAGCGCAAGGTAGGATATGAATACGCAGACCTTAACGATGCCCTCCATAATTGCGGTCGCAACGGGACTGACGGGAATATCCACAAGGCCTAAAAGCGCGGTGATTCCCGCAGTCAGCCATATAGGCAGAAAGAGAAACAGCAGTAACGAAAGACCGAGTCCCAGCACCACGCCCACGATCATAACCAGGTCGGTGACGGACATACCAAGCTTTTTAGCCATCCATTTTTCGAATTTCGACGGCTCTTCCTCCTCAAGTCCCATGGCGTCAGCCGACGCGCCGAGAGTTTTGATGCTGAGCATCATCATCTCAACGAAGTTGATAACTCCGCGCAAAATGGGGAGATTAAGTATTTTATATTTTTTCCTTACCGAAACAAAGCTGTCGTCCGTTACGACGAGAGTTCCGTCCTCCTTGCGACAGGTGGTAACGGTGCGGCTTCCGGCTTTCATCATAACACCCTCCAGCACTGCCTGTCCGCCAACGCGATTCAGTCTGCAGGATTCCGGTGTGCACTCTGGTTTTTTGCTCATTTATATTACCTCTGATTTTGAGTTTGAACTACGGAGTAATATTCCGTATAGCTTTCCAATATACCATTATAGCACATAAAAACAAAAAAATAAATAGAAAATAATAAAATTTACACTCGGTTTTGTTTTTGTCGGCGTCGCGCAAGTTAAGATTGACAATCGCGCGCGGATATGATATAATTATACAGTTAATAAAATTTTCGAGGTGTCCTATGCTTTTAGTAGACAGAATTTCGGTAATGAATATGGAGAACGCCATACGCGGCGCGCGCAATCCTATGAACAGCTGGGCGAGAATGGATTCTTATTATGACGGGGACGGCAGATTCGTACTCGGTGAGAATGATCTGGGACTTGCATCAAGGCTTGCAAAGGCAGGAAGCGATCACAGAAAATTTCTTCGTCAGATATTCGTTTCTATGGATATTACGGCGCCTCTTTATTGGTGGAAGGAGTTTGATACCTACAAGGTAGGTACGGTTGCCAACTCCACCTCGACAATGCACAAGATTCAGGCGAAAATGTTCGAGCGAAGTGATTTTTCTCACGATAAAATGTCCGATGGAGCTCTCGCTGCTCTTGACTCCCTGATAGAATATCTTGAGGGCGCAAGGAAGAGATTTATCGACAGCGGAGATAAGGCTCACTGGCACGATATGATACAGCTTTTGCCCTCGTCTTACAATCAGATGCGCACGGTTACTTTGAATTACGAGGTGCTGATAAATATCTATTACGCTCGCCGCCATCACAAGCTTGACGAGTGGCACGTTTTGGCAAACACTATAGAAAAGCTTCCCTACGCAAAGGAGCTGATACTTGTTAAGGGTGAGGACTGAAAGGTGAGCAGTATATTCGATCTGTTTAAAAAGATAGAGAAAAAAATCGACACGGGTCCCGTATCGTTTATTATAGCCGGTCTTGGAAACGTGGGCGCGCAGTACGAGAGGACCAGACATAACGCGGGATTTCTCGCCATAGATTATATAGCGGAGAAGCTCGGAGTCAGAATTGACAGACTGAAATTTCGCGCTATGACCGCCGAGGCGGAGATAGGCGGCGTGCGTGTGCTTCTTATGAAGCCTACCACCCTGATGAATAATTCGGGAGTTGCTATAGCGGAGGCGGCATCCTTCTACAAAATTCCGCCGGAGAGAGTGCTGGTGCTGCACGATGAGATAAGCTTTGATCCAGGAGTTATAAGAATCAGGCGCAAGGGCTCGGCGGGAGGTCATAACGGACTGAAGAGCATAATTGCCCATCTTGGAGCGGATACCTTTCCACGAGTAAAGATAGGAGTAGGTAAGAAGCCGTCCGCGGATTACGATCTCGTGAGCTTCGTGCTCGGCAAATTTCCCGATGGAGATATGAAGCTTCTCTGCGAACGCTTTGCGGATATATTTGCTTCCTCCGAGCTTATAGTACGCGGTGATATAGACACCGCGATGAATAGATTTTCAAAGTAAGTCCTAACGGACGGATAAGGGCGAAAAATGAGCAAGATCACAAGCCTTATCAGAGCTGACGGTGAATTTACCAGGTTTCTCGAAACCTTTCGCGAGGTTTTCGCTTCGGATGAGCCGCTACCCGTTGCGGTAAACGGTCTTTCCGGAGGCGCAGAGCTTGCATTCGTTGCTGAAGCGGTCGCCGAGGCTCGCAGGGTATCCGGCTCCCCTGTGCTTATCCTTGCGGAAAACGAGGGTGAGCGCGAAAGGCTGGCGCGCGCGCTGTGTGACGCGGGGATATCCGCTATGCAGTATAAGCGCCGTGATTTCGTATTTCACAATATAAGAGCCTCTCACGACGTTGACCGTGAGAGGCTGTCGGTGCTTTCCTCTGTTATGAGCGGGGAAGTAGACGCGGTGGTAACCACTCCCTCTGCCGCAGTACAGTATACGCTTCCGGAGGAGCTGCTTATGAAGCTGACTCTGGGTATAAGATGCGGAGATACCGTGCCCCCCGCGGAGCTTGCGGAGAGGCTTCTGATGCTTGGCTTCGCGGCTGTGGAGAGCGTTGAGGGACGGGGGCAGTTTTCTAGGCGCGGCGGAATACTTGATTTTTGGTGCGGAGATACCGATGAGCCTATCCGTGTCGAGTTTTTTGGCGACGAAATAGACAGAATGGCATACTTCGACCCTCTGACTCAGCGCACCGTTGGCGAGTGCGAGGAGATACAGCTTTTGCCTGCTGTGGAGATAATGATTTCCACGTCTGCTAGGGAGAGGGTTTTGGCGATAATAGACCAACTCGCAGACAGAGCTCCCAGCGAGGACGCGCGAGCAAGACTGAAAAATGAGAGAGCGTCGGTCGCGTCCTCTCACAGCGTTGATTTTAGGGATAAATATATCGGCGCGATATACGAGTCGCCCGAATGTCTTATTGACTATCTTGAAAGATACAGAAGATGCACCGTCCTTGTTCTCGGCACTAGTGGCTGTAAGGAAGAGATAAAAAAATATACCGATTACATCTTCTCCGAGCGGGAGAGCATGCTGAACTCAGGAGTCGTATTGGCAGATGCGGCAAAATACTCCGCTGACGTGTCACGTTTTTACGGTTTTTTGGACAAAAATTTCACCGCGCACGTAAATCCGTTCGCAGGCGGTGTAGGCTCTATTCGTCTGTCAGGACTTTTCGGCTTCAGGACCAGACGCACCGTATCCTACGGAAATAATCCTAAAATGCTCACGGAGGATCTTGCGGCTCTCAGAAAGGGAGGATATCGCGCTCTTTTGGTCTGCGACAGTATACCTGCCGCAGACTCGCTGGCATCCGTACTTCGCGAATCGGACTTTGCACCCATACCCGTGTATGAAAAAAGTGAGTTTAATCTCGCTGCCGAGGACGGCGGAAAAATATTCATTACCGTTGGAGCGGCGGTAGGATTTGATCTTATCACTCCGAGGATTGCGGTGCTGTCTATGGCTCGCGATGAGGGAAGAGCGATAATAAGCGAGCGGCGGCGAAGGAATATCATAAAGCGAGCCGGAGGCTCAGGTAAAAGACTTACGAGTTACGCAGAGCTCTCAGAGGGCGATTACGTGGTACACTCAAGCTACGGCATCGGTCTTTTCGAGGGAATGCAAAGCGTGACCGTAGACGGTATTACTAAGGACTATATTACTATCAGATACGCCGGTACGGATAAGCTTTTCGTGCCGTGTGACAAGCTGGAGATGATCAGCAAATACATCGGAGAGAGAGATAAGGACGGTAAGGTCAAGCTTTCGAAGATGGGCGGCACGGAGTGGAACAGAACCAAATCCCGTGCCAAGAGCGCGGCGAAGGATATCGCCAAAAGCCTGATACAGCTCTATGCCGAAAGACAGCGAAAGCCCGGATTTGCCTTTCCGCAGGACTCTGATCTGGAGTATGCCTTTGCGGATTCCTTCGAGTACGAGCTTACCGAGTCCCAAAGCGTTGCCGTAGATGAGATAAAGGCGGATATGATCAAGCCTATTCCTATGAACAGACTTTTGTGCGGAGATGTAGGCTTTGGAAAGACCGAGGTGGCGCTCAGAGCTGCTTTCAAGGCGATAATGGGCGGCAAGCAGGTTGCTATACTCGTTCCGACGACGATCCTCGCCCTTCAGCATTATCAGACGGCGCTCTCCAGATTTAACGGATTTCCGGTAAGTGTGGAAATGCTCTCCAGATTTAAAAAGCCGAAGCAGCAGGCGGAGATAATTCGCAAGGTCAAGAGAGGCGAGGTGGACGTACTTATCGGCACTCACAAGCTTCTCGGCAAGGAGCTTGAGTTCCGCGATCTCGGACTACTCATAATTGACGAGGAGCAGAGGTTCGGCGTAAGCCAAAAGGAAAAGCTGAAGAGTCTGGCGAAAAACGTTGATACTCTGACACTCACCGCTACTCCCATACCCAGAACGCTGAATATGGCGATGAGCGGTATAAGCGATATATCTATACTTGACGAAGCGCCGGGAGAGCGTCGGCCGGTGCAGACCTACGTGCTTGAGCACGATAATACGGTAATATTTGACGCGCTGCGCAGGGAGCTGGAACGGGGCGGACAGGTGCTGTACCTATACAACAAGACGGATGATATTATGCTGGTGGCAGACAGGATTGCCTCAGAGTTTCCCGATGCCAGAGTGACATACGCACACGGTCAGATGGACAAGGACGAGCTTGAGGATATCTGGCACAGTCTGGTTCACGGCGAAATAGATATTCTCGTTTGTACCACTATAGTGGAAACCGGCATTGATCTGCCGTCGGCAAACACTCTCGTAATAGAAAACGCAGACAGATTCGGACTCTCCCAACTTCATCAGATAAGAGGCAGAGTCGGCAGAAGCGAAAGGCAGGCGTACGCATATTTCACCTACAGACCGGGCAAGGCGCTGTCGGAGATAGCGGAGAAAAGGCTTACCGCTATTAAGGAATACGCAGAGTTTGGCGCAGGCTTTAAGATAGCTCTCTGCGATCTTGAGATCAGGGGCGCCGGCAATCTGCTCGGAGCGGAGCAGCACGGATATATCGAGAGCGTTGGATACGATCTGTATCTGAAGCTTCTCTCTGAGGCTGTGCTGGAGGAGAGAGGGGAGCTTAAGGAGGATAAGCCGGAAGCTCTTATAGATATAAAGGTGAACGCGAATATACCGGAAAGCTATATCCCCACCGGAGCGCAGAGAATGGAGATGTACAAGAAAATATCCCTTATTCGTACTCCGGAGGACGAGAGGGACGTAATGGACGAGTTTATAGATCGTTTCGGAGATATGCCTCGCGCCACCGAAAGACTTGTGAGAGTAGCGCTCACCAGGGCGATAGCTACTGAGGTCGGTATAGAGAGAATAGAGTGGCAGGGCGGAAATCTTTTGTTCGTTACGAAGAAGCCGGATCTCGCAATATGGTCCGAGGTCTTTGCCAAGTGGAAAAATATGCGGCTCGGTCCTGTAGGCGACAGAATAATATACAGGCCCGACACCCCGGATATATGTGCTGTAGCATCAAAAATTATGAAGGATTATCTTGATGTATATCGGGATGACTCCGAAAAAGGAGCAAAATGAGTTCTGAAAACAAAAACATCGAAGTTAAGAGCCAAAACAAGAATAGTGCTACGACGGATAAAAATGCAAAATCAGCCGTTCAAAATAGGTTTTTGACAAGATTTGTTTGCATTTTTCTGGCAGTAGTGCTGGTTTTTGGCGGCGCTATGGCTGTTATGGTAGGTATCAGAGAAGCGCGCGCTGTCGTGAAGTACGAGAACGTATCTATGGATGAGGGAGTGACTAAATTTTTCATATCCCGATTTAAGACCATCTATCTCGCCTCGCTGAACTCAGAGGGCGTGTCCGCGCGAGATACGAAATCGTTTTGGGCAAGTCTTGATTCGGAGGGCGTAAGCTACGGAGAAAGATTTCAGACGGAGGCGAAAAGCTATCTTGCTTCTATAGTCGCGGCAAACAGAATATTTAAGACTTACAGCGCTCTCAGTGCGGACGATAAGTCGTGCATATCGAAAACGGTAGCTGAGGTTTTAAACTATATGGCGGATGGGTCTGTGGAGAAGTTCAATAAGATTGCCGACCCTTACGGATTTGACTACGGCGATTTTGAACGCGCCACAGAGATGCTGTACTGCGCGGAAAAGGCGTCGATGGTTATTTACGGCACGGACGGAAGCAATCTGTCCTCCTCTCCTGAGCTTTGCGCGGAATATCTCAATATGTATTCTCACGTTCACTTGGCGTTTGTCAGAACCGAAACCAAGCTTGTGATCACCGAGGATGAAAGCGGCAAACTCACGGAGCAAATATACGCTCTGACAGCGGAGGAGAAAGCGGAGAGGGCGGCTCGGATAGAGGAGATAACGACCCTTATCGAAAACCGAAAGGCAGGAAACGACGAGCCGTGGATCAGCCTTTCCACCTTTGAACACCTGCAGAAAAGCTATGATAGCGATCCCGAAATGCTTGATACGGGATACTACTTTAAGGAAAACGCTACGTATACTGCAGAGTTCAGAGAGGAGTTTTCCGCTGTGGTTGACAAAGCATATGAGATGAAAATCGGCGAGTATGCACGCGTTGATCTCCCTATAGGAGTATGCTTTATTTACAGAGATGAACCCGACGCGCTCGCATACGCTGACAGTTCCAACGTATTTCTCTCCGATTTCTATCAGGACGGCGCAGATTATTTCTATGCGGAGGCGTTGCTTGAGCTATCGAAGTCCGTTGAATTTAAAGCTCTTTACGACAAGCAAATCGACCCCGTAAGCATTCCGAAAAACACGGAGCTTTACGTCAGAAGCTGGGTTAGCTGAAGAGGTGAAAAAGCAATAATAAAAGCGGATAGCACAGAGCCGTGGAGCACTTTGCTATCCGCTGAGTTTTATATATAGGCAAGCTGATATACTCCGACACTTTTCCGCACTGCGCGAAATGACTCGTATTATCTGAGAGTTAGTATCACCCCGTGTCGCGTTTTTGCGCGTTTTTCATAATCTTCTCCTTTGGATACAGATTACCTTTATTATATAATAGCCGATGCTTTTGTAAATACGCTTCGAAAATCAAAATAAATTTTTTCAAAAATAATTGCTGAAACTAAAAAAAATAGAACTCAAAAAGAAAACAGTATACGGATTTGTATTGAAAAAATATTTTTGTTATGTATAATTAAATTAGCTACGGTAAATGTGGCGCCAACCTGCCTTGCGGGTGTATATGACCGAAATGAACAATTTATTTAATTGGAGGATTTTTTATGTCTTTTGATCTTCGTGGAAAGAGAGAATTGCTGTGGGACTTAGATATGGCAGAGTCATCTATCGGAGTGCATATAAATCGTCACACGCCGGTGAGAAAGAACGTGGCGCTTACTTGCGACGCTCCATGGGAGGGCATTACCTGCGGATATCCTGCGGTACGGCGTATAGGTGACGAATACAGACTGTACTATCGCGCCTCAGGCGAAGACCCTATGGCAAAGGGCGAAAGCTTTTGCGTAGCCTATAGCAAGGACGGTAAGAGCTTTTATAAGCCTGATCTCGGTATGTATGATTTCGGAAAATGCAAGAGCACTAATATACATCACAGAGAAGAGAGATTTATAGATAATTTCTCTATACACTACGATGATAATCCCGACTGTCCCGATGACGAGAAATTTAAGGCGCTTTCTCTGGTATTTGACAGAATAACCGAGAAAAAATGCACCACGGAGCTCGCTCTCTACAAGAGCGCTGACGGTATTAAGTTTGAATTCGTGCGGATATTGTCCATCAAGGGAGTCTTTGATACCTATAACGTTCTACTGTGGGACGATAAGGAGAAAACATACAGGATATATTTGCGCGATTTTCACAACCAAGACGGCTCAGAATGCGTGTACGAGCCAACGGATGCGATGAATCTGTGTATCAGAGATATCAGAATATCCAAATCAAAGGATCTGATTAACTGGACTGCTCCGGAGAAGCTTAGCTACGGCGAGGGCGCGGAGGATCTTCAGCTTTATACGAACCAGATAATCAAATATCCGAGAGCTGATATTTACTTCGGTATGCCCACAAGGTACGTTGACCGCAGAGATGATAAGGCAAGCTTCAAATATCTTTTTGACAAAAATAATTGGAGAAGCGAGCTGTTGGCCGCAGGAAACCGTATAGGCTCCGCCATAACCGACTGTGTGCTTATGTATTCAAGGGACGGCAAAAACTTCAAGCGCGATAACAACGCGTTTGCCTCGCCGCAATACGAGGAGGGACGCAACTGGCTCTACGGAGATTGCTATTTTTCCCACGGAATAGTAGAAACGGTGTCTGACGAAAATCCCGACGTTACAGAATATTCTATGTACGTGGGCGAGGGCTACAGACAAAAAAAAATAGAGTTTATAAGGTATACCGTAAGACTTGACGGCTTCTATTCGCTTAGAAGCGATTACGATGGCGGCGAGCTCGTTACGGACGGCGTGACTCTCGGCGATGAGATGTATATTAACTTCAGCACCTCCGCTCTCGGCTCGGTAAGGATCGCCGTTTGCGATATGGACGGCAAGCTGATAGATGGCTACGATTCGGGCATGCTGTTCGGCAACAGCGTGCGTAGACGCGTAGATTTTGCAAGACCTCTGTCCGAGCTTTCCGGCAGAGAGGTAAGGCTGAAGATATCCTTAAAGGATGCGGATATCTATTCGATCGGCTGCGACGTGTAACTTGGCGAGCTTTCGCGCTTGAGCTTATCTTTTGATTAAGAACTTTTAAATAGTAAAGAAAGGCGAAAGCCATAGGTTTTTAACGTTATTTATTATCTGATTTTAAAAAACGAGGTAGATACAGCATTTGCAATATCTACCTCGTTTTTTATTTGGTTATGCCTAAATGAAGCAGCCCCTCAACGTTTTATACTGATTATCTCTGGATTCTGCCGGTAGCGTTACCGCCTGCCAGAGCCTTTACCTCGTCAACGGATACCGCGTTGAAGTCGCCCTCGATAGAGTGCTTCAGGCAGGATGCCGCAACCGCGAACTCAACTGCGTCTTGGGTGGAGAAGCCGTTCAGGCAAGCGTAGATAAGACCGCCGCCGAAGCTGTCGCCGCCGCCTACGCGGTCAACGATGTGCATATGGTAGGACTTGGAGAAGCAATACTCCTTACCGTCGTAAAGGAGAGCAGCCCAGTCGTTATCGTTTGCGGAAATGGAGGAACGGAGAGTGATAGCAACCTTCTCGAAGCCGAACTTCTCAGCCAGCTGGCGAGCAACGGACTTGTAGCCCTCGTGGTTCAGCTTACCGCCCGCGATGTCGGTGTTCTCAGCGTCAATGCCGAATACGTCGTGTGCATCCTCCTCGTTAGAGATACATACGTCAACGTACTTGCAGAGCTTGGTCATAGTTTCCTTTGCCTGCTCTCTGGTCCACAGCTTCTTTCTGAAGTTCAGGTCGCAGGAGATTTTTGCGCCTGCCTTATGAGCAGCCTTACAAGCCTCAAGGCAGATGTCCGCAACGGTGGGATTAAGAGCGGGAGTGATACCGGTGAAGTGGAACCAATCTGCACCCTCGAAGATCTCATCCCACTTGAAATCGGCGGGAGATGCCTCTGCGATAGCGGAATGAGCGCGGTCGTAGATAACCTTGGAGGGACGCTGAGATGCACCCTTTTCGTTGAAGTAGATACCTACTCTGTCGCCGCCGCGGACGATCTTAGAGGTGTCTACGCCGTATCTGCGAAGAGAATTGACTGCAGCCTGACCGATCTCGTGCTTAGGGAGCTTAGTTACGAAAACAGACTCCAGACCGTAATTTGCGAGAGATACGGAAACGTTAGCTTCGCCGCCGCCGTATATTACGCCGAATTTATCAGCCTGAACGAATCTGAGGTATCCCTCAGGAGCCAGACGGAGCATTATTTCACCGAACGTTACGACTTTCATAATAAAAACCTCACTTAAATATATTATTTTGTTTTCTACCGCATATATTGTATCATATAGTATCGGAAAAATCAAGTGATACTTTTGTTTTAAAGTTTAAAAAATGATGATAAATCAGGAAAAAATAGGTTGTTTCCAAAAAACAGAGCCTGACGCAGTACGCCAGGCTTTATGGATCAATTGCTTTCTGTCAGCTCGGCTATACAAGCCGCGCAGATTTTTTTACCCTTGAAATCTACGACGCCCTCGGACGTGCCGCAGAAGTGACAAACAGGGGTATACTTAGTGAGAATGATTCTGTCACCCTCAATGAAGATCTCTACCGGATCAGTATTTGCTATTCCTAATCGCTGGCGTATTTCCTTCGGGACTACAATACGGCCAAGCTCGTCTATATTTCTGACAATGCCTGTGGATTTCATAAGAAACAAATCCTCACTTTTAAGATTTGTGCCGATGTCGCTCAAATCGGACAGCCGTCCGTGCGACAAACAAAACACTCAATAATTCTATCACATATGCGAGTGGTTGTCAAGAAAAAATGTATGGGCAAAATTAGCGAATATGACAGATAAAAGTCGAATTTTTTTGGAAAATATTTCAGATAATAGTACATTTCAATGCTATTTGTAGTTTAAAATCAGAGTATGGAGGTAAAAGCTGTGGTAGCGGAAAGAGTTCTTGAAAAGGTTATGAGGGCGGTTTCTTACCTGCCGACGAGGCTTCGCGACGAGATACTTCGGCTATCTGAGAGTCGGGCGGGAGGAGCGTCGGAAATACGCGAGATACGCGTCAGACGCGGGGGCAGATCCGTTCTGCAGATCGGTATGGAAACGGTGCCGCTCTTCACCGTATGCGAAGAGGAGGAGATGTCGTATATTCTGGAGGCTCTGTGCGGAGGATCGTTATACGCGTACAGAAGCACCGTAAACAATGGGTATATTTCGGTACCGGGCGGAATCAGGGTTGGACTTTGCGGTCTGGTAAGATACGACGAGGGGGGAGCGATGGGAGTTTCCGACATCAGCACCTTCGTGTTCAGAATACCCGGTCACAGCTGTGCGTTTTCGGATGAGTTGGAAAGGATATACCGATCCGGCGTAGGAGGTGGAATGCTGATATATTCGCCTCCTGGAGTAGGTAAGACGACCGCGCTCAGATCTCTTGCCGCCTCTCTGGGAACGGGGAGAAACGCTCTGCGCGTGGCTGTAGTGGACGAGCGCCTTGAGTTCTCATCCGAGGACTACAGCGATTGCTACGTGGACGTTTTGCAGGGGTATAAAAAAAGCAACGGAATAGAAATTGCCTCCAGAACTCTCTCGCCGGAGGTTATTATTGTAGACGAGATAGGCAGGGAGGAGTCGGATGAAATATGCGCCGCGGTAAAATGCGGTATACCGATAGTCGCTACAGCCCACGCCGGCGAGCTTTCGGAGCTTTTGTCAAAATGGTCCTTATCCCCTCTTTTTGATCAGAAAGTTTTCGGTGTTGCGGTCGGAATATCTTATCGTCGGGGCTGCTATTCACTGACTGTTGATAGGCTATGAATTGGATTTTACGCTACACGGGTGCGGTGCTAACGGTTATTTCGGCATATGCTGTAACCGTCAGCTATAAAAAATACGTCCAAAGAGCAGAGCGGGAGTCGGAGAGCTTTCTTTCTCTTATGGATTACCTACGCATAAGGATAGACTGCTATCTTTCAACGGTGGCAGAGGTTTTATCCGATTTTAAGGATGACGCCATAGAGCCCTTTTTAGCCAAGGTCAGAGAGGGAAACAGTGCAGCGCGGGCATTTGCTCTGACCCAAAGGAGTCTGGCGATAGGTAAGGAGGGGCGAGAGATTTTATCCAGACTCTTTTCTCTCGTTTGCGGTGAATATAAAACGGGAGTGATATCAGCGATAGATTCTTCAAGAGAGGCGTTTTCAGCATATATGCAGAAAGCCAACGAAGAGGGAAGAAAGAACGTAAGGCTCGTATCGGCGCTGATTCTCGGAGCCGTGCTCGGAGCGGTGATACTTCTCATATGACGCGCTCTTCGCAGAAAGGAACGTATTAAAATGGAGATAGATATTATTCTTAAGGTGGCGGGAGTGGGAATGATAATTACCGTTCTGTGTCAGATTATGTCAAAGGCCGGCAGAGATGAGCAGTCCACGATGGTGTCGCTCGTCGGTATGGTGGTAATACTTATTATTCTCGCAGAGCGAATAGGAACTCTTATCTCGACTTTAAGAGGAGTGTTTGGCATATGACGCTACGGCTCGGCGCGGTTGCTCTTATAATGGTGACGGTGAACTTTCTTCTCGGAGAGATGGGATATAAGGGTAAAAAGGCTGTGGCAGCGCTCTCTATGCTGTTGCTCTTCTGCTCCGTGACTGAGGGCATTGCGGATACGGTAGGAGAGCTTATCAGTATAGCGGAGTACAGCGGAGTCAGAGATATCGCCGTTATAGCAGTTAAGGTGCTTGGTATAGGATACGTTTTCGGCATCGTGTCAGAGGTGTGCGAGGAGTTGGGCGAGAGAGGCATCGCGACCGTAACCGTCAACGTCGGGAGAGTGGAAATATTTATGCTCGTCTTTCCGTATTTTAAGGAAATAGTGGAGATGGGTATTAAACTGATAAAATGAAAAAGATAACGATAATCATAACTATAGTAGTCATTTTTTCTCTTTTTGGATTGACTTCTTTAGCTGAAGAGGATCCGGAAAAATACATAAATGATTTTGAGAATATAGTACCTGACGGATATGAGGAGGTGTGGGACGGAGCATCATCAAGCTTGATAGGGCCCGATGCGCTTCTTGGTGAGCTCGTATCGGCGCTAAAAGGAAGCGTATGGCGAGTCAGCTCTCTTTTTCTCATTCTTTTGTCGGGACTTGCTCTGGGCGCTGCGGCATCCTCTCTGCCCGGCGCGCTGTCCGATTCCGTCAGCGCGGGAGTGCTCTTACTCACTGTTTCGTCAGCCTTCGGCAAAATTGCTTCCGTCACCTCGGAGATATGCTCTTCACTGTCGGTTATGCAAGGCTTTCTTAGTGGATTCGTGCCGATCGCCACAGCACTCTCCGCCGCTTCCGGCTCGGTGAGGGTTGCCTCCGTTCAAGCAATGGGTATGAACGTGACCCTTGCTCTGCTCAGCTGGCTTACCGAACCTTTTTTTACACTGATCGCCTCATTTGGTATGAGTGTGGCGGTTATTTCATCCTTTGGAGATGATTCTCTGTCATCATTCAGCTCAGGTGTAAAGCGCTTTTTCGTATGGGTAATAGGGTCTGTCGGAGCTATTATTATGGGTATGATGTCGTTACAGAGCTTTGTTGCCGGTGCCAGAGATTCCGCCAGAATGAGAGCCGCAAAGTACGCCGCAGGAAGTCTTATCCCAGTAGTTGGAAATACGGTTTCCGGCGCTCTCGGCACCCTTGTCGGCGGACTGTCCTACGCCAAGAGTATGATAGGCGCGGGAGGCGTAACCGTTCTCGTTGCAATAGTTATATCACCTCTTATTATGTTGCTTTTGTATAGGCTCGCGGTATCGTCCCTCGCATCTCTTGCCTCTTATCTTGGGGTGTCAAAGGTGAGCAAGGTCTACGGAGGATTGACCTTATCCTTTGACTTTTTCATTTCGGTGTATGCCGTGGCGGCGATTTTGTGCATTTTCGAGGTTTCTCTTTTTGCTGTGAGCGCGGAGGCTATGATATGAGAGAATATTTTGCTTCGGTTACGGTTACGGTATCGATCGTCGTTGCGCTTTTCGCTCTCGCTTTTCGCGGCAGACGGGATATATCTATGAAGATGGCTTTCGGCATCCTGATAACGTATACGGTGCTGACGCCATTAACCGCTTTTACGGATTCGGAGATGAAATTCCCTGAGATATCTCTGCCATCCTACGATTTTAGTGAAGATTATATAGACGTTTGTGAGAGAGCCTTTGTCGACGGAATAAAGAGGCTTATATCGGACAGGTACGGTATTGACGGCGATGAGATATCCGTCAGCGTTTTCGGCTTCTCGTTTGAAAATATGAGCGCGGATAGAATATCGGTGCTGCTATCGGGCAGGGCGGCTCTTTCAGACAGATACGCAATAGAGGATTTTATTACCAAGGAGGGACTGGGGAGGTGCGAGGTTGAAATACGGATCGGATAACGGATTTTTTGACTTTTTACGACACGGGAGTAGGCATACGCGTATCATTTCCCTACTGATCCTTGGCGTTTTGCTGATGCTTATCGGCTCTTCCGGATTGTTTAAGGGTGAGTCTGAGAAGCCGAAGGGCGAGGAAGAAATACTCTCTGAGATGTGCTCGTCTATTTCTGGAGTCGGCGAATGCAGAGTTATGATAAGCTATGAGGGGGAGGAGATATGCGCCGTTGCGGTAGTTTGCGAGGGCGGCGATATTATAGACGTGAGGAGCAGAGTGTGCCGACTCGTAAGCTCTCTCTACGGTATTGGATATAATAGAATATCCGTGATGAAGCTGTCGGAGCAGGATAGTGAAAACTGAAAAGAAAGGTAATAAAAGTAAATCTCGGTTCATATGATTGACTGTGTAACAAATTTTAAGGAGACGCATACAATGAAAAACGAAAAAATTAAAAAGTTTTTTAAATCAAGCACAGCAAAGGGTTTGGCAGTAGCCTGCGTTGCTCTGATGATCGGCTTGGCGGTTTATCTGAATTACCGCTGGTTCTACGATCCCACGACCTCTCTCGGTTACGGTGATAACAATATGGAGGATAACTTCGGTGATTCCGCCAGCACAGGCGGAGATGCTACCGGGGGCGGCGAAAATTATTTCACCTCTACTGCTCTCGACCGCAAGGAAGCGCGCGACGAAGCTATTGACGTACTGAAGCTGGTTACCGAGTCTGAGGAGGCGAGCGCTGAAGCAAAGGCTGACGCGTCTGCCAAGATTTCTCAGATCGCTCTGGATATTCAGAACGAGGCGAATATTGAAACGCTCGTAAAGGCAAAGGGCTTCGAGGAGTGCGTAGCAGTAATATCCGAGGGCAGCGTCAGCGTTATAGTCAGCAGCGAGTCGCTACAGGCTGCGGAAACCGCCCAGATACTTACCATCGTTTACGAAACAACGGGCATTTCTCCGGACAGAGTCAGTATCATTAACAAGGTATAATATTCGAGGGACTGCCTGAAATATCGGCAGTCCCTTTTTCCGTGCTTGTTAAAGCGTTTACACAATGCGACGTACAGTCATATTGGCTAAATCTCCTCGCGTTTTTTAAAATATTATGGGCAATATAGAAATTTATCGAAACCCATTGACTAAACATGCGCTTTGTGGTAAAATTATAGGCACTTGATTTAAAGTTTAAACTCGCTTTTGCGAGAGGAGGTATTTTGATATGGAAAAGCTCAGAGTAGGTATTATCGGCGCTACTGGAATGGTAGGTCAGAGATTTATTATGCTTCTTGCGGAGCACCCTTATTTTGAGATCACAGCACTCGTAGCAGGCGCGCGCTCTGCGGGGAAAAAATATTCGGAGGCAGTAGAAGGCAGATGGAAGATGAAGGCGGAATGTCCTTCACGTATATCTGATATGACGGTTATTTCCTCAGAAAACGTCGATGAGGTAAAGTCCCTTGTTGATTTCGTTTTCTGCGCCGTAAATATGTCTAAGGACGAAACACGCGCTCTGGAGGAGAGATACGCTAAGGCGGAGATCCCGGTAGTTTCCAATAACTCCGCTCACAGATGGACTCCCGACGTTCCTATGGTTATTCCGGAGATCAACGATGCGCATCTTGAGGTTATCAAGTCACAGAGAGAGCGACTTGGCACTAAGCGCGGATTTATCGCGGTTAAACCCAACTGCTCTATTCAGTCCTACGTAGGCGCTCTCAGCGCTCTGGAGAAATTCGGCGTTAAGGAAGTAGTGGCAACCACTTACCAGGCAATCAGCGGCGCAGGCAAGACCTTCAAGGAGTGGCCGGAGATGGTGGATAACCTTATTCCGTTTATCGGCGGCGAGGAGGAGAAAAGCGAGAAAGAGCCTCTGCGCGTATGGGGCAAGGTGATTGACGGAAAGATCGTGCCCGCTACCTCTCCCGTAATTACTACTCAGTGTCTGCGCGTACCGGTTACCGACGGTCATATGGCGGCAGTGTTCGTTAAGTTCGAGAAGAAGCCCACGAAGGAAGAGATCCTTGATGCGTGGAAAAATTATAAGGGTAAGCCCCAGACACTCGGACTTCCCTCAGCACCGGAGCAGTTTATTACCTACTTTGAGGAGGAGAACCGTCCTCAGACAGGTGTAGACCGCGACCTTTACGGCGGTATGGGAGTTTCCTGCGGCAGACTTCGCGAGGATACCGTATACGATTATAAGTTCGTTGGACTCTCTCACAACACCCTGAGAGGAGCGGCAGGCGGCGCAGTGCTTATTGCAGAGCTGCTGTACAGAGAGGGATATCTGACTCGCGCTTGATCTCCCTACAATCCGATATTTATTGCGATAGCGTTGTGCCGAAATGGGCACAACGCTATTTTTCGGTCTGTAAAATAACGCCAAGACGTATAAATTTTTGACCAACGGCAATAATTATCCCGACGGGGAACCACCCCGCAAGGAAGGGAGAAAAGATGACACTTACTCAAAAAGAAATCACGCTACTGACAGACCTGAAAAGCCAGGAGCAGCTTTGCATTGAAAAGTACGGCAAGTATGCCGAGGCGGCGCACGACCCGGAGTTGAAGACGCTGTTTAGCAATCTGCAGTCCAACGAGCAGAAGCACCTCTCCACGGTGACTGATATGCTCTCCGGCACGGAGGTTAAGATGCCCGATGCGTCCCCCTCTGCCGTAGCGAGCAAGCTGCAGTGCAAGATATCGGAGATGAACGCAGAGCAGAAGAAGAACGACGCCTATCTTTGCCGTGACGCACTCTCTATGGAAAAGCACGTCTCCGGCGTATATAATACGGGTATTTTTGAGTTTACCAGCCCCGTGATGCGCGACACTCTTGCCCA
>JAZOTE010000135.1:0-2878 GCA_045657485.1 Eubacteriales bacterium
GGATCGGCGTCCATATTGTCAACAATCATTTGCATTTTTTCGTTCAGGATGGTCTTCATATCCTCGGATAACTCAAGTCGTGCATCGGTAAGACGCGCGGTTTCCTCCACAGCATCCTCGTATCCGGTGAGCGCTGCAAACGGTGAAAACTGTGCGGCTCTTTCGTAAAGCGACATTCTCGGCTTACAGGTAGGCGTGGGGTTTTGCATATAGATCATATCATCGTATCGGCTGCTGCTCATTCTCCGCGCCTCCTCTCGTTTTTAATCGTTAATAATTTTGATCTGACAAACCTTCATAGCTTCAAGTGCTCTTTTGTGGCTTTCGGGAGAAACACCCGCACAGCCCTTGGCGTCCACGATCAGCGGAACCTCGGGAAAGAACGCCTTCACCACCATGGCGTTGGAGATCACGCAAATATCGGTACAAAGTCCGACAAACGTAATGCTCTCAATATCCTTTTCGTTTTTCAGCACATCTACAAGATCCGATGATCCGAAGGTGAGCTTATCAATCGGATCGGTTTTACGAAGAGCATCAAGCTCAGATCTGATCTGCCAGCCGTCCGTATCCTTGATACAGTGCGGAACAGGAAGGTTTGCTCCCTCTTGCGTTTGCATATAGTTTTCAAAATGCGTGTCTCTCGTAAAATACACCTTACCGTCAAAGTTCTTGATAACGCTTTTTACGTATGGAACGATTGCAACCGCTTCCTTTGTGCCCAATGCACCGTCGATGAAGTCGTTTTGCATATCCACGACAATCAGAATTTTTGACATATGTTTTTCCTCCACGATAAATTGGAATTTGTCAGTTTAATTTGTTTAGCAAGAAGTAAGGTCGTTCCCCAACTGTAATCAAACTTGTTACATCAGTAATATCATATCCATTATTTTTATACTCTTGTAAAAGCTCTTGTTCGTTTGAGTAAACAATTTCTTGACCATACCACGATTTAGAGGATTGAGGTGTAAGCTCCAAATATACGATTTTACTTTCGGCCACAAATGTAAGTATAGTATGCACTTTGTTTTTGTTCTTGTTATACAGCAACCATATTTTGCTTGGAATATTTAGATTGTCAAGTATGAATTTCATTACTAAAACGATATCTACACAAGTGCCGATTTTTTCCTTTAGTGTAACAGATGGAGCTTGGACAATAGAAACCGTTTTGGCAAGATGATAGTATTCATTATCAAATCCATTATACCTATTCGGTTTATATTTTTGGTCATTAACAATAAAACCATATTCAAAACCGTTGTTATATAATTCTGCTCTCAATATATCGCATATATTTTTGATCGTCATTCTCTGGTTCACCCCATCAAATTCTTATTTATCGTTCTTTATGTTACCCTTTTGGATGTTCGCTTTAAGTATATCGTCGGTAATCTCATAAAGCTTTTCGGAGCCGAGTTTGGTTTTCGAATGCCTGCGATAGACCTGCTCGGATGATACGCCGTGCTCTCTCCAATCAGCGCCGTCGTTGCTGTTATTGAGCATCAAGGGCTGCACGTTATCAAGTGCGTGAGCATACTTTGCCTCCGCAGTTTCGTTTGCTTCAAACTCGTCAAAAAGCGATATAAGCTCTCTCTTTTGGTCATCCGGCAAGAGAGCAAAGATGCGCTCCTTTGCTCTGTTCTCCCTCTCCTTTTGGGTGACTTGGCTATCGGAGTCGTAGGCATAGGTGTCGCCTGCGTCGATCTCAACGATATCGTGGATCAAACACATCAGCATCACGCGCCCGATGTCCACCGGCTCGTTGGCATACTCACGCAGAAGATACGCCATTACCGCCATGTGCCACGAATGCTCGGCATCGTTTTCCCGTCTTCCGTGCTCGGAGAGGTGCGTCTGGCGGAGTATATTCTTTACCTTGTCTATCTCAAGTGAGAAGGCAAGCTGCTTTTCTAATCTTTCGTCCATAATAATATCCTCAATTTCCTCTACGCCTTATGTCCGCCGATCTGAGAATTACGGTCCTTAGCTGTTGCGCCCTCTTCAAGATTCATTCCCTTAAAGATTGCGTTCTTGCCGTATCTCTTCTTGATGTCTATGATGGCGGTCTGCATCTGCTTTTCTTTTTTGAGAGTCGCTTTCTCTTCGGCTCTCTTGCGCTCCTCTTCCTCGTAATCGACGAAGATGCTAAGCTGCTCGCTGCCAGAAGATTCTTCCCTTACCTCTCCCTCGGCAATCAGTCGGTTGACCGAAATATTCATTCTTCGAATAAGCAGGTCGGGGTTTACGATCTTATCAAAGAGGTCGGACACCTCCTGAACTATACGCTTAGTAGAGGAAGTGTACGCAAAGTTTGCCGTTCCCAGTGAATGCTTGGGCGTTTTTCTGCCGTAATGGTCGGTTGTGACCTCGCCTTTATAAAGCTTGCTTCGCTCCGGGTCTGTCAGGTTTTCAATATCGTATCCAACGGTAATAACCACCTGATTGGTTACAAGTCCCTTTTCCACAAGATCAAGCGAAAGAAGATCTGCCATCTCCCTGATAACAAGCTTCGCCTTTTCAAACTCATACGGACAGTGAAGCACCTGCCCTGACGTAAGGCTCTTGGTTTCCGGCTTGTAGGACTTAATTATGTCGATCGTGCACGGCTCGTATCCCCAAGCGTGGTCGATCAGTAGCTCGGCGTTGACTCCGAAAAGCTTATAAAGCAGTGCTTCATTGCGTCTCTCAAACATACCGCCGATGGAGCAACGAGCAACGTCACCCATCGTATACATTCCGTTTGCCTCAAGAGAGCGTGCATATCCCTTTCCTACTCTCCAGAAGTCTGTGAGAGGTCGGTGATCCCAAAGCTCCTTTCGGTAGGAAATTTCGTCAAGCTCGGCAATTCTGACTCCATCCTCGTCGGCAGGCA
>JAZOTE010000136.1:0-14014 GCA_045657485.1 Eubacteriales bacterium
TCTAAGGGGTCTAATTTCGATTTTAGCCTCCTGACGATAAAGATATAGGCATGGTCTCTAAAACGCTCGATATGACAAAATTTGTGCAATATGCAACAAAAAACGACCACCGAAGTGATCGTTTTTCGTGCATTTCGACGAAATGCGTTTATCCTACAACTAGATGGCAGATGGTGAGGATATAATAATATTACTATCTATTTTAGAGGAGGGCAAGATATGGCAAAAAAGGGTAAAGCGCAATTTAGAGACCTTGGCACTCGTAAAAGTGCCGACGAGATGGCTCGACGAGCTCAGGCGGCGAGTCAACAAGGTAACAAACGCCTATATAGGTCTCTAAGATTAAAGCAAAAAGCGGCTAACGAGCGTATGAGACAACTCGAAAAGAGTGATATAAACTCGCCCGCTTATCAATCTGTTCAGGGTATGCTCGAGGTCTTAGGAAAGCAACGCAAGGGCAACAGAGGGCGGCGCTTTTCTGAGACGGGCAAAGCTACTTATAACGAAATGCAATTACAAATGAGAATATTAGACAATTTCCTGAACGCTGACACGAGCACATTAAAAGGAGCTCGTGAGTATTATGATGATGTTTGGGAGAGCGCTAACGCCAATAATAATCTGAGTGAGGCGGGCATTAGTCGCAAGGAGTGGTTTGATTTTTGGGAGAATATGCCCGATAAGAAAAAGCGCCCGTTTGGTAGTGAGCAAATTGTCAGGATAGTACAAGCCTACTCTATGAAAAACGGCTCACTCGAGGCAGAGGGTAAAATGAGTATAGAGGAGATAGCTGACTATATCAAAAACGCCTCAGACGTAAAGAGCGCGTATCGCTCTCTAGGTATAAAGCCCCGCGAGTATGCTAAGACTAGCAAACTAGGGAGCTTATAATTATGGAGTCGTATGTTAAGACTAAAAACGGACGCGAGGCAATAAAAGCATACGATATACACGAGATACGGGAGCGTTTACCGATACTCACCTTTAAACCATTACAACAAAATCACAAAGTTACAAATTACGCGACCGATTACATGACCCTAGACACGGAGACAAGTCACGACGGGCTAGAGAGAGGATGGGTTTATCAATGGGCTTGTAAACTCAAAAAGCTCTATATTTATGGGCGTCGTCCTGACGAGCTTATAGAGTTTTTAACAATACTCGCCGAGAGATATGAGCTTTCGAGCGATAAGAGGATGATAATATACATTCACAATGCCGCGTATGACCTCCAATATCTAAAGGAGTTTTTATTTAGGTACGACCCCACGGCTCACTTTTTAAGCGTTGACGCACATTCGATTATAATATGTGATGTTTTAGGTTTTCGTATATTATGCTCCTACAAGTTGAGCAATATGTCACTCGACGCCCTATCTAAAAATTACTCTGAGACATACGTCAAAGCGGTAGGCGAGATTGACTATAACGTTATCCGCTATCAGGATACGGAGCTAACGCCTGAGGATTGGTTTTATATGTTTTCCGACGTTGCCGCTCAATATGATGGTATAAAGGGCTTTTTAAAAATGCAAGGCTATAAATACGCTTTTAAAGCCCCATTCACCTCAACGGGCTTTGTACGTGTGAAATGCCGTAAAGCCTCTAAAGCTGACGAGTCATGGAGAGAGGAGTTTTTAAAGTCACAAATGACGCTAGAAATGTATAACCTCGAGCGTCAATGTTTTATGGGCGGTGTATGTATCGCCTCATTTATGTATTCAGGTGAGACAGTCAGGAGCGACAAACTACGACATAAAGACTTTACGAGCTCCTATCCGTGTCGTCAAATGTGCAATTACTTTCCTATTGGAGCTCCTAGTTGGTACGGAGACGTTGAGGATATTGAGGAGCTCGAGTATTTATTATCGGAATACTGTTGCATATTTCTCCTGACACTCGAGAACGTGCATATTAAAAAGGGTGTGACCGCTCCTTGTATTCCGAGTTCTAAATGTATTCATATAGAGGACGCCGTAAAAGTCAATGGAAAGGTCGTCCATGCTACGACCCTGACGATAGCCGTATGTGAGCTTGATTTCAAATGGATAAAACGTCAATATACCGCCGATAATATGAGCGTCGATAAAATGCTTATATATGAGCGTGGTGTTATGCCTGAGTGGCTCAAAAACGAGGTATATGAATATTTTAAAAACAAGTGCACTCTCAAAAATGCCACCGACGAGAATAGCGTTATGCTCTACGCTAAGAGTAAAGCATACCTCAATAGTATCTATGGAATGACAGCGACGGCTATATTACGCCCTGAGTACAAAATGAACGATATACACGTTTTAGAGCGGGCAGATAAAGATGAGGATAAGGAGGCGGCGGCTCTTAGAAAATACTATAAATCTCATAACTCGTTTATGAGATACGACGCCGCTATATATACAACCGCCTGGGCTCGAGACGCTCTCTATACCATGATAGAGTGCGTCGGTTATGATAATTTTCTATATTGTGATACCGACTCGGTATTTTATCTCGAGACTCCTGAAAACAAAATAAAAATGGAGGAGTATGCTGAGTTTTGCAAAGCCGAGGCAATAAAGCACGGAGCGTATGTTGATGACAAATATCTCGGACTACCAACAGACGAGCCACCTCTAAGAGCGTTCAGAGCTCTACATAGTAAATGCTATGCTATGGAGGAGTTTAATAAGAAGTCAGGAGAATACGAGTTAAATGTAGTAATAGCGGGCATACCGAAAAAAGCTATTAAATGGATAGACGGCGAGCCCGTTTTAATGACTAACGCTGAGGAGCTCGGGAGCATAGACAATTTAAAGGACGGGTTTACGTTCTCGCATTGTGGCGGTACTCGTTGTGTGTACAATGAGCGACCAATAACAAAGGAGAATATTAACGGGCATGAGACTCTATACGCCGCGAGCGCGGTAATCGACAACATTGATAAAGTCATTTCAGATACTATGTGGGTAACTACGGACAAATTTGAAATTGTAGAAATGTCACAAGAATTGATCTAAAATTCTCGTGCATTTTGCACAATGGGCAGATATACTCTATATAGTTATAATGTATATGAAACTAAATAAATCACTTACAAAATGGAGGTAAACAAATGATAGTGATTAAAGACATCAGTTTAAACCTAGTGGGAGCTATTGACGACGAGCTCGGTTATAATTGGCGAGACGGGGTACTCCCTGACGGAGAGCTCGAGGATTGTGTTGACGTTAAACTCGAGGAGGCGGTGATACTAAAAGCCTATACCGACGGAACGCTAACCCTCGACATTGGAGGTAACAAGACATTTTTAGCTAGTGGGAGTTATAGGGAGGTGACAATAACATGAAACTCGTAGTATTAGCGCTCAATAGACGCTATCAGATAAAGGGCGGCGCGGTTATCCCGCGCTCCCATTTTAACGAGTTAGACGGCGTTGAGCTTGCTATTGTTCAGATTGATACAGAGATTGACGGACGAGTAATAACGAGCAAAAAGCTCGAGACACGCTCAGGGCTAAAAAAGCTCATGGGCTTTAAAAAAGGATGGGAGGTGGAAATAGAATGACGATTACAACTAATTTAGAGGATATTACTACAACGGGAGCTAAAATCGGAGTGCATATCCATAGAGAGCGACCTGAGAAAGCTGAGGGCATACCTGAGATAATTGACAATATAGTCGGCGACTTATATGAGACTATGGAGATTGTCAGCATATTAAGAGCTTTAAAGGACTGCAACGAGAAAGCATTTAACACGGCTATGGAGCACTTTATTGAGGAGGAGTTAAGTGATGGCAAGAGCGTTCGTTAATGGTACAGAATGTTTGATTTATGATTATATTTCAAATGAGAATGGGTATTTATATTGTGATTGTTATTATCCTAGTTTAGGATGTCGTTTATCAGTACCCGCTACAATGATAGAGGTGGTCTATGATAATGAAATGTGATATATTACGTGAGTGTTTTATATGCAACAAACCGATATATATTAAAAGGGGTCAACCAATACCCGACGAAATTGTGTATATCAAGACTAAACGACATAACGTCGTATTAGCGCATAAATATTGTGTTAATCAAGAGGAGGACGACAAATGAACACAACCAAAGCAAAGAAAGTAACTAAGAAAGCAGAACAGACCGAGCGCGAGTATATCGAGCTCAGGAGCGCGGAGGTCAAGAATGTCCGCGTAGTTGAGGCGAAAAACGGCGACCTCGTATTTTTCACCGCCGTAATCAATGGGGTGACTATCTATAATTGCCGCGTTGCTACGGGTAAGAATGGCGACTTTATTTCTTATCCTCAGTACAAGGGCTCAGATGGCAAGTGGTACAATAACGTTTATGTATCACTCACCGAGGAGGACTCAAACAAGATACTCGAGCTCGTTCAGGCTGAGATTGATAAGGAGTGATTAACTACGGAGCGGGCGTTATGCCCGCTCTTTTTATTGGAGGTAAAATGAAAGCATTTAAGACAATCGGTTTATTTCTATGTTTTGCGTTATTACTTTGTTTTTCTGAGGAGGATGATAATAATGATTATTGATGTATCAGCGTTTCAGGGTCTAATTGATTGGAGGCGAGTGTTATTAAATAACAATGTCGAGCGAGTGATACTCAGGAGCACAACCAAAAACGGCATGCTCGATACTAGGTTTATGGAGAATTATAACGGGCTAGCTAAAAATTCATTTAAAGGCGTTTTTGACGTTTATAAATTCACATACAGTAAAACGTATGACACGGCTTTAAACGAGGCTAAAAATGCCCTTGAAACGTTAAAATTAAAGGGAGTTTTACGAGCCGTTAATGTATTTTGGTTAGACCTTGAGAACATTGACGGAGTTAGGTTTTCTCAGTCTCAGGCGGCTCAGGTGATAGGAGCTTATAGAGTTATGTGTGAGGTATACGGCGTGGAGTTTGGTATTTATGCCAATTATGACTATGTTAAAAACGTACTCCCTAAATGGGCGGCTATTTATCCGCTATGGCTCGCCCGCTACAACTCAATAACGGGCGACGTAAAGCCGTTTAATATTGAAATGTGGCAATATACGAGCAACGGACACGTTGACGGGATAACGGGCGCGGTCGATTTATCGCGCTATGTGACGGGAGTAGGTGATAGTAAATGAGCATGAACATATACACTCCTGACGGATGGCTCGACGCTCCTCATATTGACGAGATAGCAAGCCGTAATAATATCTCATTTATCATCATAATCGGTAAGCGTCAGATAGGAAAAACCTACAACGTACTAAAGCTCATGTTGGACGACCGCCGCGACTTTATATTTATGAGGCGTGTCAGGACGGAACTCGATATGTTAAAGAAAAACGTCAACTCACCATTTGAGGGTATTCACGGCTATGAGGGACGCGTGTTTTTTGAGTCAGAGGGTGAGTATAGCGCGGCAATATACCGCTTAGATACTACCGAGGAGGGCGATATAAAGACCCGTATCGCTACGGGGCTCTCCTTATCAACAGTCGGAAATATCAGAGGTTTCCACTCCAACGCCTCAGACTTAGTATTTGATGAGTTTATCCCTGAGGAGCATTTATTTAAAGTACGAGACGAGGATAGCGCATTTTTAAATGCTCACGTTACCATTTCAGGCAATAGAGAGCTCGAGGGTAAACCGCCGCTCAAATGTTGGCTCTTAGCTAACTCTAATAACCTCGACTCTAAAATATTGGACGCTTTGAAAATCACTAAGGACGTCGAGCGTATGAGCCTCAGAGGTGAGGAGAGTAGGATATTAAAAGAGCGGGGCATTATGATATTACTCCCTGAGAGTAACGTCATAATTGACAAGCGTAAACAAACGGCTCTATATAGAGCTATTGGAGGCGACAGTAAATTTAGTCGGATGGCGTTTGAGAATGAGTTTGCATATAACGACTATACTGACGTAGGAGCTCGACCGCTAGCCGAGTATAACCCGCTCGTATCAATCGGACGCGTCACAATCCACCTACATAAAAACGACAAGACTCTATATGTTACTGACAGAGTTAAACATAAAGCCCGCTATGATTACACCGATAGCGACACTCATGTAAATATGTTTAACAGAAAATTTAGCGACATACGCGCCGCCTATTTAAAAGGTCGTATCACATTCATGGATATGCGCGTTAAGAATTACTTTTTAAATATTGTGGATATGTGACAATTTTGATCCACGTGCAGCAAGGTGTTTATTGTACATCTTGCACAATAATTTAATATCATTTATTATTTAAGTATCGGATAGGTAGTGCACACGCAAGGGCTCGGAAAGCTCGCACACGGACGGCGGTCTATAATGCCTATCCGATACTTTTATATTGACCGCCTCCACGCCGCCAAAATACAACTAGAGAGGAGATTTAAGATGAATGGAGAGGAAATTCTCAAACTTATCGACGCGGGGTTTACCGCCAACGAAATCAGAGAAATGCAGACCACAAACGTCAGCGAGGACGACAAAAAAGAGCCGAGCGCGTCAGGTCAGGAACATGAGGGCGAGATAAAGCCTGAGAATGATAAGGACATCAATACTGACTTTATGGACTCAATCACTAAAGCCGTTAGTGACTTGACAGATAAAGTTAAAGCAATTCAGGAGAGCAACTTAAAAGGAGCTCGTGAGCCTGAACATAAAGATTTAAGTACCGACGAGGTAATTAAGTCTTTTATCGAAAGTATGTAAAGGAGGTGATTGCATGGATTGGGTCGGCTTGGCAAATGCCGCTCAAAACGTGGCATTTCCTATTATTGTATGTATCTATCTCTTTTTTCAGAATGATAAGCTCAGGACAACAGTGGACGAGCTCAAGGATGTTATTAGAGATAATACGGCAAGTATTAAAGCCTTAGAAATGGCTTTACATTTAATCACTAACGAAAGGAGCAAAGAGTAATGAGTGTAAATTCATTAACATTTGAACAGTCCAGTGCATTCCTTATGGATATGTACGAGGAGGCAACGGGTCAGCAGTCAACCATTCAGGTAGTGGATACCGCGACTTTTACAAGCGTGGCGACCGCTCTCCTCCAACTCGGTTATGACCCAATTATCAACAGTATTACTCAGGTACTGAATAAATCTATCTACTCCATCCGTCCTTATTCTCAGAAATTCAGGAGCATTAACGTGGATGAGGAGAAATGGGGCTCTATTGTGCGCAAGATTAACTATATCGACAACGCACTCGACGAGACCGACGACAGACTATCACTCGTAGACGGCGAGAGTATCGACCCCTATGTTGTTAAAAAGCCTAAAGTTGTGCAGACTAACTTTTACGGGGCTACTCAGTATCAAGACCACATCACAATTTTCCGTGACCAGCTTGATAGCGCTATGAGAGACGCGGGAGAGTTTGGACGCTTTATGGCGGGAGTTATGCAGAATATTGCCGATAAGCTCGCTCAGATAGCTGAGGGAGAGGCTAGAGGACTCCTCGCAAACTTTATTTGCGGTAAAGCCGTAGCCGACTCCGATAACTACATTAACGTTCTTCAGGCGTACTATGACGAGACGGGCGTTGAGCTCAGTCCCGCTAATATGTATAACGAGGAGAATTATGCGCCGTTTATCAGGTGGTTTTATTCCTTTATCAACACACTCACCGACTTTATGAGTGAGCGTTCTTTTAAGTATCACATGAATATCACGGGCAAGGAAATTCCTAGACACACACCCGCTCAGTTTATGAGGGCGTATATGAGCGCTAGCGTAGTCAATAAGACCGCGAGCGAAGTTCTCGCCGTTACTTTCAATCCTGACAAGCTCAAAATGATTGATTGGGAGAAAGTCAGCTATTGGCAGAATATCAACGACCCTTACTCAGTAAAGACAAAGCCCGCATACCTCAAAGTATCAGACGGCTCTATTATTGAGAGTGAGGAGGCGGTAACAGTTTCCAACCTTATCGGTGTCATTTTTGACGAGGAGGCTCTCGGAATGACAAGGCGCTCCACATGGACAGCGGCGAGCCCGTTCAATCCTAGAGGTGGTTTTTACAATATTTTCTATCACTTCACTCAGTCAACTTGGAACGACTTCACGGAGAACGGCGTAGTGCTCTACGCGGGCGAGGTCGTAACATCATAAGAACACAAAACAATGGGCGGGCATAATGCCCGCCTATTTTTAAAGGAGTGATTATATGGAAATAACAGTATATAGCGGTTTTACAAAGCGCATTAACTCCACAAAACGACCCTCAGGAGGTACGACAAAAAATGTGTACCTGAAAAACCCGACGAGCGTCATCCGACCGACTTTCGTGATTACGGGCTTTGACACCTCATGGAATTATATTCAATGGGGCACTAGGTATTATTTTGTTGACGACATTGTGATATTAACGGACACTCAAGCGAGTTATACGTGTAGTCTCGACGTCCTAGCTACATACAAGGACGTTATAGGCGCGAGCTCTCAGTATGTGGCTAGAGCGGCGGCAACGTTTGACGGGGCTATATCCGACTCTTACTATCCCATGAAATCGCAACAGAGTTACACGAAAGTAACAAACGGCTCAAACCCGTGGTTTGTTATGCCTGAGCTCGGAGCGTTTGTTTTTGGGATTGTGGGAGAGACTGACGCCGACTCGTTTGGTAGTACGACATATTATATTACCGACGTTTACGGAGCTAAAACTCTCATGGACGAGGTCTTTAATATGCAAAATAACGCATACGACGCGGCAAGCGTTGAGAGTGTTGCGGGCGTTCCTGAGGGGCTCTATAAGTCAATCTTAAACCCCGCTCAATATATCACCTCGTCAATGTTTTTACCTTTCGACCCTGAGAGTATAGGTAGCGGAGCATTTGAGGCGGTAAAAGTCGGATGGTATGACCTCGGAGTTACGGCTCTTACTTTCAATCCGTCATTTGACTTACTCCCTGAGATACACGGCACTCTAACTCTCCCTAAACATCCTCAGAACGCTCGAGGAGTATATATGAATAACGCTCCATTTACTGAGTATGTTTTATCATTTGAGCCCTTTGGTGACATTGTGCTCCCTCCTGATATGCTAGTGTCAGCAACCTCCATTTATTATAAATGTACTGTTGACGTTATAACGGGTCAGGGCACTCTCAAGATATACGCGGGCTCAGACGATACGGGACGACTGCTCATCACTGAGGCGGCTCAAGTGGGCGTTCCCGTGGCTATCACGGGCGGCGTATATGACTACTCAGTAGGAGGGCTAGCTAAAAAGTCGGTAGGCGGTTATTTGTCTAGCGTTCTCGAGTCACTCAAAAACAAGGAGCTTGTGAGCGACACTCCATATATTCACGGAATTATGGACGCCGTGACAACTCCAAACCTATCAACTAGCGGCTCAAACGGCTCGCTCTTATTCCTAGAGTTTCCGCCCGTCCTCTACGCAAAATTTACTCATGTAGTGGATGATGATAACACTCAGCTAGGTCGCCCACTTTGTCAGGTGAGAACGATAAACACTCTGAGCGGGTTTATCAAGTGCCTCGGAGCTGACGTCGATTGTACGGGCACTAAAGAGGAGAAAAGTGCTTTATTGTCTTATTTGAATGGCGGCTTTTTCTACGAGTGAGGTGATTTTATGGCATGGTACGCAAAGCCTCGAGGCGGCTATAACCTATATAGCGCCGAGGCAATAACCAACATATTTAATTATCGGACGGAGTTTTCCACGTGGAGCTTAGAGAGCGTTTGCGGTATGCTCGGCAACGTACAAGCCGAGAGCGGTTTCAATCCGTGGAGATGGCAAGGCGACAGATACGGAACGGGTCGCGGTTATGGTCTATTTCAGTTTACGCCCGCCTCAGGATATATCTATTTATCAGGAGCGACGCCTAATTTATCGGTGGACTCGGTAACAACGGGCGCGACTCCTGAGGACGCCGTGAGACAAATTCAGGCGTTTAGGACTAACGAGCTCGGTAAATGGGTTAGCTCTTGTTGGCGTAGCTATTGGAGTACATCTACCTATGCAGACCTTTACGCATACCGCTCTCAGGTTTTAGCGAGATGGGGCAACGGGAGCTCTATAAGTATCGCGGAATTTAGCGAGGTTACGGATATATACGACGCGGCTTTTATTTTCTTGGCTTGTTTTGAGGGCCCTCAAGTACCAAATATAGGAGTGAGAAATCAAAACGCGGCTAATATATACACAATATTAACGGGCGACCCTCCTCCAACTCCTCCCGAGCCTCCGACTCCTCCACCTCCTGAGCCTCCTACGGGAGATTTTGATATTAACAAATTTCTCATATATACTCAAAGAAAAGACAATAAAAAGAAAAGGAGGTTTTTCAATGTATAACTACCACGAGTATGAGGGTCTAAACGGATATAACGTATATGACGGCACTCGTAGCGTAAACGGAATGATAGAAAATGATCTAAATACACGCTATTTTATGCGCTCACTCTATCAGCGTTTATACGCGGGTTTATCCGTAAAGTGCCCCTCATTATGGAACAAGAATTATTTTAAAAATGTTCTCTTTGGTCAGGGCTTTATTGGAATTATAGACCATCCTGACTACGGCGTTATCCCTCAGATATGTGCGCCAACGGGCGAGCGTGGGATATTCTTACAACCTACTAAAATATTAGTGTCTCAGCCTCTTGTTAAATTTGAGGGTGATATAGGCGTTAATTGTGAGGTTGTACGACTTACTCCCGATTGGCTCTCGGTCATTGACATAGTCGAGCATTACGCCGTTAGAATGGCAATAGCAATAACAAGCTATGATGTAGCTATGATTAACAACAGAGCGGCATTTATGGCGGCGGGTAAGAATAAGAGCGCGATAGAGACCATCAAACAGTTATACGAGGATATGACAAAGGGTAAACCCCTCCTCGTATATGACAAGGCTCTAAAAGATGACGGACTCGACGAGTCTGACCCTATATGGACGTTTAGCGCCGACCTGAAAAATAACTACATTTCCGACAAGATACTCGCCGACCTCCACACAATACGCGAGGACTTTGACACGGAGATAGGTATAGCGGCTATTGGAGACAAAAAGGAGCGTATGATTACCGACGAGGTCGATAAGCTGACGGCAGACTCCACGGCTAGAGCCGAGACATGGTTTGATATGCTAACTCAATCATTTGACAAGGTAAACGAGCTATTTCCCGAGCTCGGTCTATCATTCAGTATGAAATATGGAGGTGAGTCGCATGAGTACGGTGAGAATTAGTTTGCTAGGCTTTTACGCCTTATATGACAATCAGGGTAAGGACTTGTTTGAGTATCTCGAGCTCCCTGAGGGGTACGATAAAGAGACATTTAAGGACGTTCTATTTCTCGACTATGGTGACAAGCCCGTGTTATATACCAATCCCGACATATTTAAACGTATGATTGGCGCATGGTCGTCAAAATGGTCGTTAGAGCTTGCAAGACTACACAAAACGCTCACGGAGGACTACGAGCCGCTTTGGAATATTGACAGATACGAGGACGTTCAGGATAAAGAAAACGAAAACGCGAGCGGTCGTACTACCGCAACAAGTAACGAAACCGACGCCAATACTACCGAGAATACTGTCAGCGCTTATAATTCCTCTAATTATGAGCCACATGACAAGACTCAGTATAACGGCACTATCGGACAAACGGCGTCAGGTACTAGCGCCGACGAGCGTCATAAAGGGTACGCCCACGACGGACACTATTACGGCAACGGAGGCATTACCATGAGTCAACAGATGGCTGAGGCTGAGATAAAGCTCAGAGAAAAATACAACCTCTACCATGAGGCTTGTAAGCTATTTTCACAAGATTTACTATTATACATATACTAACTAAAGGAGGTAGTAATATGTCAATGTATAGCTTTTTCAACGAATATCCTTATCGAAATATCAGCGACACTAATCTCGATTGGATATTCAAAACTTATCAACAGATTGTAGACGACATTAAAGAGCTCCAATCATGGATGGCGACTCACAAAGTTGAGTATCAGGAGCTTAAAGCTGAGGTTAATCGTATCGCCAACGAGATTGATACTTTCGAGGCGGCGGTCAATAAAGAATTCGCCGACCTGACCGCAAAGCTCGAGGGTGAGTTTGAGGCTCTTAAAAAGGAAATTAGAGACGAGCTCGCTCAGACTCAGGCGGACATTGAGGCAGAGTTTAGAGAGGCGATAGCCGATTTCACTAAAGTATTTAACGACCTCAAGGCGAGCGTAGAAAGTGATATTGCTAGTATGAAAGTCGAGATTAACAGACTCCTTGTATATCTCGAGACTCAGATAAGCGTTATTAACGATAATGTCAGGGAATATGTAGACGATAGGCTCGCGGACTTTATCGCTCATTTACCCGACTACGAAAACCTCATTGTTAATAACCCCGTAACGGGCACTCAAACAAACGTGCAGACGGCTATAAATGACTTATATCTCCACTTTAATATTTTCGGTCTTACGGCTAGTCAATACGACTCACTCCAATTACTCGCTAGAGTTTACGACGCTAAGGAGCTAACCGCTTATGAGTATGATACTCAGAGCTACAACCTCCTCGACTATCCTGACCCTAATCACTTTATGAGAGACCCGTTTAATGGCTTGATTGTTAAAAATCAGGTTGTTATACTTGAATTGGCAGACTTGCATAAAGAGGCGCTCACCGCGGCAGAGTATGACGCTCTCGAAATCACGGCGGCAGATTTCGACGCTATGGAACTCACCGCATATTGGTTTGATTGGTATGGCGTATCAATGAGAGACGGCGCTATTATTGCGAGTGACTACGACGCGCTCGACCTAACGGCTTTAGAGTACGACGCTAAGGAAATCAACGCAATCAACTATGATAAGTTTGCTCACACAATCCTTATTGACGAGTAAAGAAAGGAGCTATTATGCAGAGAACAGTCAATTATGACCTTTGTCAGTATGAGGGCTCAGATAAGACCTCATATCTCATTAACTACAACGGCGATATGCTTAAAATCGACACCGCTATTAAGGGCGCAAAGGACGCCGCTGATAACGCTCAGTCTAAAGCTAATACCGCCGACGGAAAGGCAGACGCTAACGCGCTTAGCATTTCTACACTTGATACTCAGATTAACGGAGCGGGCGGCGTAGCCGCTGACCTTTCCTCACTTCAGGGCTCAGTTAATACAATTAACTCTCTGATTGGCACTGGCGAGCCTACAACTCAGGACAAGACTATTATCGGAGCTATCAATGAGCTCGCGGGCGAGATACCTCAGGGAGGTGTTGACGCTGATGATGTAAGCTATAATAATACTAGCTCAGGTTTGACCGCTACAAATGTTCAGGCGGCTATTGACGAGGTTGTTGCCGCTATTCCTAGCGCCGCCGCCGTAGAGGTACAGAGGGGCACACTTGAGGCGGCTCAGACTTCTCTTGCCCTCACATTTGCGGCTCAGACTATTGGCGCAAATACACTCCTTGACGTATATACTGATACTTTTGGAGTCAATCCCTCTAACGTATCGGTAAGCGGTCAGGTTGTAACTCTTACATTTGAGGCTCAGGCGGCAGACGTTGTCGTTGCCGTTAAAGCTCAGAATTAAGGAGGTGATTATATGGCACTTATCAGATGTGGTGGCGATTCTAACGTATTTGATACTGTATATTTGCCGAGGTACGATACTAATCCTCACAATAATACTGTTGCTATCCCTATTGAATGTTTAAAGGGTTTTACAACGGCGACTATAACTGTAACTGTTGGAACAAGTTCGGAAATACATGTAAATGATTCATTATCGGACGCTCAGTCGGGCGCTACTGTATCCGCGGGCACTCCTATTGATATCTCAAATTACACAACAGGATTTTCTGTACGCACATACGGTCAGGCGGGTTATATGATTAAATTTAGTTAAATCGTCGAAATGCACGAAAAACGATCACTTCGGTGGTCGTTTTTTGTTGCATATTGCACAAATTTTGTCATATCGAGCGTTTTAGAGACCATGCCTATATCTTTATCGTCAGGAGGCTAAAATCGAAATTAGACCCCTTAGA
>JAZOTE010000137.1:0-1414 GCA_045657485.1 Eubacteriales bacterium
CAATGCTTATAAACATTATCCTAGTCGATACAGAAATTGTTTATTTCCTTCTTATTCATTTTTAATATAAGAGTGCTCCGTATAATAGTTCGGAGCATTATTATTATCAGTAATTTATAGCAAAAAACGCCTTAAGAGGCGATTTTTGCGAGTAAATTATTTGAAATGGGGGTATAGCTCAGCTGGTAGAGCACCTGCCCTGCAAGCAGGGGGTCATCGGTTCGATCCCGTTTACCTCCACCAAATATGGGCTCGTAGCTCAGCTGGTTAGAGCACACGCCTGATAAGCGTGAGGTCGATGGTCCGAGTCCATTCGAGCCCACCATTAAGGCTCATTATGAGCGTTAAACTCAACTGTTGTTGAGTGCGTAGATTGACAACTGCATAGTAGAGTATATATATTTTCCAAGATATATAGACGAGAACAAAGTACAGAAGGCAAAAAGAAACGAATATTCTAGTAAAATAGAAGGTTTAATACGAGAGTATATGAATTCAAAGTTCGTTTTGAGTTTTTTTAAAGAAGAGAATAAGACTGTATAGGACGTAAGTGCAAACTTATGTTAATAAAGAATAAGCTACAAAGAGCATACAGGAGGATGCCTTGGTACATGGCGCCGAAGAAGGACGTGACAAGCTGCGAAAAGCTACGGGGAGTTGCAAATGAACGTTGAGCCGTAGATATCCGAATGAGGAAACTCAATACAAGTAATGTTGTATTATCATTACGTAAATACATAGCGTAATGAGGGGAACCCGGGGAACTGAAACATCTAATTACCCGGAGGAAAAGAAAGAAAATATCGATTCCGAAAGTAGTGGCGAGCGAAATTGGAAGAGCCTAAACCATAGGTAGAAATACTTATGGGGTTTGGACCGCGTTATAGCAAGAAAGCGCGTTAATAGAACATACCTAGAAAGGTAGGCCGAAGAGGGTAACAGCCCCGTATATGAAAACGCGTTGAAGTTTAGCGGTATCCGGAGTACGTCGGGACACGAGGAATCCTGACGGAAGGAAGGAGGACCATCTCCTAAGGCTAAATACGACCATGTGACCGATAGAGTATAGTACCGTGAGGGAAAGGTGAAAAGAACCCCGGGAGGGGAGTGAAAAAGAACCTGAAACCGTATGCTTACAAGCAGACATAGCACCACATGCGTGTGATGTCGTACTTTTTGTAGAACGGGCCGGCGAGTTACGATGTGATGCGAGGTTAAGATATAAAGTATCGGAGCCGAAGCGAAAGCGAGTTTGAAAAGAGCGATAAGTATCACGTCGTAGACCCGAAACCGGGTGACCTATCCATGAGCAGGTTGAAGCAGCGGTAAAACGCTGTGGAGGACCGAACACACGCCTGTTGAAATAGTCGGTGATGACTTGTGGATAGCGGAGAAATTCCAATCGAACCCGGAT
>JAZOTE010000138.1:0-2225 GCA_045657485.1 Eubacteriales bacterium
AATCGTTACCGTTTCCGTCTCTTTCTTCGGGGCATTTATCATCTTCAAATTGTTGAGCCTCGCCTTGCCTGATTCTGAACTCATTTTCCATATTCTCCTTCAAATATTTATCTTCGTGTAGCTTTATATCTCGAACTCGGCGCGGATTTTTCCCCTCTTCGCCGGGGGCAATATAGGTTATATATTTTCTCTCATCCGTCCATATTACACCGTAGCCTTGCGCTTCCATCGAGGCAATAAACTCGTCCTTTGTCAGCGCACTTTTCATACATTCGTCTATGACAAAGCAGAGGCGCATTTTCCAGCTTTCACCCTTTATAGCTGCTCTGTATTCCTTCTGCCCGAGGTTCTCATAATTGCGTTTATGCGTGTAAGGATCAAGCGTCGAAAGTCCGTAAGTCTTGCATATTTCATCACTCTTATTACGCAGCTCACAGAGCAAATCCAGGTTAGCTCGGAGCTTAATTCCGGTCTCCAAATCGTATGCGTTTACGACAAAATGATTGTGCAAATGCTCCTTGTCAATATGCGTTGCAACGAGTACCTCACGGTTACCAAACGCCTTCGCAAGCGCCAAACCAATCTCGTGCACTGTCTCGGGTGAAACGTCTTCATCGGGGGAGAAGGACTGTACGTAATGGTACAATCGCGGGCCTTCTGGCGAGTGGTCAAATATCTTTTGCGTTGCTAAAAACGACTCGTGGGCCACGTCGGTTACGCAGTTATAACCGGTCACGAAAACCGTCCTTTCATCGAGCACTGTTTTATGCGCTTGTATGCAATATTCGATAACTCCGAGCTGTGCGCTGGGCGTTTGATTTTTCTCGGGTATGTTATTTATGGTCGCCATTAGTGTCACCTCCGATGGCGAGAAGTAGCCTTCTGTAAGAGGTCAAAAGAGTGTCAAGATTGACGACTCTTATCGCTCCCTGGTGGCAGAGCCTCGTCAGCTGATTTAGGTTGTTTCCTTGGTAACGAAGCTCCTTGTTTGCCTCTCTCAAATCCGAGTTTACAACGACCTTACCTGTCACGCACATATCGAGAATAAACTTGCGCATCGAGGGAGAATCCGATTCTTTTTTCAGTCTCTCAAGAAGCTCTTTTTCTTCGGGTGTAAGGCGTATTGTTACCGTTTCAGTTTGCGTTCTCAAACCGTCATCTCCTTTCAATAATTAAAGTGGGTATGGGCTTCTGCCCAAAAATAAATAGCGCTATTTAGGTCGCCGCCGATTTCGGTGGACGTCCATGCGCTACGCTTGCCCCAGAGCAAGCGTAGCAAAGCTTTCTATCACTATCCTAAATTTTAGCGCTATTTTCATTAAAATCGGTGACAGCGTGACAGCTGGTTTGCTACTGATTTTTACCGTCACTATGCTGTACACGCATCGCCCTTTGACAGCGTATCTGCCGCTATCCAATGAGCCGTCACGCTGTCACTGACTGTTATAATTGGCTTTCTTTTCTCCTCTTTAGAACCCTCGTCAAGTATCGTAATTTCCTCGTCATTGAGAGAGAATTTCAGTATCCTCTGGGAGTTCGTTCTTACGCTCTCAAATCGCAAACCGATCTTCGAAAGCTGCTCGTGATAACGCACCAAATTCTTCTTTATCATATTCGAGGGAATGTCAATATCGAGCTTATTTTTGATGCCTTCGCTGAGCTCTGAAGCGCCGCAGGAATACTCGCCATCGGTGATAATATCTGTATGGGAGAAGAGATATAGCTGTGTCGCTTTCACCGTCAAATTGAGCTCTTCGTGAACATATTCCGTGCCGTCACTAACCTGCCAAATACAGTTATCATCGAGCCTAAGCTCTATCTCTCGGTCAATCACGTCACGCCCCGAAATAAAGAGCTTACCGCGTCTTTCGGTACGCTTCGGACGGAGCAAAAGCCAATAGTTATCAACCGCGCCAACGAGAGCCGTTGAACCCGAAACAGCGTTGTACTGATCGTTGTCTTGCATCTTCCTCGTATGATGAACAACCAGCAGTGAAACGTTATGCGACTGAGTGAATTTATGGAGAGGAATAAGGTCGTTATAATCCTTCTCATAGAGGTTCGCATTCTTGCTTTCCGGGCGTATATAATTGAGCGTATCTATCGCTATAAGCACGGTGTCGGGATGATTACGAATGAAGTCGTCAAGAGCGTCAATAAGACCTTCGTCTATTCTGATTGCCTGGTTTGTAAAATGGAAATTTGATGGCATCTCGTCTGTCATT
>JAZOTE010000139.1:0-1371 GCA_045657485.1 Eubacteriales bacterium
ATTGGCAATATATCCTTTGCGCCTTTCTTTAGTACCGTTTCATTACAGTCAAAGCCTGCAACGATCTTCACTCCGAAATCCTCGAAGCCGTCGTAATCAAGAAGCGCTCTGCCGAGTTTTCCTGCTCCTACGAGAACCGCATTGGTCAGTCTCTCATATCCGAGATGGCTTTCAATGTCGGTTATCAATTTATCGGTTTCATAACCAATCTTGGGCTTGCCCGCACCGCAAACAGCCGCAAGATCCTTACGAACCTGAACGTCGCCGAGCGATAATGCCTTGGCAATCGCAGTTGCCGATATTGTGCGGCGCATTTCGGGTAAGCTTCTCAAATATTCAAGATACTGTGGAAGCCGTCCGAGCGTCGCCTTTGGGATAGAATATCCGTTCATTTGCCACCTCCTTGTCGAACTGTTAATATTTTAACACACGATCGGCTTCTTGGGAATAATTAAAATGTTATATCGGTATTATGCGTATCGATATAACCATAATCGATAATTGCATTATCAATAAAAATAAGCAGTTTCATCAATTTGACGAAACTGCTTACGCATTTTATGTAATTGCATTGTTTGGGACGCTGGAGAAGGTGGGCGTATCATCATAACGGTTGCCTGTCTCGTATTCATTTTATGCGTATATTATATCATATTTCGGGCGATATTTCAATAACTATTCGACAATTTATCTTATAATATTACAAAAAAAGAAAGGCCGCCTCTTCCTAAAGCGACCTTTCCCCAGATGTTCTGTCTTAAATGAGTGCCTTTGATGATGGGCTCGGGCGGACTCATCGTTATGGACGAGGACAACTGTATGGTTGACATCATAATTATATCACTATATTGTTGATTTGTGAAATACCAATTTGTTTTAGCCGTATTGACTATATTGATATATCTTACTTTGAGAGAGCTTCGTCAATAGCCTTTGCCGCAGTTTTGCCCGCACCCATAGCTGAGATAACCGTAGCCGCGCCCGTAACGGCGTCGCCCCCTGCGTAAACGCCTTCGCGAGAGGTAAGTCCGTCCTCGTTGACTATTATTCCCCCGCGAGCGTTGACCTCAAGTCCCTCGGTGGTGGATTTTATAAGCGGATTGGGAGACGTGCCTATAGACATAACGACCGTATCTACGTCAAGCGTAAATTCACTGCCCTCAACAACCACGGGGCGGCGTCTGCCGCGCTCGTCGGGCTCGCCAAGCTCCATTCTGACACAAGTCATACCCGTAACGAAACCGTTCTTAGGGTCTCTTGGATTATCGGGATTGCTATAACCGAGGATTTCGGTGGGATTGCAAAGCAGACGGAACTCGATTCCTTCCTCCTCTGCGTGCTCGACCTCCTCGCGTCTTGCGGGAAGCTCGT
>JAZOTE010000140.1:0-6821 GCA_045657485.1 Eubacteriales bacterium
CCATATCGCGTAACGTGCCTTACTTCAAAAATTGGACGCCAAAGGTATTCACTCAGAAGCCCGGCACAATTCAGATTTATAACTACCATGATGAAGCCGGAGAAGGCAACGAGATAAAGATCGCTATCGAGTATACGGGCCACATCGAGGGAACCGGCAAAATGTTTTTTGGTCGTGCTTCAAAAACGATCATGGCCGGAGAGTGGGACGTAGTAGAAGAGCCGAAGCTCCCGAAAATGGTAGAGGCTTATGAAAATGTTTACGAGCTGCTTTTACAGACTTCTAACTTTTCTTTTGTGCTGCAGCTCTTAATAGATCCATACGACGGAGCTCGCCTCTTATACGTTTATCCCTTCACAGGAAAGAGGAAGATCCAAAGGATCATTACCGATCAATTCTCAGCGGATCCGATGACTACGGCGGGATTTAAGGATAATAGGCCTGAGCAATATATGCGCGAGTGTATACGGACAAATAAAGCTTGTTTTTCCGATAATCTCACAGCGAACGACTTTCGCGGAGTCGTCGGACAGATGAAATTGTAATATACTTAAATATATGCTATAATCTCTATTGGCGACTTCCGATAGAAGAGATAGACCATAATAGTTAAACCAATCATCACAGAATTAAGCTCTTATAACCTTGTAGCCGGTTATAAGGGCTTTTTTCTTGCATTATGTAAAATGGATAACTATAATAGAAGTGTGTAAAATTTTACACATTGAAGATTAGAAAGGGGTAAAATATGAGATTTCCTTACGAAGCATACGAGAAAGTATTTCCAAAGACCGAGCCCGCTCCGGCAATTGATAGCGCCGTAGAAGGCTACACACCGACAGCCGACGACAAGGGAAAAGCTGCAGATGTAAAACAAGCTTCTGTAGAGGGAGCAGCTTCGGTAAAAGCTGAAGAGCAGCCACAGCCGGAAGAGCAGCCACAGCCGGAAGTAGGCTCCCAGGAAGATATATCACAAAACTAATTTTTAAAGAGGAGATTAAAAATGGGAATTACACAGCAGATTTACAGCCTTGTAAATGATGCAGCGAGCGACTTCCTGGGATCAACAGCCGTAAGAGTAAAGGATACCAGCTCTTTTGTAGACCTTGGTAGACAGCTCTCAGAGATCCATACTGCGGAGAATCCCTACGCGGGACTCGATCAGTGGTTCGGAGCTCTCGCTTGCCGTATCGCAAAGACCGAAGTAATGACGAGACTTTACGAGCGTCAGAACAGAGGCGTTATCACAGACCTCATAAATTTTGGCGTGTTTGTACAGCGCGTTTATAGCGATCTTCCCGCCGCTTCCGAGAACTTCGCTTGGAGCGGATCCGACGGCGAAAATCCGCCCACTATCACCGCTAAGAGCCCTTATGATGTAAATTCTACTATCAATATCGAGACTAAGCTTTTCGGTAAGCGCGGAACCTGGGCAATTGAAAAGACTTGGAGCTATCACGTAATTAAAGACGCTTTCCTCGATGAGGCTTCCATGGGAGCATTTATCGACAGCTTCTATACTGTAATCAGCTCTAAGATCAACATCGACATGGAAGATCTGGAAGCACTGGCGATCAATACCGGTATTGCTCTCTGTCTCCATAACGGAAAAGCGACAAACCTCCTCCGGGTTTACAACGAGGGAGCTCCGGTATCTCTCCAGGTTTCAAACTGCATGAATAGTGCAGATTTCCTCGCTTTTGCAAATAAGACTATCGACGACTTCCGCGGATATATGAAGAAGCCCTCTATTAAGTTTAACGTAGCCGGATTTAAGACTTGGACTCCCGCAGATAAGACCCGCCTCGATGTGCTTACCGAGTTTGCGAGCGCTTCTAAGTTTAATCTCTATGCTAACTCTTATCATAGCGAAATGGTCACAATGGAAGGCTACGAAGAGGTTCCCTCATGGCAGGGCTCCGGTATTTATTCAAGCGGAGCTTATGACTTCATGGAAGCCTCAAAGGTTGATATTAAGAACGTCGGCGTTTATGCTGATGAGTCAACCGGAGCTGCTATCGAAGTATCACAGACCGGCGTTATTGCCTTCCTGAGAGACGAGGACGCTATAAAAGCATACTTCGGCGAGCTTTATACTTGGGAAGTAGCAGATCCCAGACAGCGTAGAACGATACACGGCGAAGAGGCCGAGACGGGCTATGCCGTAGATCCTCACCTTAATATGTGGGTATTCTATATCGCTGATCCCGTATCACCTTGATATTAAGGCTATGCAGCGGCCTTGATATATTTTATCCCTGTTAGGCGCTTGGTTTAGGCCAGGCGCCTATTTTAAAAAGATTATGGCAAAGAAGAAAACAACGAAAAAAAAGAACGAGCACATATACAAGAAGGGCGAGGACTTGGGACAGATCTCGAAGAAGCTCACAGGCAACAGCTATAACATTTATATTTTGCTTTTAAAGAGTGGATATAGCATGGAAGATCTGCCGGACGGCGCTCTCTTAAAGTGGGAGTAAATATGTACCTTAATCAGTATTTAGATGAATCTATCATCAATATAGCGACTTACGCGAGGGAGTCCACGACTTACAGCTCTTATTATTTCTTTTGGAGAGATGAGCTTTTCCAGCGTTGCTGTCAACTCTTCAAGGAAGTAACAGACCCGATACCGCCTCATGAGGTAGAAGTTAGGCTCATGATCAGGGGCCATGCCGGTATAGCTGTACTCCCTTTGGACAACGAGCTCACGGCCTTTTTTGGTACACCTTCCGGCGTTGGAAAGTATAGAGACAGGAAGCCTTTTTATACTGTTAGGAGCCCTGTTTGGTCTCATACGTTGGAAGTCGGGAAAGAGGTAGAAGTAATTTATAATAATACTCTCGCTAACCCTCTTTACGACCTTGTACACCACTATGCGCAGCTCTTAGCACATAATGAGATCACCTTTATAGATACGGCTATCATGGCGCGTATTCCTAACGGCGCTCCGGTTGCTAAGTCTCAGATCCAGCAGAACGGCTTTCACAATTTCTTTGTGAGACTTTTCGAGGGAAAGTTTGGCTTTGTAGCTGATCCCGGAGATATGGGCGTTGAGTATGCCGGAGCTCATACCAATATAACCCAGGGAGTAGAAGAGCTTTGGAACACGAGACAGCGTATATTATCAGATTTCTTATCCGACATCGGTATAAAAACCGGACTTGATAAGAGATCAAACACTGTAAGCGACGAGGCCAACGCAGACACTCCGGCGCTTTTGGTAAATCTTAAAGATATGTTAGAAGCACGCAAAGAAGGCTTTGATAGAGTAAACAAGCTCTTTGGTACTAATTGGAGCGTAGAGCTTAACGAGGATCTGGACTATATAAATATGTTTACCGATCCGAAAGTAGAGGATAAGCAGAATGAGCAGATACAGACCCTTTAAGATAATTGAACTGTACAAAGAAGTAATACCCGACGGCGAGCTTCTCCCTACTGTGACAGGCTTCGACTTTTGGGATCTGACTTACGGCGCAGCTGCAGCGGAGTATGATCGCGAGTTTGCACGCCGGTATAAGAATTTTTACTATTTGGACTTCCTGGAAGAAGAAGAGAAGAGCGCGAGCGTGACTAACTTTAAATTTGACGTGCTGAGTATTCTTACCATGAACCGGAAGAGATACGAGGAGCTTTACCGTATAGAAGTTGTAACGGACGAGGACGATCCTTTGACGTATAACTACGATCTTACAGAGACCACCGGAGCACAGCACCAGTCTAACGTAAAAGGCAGCCAGGAAAACACGATAGGCCAGCACACAGACACCATTGGAGCTCAGACCAACACGCACAGCGTAGCGCCTTATAATGAGGCTACCTTTGCACCGGAAAGCCAGGACGAGAGCACCCAGCGCCAGGACACCATAGGCCAGCACACAGACACAGAAGGAGCCCGCACAGATACCATTGATACGGACGAGTGGACGCTTACCCGCAAGGGCAACATAGGCACAATGACAGCCTCAGATCTTCTCGAAAAACATCAGAAGCAATGGATTAATTTTAAATTTATGGAGCTAATCTTCGAAGATATACAGAAGCAGCTTTTACTTGTGGGGGACTGTTAATATGGACACTACCGTAACATTCTATAACAACAGCTCCAACGCACACGCGGTTAATAAAGTGCTGAGCCTTATCAGCACTGCCACAGTAAAGCTTAAGGAACCGGTAGACATAGAACGGCCCGAGATACTTCTAAGCGGAGCCCAGGGAGCCATAAAAGCAAACTATGTATATATCCCGGATCTTGGAAGATATTATTACTGCCACAGTGAGCTTGAACGTGGCCAGCTTGTGCGTTTTGTTTGTGATATGAGCGATCCTTTGATGAGCTTTAAGAGTGCGCTCTTAAGCTCTCCCGCAGTAGTAGCCCGGAACCCTTGGCACTTCGATTTATATCTTCCTGATCCGAAGCTCCCAGTAGAGCGTAGGACAGCCAGCGCGGTGTTAAAGTTTCCGGAGCAGACCAAATTTAACGGACAAAATAACTGTTACATCTTAACGACAATAGGAGCCGGCTAATGGAGATAGTATTATATCAAAGTGGAGTAGGTAAGTATTATCCGGTTGTACAGCTTGGAGATTTAACAAACTTCGAGAGCGGATACCCCGGCGGACTTTCTCAGGCTTCCGGCGGTACTTCCTGGACAGCTAAACAAGGCACTTGGAACAATAGGCCCGCGGATCCATTAAAGAGCGAGAGTATTCTCCTGGATAATATGAGCGGTAATTATTATCCAAACCCGCCAAGCACAGCGTACAGTATAAATATCTATCACGATAGTTACGCTCCGTCTGATATGGCCTGGGAATTTAGGATAGAAGCACAATCCGGCGGGAGCCCGACAGTGGGTATTAATACCTGGGGAAGCCGTAACACGCAAAGTTATGTATGGTTTGCCGTCGGTATGTTAAATATGATCCAGCGCTTCGGATTTTATATTTATAACGAAGATGCGGGAGTGTGGGCCTTTGTATATCAGCCCCAAAACTCAGACAGCTTAAACGAAATATGGGCCGAAGCGGAGACAGGAGCGAGCCCCGGAGACAAGGACTTTAAACCGACAGGAGCTTATACCGACAAGAACAGACCAGGCATAGGCGGACGCGGAACGGAACCGGGAGACAGGCCAAGATATAAAGGCGATCCAATTACACAGCCAGGAGCTCCCGACGAGAGCCAGGCTTCCGCCGTAGGATCAGGCTTTATAAATTGCTACATGATCGACACAGCCAATTTGAATAAAGTGGGACAGTGCTTATATGGTTCTACGCTCCTGGGACTTCTGCAGAGCTTGAGCATAAATCCGCTGGACTTCATAATATCGCTAATGGTTTTCCCTACTAATCCCGACGTGGGAAGCTCGGAAAATATAAAGCTGGGCGGGTGGCTTGCAGCTGCAGCCGGCGGAGCAGCGTTAGGCTTCGACGCAACCGGAAACAGGTTAAGCAGCGAGTTTAAAGTCGTTGACTTTGGTACTTTACAGATCCCGGAGAACTGGGGAAGCTTCCTCGATTATGAATCGCAGATAGAACTTTATCTACCGTTTATTGGAACTGTCTCTATCGACGTGAGCGAGTGCATGGGCGGCAGTATCAATGTACAGTACACGATAGATTTCTTTACTGGTATGTGCGTAGCTAACGTACTATGTAGTAAGCCTTCCTTTGTACTTCCCAACGGCGACGTTATAGCGAACGTGGAAGCTCAGCACGCATACCAGGGAAATTGCGCTATACAGATACCATTGAGCGCGATTAACTACGGTAACATGGTAGGATCGCTCATAAACGCTTGTACACAGGGAATAACTAACCCAGCTATGGGAATGATCAATACAGCGGAGACAGCTCTTAACGGCGGATTTAGGCCAAACGTATCAAGCAAAGGTAACATCGTAGCAAACAGCGGTTTTTGTTCCGTGCTTTATCCTTACATCAGGATCACGAGACCCATTACAGCGGAACCGGAGAGCTTCCAAGAAGTGTTGGGCTACCCCTCATACATAAACACCACCCTGGGAGAGTGTGAGGGCCTTTGTGTATGTGAGGATATAGACATAGAGGGAATAGTAGGAGCCACCGAAAACGAATTAACCAGGATAAAAAGCCTATGCAGCGAAGGCGTTTATATCTAACTTGAAAGGAGTTAAACAATGGGAATTAAAGAAAGTATAGCAAACCTTAGGAAGGCACTTAGAACCACACAAACCAACGCTCCCGCAGTTATTGATACCCTGATCAGGGGACTTGACGGAGTGGAGACAGCAATAGAAGATGAGAGTACTTATAGTACCGATGAAAAGATCGTTGGAAAGTGGATTGATGAATCGACAGTTTACGAAAAAACTATAAACTTCGGAACATTACCCAACAACACCGTAAAAGAATATTCACTCGATAACAATATGCAGGTTGTAGGCTTTGAAGGAGTGGGGATATCACCGGCATATGTAATACCTTTACCCTATATATACCCCGATGAAGGCGGGATCATCGCATTATACACAGCCGGAAACAAGCTTAGAATAACAACCAACAGTGATAGAACAGCCTTCACCGGATATATAACAATTAGATATATTAAGACAGGTGATAACAGATCCCCGGAGAACGACACCAAGAACGACGGAGACGAAGAGAAGAACACCGACGAGAGATAAGAACAAACAAGACGAAGAGGAGCCGACTCACGAGAGCCGGCTTCTTTTAATTGATAAAGAACTTCAACATTGAATAACCGGAAGAGTGGAAGAGAGAACACAGCGCAACAGATAGCGCTAATCAAAATGAATCACGAGAAATACCCCCCC
>JAZOTE010000141.1:0-3967 GCA_045657485.1 Eubacteriales bacterium
TGGTTCCGCTACGCGCCCGTCAAGTCGCATAGTCGTAACGTTCGCAAATCATAGATTTGTTTCGTTACTCCTTGCTTTGTTGACTTCACATCGGCAAAACAATTATTAATTGTTTTGCCCTCGTTCACCCAGTTTGGGGAGTCAACAAGAAAGCCTGAGGCAAAAGCCTCGGGCATTTCTTGTTCACTTTCTTTTGTTATGCTTGGACTGTCCGACATCATGATTGCGCAACTTGTTGCGCTGAGACACGAACTCGTGAGTTCGTGTGGCGTAGCAAAGCGGAGCTCGTCGCATGGTTCAAGCCCAGCAGGGGGAGCTAGAAAAAAGCACTTCGAAAGAAGTGCTTTTTTCAACGAAATTTGGTCTTCGTGCAAGTGAAATATTTCTGCAAAATGTGAAATACGCTTGCGGCGTGTGAAATATTCGCTAACGCGAATGTTGGCAAATTTCATTTCACATCGAAAGAAGTGAGATATTTTACAGTTTTCGTGAGAAAATTATTTCACATTCACCGCAGGTGAATATTTTACTTGACAGAATAATGTTTAGGTGATATATATAATATGGCTTAGTTCATAGATTTGTTGAATCTTGAAGGAGATCTCCCGTATCTCTTTTTGAATATTCTTGAAAAATAACGCTCGTCATTAAATCCGCTTCTTCGAGATGCTTCAATCACCGACAAAAAATCCTGGGACAGCAGCGCGGCAGCTGTGTCCAATCGAACTTTTAAGAGATACTGCTTTGGCGGTATGCCGAATCTGTCAGAAAAAATTCTCCGCAGCGTTGATGCGCTTGTGTATAGCTTTTGTGTGAGTACTTCGATGTTGAACTCGGGGTCGGAATAATTATTGTCAATAAGCTCCTTTGCCTTTTGCGCCAAAGGAGCAGGGTTTGTTTTGACATTTAATTCAAAGCATACTTCCAAAATATCAAAAATTTTTGCTTTTGTACCGATGATCGAACGTCTTTGCTCCCAATTTTTATTAAGCTCCGTGAAACGGCTGCTTACGTAGGCTTGATTGTTCAGAGAGATGTTTTCCGGAACACGGTAGTTGCAATCGGTAAAGTGAATTACTATCATATTGCCGCCTGAGTGCTTTACGTCGTATGATATATTATCCGGAATAAAGGTGATATCACCCGGATTGGACGTTATATGTTTTCCGTCGAAATTAAATTCTGCCGTGCCTGAAACTCTATAGGCGAGAGCGGCGTATTGTCTGCCTTGCACCTTGAAAAATCCCTTTGGGTGATCGATGCTGAGAACGCTGAGTATTTGGAATGAAAGCTCGTCAAAATCGTATATCATAGTCTATCCTTCGTTGCTTTAAGTCGTTATTTGCAGTATAACACATATTGAGCGAAAAGTCCACTGTTTTAACTGAAAAATGTATTTGATTATTTGATTTAAGATGTTATACTTAAATTATAAAAGGGAGGATATTGATATGAATACGAATCTTACTGCGAAGGTTAAAGAATGTGCTTATAAAATTGGTGCGGATCTTGTTGGAGTTTCTCCGATTTCCCGCTTTAAAAATGCACCGATCATGATGAGTCCGCAGGGAATTTTGCCGACTGCGCAGAGTGTTATTGTATGTGCGATACATCATCTTGATGAGGCAATAGAGCTTGGCGGAGAGGAGCATCCTCAGATCATAGGCCCTTACTCTATACAGTATGTTATGAACCTTAAGCTTGATTACATTGCTTTCAGAGTCGCTCGTTATCTTGACAGCCTTGGATACGAAGCAATTCCTATAGCGGCTTCAAATATTTGGCGTTACCGCCCGTTTGGAGAATTGAGCGCAACATTTGCACCGGATATGTCACACATTTACGCGGCAACCTGTGCAGGGCTTGGTCAGCTCGGCTGGCATGGACTTACTATGTCTCCTGAATACGGTCCGAGAAACAGATTTATCTCTATTATCACAAACGCTCCGCTTTCTTTTACACCTATGTATGATGAAACAAAGCTTTGTGATATGTGCGGAGAGTGCATCAAGCATTGTCCCACAGACGCTTACAGAAAAGAATGCAACGGCGTAAAGACGATCGAAGTTGAGGACAAAGTATTCAGATTTGCAAATAAAAATCTTTGGCGCTGTGCGTGGGCAGAGCATTTCGATTTGGATCTTGATCTTGAGATTCCCGATGTCGTTGATGAGCAGGTAATACTCGATCACATTGATAAGTACGGCATGCGCGGCGGAGAAATGGGTTGTTGTGTAAAATATTGTCTTCCCAAGCATTTGAGAAGCGACGGCGGAACGCACACATCTGCGCCCATGAGAAGAAAGCACAGCGTTGCGGATCTCGAATTGCCCGTACATAGAAGACTTTATGATGAAGTTGTCGATTTCGTTGGTCGTTATAATATTGACAACGTGGTATTCCTTGACAGTAAAACGATCGACGCACTTGGTGCAAAAGATGCATACGAATATGCAAACGGCGCTGTGGTCATGACCATTTCCTGCAAAAAGTCAGCGCAGGCACAGGGCGATAAGATCAACGCCCGTAATGGTTACGGAAATGAAAGCTTTGGAACGATTAGCGCAGAGCAAACAGCTCTTGCTCATTTTTCCGGATTTGCGCGTCTTGATGCCGCGAGAATTATTGACGATTATGGTTATAAAACGCTGAACAGTCCCGAACTCGATGCGGATGCATATCTTATGGCTGCAGGTATCGATAAGAAGGACGATGAGATAACGCTTGTTGAGGTTCTTCTTACAAATGCACCTTTTTCAAGATATGAATATTACAATTTGAACGAGCCGGTCGATAACGTTAAGCTTTCTCTTACAGAGAATCTCTGTAATATAATGGATATAGAAGGAAGCGAGACCTATGCGATAGTTCCCGCTGAACGTTTCGATAATCTTGCGAAAAAGCTTATTCCCGTAAAAGGAGGAGAAGCTATCATCGAAATGGCTTCAAAAACTCCGAGATTCCATATTTTTGAGCCCAACTCAAAAAGCTGTGTGAGAAAGATAAATAAAACCTCCGATCATCTCGAAGGCGCAAAGAATGTAATTATGATGGGCATACATTACCCCGAGATAGTTCAGAAAATGACTATCAAGCCGCCTGCATATGCGGTTGGACCTTATATGTATTCCAAATATGAAACGACCTTTGAGCTTGCATACTCTTCCTTTAAGATCGAAAAATATCTGCAGGGCAAGGGATATAGTGCTGTTGCAACATACAATCTCACGGGTATAGGCGGAGATATGGGAACACCGAGAGGAGAGCTTCCCGATGCATTCTGCAATCAGCTTGAAGCGGTTGAGGCAGGAATAGGACAGCTTACCGTAAACGGAATGTGTTACACAGAAGAGCACGGATTCAGTCAAGACTTTATTGCTATCATTACGGACGCACCGTTGGACGAAATAGTCAAGGCGAAGAAGGTATCGGCAGACTGTACCTGTGATAACTGCGACGCTTGTATAAAGGCTTGTCCTGCAAACGCACTTCGCGCCGAAAAGATGACACATATTGAACTTTGCGGCAAGAAGTACAAGTGGATACCTACCGATGCGAAGGCGTGTGATTGGTCCAAGAGATACGCGCTTTGCGGTGAGGAAGGACACAAATATACGGGCTCTAACACGAATATCAACGTACCTGACGAGATAACAGAGGAAAATCTTGCCGATGCTATGAAAAAGGCAGACAGAATTCTTTCATATCGTCCGACTACTGTGCATCGTTGTGTAATTGAATGTCCACTTGTTCAAAAATGAATAGTTGCATTTTTATACTATTACCCCATAAAGCAGTTCTGAAAGGGACTGCTTTTTTCTTTTCCAGAGGGCTCGAACGCAAGTGACACCAGCTTAACAGCCATTGTTTGCTACGCAAACTGACTGTGAATTTGCTGCGCGGGGAGATCTTTGAGTCGAACGTACCACTTTTATTTTGGTTGAGCAAACATCTCCGCACGACGCAA
>JAZOTE010000142.1:0-22593 GCA_045657485.1 Eubacteriales bacterium
GGCCACCGGAGATGGAAGATGCTAGTGAGGAGTGCTCCTGCACTCACGACCACCATGATGACGAATGCGGACTTGACACGACCGCGGTGGAAAGCGTGTCGGGTGAGGATTCACCCGAGGGTTAACTACAACTAATTATTAAAAAAGGAAACAAGAAATGTTTAAATGGCTATACGAGCTGCTCGGAGCTATGATGAGCTTCTTCAGCAGCATCACCGGCAGCTATATATTGGCGCTTCTCTTCTATGCGCTGATATTCAAGGTCGTATTTCTCCCCTTTACGATCAAGCAGCAGAAAAATCAGATAAAAATGGCTAAGCTCGCTCCCAAGATCGAGCTTATAAAGGCGAAGTACAGAGGCAGAACCGACCAACAGACACAGCAGAAAATGCAGCAGGAAATTATGGAGTTTCAGCAGAAGGAGGGCTACAGTCCTCTGTCAGGATGTCTTCCTATGCTTCTGCAGCTCCCCATAATCATCTTCCTCTATAACATTATCAGAAATCCGCTATCCTACATTTGTAAGCTCGGAGATGAGGCTGTACAGGCTATCAACCAGATAGTTAATACTGTAGACGGCGTCATTCCGGATCTCGTGGAATTCAAGAGCATCGACCAGATAGGCCTTATCGGCAAGATCAACACCTATCTGAACAACGGCGGCGAGGGACTCGGCGACTATATGGATAAGCTCGCTTCCCGTCCGAACTTCACCTTATTCGGTATAGACCTTGCATCGAATCCAAGCTTCAATGCGGAAAGCATCTCACTCACAGTGCTGATCCCCTTCATCGCTGCAGGACTCACCTGGCTGTCTATGTACCTCTCACGCAAGTGGAACGGAAATACCAATCCCGCAGCGGCAGGTCAGGATGCTCAGGCGCAGGCATCGATGAAAATTATGGACCTTGTGATGCCGGCTATGACGCTGTTTATCGCGTTCAACTTCTCCGGTATGCTTGGCCTTTACTGGATATACCAGTCAACTCTCGGTATTCTGCAAACATTTATTCTCTCTCGCGTGATGCCTCTGCCTAAGTACACAGAGGAAGAGCTCAAAGCAATGAAGAAAGCGCAGAAGGCTGCGGAAAAGGCGCAGAAGGCTGCTCTCAAGGAAGCTCCCAGATACCGTTCTCTTCACTATATCGATGAGGACGACTATGAGGAACTTCCCGACATCACTCCCACAAACAATAAGAAAAATATTAACACGGGTATGGACATTCCCGATATAAAAGACTGACGATAGGATTAAATATATGATAATCAAAGAAATAACAGCAGCAGGAAAGGACATCCTTGAGGCTAAAGAAAATGCTCGTGTCGCTTTGAGTGCAGGCGAGCTTGACGATGTTCAGTTCGAGATAATCGACGCAGGTACGAAAGGCTTCTTCGGATTTATGTCCAGACCCGCCAAGGTAAGAGCCTTTATCGAGGGACCGGATGCTCCTGAAAAACCCAGAAGGCACGAAAAGCCTGCGCGTGATAAATCCCAGCGTGCAGAGGGACAGCAGCCCTCTCAGAAAAAGAAAAAGAACAAGCCGGAAAGAAAGAATGATAAGCCGGAAGTCCAGGACAAGCCTCAGGCTCCAAAGAGCGAGGTAATTCCAGAGGCAGAGCTGAAGATGGAGCTTCGCAATGTCAGCGAGGGCGAGGATATGTCCTATGATTTCGTAAAGACAGTAATCTCCGATATAGGACTTTCCGCCAACGCTGAGCTTTACGCTTGCGAGGACGGAACGAGAAGAATTACCATCGTTGGCGACGACGCGTCCGTGCTGATCGGTCATCACGGCGAAACCCTGGACGCACTTCAGTATCTCGCCAATCTCGCCTCCGCAAAGAAAAATTCCAAGGGCGAAAGAGATAAGAGCCGCGTAACTCTCGACATCGAGGGCTACAGAAAGAAGAGAGAGGATACTCTCAGAGCTCTCGCGAGAAGAATGGCAGCCAAGGCTCAGAGAAACAGAAGAAGCGTTATGCTTGAGCCTATGAGCGCCTACGAAAGAAGAATCATTCACTCGGAAATTCAGGGTATCGAGGGCGTTTCTACCAACTCCATCGGATCTGACAATAACAGAAAGATAGTCATCTTCCTCACCGACAAGAAGCCTCGCGGCATCTTTGAGGAGGAGAAAAAGACTCCTCTCGCCGAGGAGTTTGCTCCCGATGAAGCGAACGAAATAACCGATCCCATCGTAGCAAACGAAATCTGCATGTCCGATGGTGACGAGAACGAATCAACAGCCGTTGAGGAGCTCCGCCCCGCTGACGAGATCGTAAGCTCCGATGAAGAAATTAAATAATGTCGCGGCACACTGACGCTATCGCGGCAATATCGACCCCACCCGGCAAGGGTGGGGTTGCCCTTATCCGACTTTCCGGAGATGGCGCGTTTGATATTGCGAAAAGGATATTCGTGCCGGCAGGTAACCGCGAATTTGAAAAGATCGCAGCCAGAGTACAAACGTACGGATATATTACCGAAGCGGGAGAGGTCATCGACGACGTTTTGTTGACCGTGTTCCCCGCGCCTAATTCATACACGGGTGAGGACACTGTTGAAATATGCTGCCACGGCGGCGTAACGGTTACGGGAGAAGTGCTTGCCGCCCTGCTAAGTTCCGGAGCGAGAGCTGCCGAGCCCGGTGAATTCACGAGAAGAGCCTTTATAAACGGAAAGCTTACGCTAACCGAGGCTGAGGCGATAGGCAATCTTTTGGACGCCACGGGCAGAGAGCAGCTCAGACTGAGCTCTCTTACCGCTCGTACTCGGATGAATGAAAGAGTTGAAAGCATACGCGCATCCCTCGTTAAGCTGATGAGCTCAATATACGCGAGAATAGATTATCCCGACGAGGATCTCGGTGATTACACGGACGAAGAGCTGGCGGAGGAGCTGACGGAAATAATATCCGACGCCTCGTCGCTCAGGGACACTTATCGGACAGGAAAAGCAATATCCGAGGGCGTAAGCTGCGTGATCTGCGGAAAGCCTAACGCCGGCAAAAGCTCTCTATATAATATGCTTCTCGGAGAGGATGCCGCGATAGTAACGGATATCGCCGGTACTACACGGGACGTTCTGGAAAGGACGGCGCATATAGGAAAGGTAACCGTAAGGCTCTTCGATACTGCAGGCATTCGCACGGAAAACATAACGGACCCGGTTGAGCAGATAGGTATAGACCGAAGCCGCAAAATGCTGGAAAAATGTGAACTTATATTCGCATTATTCGATGTTTCGCGTCCTTTAGACGATGAGGACGAACTCATAATCAAACAGTTATCAGATGCAAACGGAACGGTTGTTGCAGTGCTGACCAAAAACGATCTGGACGAGATCGCCTGCACCAAGCGGATAAGCGACGCCTTTGAGCGCGTAATAAGAATATCCACCGCGAATGAAGACGAAAGCATCAGAGTCATACGAGAGATTACCGAGGAGCTCTTCACGGACGGTAAGCTGAACGTCGGAGAGGACCCCATAATCTCATCCGCCCGTCAGCATGCTGCTCTTGCCCGCGTAATAGAGCTTATGACTCACGCCCGTGACAGTCTGCTCGACGGATTCTCGCAGGACGCGGTGTCTACAGACATAGAGCGCGCCATAGGCGCTGTCGGAGAGCTGGACGGCAGAGAGGTGAACGATATTGTAGTCGCGGATATCTTCTCAAGATTCTGTGTAGGAAAGTGAGGCAGATATGGAAGATAAAAGATTTCGTAAAAACGACTCCGGCTTCATCTGCAAAAATTGCGGCAACGACGTCCTGCCGCTTGGATATACCTCGCGCAACCACTGCCCGTTCTGTCTATGTTCCCTGCACGTTGATATAAATCCCGGCGACCGAGCAAACGACTGCGGAGGTATTCTGAGACCCGTGCAAGTCCTTCCCGACGCAAAACGGGGATACGTCATAATACACCGCTGCGAGAGGTGCGGCAAGGAGGTCAGAAATCGCGCCGCCCACGAGGCAAAAGTACAGCCGGACGATATAGAGCTTCTGATAAAGCTTACGGCAGGACCGATATAAAGTAACGGATCATACGGAAACACAGCCGCAAAGCCACAGTCAAAAAGTGACACGCCCTGACTGAAATAAAACGCCAAAAGCTCCCTTCACAAACCGTGAATGGAGCTTTTTTGTTTGCGGACCATAGTTTTTTTGTATTTTACATTCCCTCTCTACCGTGATATAATATGTGCATATTACAGAAAGGTCAACGGACGGTAATGGGATTTATTGTAGACGGAGTTTCCATTTTCCTCGGTGGAATGCTCGGTGGAATCTTCAATAAAAAGGTAGCTATAAAGAACAGTTTTTCACTTTCGCTCGCCGTTATGCTGATAAGCATCGTAGGATTGCTCGAAAACATTCTCACGGTGTCTGAGGGTAAAATTGTCGGTGAACACACGGTCATCGTTTGTATTTCCTTGGCGGTAGGCTGTCTTATCGGTGACGCATTAAAATTGGAAGACAGAATATATTCTTTGTCAAAGGCTCAAAACATTACCGCCAACGGATTTATTGATTCCGTGCTGTTTTTCGGTATCGGGGGGCTCCAATTAAGCGGTCCTATTCTGTATGCCGTAAGCGGTGATAGCTTTCAGCTTGTTTTGAAGGGCGTTATAGATTTCCCCTTTGCTCTTATGCTGGGGGCGACCTACGGCAAAAAAGTTTCCCTCTCCGCTCTCGCGGTAGTATTTATGCAGCTTATTATTGCCGCGACGGCATATTCACTGGGTGCTTTTTTGAATGACGATTTGCTTTGTCAACTATGTTCTATAGGATATGTGATACTTTTCTTTTCCGGCTTTAATATGCTGTGCCCACAGGGCAGAAAAATCAAAAACGTCAATATCATTCCGGCGATGCTGTTAACAATCGCTTATAACGTAATTCTGGAGGTGTTTGTCAAATGACAATTCAACAATGTATATACGTTTTGGAAATACATAATACGGGATCGTTCAGTGAAGCATCGAGAAAGCTTTTCACCGCTCAGTCAAGTCTTTCTAACAGTATTAGATCTCTTGAAGACGAGCTGGGCATAAAAATATTCGAGCGCTCAAAAAGCGGCACCGTGCTGACAGTGGAGGGCGCCGAATTTGTCAGATATGCCGCAGAAATAGTATCCAAAAACGATTTCATTATAAACAGATACAAAAGAGCGCAGTCCGGCTCGCGCCTTTTCGTTTCGACGCAGCATTATGATTTCATCGCGGATGCTTTTTGTAAATTGCTGAATGAAAACAAGGATGCGGAATATTCGTTCTCGTTGCAGGAGAAGGAAACGTATGACGTAATTCACGACGTGGAGATAGCCTATAGCGATATCGGAATTATAGCCATAGAGGACCAAAACTTAGATATTATGAAAAGATATCTGCAAAACAAAGAGATCTCCTTTTCTCCTATATTCAGAATACTACCGCACGTTTTTTTGAGTAGAGAGCATCCTCTTGCAAACAAAAGCCTACTGCGATATGAAATGCTTAACGATTATCCGTATCTATCCTACGATCAAGGCGCGCATAAGGACTCCTGGTTTAAGGAGGAGATGATTTCGGGAGAATTTGCGAGCAAGCATATCGTTATAAGCGACCGGGCAACGCTTATGAACGTACTTTTGAAAACGAACGCCTACACTGTAGGAACGGGCATTATGCCGTCGGCTCTGAACGAAGGAAAGATAGTTTCCGTTCCGCTCGAAAGCAATTCGCGCTACAGCGTAGGCTACATTACGAGAAATGATCGCAAGTCGACCGGAATACTGGAAAAATTCATCTCTGTAATACTGCAATTCGGAGAAAGCATAAAGTCCTGATGCGTGTAGCGAAAAAACGACGAAAGTGCTTACGAATAACCGTAACAAGCGTATCGTAGGCATTGCTTCACGGCTCTGTTTTTTATCAATAAAAAGGCATAACGCATACAGAGTGAGCCCTTAGCTGAGATTTTGAAAATCACCGTTAAATGCGAGCATCGCATTTGTCCGGACAAATGCAGTATGGGATAAGTTCAAGCGCTTATAACGACGAAAAGAGCAAGCACGCAAGACGAAAATCTTGTATGTCTGCTCTTTTTTGTCAGTGATGTTGCTCGCCGGATTCGCAGTGATGTTATTCGCCTAGGCGCAACATCATTCAAGCAGTGAAATAGCAAGGCAAATTTGTCATCACTTGCCTAAGGTGAAAAACATCTTTAGCGTGATTTGCCCGAAAGCTAAACGCAAATAGCATGTCTGAGCGACGGAGTGATTGCAAGCCTCCATTGTGTAAAGGGAGATGACGCGCCTCCCGTGTGAAAACCGCCTATCACTCTCTCCGTCCTCAGCTCTCAGCCTCCGAAACGCAAGGGAGGCTTTTTCGTCATCAAAAGGTTGCAAGAAAGCTTGATTCGGTGAGGTATTACGATAAATTTTTAAAATATTTTGCGTTAATTTTTTAACTTTTGCCGCCACTATTGATTTTACCGTCAATATGTGGTAATATAATATCGTGGAAGTTTTGGTTTTCCTTTTACGGAGGTATGCAGTGTATAAAAATTTTATAAGTGTCGCATACGTTCTGAATATAGTGTTCAGCGCAATATTTACGCTGGTCACTCCCATAGGGCTATGTCTGCTCGTCGGTTGGCTTCTCGTAGAATACGCGAGCGTCGGCCAATGGATATATGCTCTCCTCATTACCGTCGGAGCGCTTGCAGGTCTTGTCGGCATGGTGAGATTCGTGCTGTCGGCGATGTCGGCTTATGAAAGGTTGGAAAAGCAGCAGAGCTTCGGAAGCGCCGACGAGGGCGATGGACGAAATGGTTGAGCCTTCCAACCCAAATCTCCAAACAAATCAAAGGATAACAGTATGAGAATAAATAATACTAGCATAAGAGAAACAGCCGTACTCCTTATCGGCGAGATAGCGGTCAGTGCGCTGGTGATAGGGGGATACGCGATAGCGAAATTCGGATTGCATCAGGACGTGGATATGCTGAGCGGAATCCTCGGAGCTCTGCTCGGAACACTCGTCACTGTGCTGAACTTCTTCTTTCTCTCCATATCGGTAAATCGAGCCGTTGACAAATATATGGAGCTGCGCGGAAGTCGGGAGATGACCGAGGAAGAGGCAGCTCAGTTCACAACCGCTCATTCTATGGAAATACAGAACACGATAAAAACTTCATTTATTATAAGGACTGTAACGATGCTCGTCGCGTTGGTGCTGGCATTTATTTCCGATTGGTTTTCGCCTCTTGCCACGGCCATACCGCTGCTGGCATTCAGACCTATCTTGACCGTCGGTGAGCTGGTTCGCAAAAAAAGAGATAAAGCTCCCGACCCGAATAAATACGTTCGCTACGGTAACGATGAGGCAAAGGAGGATGATGATCGATGAATTTAGACGTTCAGGGACCTAAGGTCTACCTGGAGCTTCCCTTTGACCTGCCGGACAGCAGCATTTTCACTATGAAAAATCTGATCACGCAAACCACGGTATCGTTGCTTGCCGTTTCGGTACTGCTTATCGTGATAGCGCTGATCGCCACCCGTTCCTTAAGCAAAAGGCCCGGCGGACTTCAGGTTGTCGCGGAAAAACTGATAAATATGCTTTACGGTCTGGTCGAGAGTACTATGGGCAAGCATAATCTAAAATTTGCCCCCTATATTGGAACTATATTTCTCTCATCGATAGTCGGCACTCTTATCGGTATGACACAGCTTTTCCGCTCTACGACGGCTGACCTCTCGGTTACTGCTGCCTGGGCGCTGGTTACCACCGGAATGGTGTGGTACAACAACATTAAAAACTTCGGATTCGGCGCGTGGCTCAAGGGCTTTACCGAGCCTATCGCGGTAATGACGCCTATGAATATCGTATCCGAGATAGCGAATCCTATCTCGATGGCATTCCGTCATTTCGGAAACGTGGCAGGCGGATCCGTGCTTACGGCACTGATATACGGAGCTCTCACCGCGGCGTCAAGCGCCCTATTCTCCTGGCTTCCGGGAATCCTAGGAGAGATACCCTTCTTCGCGGCAGGTATTCCCGCCGTTCTGTCCGTCTACTTCGACCTGTTCTCAGGATTCGTGCAGGCGCTGGTGTTCTCTCTGCTTACTATGATATACGTTGGCGGAGCTTGTCCGCCACCTGAGGAGCTACCTGAGAAAAAGCGAAAAAAAGAGGAAAAATAACAATTTTGTAAACCAAGATTAGCAAAAACACGATTTAATTCGGAATATTGCTTTAAGTTTTCATCTATCATTTTAGTATTTTAATTAACAAATAAAAAACATATTTCTGGGAGGAAATGAAAAATGGATGCAAGTGCAGCAAAACTTTTGGCAGCAGGACTTTGTATGGGTCTTGGAGCTATCGGCCCCGCAATTGGTGAGGGTAACGCAGTAGGTAAGGCGTTGGAGGCTATGGCGCGTCAGCCCGAAATGGCGGGAACTCTCCGTACCAATATGATTCTCGGTTGCGCTATTACAGAAACCACGGGTATTTACTCTCTGGTTATTTCGCTTCTTCTTCTCTTCATGTTCTGACGAGTGACATACGGCACAAACAGTTAAACTAAGGAGAACCCTTATGGGACTTTTAACGGTTATAGAGAAATTTGAGAATTTCGTAGGCGTAAATTTTTGGACTATGATTTTCGCTTGGATCAATTTGCTCATTCTCTACGTCGTCCTCAAAAAGATACTCTTTAAGCCCCTGAAGAATATGATAGATTCACGGCAAAAGGAGATCGACGATATGTACGAGTCGGCAGGCGAGGCTGAAAAAAATGCCAAGGAGCTGCAGGCTGAGTACGAGGAAAAGATGAGTCAGGCAAAGAACGAGAGCGAGGAGATAGTACGCTCCGCGGTTCGCAGAGCGCAGCTTAAGGAGGAGGAGATCCTCCGCGAAGCGAACGATAAGGCTTCAAGGACTCTCGAAAGAGCCGAGGAGCAGATCGAGCTTGAGAAAAAGCGCGCCGTAAACGAGGTTAAGGATCAAGTTTCCTCCATCGCTCTGGACATTGCCGCCGCCGTTATCGGCAGGGACGTCAGTGAGAGCGACCACGAGGAGCTTATTAACGAATTTATAGAAAATATAGGTGTGGATAAATGACTGCTTCCAACGAATACGGCAAGGCTCTGTTCGAGATCTCGGAGGAGGCGGGTACTACCGACGCAGTGCTTTCGGAGCTTCAGCTGGTGAAGAACGCTATCGGCGCTTCTCCGGATTACGTAAAGCTACTGGACACACCTGCTATACCCAAGGATGAGCGTTGCGCCCTGGCTGAGAGCGCCTTTGGAGCTCTGGACCCCCATCTCTGCAACCTCATAATGCTTCTCTCCGAAAAGCACCTATGCTATCTGATACCAAGGATTGCAGACGACTACTCTGCCCTTTACGATGAGTCGCGCGGAATCATATCCGTTGACGTAATAAGCGCGATTCCCTTGACCGCCGGTCAAGCGGAAAGATTGAAGTCAAAGCTTAGTCATCTCACGGGCAAAACGGTCAAGCTGAACTGCACGGTGGATCCCTCCGTCCTCGGAGGAATGAAGGTGCGTTACTCCGGTATGCAGACGGACGGAACGGTCAGAGCCAGACTCGATGCCTTTGAAAAGAGTCTTAAGAATATAGTATTATAGTTAGGCTGGTGATAAAATGCAATCAAAAATTGATGATATCAGCAAGATAATAAAGGAACAGATAAAAAATTACAGAAGCAAGACCGAGCAGGACGAGATAGGATACGTTATTTCGGTAGGCGACGGCATCGCAAAGGTGTACGGCATAGATAAATGTAAGTCGAACGAGCTGCTTGAGTTCTCTAACGGAACGTACGGAATGGCGCTGAACCTGGAAGAAAACACCGTGAGCGCCGTGCTTCTCGGACGTGACGTAGGTATCAACGAGGGTAGCGTAGTAAAGCGCACCGGCAGAGTCGTATCAGTACCCGTGGGCGACGGCATGATCGGCAGAGTGGTAAACGCTCTGGGCGAGCCTGTGGATATGGGCGGTCCTATAACCGCCGACGAATACAGTCCGATAGAGCGCCGCGCATACGGTATCATTGAGAGAAAGTCGGTTTCGGTACCTCTTCAGACCGGTATCAAGGCGATCGACTCTATGATTCCCATAGGCCGCGGTCAGCGAGAGCTGATAATAGGCGACAGGCAGACCGGTAAAACCGTAATAGCCACCGACACTATCATAAATCAGCGCGGAAAGAACGTTATTTGCATATACGTTGCGATAGGTCAGAAGCAGTCAACCGTAGCAGGTGTAGTGGAAACACTCACCAAAAACGGCGCGATGGATTACACCATCGTGGTTTCCGCTACCGCCTCTGATCCTGCGCCTCTGCAATATATAGCGCCCTACTCCGGCTGCGCTATGGGCGAGTATTTTATGAATAGGGGACGGGACGTGCTTATCGTGTACGACGATCTCTCCAAGCACGCAGTCGCTTATCGTGCGCTGTCACTTCTCATAAGACGGCCTCCGGGCAGAGAGGCTTATCCCGGTGACGTTTTCTATCTTCACTCCAGACTTCTTGAGCGCGCGGCAAGGCTTGCGCCCGAATACGGCGGAGGATCGCTGACCGCTCTTCCGATCATAGAAACGCAGGCAGGCGACGTTTCAGCCTATATACCCACGAATGTAATATCCATTACCGACGGTCAGATATTCCTGGAAACAGAGCTGTTTCACTCAGGCGTACGCCCCGCGGTAAATCCGGGTATCTCGGTTTCCAGAGTTGGCGGAAACGCGCAGATCAAGGCGATGAAAAAGGTTGCAGGAAAGCTGAAGCTGCTCTATTCGCAGTACAGAGAGCTGCAGGGCTTCGCTCAATTCGGCTCAGATCTGGATGCCGATACGAAAGCGCGTCTGGACCAGGGCGCGAGAATAGTTGAGGTTTTGAAGCAAGATAGAGGCGCGCCGATCGCGGTTGAGCTACAGGTAGCTATAATTTACGCCGTAACGAACAATATGCTCTCCCTCATCCCTCTGGATAAGATCAAAGCGTTTGAGAACGATCTGTACGAGTATCTTATCGCGGAGCACAGCGAGCTACTAGCATCTATCAGAGATACGGGAGCTTTATCGACTGATGCGGAAGCAGAGCTCGCGGAGGCTATAAAGCACTGCACCGAGAAATTTATATAAAAGCTGTCTTTTGTGTTAAAATAATTATAAATTTCCGGTATTAGATAGCGCAAGCTTCTTTTACCAAAATTATAATCAGGCGTAATTTGACAACAAAACTATACAAATCACTACAAAAAGGGGGTGTACACGTGGCAGGAGCAGGAATGAACAGCATAAAATCACGAATAAAAAGCGTAAACGGCACGATGCAGATCACCAAGGCTATGGAGCTGGTTGCCACATCCAAATTGCGAAAAGCTAAGCTGAAGGCAGAAAGCTCAAGGCCATACGGTACAGCTCTTCGAAAATCCCTCTCAGCCATATCCTCATCCAGCGAAGCTGATAGCTCGGTTTGGTCATCGGATGCAAACGCGGGCAGACCTCTTTATATAGTTATCGCAGGTGACAGAGGACTTGCCGGCGGATATAACAGCAACGTTTTTCGCCTCACGGCATCCCTCTGCTCCGACAAGGAGCCTATTCTGTTGCCTATAGGTAAGAAGGCGCTCGAGCATTTCAAGAACAGCGAGCTTTTCTCCTCTGCGTTTGACGAGGCGGATGAGATATCCGTAGGAGATTGCTTTGAGATATCCGATATGGTTTGCCGTGCCTTCGTAAACGGAGAGATCGGCAGCGTCACCCTTATCTACACCAGATTTGATTCTATGATTACCCAGACTCCCACGCACGTGCGGCTGTTGCCTCTTGAAGCTACTGATGACGGTGAAAAATGCGACCTTCTCTTCGGAGGAGATCCCGAAGAAATCCTCACCTCTATCGTTTCAAGCTACGTGTGCGGAGAAATCTACTCCGCCGTATGCGAGGCGCTCGCCTCGGAGTCAGGAGCGAGAAGAACGGCTATGAATGCCGCGAATAAAAACGCGGAGGAAATGATATCAGATCTGATGCTCCGCTATAACAGAGCCCGTCAGGCTGTAATTACTCAGGAGATCACCGAGATAGTATCCGGCGCGGAAGCGCTCTAGAGTAATACAGTGAGTGAAAACGGGCAGTAATAGACGGTAAAGCTCACAGAAAATCGGGCGGCTAAGTCGCCTATCGGATCACCTCTATCTCAGGCGTCGCAAAAACGATAAGCCGTCGGACTGCTGATGTGCAAGAGGCGATTCGCAATCCCATCAATAACGCGAGTAATACCGAACACAAACACAAAACGCAGGACCCGTGTTGGATTTAACGCGGGGAAAGACGGAAAAACCGTCACGGAAAGGAACAGACGATGAGTCAGAATATCGGAAAAGTTATACAGATAATCGGACCGGTTCTTGATATTAAATTTGAAAATGGAAGGTTGCCTGAGCTCTACAACGCGGTAGAGATCGAGCACGACGGCGAGAAGCTCGTATGTGAGGTCGCCAGCCAAATAGGCGATGACGTGGTACGTTGTATCGCAATGTCCGGCACAGACGGAATGTCCCGCGGAATGACCGCGGTGGACACAGGAAAAAGCATTACGGTTCCCGTAGGTAAATGCACGTTGGGCAGAATATTTAATCTGCTTGGCGATCCTATCGACAACGGTCCGGTTCCCGAATGCGAGGAGCGCTGGTGCATACACAGAGATCCTCCTCCCTACTCCGAACAGGAGGGTACGACCGAGATACTTGAAACCGGCATAAAGGTCGTTGACCTCATCGCGCCTTACGCAAAGGGCGGTAAGATTGGCTTGTTCGGCGGCGCCGGAGTCGGTAAAACCGTTCTTATCATGGAGCTTATAAACAACGTCGCAAAGCAGCACGGCGGTCTGTCAGTTTTCACCGGAGTCGGCGAGCGCACTCGTGAGGGCAACGATCTCTACAACGAAATGAAGGAATCCGGAGTTCTCTCCAAAACCGCCCTGGTTTACGGACAGATGAACGAGCCTCCGGGAGCCAGAATGAGAGTCGGACTGTCCGGTCTTACTATGGCGGAGTATTTCCGCGACAAAGAGGGTCAGGACGTTCTTCTCTTCATTGACAATATTTACAGATTCACTCAGGCGGGCTCTGAGGTTTCCGCACTTCTCGGCCGTATGCCATCCGCCGTCGGTTATCAGCCTACTCTGGCTACGGAGATGGGCGCACTACAGGAACGTATTACCTCAACCAAGCGCGGCTCTATCACCTCTGTTCAGGCGGTATACGTTCCCGCGGACGACCTTACCGATCCGGCTCCCGCTACTACCTTTGCCCATCTCGACGCCACTACGGTGCTATCCAGAACCATCGCCTCACTCGGTATATATCCGGCTGTCGATCCGCTGGATTCAACGTCCAGGATCCTCTCACCGGACATTGTGGGTATAGAGCATTACGAGGTAGCTCGCGACGTGCAGAAAATTCTCCAAAGATATAAGGAACTGCAGGATATCATTGCTATTATGGGTATGGACGAGTTGTCCGAGGACGATAAGCTGGTTGTCAGCCGCGCCAGAAAAATACAGCGTTTCCTCTCCCAGCCATTCTCCGTTGCGGAACAGTTTACTGGTATGGAGGGTCGCTACGTGCCCCTCAAGGAAACCGTCCGCGGCTTCCGCGAGATATTGGACGGAAAGCACGACAGTCTGCCGGAGTCCGCATTCCTCTTCGTCGGCACTATAGATGAAGCTGTGGAAAAGGCAAAAAGACTTGAGTCGTAAGTCTTGGAAAGGCGGATCATATGAGAAGCTTCCCACTTGAAATAGTAACTCCGGACGGTCTTGTCTGGGAAGGCGAGGCAGAAAGCCTGCTAATACGCACGACGGACGGTGACGTGGAGATATTGGCAGGTCACACCGACTTCGTAGCCACTCTATCAATCGGCAGAGCTCGAATACTTAAGGACGGAAAGAACGAATACGCCTCCGTACAGGGCGGATTTATTACGGTAGCCGGCGGCGACGTAAAGGTTGTTGCAACGACCTTCGAGCTTGCGCAAAACATAGATACTGAACGCGCAAGGCGAGCCAAGGAGAAAGCAGAAGCCGAAAAGGCAAAGGCTAAATCATCCAGAGATTTTGCCCTGTCAGAAGCAAGGCTTAAGCGAGCTCTTAACAGAATAAACGTCGCGTCTATGAAATAGCAAAAAACGGTAAGCTCTGAAAAGCGGCTTACCGTTTTTCATTTTTAATTGACGATCGCGATATCAGGTAACAAAACGGCCGTATTGTAAACTATAGTAGTCCGTTTCAGTCATTTTTTCAATTATTTGAGTTCAAAAATTATTTCCGTCTGTTTTTGTTTTATTGTTTTCTTTACAACGGATGCATCGGATTTTAGCAAAACCGAAAACAAATGTGCACAAATTAATTCTGCCAAAATTGTGTAAATTGTCAATTTACTTTTTAATCCTACTGTGTTAAAATATATATATTATTTATGGCGTTACAACAGCGGTAAATAAAGAACGGCGGTTATGCAACGCATAGCCGGGAATGGAGTAAAAGATGAAAAAGTTAGTTATTCTAACACTGATTTTTAGCATTGTAATGATGTTTGCTACTTCCTGTTTCATGCCTTCGGGTAGCCAGGGCGGCGAATCCGGCGGCGAATCCGGCGGCGAATCCGGCGGCGAATCCGGCGGCGAATCCGGTGGCGAATCCGGCGGCGAATCCGGTGGCGAATCCGGTGGCGAATCCGGTGGCGAATCCGGTGGTGAATCCGGTGGCGAATCCGGTGGCGAATCCGGTGGTGAATCCGGTGGCGAATCCGGTGGCGAATCCGGTGGCGAAGAGGAATACGGCTCGGTATTCGAGGAGTATTCACCGGCAGCGTCCATAACCAACGGTTACGGCGGTGCAAACGGCATAATAGTCTTGATGACGGATAATGATAGCGGTCATTTCGAAACGCTGATGCGTATGGACGAGATGTACAGAAAGTACGATCTGATTGGCGGCATCGGTATGGTTGCAAAGAACCTTTACTATGACAGCGAATATACCCAGCTCAAGACTGCAGACGTAGCAAGATGGCAGAAATTTCTCGACACGGGTAGATGGTCGATCATCTGCCACTCGATGACACATAGGGCGTACGGTACCGGCAGTGGCTCAAGCTTCAGGGTGGATGAGGATAGACTCTACGAGGAAATCGTAGAATCCGCAGTTAAGCTTCGCATAGCTTTCCCGGATCAGCGTGTCCTTACCTATGCTATGACGGGTAACGCAAGCTCCGTAAACGGCGGCTCCAACTCTTTGCGTAACGGTGAGAGAGACCTGATCGGCAAGCATTACATCGGCGGACGCTTCGGCTCATATTCTGCGGATGCACCGGAAAATCTCAAGTGGAACGAGCTTCCTTACACGCTTCTTTCCACATCAAATCTCAATAACATACTCAAAACTATAGACAGCTGTGCAAAAGACGGCAAGTTCTTCCTTATATATAACCATTATCTCATTGAGGACGATCTGCTTGACATAGTCGGTGAAAGCTCTTGGACTACGCTCACTACCGCGGAAACAATGTGCGAGAAAGTAGCCTACTACAAGAATCAGGGTCTGATCTGGAACGCTCAGTTCGAGGACGCGGTAATGTATATGAGAGAGAAGACCACTGCGACAATGAGCGCGGTATGGTCCGACGGCGCGGTGAAAATACTCATTACCGACGAGATGGATGACGAAATATACTACCACGATCTCACGGTGAAGCTCTCCGTACCCAACGGCTGTAAGGCGGTTAGAGTTACTCAGGGCGACAAAGTAAGCTACGCCAAGGTATTTACCGAGGGTGGCGCATCCTATGCTTACGTTAACGTTCGTCCCGACGGCGGTGAGGCTCTCGTATATCCCTGCCCTCTCTCCGAGGTTCCAGAGGTAGAGGTATCCGAACCTGCTCCCACACCCTCGTTCTTCGCTGACGAGCTTGACGACGTATGCGATTTTGAGGATATAGATGTAGCGACCGACGTATACGTAAGACTTTCCGGAGGCAATATTAGCTCCACCGCAACCGTGGTTGATAAGGACGGCAACAAAGCGCTCATGCTTTCTCAGTCTGTGGCAGGATACTCATCCGATCTTGATTTCGGCGTGACTAAATCAGAGGATAATCCGAACTGCGCCGTGTTCGACGCCAAGATATTGATAGATTACGGCGAAACGATCCTCAAAGAGATCACTCTCGGACTACGTAAGGATACCGCGATCACTATGTATCAGACGTCCATCACATTTGACGGCGGAAGCAAAAAGATAAAGATATCCGACTATTCATCCGGCAAGGACTACACCGCCGTTATGACTGACGCGAAGGTTGGCGAGTGGTTCAATCTCCGTATCGAGTACTACGAAGCGGATGACGGCATAAACGTTAAGGTTTACGTTGCGGGCGAGCTCGTAATGGTAAGCCATAAATACTACCACTTGGCTCACGGCTCGGCTATCAGCGCGGACAGAGCGGGCTTCGTAAGAGTGTCTGCTTCACACGCCTTTACAGGAAACATCTACTTTGACGACGTAAGCTACTCAAAGATTTCCAAGGAATACGTAGAGCAGATCCCTGAGGATAATACTATTAAGATTCCTGAGGTGCATACCTTCGACGATTTTGCCGAACAGCTCGGCACGTCGTATTCTTATTCAGCTACAAAGGCAACTACGGGCGAGATGACTGTAGTCGCTGATAAGGACGGCAACAATTATCTGTCATACACTAAGACAGTCCGTGGCGAGAACTCCTCCGTTACGTTCTCTCCCAATCTTAAGACAGAGGACGCTAACGTATTTGTGTTTGAGACCGATATTTGCCTTTCCTATATTGACGGCGGATCAACGGATATGTATATTTCCTTTAATTCTGCTGCAGGTATCGTTTATCAGGCATTCTTTACCGTGAAGACTGGCAACAATCTTCGGTACCAGGATTTCTATAAGGACGCGGCAGGCAATAGCGTTGTCAGCAATGCAATTACGTTAAGCGTTCAAACGGACGAATGGTTTAAATTCAGACTTGAATTCCACGAGGGAACGAGAAATACTCTCGCCTTCCGTGGATACGTGAACGGCGAACAGTTCCTCGATAGCAAAATCTATCACAAAATAACGGGCGCTGTTGCTGACGCGTCTGATATTTCATCCGTCGTAATTAACGGCGGAAGCCAATTTACCGGCTCTGCACTGTTTGACAACACCAGCGCAAAGTCCTTGGTAATCGAAAAGGAAGAGCCCGAAATTCCCGAAGAGCCCGAAATAGTAGATCCCGATGCTATCACCTTTGACGACGCAAGCGTAATCGGTTCAACTATCGTTCCCTCCATCTCCAACACTGCGGCTACCGTTACCGTTACAAAGGACGGCGATAACAACGTGCTTAGCTTTGCGAAGCCATCCGGCAGTAACAACCCCTTGCTAAACATCTATCCTGCAACCTCGTCCGGAGAGATATTCGTTTTCCAGACTGAAATGAAGATGGAGCGTACGTCCGCGAGCGGCGACGTATATTTAAGACTGTTTGGTCCGAGCGGCGAGGTATATTACAGCTGGTTCAGCATTACGAACGACGGCATTTTGCTCACCGAATACAATTCCGAGAAGGCAACCAATCCCGTGCCCGGCATCGCAGTCTTGCCCGGTGAATGGTTCAACTTCAAAATTGAATACGTAGGCGGAGATAGAAATACTCTGAAATTCAATATCTACATCAATGATTCTCTGATTTACGCGTCGTCTAACTACTACAATTTAAGCGGTGATCCCGTAGCTCCCGCTGATGTAGCGAAGGTGTGCATAAATTACTCCTCCTCTTTAACCGGAAAAATATATTTTGACAATATGGTGATCAAGCATACCTCCGCCTCAGAGGATACTCCGGCAGGATCCTCCGTCATTGACTTTGAGGGTGGCGTAATTCCGGAGTCTGTAACCGGAGCTTCCGGCTCCAAGATCACTCACACGGTGGTTGACGACGGTAGCGGAAACAAGGCTCTGCGTGTACAAAAGGCTGAGAACGGCTGGGTTCTGGCAGGTCTGTTCGTTATGATCTCCGAGGAGGAAGAAAACGCGGATACGTTCCTCTTTGAGTGCGATATATTCGTCACCCAGTATAATCAGATGGCGATTTATATTACCAATCCCAATATCGGTACTGCAAATAATACCAACTATACCCAAATCACATCCGGCGGAAACGCTGCCGCAACCTTCGGATCGGCAACCTCTCCCGTCGGAGAGTGGGTACACTTTAAGCTTGAGTATACCAAGGTAGACGGCAATGGACAGACTACGTTTACTATAGGTGACTCTAGAGCCGTAATTGATAAAAACGACACTATCGATTTTGATACGGCAAATATGATCATGTTCGCAGTACAGTCGAGCACGATTCACGACGTGCTCTACGATAACATCGTCTGCAAGAAGATATGCAAGGCGAATGACTGAGGCAGAGCTCGGCGACTACACCAAGGCGATCCTAAAAAAACAGCGTAAAATATAGAAAATGCACCCGTAGGGCGATTAAGTCCTACGGGTGTTTGCTTAACTCAAACAATTTCTCAGTCATCATTAACAAAATTTATCCCAAAATGTTGTAATAAATTGACAATATGTTTTAAAACATTGTTAAAATATATTGAATACGATATGTACTTTTGTTTTTTCGTGTGCTAGAATGATAATATCATCAATAAACTGTTGATAAAATCTTTTGTGTTCTACACTAATAAAAACGTAAAGGAGAAAGAAAATGAAAAAGCTAGCAATTCTCACACTAATATTTTGCATCGTGATGATGTTTGCTACTTCTTGCTTTGCGCCTTCCGGTAGCCAGGGCGGCGAGTCCGGCGGCGAATCCGGTGGCGAGGCCGGCGGCGAATCCGGTGGCGAATCCGGCGGCGAGTCCGGCGGAGAGTCCGGTGGCGAATCCGGTGGCGAGTCCGGTGGCGAGTCCGGCGGAGAGTCCGGCGGCGAGTCCGGTGGCGAATCCGGCGGCGAATCCGGCGGTGAGTCCGGCGGAGAGTCCGGTGGCGAATCCGGCGGTGAGTCCGGCGGCGAGTCCGGTGGTGAATCGGGCGGCGAGTCCGGTGGCGAATCCGGTGGCGAATCCGGTGGCGAGTCCGGTGGTGAATCCGGCGGCGAATCGGGCGGAGAGTCCGGTGGCGAATCCGGTGGCGAGTCCGGCGGCGAGTCCGGTGGTGAATCGGGCGGAGAGTCCGGTGGCGAGTCCGGTGGCGACGAAGGCGAGAACGAGCCTGAGTACGAGCCTGAAGAAACACTGTACTGGAAGAAATCAAACATCGTCTTCCACTTCTCTTCCGACGAGTATGCCGAAGAGATTGCCGAAAGTCTGATGGATGAAATCAAAACCCACGTTGCGACAAAGGGAACTCTTGTGTACAGCGACGATGCAGAGGATACTTACCGCAATAACGTAATCGTTGGATATATTTCCGAAAACGACGTGTCAGCTGAGGCTTACAGACTTCTCTGCGAGCTTCCCAAGACCTCTGAAGAGTACGACGTAAGATACGTAATATACGCCGACAGCGGCAATATCGCTTTCGTATATGAGGTGAATCCCATTACCAAGTACGAGCCCATTCTGGATGCTGTAGCCGATTTCATTGCTGACAGCATCAGAGATCAGTCTCAGATGTTCTTCGAAAAGGGTGTAATCGCATCCGGTACGGTGAACGTAAGGGAGATGCAGGAGCAGCTCGACGAATCAGAGGTTGAAAGTAAGTGGCAGAACGTCAAGGATAAGATCGGCAACGACGATATCTACCTCTCGTTTAAGAATATGGTAGAAACGATGTTCTCCGACAAGATGGTTGATCTGATAGCAACCTATTACGACCCTGCTACAGGTCTGTTCTATTCCTCTGCGTCCGGTAAGAATGCAAACGGAATATATCCCCACATTGAAGCTACCTCCCAGATGCTCAGCTATATGGTATCTACGGGTATGCTCAATAACGCAAAAAATTCTGCGTACGCTATCAGCGAACTGCAGAGATATCAGATAATCTACTACATAAAGAGCATCCAGGCAAAGAACGGTGAGTTCTACGTTGCTCAGATGCCTATGACAGGTATAGACTCTAACCGTATGGGTAGAGACCGTACCGCCTGCACCGGTGTGCTTACAAGACTCGGCGGAACCCCCACTTATGACGTTGGAGATCTGAAGGGCGACGGAATCACCGGACAGCAGTACTGGGCAAATCTTGTTGAAGCCGGACTCGTAACAGAGGACGACAGACCCGTTATCTACTGGGCAGATAAAATAAGAAATCCGGAGCTTCCCGACTCCGGCGACTCCTCCGGCGGCGCGACAGAGCAGTTTGAAAGCCACGAGAATTTTGCAAAATGGCTACTCGCAAAGGACGTTTACAATAGTCCATACAGCGCGATGAGCTCTACGTCATCTGCCGCAAGCATCATTAAGGACTGGAATGCTGCTCTTGGCGGATACAACGGTAACGTAACGGTTGAGGTTAATGGCAAAACCTTTGATATATACGACGGAGATACCCTCCACGATATAATGATCAGATGGGCTAACTCCCAGATCAACGAGGCGGGCCTCTTCGGTAAGATTACAAACGAATACGTAGCTGACGAGGACGGCAGATACGATCTCGTAGACGGCGAATACATTCTCGCAGAGGATGGCGACGGTGAATACAGCCCTGTGTACGACGGTCACTTTGGCGGCTGGGGCTATCAAAACTCTAACGGCTTCCTAAAGTGTATAGGCAGATACAACACAGTCTGCGTTGCATATCCTAAGGCATGGGAGGCAGCAGAGAGTCTGCTCAAGGGTATTAACAGCGATGAGGACGTAGCGGGTAACATTCTCGTTATCTATAACGTTTGGTCATCTCTCAACAGCTTGAAGTCCAACATTCAAAATTATTATACAGGCGCGGATAAGGAAGAGCTGCTCGCGTATATCGACAACTCTCTCAGAGGTAAGATCGATATCATAACCGGCGACACGCTCGATAAGGCGTACGCGGCTGTAGCAATTGACAAGTGTCTTGAAAAGGTAATGCTGTTCCAGAAGAGCGACGGCGGTTTCGGTCACAATATAAACAACGGCACAGCTAACTGGCAGGGCGGTCTTCCCGTAGGTATATCCTCGGATAACCTCTCCGACCTTGACGCTATCAACTGCTCTACCTCAGGTCTTCTCGCATCTATATGCTCCGCATTCGGCTTCAGTATGACTAAGGACGTTCCTATGTACACGAGCTCCGATCTGTTCAGATTCCTGGACATTATGGCTGAGCAGGAGTACATTATCAAGCACGGACCTTTGGGCGGCGGAACTGACAAGCAGCCTACGGTTCCGTATCCTGAAACGCTCACCTTTGACGAAATCCCCGCAGTTTATCTCAATCTTGGTCTCGGCACCGGCGGATCAACCGCTGAGATCGTAGAAAAGAACGGAAACAACGTTCTATACGTTAAGAAAAACACAGGATTTGTATCCTTAGTATTCAAAAATCTGATCAACGCTTATGAGGAAGATGCAAACGCCGCAGTAATAAGCTTTGATATACTTACGGAGAATATCACCGAGAGCAGCGGTATCGAGGTTTATCTGAGAAACGGCAGCACCGCATACTTCCTGCCGTACTTCACGTTCAGTAGTACTCAGAACGGCGCGCCCATCAAGGTATACGATCACAAGTCCGGTCAGTCACCCATAGACTCCGGTATCATTGTCGGAACCTTCGCGACGGTCAGAATTGAGTACTATCCGGAGCTTGAAAGATACGACCTCTACGTAAACGGCAATTACATTCTCAGCGGCTCTTATCTGAGAACGGAGGATGATAATTATCCTGATCTGTCACAGATCAATACAGTAAGCATATCGCTTGCCGCCGCGAACGTTGGCGACTTCTACATTGATAATTACTCTATGAAGTATCTGAAGCTTGAGCCTATCGAAATCAAGGAAGATGACGTTCCTGAGGTTACCGATCCTATTTTGACCTTTGATGAGATATCCTCTCTTCCCAACGGTTACTCCGGCTCCAGTCCCAACACGGATAACACCGTAACTATCGTTGACGCAGGCGACGGAAATAAGGCCGTTCTTCTTGATAAGGTCAACAGCGGTGAGAAAACCACTACCTCTATCAGCGTATCAAAGCAGGGTATTAATAAGGTAGAGGAAAACGCAAACACTACCGTTATTGCCTTTGACGTCCTTTATACCGACGTTACAGACCTCGGTAATATCGAGCTGTGGATTTATAATGGCAGCTCCGAGATAGCGCTTCCTTACTTCACTCCTTCCGCTACTGAAAAGGACGCGGTTATCAAGGTAATTGACCTCAGAAACAAGGGCTTGGGTCAGGTCGATTCCGGTATCGTAGTTGGTACTTGGGCATCCGTAGAGATAAGAATTGACTCCGGTGACGGCTCCTGGGACTTCTACGTAAACGACGAGCTTAAGTTCTCCGGCGCAGTTAAGCCCGGCGCAACGCCCGCTCTCGCGGATAACTTCAGA
>JAZOTE010000144.1:0-1218 GCA_045657485.1 Eubacteriales bacterium
GCAACAGCCCGTAGCCAAAGACCTTCGTGTGATTTCCGCCGCCCTTAAAATGATTACCGATATGGAAAGAATCGGCGATCAGGCAGAGGATATTGCCGAGATCATTACCTTCCTTGACGGCAGAACCGGCGAGGAATGCCACGATATTCGTCTTATGGCAGAAGCCACCATTAAAATGGTGACCGACAGTATCGACGCTTATGTAAAACAAGACCTTGAACTTGCAAAATCGGTATCCGATTATGACGATGTTGTAGATGATGCCTTTGACCGTGTAAAACAGACACTTATTAAGATGATCTCCGAAAATACTGCCGATGGTGAGTATGCTCTCGATCTTCTTATGATAGCAAAATATTTTGAACGCATCGGAGACCACGCCGTGAATATTGCGGAGTGGGTTGAGTTCTCCGTGACCGGCGTTCATAAAGGAGAATAATATGATTTGGTGTGTTGATGACGACAATACCATACGTGATATCGAGGTTTATACGCTGACACAAACCGGCTTTGAAGCAAGAGGCTTTGCGGATGGTATTTCTATGCTTGAAGCACTCAAAACCGAAAAACCGGAGCTGATCGTGCTTGACATTATGCTGCCCGGAAAGGACGGCGTTGAGGTCTTGAAAGAGATTAGAAGCAATCCCGAAACTCGAAAAATCCCTGTGATTATGGCGACCGCCAAAGGCACCGAAATGGATAAAATCCTGGGACTTGATACGGGTGCTGACGATTACCTTGTAAAACCTTTCGGTGTGATGGAAATGGTATCCCGTATTAAAGCAGTACTGCGCCGCTGTGAGCCTGATGAGAAAGAAGAAATGCTTTCCATCGGGGAAATCACTCTCAGCGACAAGGAACATCTTGTGACCGTTAATGGTGAAAAGGTAGTACTTACCTTTAAGGAATTTGAGATTCTGAAGCTCTTTATGAGCAATCCCGGCATCGTGTTCTCCCGTGATAAACTCCTGTCGGAAGTGTGGGGAATCGATTATCTCGGCGAGTCGAGAACGGTGGATATGCATATTAAAACCCTTCGTCAGAAGTTAGGCGATGCAGGTGCCCTTATAGAAACGGTGATCGGTGTCGGCTATAAAATGGAGGGTAAAAGATGAGTAAAAAAATCTTTCGCTCCATTATAGCTGTTGCAATGGTTGTGTTGGTGTCTTGTATTTTTATCGCAAGCAGCTTTCTGTATGATTATTTTAATAAATCACA
>JAZOTE010000145.1:0-13375 GCA_045657485.1 Eubacteriales bacterium
CGCTATGAACAAGGAATTATCGGAAACGGACGAAGACGCTAAAGAAGCAGGTGACGGCCTAAAGGGTGCAGGAGACGCGGCAGAGCAAGCAAGCGGTAAGTTTGAAAAGCTTGGAAGTATTGCCAAGGGAGCCGTAAAAGCGTTAGGCGTTGCTTTAGCAGCGGCTGCTGCCGGTGCGGTTGCAATCGGAAAGGCGGCTATAGAAAACTACGCAGACTATGAGCAGTTAGTGGGCGGCGTAGAAACGCTTTTTGGTACGGGCGGGAAGTCTATGAAAGAGTACGCGGACAGCGTAGGAAAGTCCACGGACGAGATCCAGGACAAATACCGCGACCTTGTAAAAGCAGAAAATGAAGTACAGAAGAACGCGGCGAATGCTTTTAAAACCGCGGGCATGAGCGCTAACGAGTACATGGAAACCGTAACGAGCTTTAGCGCGGCCTTGGTGTCTTCCCTGGACGGTGACACGGTAAAAGCGGCGCAGGCGGCGGACGTTGCTATAAAGGATATGTCAGATAACGCTAATAAGATGGGTACTGATATATCAAGCATCCAAAACGCTTATCAGGGTTTCGCCAAGCAAAACTATACCATGCTTGATAACTTAAAGCTTGGCTACGGCGGCACCAAAGAGGAAATGCAGAGGCTTTTAGAGGACGCGGAGAAGTTAAGTGGCGTCAAGTACGACATGAGCAGCTTATCGGACGTGTACGAAGCTATCCACGTGGTACAAACAGAAATGGGTATCGCGGGAACGACCGCCGCGGAAGCGGCGAGCACGATAAGCGGGTCCATGGGTACGGCTTCCGCGGCATGGCAGAACCTATTAACCGGCATGGCAGACGATAACGCTAACTTTAGCGGTTTGATAGGGAACTTTGTAGACAGTATAGTAACGGTTGCGGGTAACCTTGTCCCGAGGATCAAGACCGTATTAGGCGGCCTTGGTGATCTGGTTAACGGCCTTATCAAAGAGACATTACCGCCGATACTTGCAGAGATACCAACGCTTGTATCTGGAATGCTGCCGGCACTTATTGACACCGTAGAAAGCGTTATAAGCGGTATTGCGGGTGCGCTTCCGTCTTTAGTGGACGTTGTAGTGGATATGATACCGCAGATCATAACCGCGATCACGGGCTTATTGCCTAACCTGGTGCAGATCGGCGTACAGATTTTAGGGAAGGTTTTAGACGGGATATCAAAGGCGCTGCCGCAAGTTGTTAAAGCAATAAGCGACCTTATCCCGCAGATAGTAACTGCGCTTACCAAGGGTTTACCGCAGATCCTGCAAGGTGCAATAGCCTTATTTAGTGGAATAGTTAAAGCTATCCCCACGGTTATAAGCGAGTTATTGCCTCAAATACCGCTTATTATCAACACGATAGTTACCACGCTTATAGATAGCGTTGATATGATCGTAGACGCGGCGCTTCAACTGTTTAACGGCATTATTGACGCTATACCGGTTATCATAGAGCAGATAACGCCTTTATTACCCGATATCATAACGACGATCGTAAACGGCCTTTTAGCGGGCACCGACGCGATCGTTAACGGAGCGCTGCAACTTCTTATGGGAATAGTTAACGCGATCCCGCTTTTAATCAACGCGCTAGTGCCTAAAATACCGACGATTATAACAGCAATAGTAAATACTCTTGTAGCTAACATTAACACGCTTATAAACGGCGCTGTGAAGCTTCTGTACGGCATTATAGACGCGATCCCGATTATCATTAAAGCACTTGTACCGCAGATACCTACTATAGTGGTATCTATCGTGCAGGCATTGATAAGCCAGATACCCACCTTATTAAGCGGTGCTGTAGAAATGTTTATGGCATTAGTGACGGGCCTTGGTGAAGTGGCTAAAAAGCTGCTTGGTGAGCTTCCAGGAATTGTAAGCGGAGTGGTTAACGGCCTCATGGAACCGCTAAAACAGAAGTTTAGCGGTATGTGGGATGCGGTTAAGGGCGTCTTCACGGCCGTTCCAACCTTCTTCAAAACAGTATTTAGTAAAGCGTGGGAGAATATCAAGAGCGTATTTAGCAAGTTTGGGGACTTCTTCAAGGGCTTATGGAATACGATAGCAACCGCTTTTAGCGCTCTTGGTACTAAAATAGGCGATGCTATTAGCGGAGCGGTCAAAGCAGGCATTAACGGCGTTATTTCAGCTATTGAGAACATTATAAACGGCGGTATTAAGCTGATAAACGGCGCTATCAAGCTAATTAACAAGATACCGGGCGTAAATATTAGCCAAATGAACTTGTTAGACCTGCCGAGACTTGCCAAGGGTGGTATCGTTGATAGTCCCACGGTGGCAGAGATCGGCGAGCAAGGCCGAGAAGCTATCATACCGCTTGAAAATAACAAGGGATGGATTAAAGAGCTTGCGGCGGAGCTTTCAAACACCATGTTAACGCCATTATCTGACTACGCAAAGGAAGCGAACCAGGCGGCAAGTAATATTTCAATGTATGACGAGCTTGTAACGGCATTTAAGGACGCTTTGGGCGATATGCAAGTGATTATGGACGATGAACAGATGGGCAAGTTTGTAGAAAAAACGGTAGCAACCGCGATCTATGCGTAAAGGGGGCTTAAGATGATACCTTATGTAATTATTAACGGCGTAAGCTCTAAAAACGTGCACGGGTTGCTAATCCAGAGCTTGCCACCTATTACAAAGCCAAAAATGCGGACAAGCAAGGAAGAAATAGACGGAAGAAGCGGCGATCTTGTTACAACCTTGGGTTATGCTGCTTATGATAAGACCATGACCATAGGGTTAAAGGGCGATTATAACGTAGACGATGTTATAAGATACTTCGACACAAGCGGCAAGATCATATTTTCGAACGAACTTGATAAGTATTACAACTTCGCTTGCTATGAAAGCATAGATTTTGAGAAGCTTATAAGGTTTAAAACGGCAAACGTGAAGCTTCACGTCCAGCCGTTTAAATACTCCGTGGATGACCCGCCGGTTAGAGTCGCAGGCCAAATGGGTAGCACGATCTTGAACATTACGGCCCTAAACAATGGCAACACGACAAGCCGCCCAACGCTTACTATAAAGGGCTACGGTGATATTAACGTATATATCGGAGAAACACAGATACTTAATATCACTTTATACAACCAGGGCGGCACAGAGGGCGAGACCATTATTATAGATACCGAGGAAATGAACGCTTTAAGCCCAGAGGGTGAGTATTTAAACCGCAGGGTAAAAGGCGATTATGACGCATTAGCGTTTCCTACGGGGCAGAACACTATAACAATAACTGGTACTTTAAACTATGCACAACTAGAGAAGTATAGCAGATGGATATAAGGGGGTTAACATGATCAATAAACAAGACTTCCTAAACGCATGGACGCAGGAAATAGAAATGGTAAGGGGTGACACGTTAGCCTTTAACTTCCAGCTTGCAGGCCTTGGGAGTGAGAGCGAGTACGAGGACCTTACCTGCGTGTTTGCGGTCGCAGAACACTACGAAAAAAATAATGTGGTAGAAGTAACCAACTATAACGGTATTTCCCTGGTTGAGTATGACGCGGCGCACGATATCGCTACCTTTGGTGTATCGGTAGCGCCATTAATGACCAGGAGTCTACCGCTAACACGGTATATTTACGAGCTTAAGATCAAGGACGATACGAACGTAGTAACGCTAATGCGCGGGCATTTAACGCTACTGTTTAACTTACACGATTAGAAAGGGGGTAGCAAAAGAAGATGGCTAACAACGTACTTTTTAAAACAAGCCTTTTAAAAGGCCCGCAGGGTGATAGGGGCGAAGCAGGCGAGGCCGAGAGCGTACCTACAAGCGGTATATTAGCATATAGCGGCGATGGTATACCAGAAGGGTACGAGGAAACAGAAACGCCAGAGGTTATTAACGAAATAATAGAAGCTTTCGACAATGTTACAGCGCAAGTAGACCAAAATACTGCAGATATTATTACTACAAATACACGTATTGATAGTATTATTGCATTACCAGACGGATCTACCACGGCAGACGCGGAACTTGTTGATATCCGTACAGGGTACGACGGCACAGCTTATTCTAGTGCAGGGGATGCAGTTAGAGACCAAGTAGGAAGCTTACAAAAACAACTTCTTGCTGCAAGGTGGCCTAAAGAACTTACGGTAGAACAAGGATATTACGCAATAGTAGACGGAAAGCGCGTAGATTCTACTTCCTGGTGCAGAACTGTAGATTATATAGGGAAAGAATTTATAATAAGAAGTCCCTTGTATAAAATGAGTGTTATGGCCTTTGACAAAAAAACCGGCGTTTATGTTGGGACATGGGACGGTACAAGTTTTTCAAAAGTATATAACCCAGATTATTTTTATCATAATATTGACTTACAAAACTGGTACTATCTATTTGGCAATCTATATTGCTTTAAAGTTTTATTTTATAAGTATGAAGGGGTAACACCGGCTAATGTATACAATAATGTTACTGTATACAATAGAAATAACTATATTGAAAAAGAAAAATTTGCAGATGCTGTTAAATATTATGAGCATGGTCAAGTAAGCGAATACGTTAACACTTATGAAAACTGCCCTACTGGGGAATATCAAAATAGAGCAAGAGTTAAAAAGGAATACTTAAAAGAAATACCAGAAGGAGCAACAAGCGCTGTATATTCCATATCTATAGAATCTATATTAAATGGAAAGTATAAGATAGGCTTTGCTTTCTATACCAGCGATTATGTGCAAATTTTATCTTCCGTTAAAGGATGGTTTACAGCTGCAAATATAGAAACGGTTAGTATACCGTCTAATGCTAAATATTATATGTTCTATTATGCAGCAAACCAAACAGATACGGTAGATATATCAGAAATAAAAGACTATAAAAACTTTATAGTATTTAATAATGAAACAATAAATGACCCGGAATATCAAGGCACAAAAACATATCTGCTTGATAATGATGTTAAAAACCTTTCTTTAGGCCATAGCATAAATACGTTTATATATACTGTAAACCATAGGGGCTATAGTTTTGTAGCACCAGAAAATACTATACCAGCCTATATTATGTCTAAACAAAAGGGCTTTGTTTATGCAGAATGTGACGTGCTTTTCACTTCTGACGACGTAGCCGTATTATTACATGATGCATCAATAAATAGAACGGCAAGAAACGCAGACGGCACGGCGCTATCATCAACAGTTTATATAAATGATTTAACTTATAATCAAGCTTTACAGTATGACTTCGGTATATGGAAAGGCCCACAATGGGCGGGTACAAAGATCCCGACTTTTGAAGAATTTATTATAGCTTGTAAGAAGCTCTCATTACATCCTTTTATCGAGTTAAAAGACGTGGTAGACGGCAATTACTGGACAGATTCAAGGATAGAATATATAGCTAATATAATAAATAAATACGGAATGGGCGATCATGTATCATTTATATCATTTGCAGTATCTGCGTTGCAAAAAATTACTGTTTACTTTCCTAAAGCACGGCTTGGGCTTGGGTTTGAGGGTACTTACTCGACAGCTAACTTTGAAGCATATATAGAAAACGCTTCTTCTATTATTGACAATAACCACGAAACCATAGCAACAGTTAACTATACACAAATGACAAACGAGTTATACGACATGCTTACAACTGCGGGAATAAGCCCGCTTGTCTGGACGGTTAACTCTGAAGCTACAGTTTTAAGCATGAATGACAGAGTCATTGGCGTGTTAAGTGACATGATAAACGCCGGTGAAGCACTTATTAAATCAATGGAAGAAACTTTACCACAATTATAAATAAAGGGGTGACTGTATGAAATGGATTAAAAAAGTAGCTGCTACACCAATTACAAGCATAGCGAAGGTAATTGATAGTTTAGCGGCACAGACAAACGACCGAACCAACGCGCCGTCCATTAGGGCGGTGCGTGAGGCTATACAAGAAAATTGGCTTATAGTTTATCCCGTTGGATCCGTCTACATTAACGTTAACGATGTAGACCCTGCCACACTTTTCGGCGGAACATGGCAGCAGATCAAGGACCGCTTCCTGCTTGCCTGCGGTGACACATACGACAACGGAGCAACCGGTGGCGCGGCAAGTGAAAGCTACACCCCTGCAGGTACTGTTGGAAATCATACGCTTACCGTTAACGAAATGCCAGAGCATATACATGAGTATACAAACTACGACAATGTAGGCGCTAATTTAGACGGCGGGCAGGTGCAAGTATTGATTAAAAATAGCGGGTTATCCCCAAGGATCACAGAAGAGACCGGCGGGAACCAGGCGCACAACCATAGCTTTACGGGTACTGCGGCAACTATTGACACAATGCCGCCGTACCTTGCCGTTAACGTATGGGTTAGAACTGCATAAGGGGGCTTAAAGATGGAAGCAACAGTTATTACTATTGCGTCAACTTTAGGGGTGGCTATTATTACTCTAATAGGTACTGTTATTACAACCAAGGCAGGAAACGAACGCATACAACACGACCTAGACAAGCATAACGCCGTACAAGATACGAAGCTGGAAGAGCTTACGCGGGAAGTGCGGCAGCATAACGACTTTGCAACACGGATCCCGGTTATAGAGCAGAGGGTTACAGCCCTGGAAAAGGAAACCTTTAAATGATAAAAGTGTTTAATCCAACAGATACGGACTATACGAGCAACGGAGAAGTTGTTTTACTTCCCACAAAATGCCGCGTATTTAACGCAGACAACGGGGAATTTAAGTTAGAGATCACAAGCCCCATAAAGTATAGCCCGTACCTGGTTAACAACAATATCATAGTTACGCCCACGCCTAGCGGTATGCAGCCTTTTAGGATCTATGACGTAAAGCGGAAACATTCAAGCATAGATGTAAAAGCAAGGCATATAACATACGATAGCCTTAACTATGTTATCGCGGATAAAAATATAGTGAATAATACGTGTCAATATGCCCTAAACAGAGTGAACGGCGGCACGGACACAATAAGCCCGTTTTCCGTTTATTCTGATATCACAGAAAGGCACAATTATAGGTGCGTTAGGAAGTCTCTAAAGGAAGCTATTGATACAATAGCGGAGCGTTGGGGCGGGCATATCGTTAGAAACGGCTTTAGAATATCCGTATTGCAGAGTATAGGCGTAGATAACGGCATAACGATCGAATACGGAAAAAACCTTAAGACGTTAACCGCAGATTATGACTTTAGCAACGTCTGCACAAAGATCCTGCCTGTAGGCAAGGACGGGCAATTATTAGACTCGTTATATATATCATCTTCTACACAATACGAGATACCTTTTACCAAGGTTGTATCGTTTACGCAGGAAGTAGAGCGCGACTACTACCCAAGTGACGCGGCCTATATAGCGGCATTAAAGAAAGACCTGCGGCAGCAGGCCCAATCTTATCTTGATAAATATTGCGTGCCTAACGTCAATTACACGCTAAACGGTAAGCCCGAAAAGGTCAGCGATATAGGGGACATTATCCGCGTATATGATAAGACCCTTGGAATTGACATAACAACGCAGGTTATCAGTTATGAGTTTGACGCGATCACAGAAAGCTATAAGTCCTTACAGTTTGGCAACTTCCAAAAAACCCTTGGCGATCTGATCGGCGTTATAACGTACCAGGTAAAACAATCACTATAATAAGCGTGTTTTCCTTAAGAAGACGCGTTTATATAAAAAGCCCTTTGTCGAAACCTTACGGAGTAGACAAGGGGCTTCTATTATTGTAAAATTGTAGCAAAATTGTAGCAAAAATAGTGGTTAGGTGCGGTTATGTTAAGTTTTCAAAAAGGCCTAAAAGCCTTATAAAATAAGGATTTTGGTTAGATGTGGTTATGTTGTGAAAATGTAAATATAGCCTCTCTGGTGCATCGTACCTTTAGGCCGAAAGGTACGCAATCATGCAGGGCGGCGGGGATTTTTCCCCGCCGTTTTTTTCATTTTGTAGCAAAATTGTAGCACTTTGTAGCGCGTTAAGCCAATATTAAGCCAATAAGCGCTTGCCTGCTAATATCTCTTTGTCACGTTCGCGGACCTTTTCCACGATATGCAGGTAGATTTTTTTAGTTATCACGCTATCTTCGTGACCGAGACGGCGGGAAATGGTATCAATGCTTACACCCTCACCGAAAAGCAACGATGCGTGCGTGTGTCTGAAAGCGTGCGGCGTGCGTCTACTGCCTATAACGGCCTCTGTGACCTCTCTAACGTACTTGTTATACGCGCCGTAGGAAATAAAATCCCCTTTTGCGGAGTGGAAGAGTAGTTGAGACCTGCACCCCTCTAAAATATCCATGTTTCTATGAAATTGGCGTATTTCCTTGATAGCTTCCGCAAGCTCTGGTTGTATAAACACTTCACGAACGGAGCAAGCCGTCTTTGGCGGGTGTATTTCCCCGGTTGTAAGGGAATAAGTCTTATTTACGGTGATATTTTCGCCCAGATCGGACACAGTTACCGCCATAGCCTCACCGATACGAAGTCCAGACAGTACCAAAAAGCGGGTCAGCAAGTACCATTGAGGTTGGGAAGTCTCCATGTAGTTTAATACTGCGGTTAGCTCCGCACTTTCCAGGTACTTATCTTCGGGTTTTATGTAGTCTTCTGCCTGCTTGTCTACTTTGAACTTCTTTAGCTTGGCAAAAACGGCTGGATCCTTTACAAGGTCCGTATCATAGCCATAATTCAGCATAGCCTTTATACGTTTGATATACTCATTTAGTGTTATAGGGTTTTGAGTATAAGTTATGAGACTTTCGCGGATCCGTGAAGCGGTCAGTTTATCAATTAGCGCATCCTCACCGATTAAGTCCACGCACTTCTTTAGCGTAGACTTGTTTCTTTTGACCGTAGAGCTTCTGTTTGTTATCACTTGATAATTTATATAGCTATCGTACAAATCTTTCAATCTGGGGCATTCTACGCGGTCAGAAACGGATGCTATTTTATTGTTTAGAGCTTCAAAAGCAAGTTTTCGGAGTTTTGGGCTGTCGGATCCAGCCAAGGTGACGGTTGCCACCTTGGTTTTGCCGGTTAAGGGATCCTTATAACGTTCACGGTATACTGTTTTATTGTTTGCTGCTGCCGTGCACCACATTTTAATCACCTCTTTTCTTCGTTTTGTTCCGATATCAGAAAGTTACAAAACCTTGATAGCGTTTCAAGGTTAGTTTTTGATAGTTTTTCAACGTTGGCTTTGATATCTTGTATAAGCGCCTCTTCATAATCGCGCCTTGCCTGGTCCGCAGTAGGTGTCAAAGACTCTATCCACTTCATATACTCTTCAACATCGCGTTCGGTAAACGGTTTAGCAGTTATACGCGTTTCTTCGCTATCCTCTAATAAATCAATCCTTGAACAATGCAAGACCGCGCAAAGCTTATCTAACATTTTCATGCGTGGCATTTTGTGACCGTTTACCCATGCGGATACGGTTTGAGCACTTACGCCCATGTTTTTAGCAAGGTCCACGTTTTGCAATCGGTATTTTGACATTAAACGCTTTAAATTCTTTGTAAATATTGCGTTTACACCTTTACCGTATTCCTTGTTGTAGTCATCCATATTATCACCCCCAAGATGATTATAGAGCATAAACACGCATATAGCAAGCTAAAAGTTGATGCAATAAACTTATTGTTGACATAAACAAAAAGTTATAGTATAGTGATAGAAGTTGAAAGGGGGTGAAACTTTTGGCAGATTTCACAATTAGCCTTGCTGCGGCGCGTGTAAACGCCAATTTAACGCAAGAAGAGGTAGCGAAAAAGATGCAGATGTCTAAAAACTTAATAATTGACATGGAATTAGGCCGGCGAGACCTAAAACCGCAGGAGTTTAGTTATCTTTGCGAACTTTACGGAGTGAGCAAGGATCTTATTCGTTTGCCTGCGGCATCTCCAAAAGGTTGATGCGAGGGGGTGAAAAGTTGAATGTAACAAAGGTAAGGTATCGCCCTGCGGATTGGGTGACAAAAGCAGACGCGCAAGAGATCCTTCATTGTAGCCATAACACAATTGCAAGGATTATTGCAGAAATGGAGAGCCAAGTAGGAAGACGGTACAAACTGAAAGTTACCGCCGATGGTATCACGCACTCAAAACTTATAGATCGGTTAGCACTTAACGACTATATGCGAAACCGTAAGGCCCTGCGGAACAAGATACCCGTACCGCCTTACGATCCTAAAGCGGAAGCGTGGGCGCTTGGCTACTATGACCAGGAAGTAAACGAGTTTTAAGAAAGGAAAAAGGAAGTATGGAAGTAGAAAACGAGGAATACAACGGCCCTTATCCGATTAGGGCGAAGCTCTTAAAGATCCAGTCGGAGCTTAAAGCACCGAAAGGGCAAACAAACAGTTTCGGCGGTTATAAATACCGCAGTTGCGAAGATATTTTAGAAGCCGTGAAGCCGCTTTTAAAAGCAAACAACTGCGTGCTTGTTATCGAAGACGAAGTAATGCAGATCGGAGAAAGATACTACATAAAAGCAACGGCAACACTTAAGGACGTGAACGGATCCACGGACATTAGTAACACGGCATACGCAAGAGAGGAAGAAAGCAAGCGAGGCATAGACGGATCACAGTTGACCGGGACGGCTTCCAGCTATGCGAGGAAATACGCTTTAAACGGCCTTTTCTGCATAGATGATACCAAGGACGCGGACACGGACGAGCACGTCAAGCAGACGGGCGAAGAAAAGCCTATAACACCTGCACAGATCAAGACGTTAAAGAAGATCGCAGCGGAGCAGGGCAAGGAAATTGACGAGGGCGTGATAAAGAATTGGACGGCGAAGCAGGCAAGCGAGTTTATCAGCAAGAGCGGGGGTGCTAAATGAGCGTAAAAGAAGAGATCATAAAGCTTTTAAAAGAGACTAACCGCCCCGGCATGGATGATTTATTGGACTACATGGAAGACGCAGGGTTTTACGAAGCGCCGGCAAGCACAAGATATCACGGCGCAGAGGCGGGGGCGCTTGCGGTCCATTCCTTAAACGTATGCAACTGCGCAATAGACCTGGCTAACGCCTGGTGCGGCGAAGAGTGGGTAAAAGATCATATCAATAGCGTTATTATATGCGCTTTGCTTCACGATCTGGGCAAGGCTGGGCAATACGGCAAGCCGCTTTATGTTGAAAACATACTTAAAAAGGGCAGATCGGAAGCGCAGCCGTTTAAACACAATGACGATCTACTGACGTTAGATCATGAGATAGTCAGCGTTATTGAGGCTTCAAAGTATATCCGCTTAACAGAAGAGGAACAAAGGGCGATAGCTTGGCATAACGGCTTATACGGCGTGTTTAAGTACGAGATACCGGGCAAGGAAACAATACTGTATATGCTGATCCATTTTGCGGATATGTGGGCAAGCAGAGTTATAGAAAGCGAGGTAAAAGAGTGAACAAGACAATCCTTTTAGGCAGATTGACGAGAGACCCGGACATTAGATACACGCAGGCCAAAGAGCCTATGGCAATAGCCAAGTTTTCCTTGGCGGTGAATAGGAAAATCAAGAGAGACGGAGAGCCAGAGGCAGACTTTTTAAACGTTACGGCCTTTGGAGCACTTGGGAAGTTTGCGGAAAAGTACCTTAAGCGCGGTACGCAGATTGTATTGACCGGGCGGATCCAAAACGACAACTACACAAATAAGAACGGCGAAAAGGTTTATAGCGTGCAGATCATCGCGGAAGAGATCGACTTTGCAGATAGCAAAAAGGCAGCAGGGACGGCAGCAGGCAACCAGGAAAGCGCGGACGGGTGGCAGGAGATCCCCGAGGGGATAGAGACCGAGTTACCGTTCAAGTAGAAAGGAGTACAACATGGAAAAGATAACAAATATTGAGGAACTTATAGCAGATGCAAAAGCAGAGGAAGAAGTCAATAAGACGGCGCAGGATGACCTTACCGAGGCTTTTATGCGGAAGTTTGCGGCAGACCTTAACAAGGGAGCCGAGGAAAAGACCAAAGGCGGATCCGTGACAATCCCGCTTGCGGAGTATGTGGATCTTAAGCAGACGGAGCTTGATTATGGGCGGCTTTTCTCCGCGATCATAGATAGCTTCGGCTTAAGCTATAGACACGATCACCTTATTATCTCAAAAGAGGATAGTATCCTGCAGACCTTTAAGGTATTGGAAGCAGAAGTATTTAAGGATCTTGAGCAGGACATGGTAGACGAGTGGAACAAGGAACACCCGGACGGAGAGGTAGAGGAAGATGACTAACGAGGAATTGGAAGAGATCAAGGAGCAATTCTGTGATGAATATTGCCGGTGGCCGCGTGAGTATGACGAGGCAGAAGAGGGCATACCGCTTTCAAGCACGGCTATATGCGCACAATGCCCGATTGAGAGCTTGAGGGTGTAGCCTATGGACCTTTACGAAGAGATCATGCGCTTAATGACAGAGCTTACGCTGTCAATAAAGAAACTTCGCACAAACGGGGCTAATCTGGCAGAGGCGGAGCGCGACTATAAGATGACGCTTCGCCAGGAAGCCCTAAAGCTCCGCGCGGGTGATATGCCCGTGACCTTAATTAACCAGGTCATATACGGAGTGCCTGCGGTAGCGGAAAAGCGGTTTAAAAGAGACGTAGAGCAGGCAAACTATGACGCGAATAAAGAGTTTATCAATATATGCAAACTTAAGTTAAGGATCCTGGAAAGGCAATTATCCCTTGAATATGGGGCAGCAGGTCACGGGGATCTATAAGGGGGTGATTTAGTGGCAAATTCAATTTTACAAGATGAAATCAAGTGTTATATCTGCGGTACTACGCAGGGGTTGGAGTGCCACCACTGACGTTTTTTTCGGATCAGCAAACCGCAAGCTATCAGATCAAGACGGCTGCATAGTGTACCTTTGCCGCCGCCACCATACCGGGGGAAACGGCGTGCATTTTAACAAGAAGATAGACAACACGATAAAAGAGCGGTGCCAACGCGCATGGATGGAAACATACGAGCTTACAGAAGCCGATTTTATCCGCCGATACGGGTGGAGTTACCTATAAGGGGTATATTTATACCTTTTACATACAAAAAGCCAAATACGGGCAGATTAAGGGGGTAAAAAGATGACGTTTAAAACGGTTGAGAACACGATAACGCAGATTCTGGAGAAGAACACCGCGGCAAGAAATGACGATATGCTGCTTTACGTGCACTATGTCTTCATAGTTATGCCCAAGGTTTCAATCGTACCAAACTGCATGGAAAAGGTTTTTAGTGATAGCCGCTACAGAATAGTTAACGGCGTAGCGCCTTACGAGACAGTTAGCAGGATCCGCCGCAAGGTGCAAGAGATCCGCAGGGACTTAAGGCCCACGGAATACGC
>JAZOTE010000146.1:0-23298 GCA_045657485.1 Eubacteriales bacterium
TACCTTGGTAAGGGTGTTAAGTATTCCGGTGAGTACATCCGCCGCAAGGCCGGAAAGACCGGTAAATAATGAAAGGAGATTTGAAAAATGGTTAAGAGAATTGACAGTAACGCACAGCGTCTCAAGAGACATAAGAGAGTTCGTGGCAAGATCTCCGGCACTGCTGAGAGACCTCGTCTCGCGGTATATCGCTCTAACGCTAACATCTCTGCTCAGATCATCGATGACGTAGCAGGCGTAACGCTTGTTAGCGCATCCACTTACGAGAAGGACTTCGAGGGCATCGGCTCCAACAAGGAGGCTGCTCGTAAGGTTGGCGCAACTATTGCTGAGCGAGCAATCGCAAAAGGCATTTCCGCAGTAGTATTTGACCGATGGCTACATTTATCACGGACGTGTATCGGAATTGGCTGAAGGCGCTCGCGAGGGCGGTCTTAAGTTCTAATCGCCGGTTTGTACACTGTTTCAACAAAAAGAAACATTCTTATAAGGAGAAAAAACATGGCAGCAAGAATTAATGCAGCTGAGCTTGAGCTTCAGGAGCAGCTTGTAGTTTTAAACCGTGTTTCCAAGACCGTAAAGGGCGGTAGAATCGCTCGTTTTGCAGCTATCATGGTAGTAGGCGACGGAAATGGACATGTAGGCTTCGGCCTCGGTAAAGCAGCAGAGGTTCCCGATGCAATCCGCAAGGGTATCGACGATGCTAAAAAGAATTTGATCAAGGTATCCCTTAACGGTGCTACGATTCCTCACGAGGTAATCGGCGAGTACGGTGCAGGTAAGGTTCTCCTTAAGCCCGCCGCTCCCGGTACCGGTATTATTGCAGGCGGTACTGTTCGTACCATCCTCGCGCTCGCAGGTATCAAGAACATTCGTGCGAAGTGCCTTCGTTCCTCTAATCCCACTAACGTGGTTAAGGCAACGTTTGAAGGCCTTAAGTCCCTCAGAACTGCAGAAGAAATTGCAGAGCTTCGCGGACTTAGCGTAGAAGACGTTAAGGCATAAAGGGGGTAGCGTGTAATGGAAAACGTAAAGGTTACTCTCGTAAAGAGCCTCATCGCGTGCAAGAAGGCGCAGATTGCAACCGCTCAGTCTCTCGGACTTAAGAAGCCCGGTGACAGCACCGTTCAGGCCAACAACGCATGCCTTCAGGGCAAAATAAAAGTTATTTCTCACCTTGTTAAGGTTGAGACCGTTTAATCGGAATTGAAAGGAGGATACAAAATGAAGCTCCATGAACTTTCTCCCCAGGAAGGCTCCGTAAAGGAAAGATTCCGTAAGGGTAGAGGCGCAGGTTCCGGCAACGGAAAAACAGCAGGCAAGGGCCACAAGGGCCAGAATGCTCGTTCGGGCGGTGGCGTAAGACCCGGATTTGAGGGCGGTCAGCTTCCCCTTTACAGAAAACTCCCCAAGAGAGGCTTTAACAACTTCCGCTTCGCTAAGAAGTATGCGGTTGTTAACGTTGAATCTCTCAACAAATTTGCTAACGGCGATGTAGTTGACAGTGCCGCTCTCCTCTCTCAGGGCATCATAAACTCCGTTTACGATGGCGTTAAGGTGCTCGGCGAGGGAGAACTCGCTAAAAAACTCACCGTTAAAGCAGCGGTCTTCTCCGCTTCTGCTAAAGAGAAGATTGAGGCAGTAGGTGGAAAGACTGAGGTGGTATAATGCTTCAGACACTTAAGAACGCTTGGAATACCAAGGACATCAGAAGTAAGATTCTTTTCACCCTTCTCATCCTTTTGCTTTATAGAGTAGGCACAGTAATTCCCGTTCCTTTTGTAGAGGCTAACGACTTCGCAGCATCGTTCAGCGGTACGATTCTCGACTATATGAACGTTCTTTCGGGTGGATCACTCGGCGCGATGACTCTCTTTGCGCTCGGAGTACAGCCCTACATTAACGCATCAATCATTATTCAGCTTCTCTCCGTCGTATTCCCCAAGCTCGCAGAGCTTGCTAAAAATGACAAGAAGAAGATGAATCTCATCACCAGAATAGTGACGGTTGTTCTCGCACTTATCACCGCTATCGGTTATTATTTCATTCTGCGTAACAGCAATGCTCTGACCAATGCCGCAATTGAGGGCAAGGCAGGATGGCTCTACTCTATAGTCATCATTCTTTGCTACTGCGCAGGTGCATCCATCATTATGTGGCTCGCGGAAAGAATTAACGATCGCGGTATAGGCAACGGTATATCCATTATACTCTTTGCCAATATCGTAGCGTCTATTCCTTCCTTCGTTTACAATCTCGTATCCCTTTGCGCTCAGACCTACGGCTACGCAGAGAACGCTTGGCTCTACGGAATTCTTTCTACAGTATTCTCTGTAGTGTTTGTAGCTTTCCTGCTTGTTCTCATCGCGGTCGTTATCTGGTTCACCGGATCCGAGAGAAGAATCCCCGTTCAGTATGCTAAGAAGGTTGTCGGACGTAAGATGTACGGCGGACAGAGCTCTAATCTTCCCATTAAGCTCAATATGACCGGCGTTATGCCTATCATTTTCGCATCCAGCATCGTGTCCTTCATCCCCACCATTCTTCAGGTGCTTCAGAGCGCAGGAGTTATCTCCTCCACCAAGACACCCGGATGGTATAAGTTCTCCGAGATCATCGGTGCGAACGGCGTGATCTATCCCATAGCTCTCTTCCTTCTCATCATCGGCTTTGCATACTTCTATACTCAGATCACCTTTGATCCCATCGAAGTATCCAACAACCTGAAGAGACAGGGCGGCGCTATTCCGGGTATTAGACAGGGTAGACCCACTGCGGATTACATCAGAAAGATCCTCAACAAGATAACTCTTGCCGGAGCTCTCTTCCTCGGTGTTATAGCGGTTCTTCCCCAGATTCTCGGCCCTCACGTACTCAAGCATTTCTTCGCGTGGATCTACGAGGGTATGTTCGTAGGTACCATATACGAAACTATTTCTGCAGGCAACGGTATTACCTTTGCTCAGCAGTATGCTTCTATGTACGCTTCTAATCTCGTTAGCATCTTCTCCTTCGGTGGAACTACGCTTCTCATCGTTGTAGGTGTTGCTATCGAAACCTTCAGACAGCTGGAGGCAGAGCTTACAATGCGTAATTACAAGGGCTTTCTTAACTAATACTGGCGCGACTTTGAGGTATCTCAAATGAAAATAATGTTTCTTGGTGCTCCTGGAGCAGGCAAGGGCACACAGGCGGAGCTTGTATCTCGTAGACTTGGTATTCCTACCATTTCTACGGGTGCAATAATCCGCGAGGCGTGCCGTGCCGGCACTGAAATGGGGCTTAAGGCCAAAGAATTTATAGAGCGCGGCGCTCTCGTTCCCGATGACGTCGTTATCGGTATCGTAAAGGAGCGTCTAGCTAAATCAGACTGTGACAAGGGGTATATCCTTGACGGATTTCCCCGTACCGTTCCTCAGGCGGAGGCGCTTGACGCGATGGGCATCAGCTTAGACTCTGTCATTTCCATCGAGGTTTCAGATGAAACCATCGTTGAGAGAATGACCGGCAGAAGAGTATGCCCCGTATGCGGAAAGACCTACCACGTGCTTCACAATCCTTCACCAAACGGCGAGAGATGTGAATGCGGCGAGAAGCTTACCACCCGCGCAGACGATGCGTCGGAGGTCGTTTGCTCCCGCCTTGAAATCTATCATTCAACTACCGAGCCTCTCAAGGACTTCTACAAAGAGAAGGGAATTCTCTCCGAGGTTAATGGGGCAGATGAGTTGGATGAAACGACCAGACGTACTTTTGCTGCTTTGGGTATTTAATTATGATCATAGTTAAAAATCTAGAGCAGTTACGCCTTATGCGACAGGCAGGCAGAATAACGGCAGAGGCACTTTTGGTTGCCAAAGAAGCTGTTAGAGTCGGCGTGTCAACTAAGGAAATCGACACAAAGATCCGCACCTTCATTGAGAAGTGCGGTGCCACCCCTTCATTTCTCGGATATAACGGCTTCCCGGCAAGCGCGTGTATCTCCGTTAACGATGAGGTCATACACGGAATACCCTCTGATAAGGTAATACTCAAGGAGGGCGATATCGTCAAGGTTGACGTCGGCGCTCGCTACCGCGGCTATAATGGCGACAGTGCGAGAACCTTCCCTGTCGGCAAGGTAAGCGATGAGGCGCTGAGGCTGATCTCGGTCACTGAGAGAAGCTTCTATGAGGCGATGAAGTTTGCGAAAGCAGGCAATCGCATCGGGGACATTGGCTCTGCGGTGGAAAGTTTCGTCATTTCAAATGGCTTCTCCGTGGTTCATAGCTTTGTGGGACACGGCGTTGGCGCGAATTTACACGAGGATCCGGAGGTACCCAACTTCGGTAAGGCGGGCAGAGGCCCCAGACTGTATCCGAATATGACTCTGGCAGTTGAACCTATGGTAAATGCCGGAGTGGCTGACGTAAGAGTACGGGAGAACGGTTGGACTGTGGTAACTCTCGATGGTAAGCTTTCAGCTCACTACGAGAATACGATTGCCATAACCGACAGCGATCCGATCTTACTTACACAGGTAGATCAGAATAGCTAAAGGTAAATAACAGGAGGAAAGCTTCTTGGCAAAGAATGATTTGATCGAATTTGAGGACTGCTTGGTTGTTGAAGCACTTCCAAACACCGTCTTCAAGGTAAAGCTTCCCAACGGTCACATAGTAACTGCGACCATATCGGGTAAGCTTCGTATGAACTATATCAAAATTCTCGTTGGAGATACGGTAACGGTAGAGGTATCGCCCTATGATATTTCAAAAGGCCGTATAACTTGGAGAAAGAAGTAATATTTTTGAATTAAAAGAAAGGCATGGTCATAGAAAATGAAAGTTAAGCCTTCAGTCAAAAAGATTTGCGATAAGTGCAAGATCATTAAAAGACACGGTAAAATAATGGTCATTTGCGAGAATCCGAAGCATAAGCAGCGTCAGGGCTGATAATCGGACGCAAATTTTACGACACTAAAATAATAAAGGAGTATATATCGAAATGGCTCGTATAGCTGGTGTTGATATTCCCAATAACAAGCGTGTGGAAATCGCGCTTACCTACATCTACGGTATCGGTCTTAAGAGCGCTCAGGATATCCTTGCTAAGACAGGCATCAATCCTGACACTCGCGCAAAGGACCTCACCGAGAGTGAAGTAGCGGCTCTTCGTGATGAGATAGAGTCCAATTACCACGTTGAGGGTGATCTTCGTCGTGAGACCGCTCTTAACATCAAGAGTCTTGTAGAGATAAATTGCTATCGCGGCGTAAGACACAGAAAGGGTCTCCCTGTAAGAGGTCAGCGCACCAAGACTAATGCAAGAACCAGAAAAGGTCCCGCAAAGACCATAGCAAATAAGAAGAAGTAAGGAGAGATATGACATGGCAGCAGTAAAAAAGGTTGTTAAAAAGCGTCGTGAGCGTAAGAACGTTGAAAAAGGCGTAGCACATATCCGCTCTACCTTCAATAACACTATCGTTACTATCACCGACGTACAGGGCAATGCAATTGCATGGGGCACTGCAGGTGAGATGGGCTTCAAGGGTTCCAAGAAGTCTACTCCTTACGCAGCGCAGACCGCTGCAGAGCACGCCGGCAAGATTGCCGTTGATCACGGCATGAAGACTGTTGAGGTTCTCGTTAGAGGTCCCGGAGCAGGCAGAGAGTCTGCAATCCGTGCACTTGCAACCGCAGGTCTTGAAATTACAATGATCAAGGACGTTACACCGATTCCTCACAACGGTTGTCGTCCTCCTAAGCGCAGACGCGTTTAATTCTTAGGGAGGTAAATGTAAAATGGCTAGATATACAGGTCCTAACTGTAAAATGTGCCGTCGCGAAGGCTGCAAGCTCTATCTGAAGGGCGAGCGTTGCACCAACGGCAAGTGTGCATTCGATCACAGAAGCACTGCTCCCGGTCAGCACGGCGCGGCTCGTAAGAAGGTCGGAGAATACGGCAAGCAGCTTCGTGAGAAGCAGAAGGCAAGACGCTACTACGGCGTACTTGAGGGTCAGTTCAAGCACTACTATGAGATGGCAGAGAAGATGGAAGGCATCACCGGCCAGAACCTGCTCGTTCTCCTTGAGCGCCGTCTTGACAACGTAGTATACAGAATGGGTATGGCAGCATCCAGAAAGGAAGCTCGTCAGCTTGTTCTTCACGCTCACTTTACTCTTAACGGTAAGAAGGTTACTGTTCCCTCTATTCTCGTTAAGGCAGGCGACGTTATTGCCGTAAAGGAAACAAGCAAGGAAAGCGCAAAGATCAAGGCACTCATCGAGGGGCTTGCAACTGTTACCGCTCCCAAGTGGCTTGATACCGATGCAAAGAACGCAGTAACAAAGGTTGTTGCACTTCCCAACAGAGACGATATCGACTTCGAGTTCGAAGAGCAGCTTATCGTCGAGCTCTATTCCAAGTAATTCCTCCGATACCGAGCGTAAGAATTTTGAAAGCTATACTTTCATTATTCTTCGCACAGTATCAGTTTCACTTTTCTCGCAAGAGAGCATAAAAATAAAACAGGAGGTAAATCTAAAATGATGAACGCAATAGAGAAGTTCAATATAACCGCTACGGAAATTTCCGAGAACGGTAACGAAGCAGTGTTTGTCGCGGAGCCACTCGTCAGAGGCTACGGTATAACCCTCGGCAACTCCCTTCGCCGTGTTCTCCTTTCCACCATTCCCGGTTATGCTGCTACCAGCATTAAGATAGACGGTGTTCTTCACGAGATATCCGCGTGCAACGGAGTCAAGGAAGACGTTCCTGAAATCGTTCTTAATGTTAAAGGCATCGTTGCAAAGCTTGAATGTGATGAGCCTAAGACCGTCGTTATTGACGTGACAGGTCCCTGCAATGTCACTGCGGCAGACATCAGCCCCGATGCTGATCTCGTGATCTATAACCCGGAGCATCATATTTGTACCGTCAGCGAGAATGCCAGATTCTATATGGAGATAACCTTCGACGAGGGTCGAGGCTATGTTCCTTCTGACGTAAATAAGCAGAATTACCTTGCTACAGTAGGCTCTAACGTAGGAGCTCCTATCGGACTTATTTTCGTTGATTCTATATTCACTCCCGTTTATAAGGTTGAATACAGCGTAGAGAATACCCGTGTAGGTAACATTACGGACTATGACAAGCTTACTATGAAGGTAATCACCAACGGTACTGTAGGTGCTAAAGAGGCTGTATCCCTCGCAGCCAAGGTTCTCAACGAGCACCTCAGGCTCTTCATCGATATGTCCGACGTTGCTAGAAACGGTGAGGACATTATGGTTGAGAGAGCAGAAGTAAAGAAAGAAAAAGTACTCGAGATGACCATTGAGGAACTTGATCTGTCCGTTCGTAGCTTCAATTGCTTGAAGCGCGCGGGCATTGATTGTGTCGAGGATTTGATCAACCGTACCGAAGAGGATATGATCAAGGTGCGTAACCTTGGACGTAAATCTCTCGAAGAGGTTATCCAGAAACTCAGCTCGCTTGGACTCGCACTTAAGAAAGAAGAAGAATAATTAGGAGGATACACAAATGAGAAAGCTTGGCAGAACAACTGCACAGCGTAAGGCTATGCTCAGAGGCATGGTTACTCTTCTCCTTGAAACAGGCAAGATCGAAACTACCTATACCAGAGCGCAGGAAGTTTCCGCAAAGGCAGACGAGATGATAACCCTCGGTAAGAAGGGCGATCTCGCTGCATATCGCGCAGCTCTTGCTTATATCACCAAGGAAGACGTAGCAAAGAAACTGTTCAGCGTAATAGCTCCCGCTTACGAAAATGTAAACGGTGGATATACACAGATTTATAAGATGGGCCCCCGTCGTGGCGACGGAGCAGAGGTAGCTATCGTAAAGCTCACCGCTGTAGCAGCGCCCGCTGAAGAAGCTACTGAAGAGGCTGCAAAGTAATATATAATATTACCGGTGTTTTTAGACAGTCAAACGGACGGATCAGTTGATCCGTCCGTTTTTTTGTCGCAGATATTTGCAAATAGTTAAGCCGAAAAGGTTTTGAATAATTATGATTACAGCTTTATTTAAAAAGCATTGTTTAAAACTTTATGACAGTGCGCTTTTAAATAAAAACGGCGTATATGCAAACAATTGTTGCCATATACTCCGTTTTTGCGGTGTTATTTATCTTCAACTTTGAATTCTAAGGTTATGCTTTCCGTAGTGTAATTATCGTAGTCCTCGTGATGAAGCGTGTATTCGGTGCGTAGTCTGTATGTGCCGTTTTTTGATAGATCGACCCAATCAGTCGTATAGTTTTTTTGGTATATGCTTCTTTCGTTGATCATTATCGCGATCTCGATTACCGGTTTATCACTTACCGCTACGTTCACCCATCCTCCGTCCTGAAGCCTTTCGATTACGTAATGCTCGCCGAAGGTTACCTTGTATGCAGTGGTATTGTGCCACCTGATATTTATTATGGGACTGTCCGAGGAATAGTCAACTCCCGCGATGGAGAGAAATACGTCATCCTCCGTCTTTACCGTAGTAACGTCTATGAGCTTCCCCTCGTTAGAAACAGCGCTGTTCATCAGCGGAAGCATACAACCGCCAAAGGACAGCAGAGCTATAAAAAGCACCGCTATAAAGATTGACCTTTTTAAAATTATTCTATACCTCCAACTTTACTTCGTTCTCTAAATACACCGTGTTTCCTCCGACCAGACTTGTACGGAAGGCTCTAGGTGACATCCCAACGTATTTGCTGAAGGTTCTGGAAAAATATTCCGGACTATCAAATCCGAGCCTTTCCGCAACTTCGCTGACCGATAGCTTATGCTCAAAGATCATACGCTTCGCTTCGTTTATTTTTAACTCCGTATGGTATTCGATAATCGTTTTTCCATAGGTGCGCTTGAATATATCGCAAAGCGTGCTTTTGCCGTAGTGAAGTATACGCGAGAGATCCTCAAGCTTTACTCTGCCTACCAGGTTTTCTTTTAAATACTCTTCTATAGTACTTGCGAGAGTTGCCCCCATCATCGTTTTCCTTAATGAATTGCGCTTATCGTTGGGCGACAGTTTTTCGCTTCTGATCAGCAATATCAGCAGCTCCTCCATTTTTATCTTTATCATATGAGAAACGCCGTATGGAGCTTGCTCAATGGGTACGAGGGGATATTTCGACTTTTCAAAGCCCTGATCACATTCGTCGATTAAGGCTCTGATAACGGATACTTGCTCTTGGTTTGCGGTAAACGCCTTTCCGCCAATGAAATTCATCGCGGGAGATTTGCAAACGAAGCTGATAATAAATACCGACGCGCTCTGCGTGCCATCGCATTTCACAATATGAAAATCGTTGGGCTTATGAAAGAACAGCTGCCCGGTTTCCAGGGTCGTATGGTGGTTTCCACTCTCTACAGAGATGCGTCCACGATCTACGTATTGCATCTCCCAAAAGTCGTGACTCTCTCCTGTCGTGAAGAAGCTGGGTGACAGCTCGTAGGAGAGAATAGTTACTACGTCGGTCACGTTAAATTGCCGCTTTAGCGGTATTGAATTGAATGAACGCTTTGCCATTACATCTCCTCCTTCAAAAAAGTGGAAGATTGTTCAAGTTTTAGTGAATTTTGTGCATTGAATAATCTTTCAGTATATTGTATTATATAAATGGAATATTTTGCAACTTTGACTTTAGTATATCATATCAAGCAGGAAAAATCAACTGATTACGGGTGATAAAATGAAAAAAATTAAAATAGCGATAATTGGTTACGGCGGCATTGCCCGCGCCCACAACAGCGCATACGCCACTCTGCAAAAGGAGGGTTACCCCCTGGAGCTCGTCGCGGTTTGCGAGAGAGATCCCGCGCGCGTGACCGCTAACCTTGATTTTAACCTTGGCTCAGACAACACTCCTCTGCCGGAGGGAATACGTTTATACACGGAAGTTGACGATCTGATAGCCAACGAGATTTTTGACGTTGCCGATATTTGCCTTCCTACGTTTTTACATAAGGATATGTCCGTAAAGCTTCTTCGTGCGGGTAAACACGTGCTTTGCGAAAAGCCTATGGCGCTCTCAAGCGAGGATGCGCGTGAGATGCTCGATACCGCACGTGAGATGGGCAAGCGTCTGATGGTCGCGCATTGCGTCCGTTTTGATCCTGCGTATAAATATCTCAAGGACTGCGTGGAAAGTATGTGCTTCGGAGCTCTTGATAATCTCTATATGGATAGACACAGCGTTTATCCTAATTGGGGAGCAGGCAATACATTTAAGGACAATAGCAAAACGGGCGGATGTACGCTTGATACGCATATTCACGATATAGACGTTGCGGCGTATATCCTCGGTAAGCCGGACAGCGCATCGGCAGTAGAATTTATAAATATGCCCTATTACCAGGTCGTAACCTCCACTCTCCGCTACGGAGATACTACGGTTGTGGCCAATTGCTCTTGGGACAGCGCGTACACCACTGTATTTTGGGCAGGATACAGGGCGAGATTTGAGCGCGCCAGCGTGGTTCTGGAGGACGGTACTGTTCGCGTATTCCCGATAGACGGAGATCCGTATACGCCGAATATTCCGGCTAAAAACGCGACGGTCGAGGAGATAAGAGAATTTCTCGATCTTGTAAAAGACCCTACCCGTGCGGATTTAATTTGTCCGCCTGAGGCGTCTTACGACTCTATAAAGCTGATAGAGCTGCTTCGCTCTACGGCAAAAAAAGCTTAGTTTCGGAGGAGATAGATATGAAAAACAAAATCGGCGTGCTTATTAACTACCGAAAGGATACGGATATAGCGGAGGAGATCCGCAAGGCAGAGAGCCTGGGACTTAAATCCTGTCAGCTCAGTATGTGGGACACATCCCTCTATACCGAGGAGAATGCGAAAAAGCTTAAGGAAGCGCTTTCGAAAACGGATTTCACCGTCAGCGCGGTGTGGGGCGGATGGCACAAGCCATGCGTATGGAATTTTACAGAGGGACCCTCTACCATCGGTCTTGTACCACGGGAGTACAGAGCGTCAAGACTTGCCGAGCTCAAGATGGCGTCAGATTTCGCTCATATGATCGGAGTAAATAAGGTTATTACTCACGTTGGCTTTATTCCGGAGGATCCTAATCACCCTGATTTTCAGGGCGTTGTGGACGCTCTTAAAGAGCTGTGCGCCTATCTTAAGGAGAGGGGACAGTATTTCCTCTTTGAAACCGGACAGGAAACGCCTGTGACTATGCTTCGTACCATTGAGGCAATAGGCTTTGATAACGTCGGTATAAATCTTGATACCGCAAACTTAATTCTTTACGGAAAAGCCAATACTCTTGATGCGCTTGACGTTTTCGGAAAATACGTAATGGAAACGCATATCAAGGACGGAATATATCCTACCGACGGCTTGAAGCTCGGCAGGGAGGTAAGATTCGGTGACGGTAAAGCTAATTTCCCGTCCGTAGTCAAAAAGCTGGCTGAGCTTGGTTACAAGGGCGACTTTACTATAGAACGAGAGATCAGCGGCGACGAGCAGATAGCTGATATTATTCTGGCAAGAGATGGGCTGAGAGAAATAATTGAGAGCCTTTAATTTTTTAGCTTACACATTCATTACGTCTTTTGGAGGATTATATGCTTAACATTTATAAAACACTGTCGTCATCTCCCGTAGACTATGCGGCAGAGGAATTGAAAAAATATCTCAGAATGATGATGCCTGAGGCGGGGGACGTTAAAATATCCTACGACAAAGAGGCTAAGGATGGGTTCCGTTTGGGTCTTCTGGAGGATTTCGGACTTGACTCGTCAGACGTCGAGGACAAGAGTCTGGATGACGTAATTTACATTGAAACTGATACACGGGGTGGCATTATTGCGGGCGCGAACTCCAGAGCGGTACTTATTGCGGTGTATGAATATCTTCGCCATAACGGTTGCGAATGGCTTATGCCTGGCATTGACGGCGAGTTTATACCGATGCAGGATATCAGGCCTGTAAAATACCGTCATAAGCCCACTATGCGCCACAGAGGCAATTGCATAGAGGGAGCAGTCAGCCAGAAGTATCTTGAGGACTTTATAGAGTATATGCCAAAGCTTGGGCTTAACTGCTTTATGGTTCAGTTCCGCAATCCCTTTGAATTTTACAGACGCTACTACGAGCATTATCGCAACGCGGATAATCGTCCCGAAGAGCCTGTAAGCAAGAATACCACTGCACAGTGGTCGGTACGCCTTGAGTGCGAGATGGCAAAGCGCGGCGTTATGTTCCACTATTGCGGACACGGATGGACCAACGACCCGTTCGGAATAGATTCCTCTCTCGGATGGCATAAGGTTGACGATTCTATTATACCCAAGGAATATATTGACTGTATAGCCATGGTAAACGGCAAGCGCGGATTTTTCCGCAGTCCGCCGAATACTCAGTTCTGTATGTCAAACCCCCGCGCAAGAAGGTTGTTTGTCAATTACGTTGCGGATTTTTGCCAGATTCACGGTAATACGGACTACCTGCACCTCTGGCTCGCGGATGATATGAATAATCACTGCGAATGTGACGGATGCCGGAAGAAGACGGCGTCGGATTGGTACGTCGTTGTACTTAACGAAATTGACGCGGAGCTTACTCGACGTGGCATTGACACGAAGATACTGTTCATCGTTTACATAGATCTTACCTGGGCGCCCATTGTAGAGAAATTCGTGAATCCCGATAGATTCATTATGATGATCGCGCCGATTTGCAGGGATTACACTAAATCCATGGGCGAGCCCGATCCCACTCTTAAGCTGGTTCCTTACGTGAGAAATAAGCTTCCCAGCATCAATTCTCTGCAGGAATTTATGCTCTACGTTGATGAGTGGAAGAAGATATGGGGCGGAGATATATTTGCCTTTGAATATCATTTCTGGAAGCATCACCAGTACGATCTCTCCGGACTTCAGATAGCCGAGCGACTCTATGAGGATACGGACGCGTACCATAAGCGAGGCGTCAGCGGTATTATGCAGTGCGGATCGCAGCGCGGCTTCTGTCCCAACGGCTTTGCCTTTTACGTACACGCGAGAGCGCAGTTCGATCTTTCCATATCTCTCGCTCAGCTCACCGAGCATTTTTACAGTACGGCGTACGGTGAGGATTGGAGAGAATTTTACAGTTGCCTTAAGAGCTTTTCCGATGCGGTTCCGTATGAATTTATGGCGCAGGTAAAGGCGGAGAGGCGTCCTAGGGTTTACCATTATCCCGAAATGAAGCCACGGGTGGATTCGCTTTCCGAAACGGCTGACAGGATGCTTGAGCTCATCCGTTCTCATTACAATTCCGATTACAGAGTCAGAACGGTGTGCGTCAGACTTCTTGAATACTACTGCAAGTATATCAAGCTTCTTTCCGTAGCACTTGGGTACAAGGTAGTCGGAGAGAATGAAAAGGCGCGTCAGGCATACGAGGCGATCCGTCTTCACGTCGGACTTAACGAGGCGGAATTTGGCGCGTACGACGACCAGTTGCAGAAAACAGGATTTATTATGAATATAATGAATCTGGATGCTCCGGAGATATCCGGCAATTCAAACGGAGAGTAAGAAAAAAAGAGGTAACGGATATGTATACTGTTTTAGCAATAACCTGTCATCCTGACGATATGGAGATCGCTTGCGCGGGCACTCTTCTGAAATGTAAGGAAAGAGGGGACAGAGTCGTCGTATGTCATCTTTCAAGCGGCAATCTCGGTCACGTGATCATTCCGCCTGAGCAGCTCGTACCAATGAGAGCAGAGGAGGCTAAATCAAGCGCCGCTCTTGCAGGCTTTGAGGTAATGTGGGGAGGTTTCCACGATCTTGAAATTTACGATAATAACAAAGAGTCGAGAGATAAGGTGGTGGAAATCATCAAGGCTGTAAATCCCGACTTTATCATCACTCACGATCCTGACGATTATATGCCCGATCACACGGCGGTATCCCGTCTTGTATTTGACGCGAGCTTTACCGCATCTCTGCCGAATTACCCGTCTAAAACTCCGGGTGCCGCGCGGCTTGTGCCCATATATTATATGGATACTCTTGCGGGAGTTGGATTTATGCCGACGGAGTACGTTGACGTATCGAGTGTGATTGAGAAAAAGCTTGAGATGCTAGAGTGTCACGCATCGCAAATCGTATGGATGAGAGAGCACGATCATATCGATTTTCCCGATATGGTACGCACCTGCTCGAAATACAGAGGATATCAGTGCGGCGTGCAATACGCAGAAGCCTTTAAACAATGTCAGGTGTATCTAAAGGGCACTGCGAAGCGTTTACTCCCTTAAAACCACATAATGAAAAGGAACGTTTACATATAATGACGAAATGGTGTATAATCGGCGCAGGTGGCATTGCTGACAGACGCGTAATCCCTGCGTTACTTAAAGACAAAAGCAACGTGCTCGTCGGTATTATGGAACGGGTAGAATCAGTTGCCCGCGAGCTTGAAGAAAAGTACGGTGTGCCTGCTTTTTGCGATGAGAGGGAAATGCTCGATAAAGTGGACTGCGATGCGGTATACATAGGTACTCCGGTATTCAGGCATAAGTCCCAGGCGCTTTTGGCTCTTTCCTACGGCAAGCACGTATTTATTGAAAAACCGATGGCTATGGATGCAGTCGAGGCGGAGCAGATGCTTGATGCTTTCAAAAGCGCAGGTAAACAGTTAACTGTAGGTTATATGATGAAATATCACGATCTGCACGCCCGAGCTCGCGAAATGATAAGCAGAGGCGATATAGGAAAGGTGAATGACGTCAGAGTGCAGCTTGGATGCTGGTATCCTGAAATTGAGGGCGCGTGGCGCCAAACCCGTGCGCTTTCTGGTGGAGGCGCGGTTATGGATCTGGGAGTTCACTGTATAGATACTGCCGAGTTTCTTCTTTCCGATGAGATAACCGACGTTAAGGCGTATTTGTCAAATTCCACATTTTCCTATGAGGTTGAAGACAGCGCGGTAATACTTTTTCGAACACGGGGTGGCACTCTCGGTCATATAGACGTTAATTTTAACATTCCCGATGCCGCCGCGGTCAGCAAGCTTGAGCTCTACGGTACGGCAGGAAATATAATCTTGGAGGGTACGCTCTCACAGGTGGAGAGCGGACGTATGACCTGTATCAGCGCTCCACAAGGCGATTACGACGCCGCGCAGGACCGTTCTGTCAGTGAGCCCTGTGTATATTATCCTGAGGGCGAGGATATTTATCTTAGACAGCTTAAACATTTCTGCAGTATTATAGCGGAGGGCAAAACAGATTACGCGTATACGGAAGATGCAGTCCACGTACAGCGACTCGTAGACAGAATATACGGCGAAGCATAATGAGCTTGATAAATAACAGCTCCACCGCGGAGAAGAAACAATTGTTATTCCAAATGATAAAAAATAATAAAAGTAAATAAGTGAGGTGTATATTATGAATTTTAACGATACGGTAAAGGGTTCGGCTCTCGAAGGCTTCTATCCTGCGGGATGGGATTTTGAGAAAATTGACGCGTGCGTTGGCGCGCCCGAAACTATACTTGAGCGTCAGACTCATTGGAATACTGGATTTAATCCTGTAAAGTGTGAGAACCTTGGAGAATTTGAAACCTATATGGGACACGAGATCGCTATGCAGATCAAGCTCGCGAAGGAAAGGGGAGAGAAGATTGCGTTTATTCTTCCTGTTGGACCAATGGGTATGTATAAGTGGGTGGTATACTTCATTAAGGAATGGGGCGTTAAGTGTGACCACGTGTACACGTTTAACATGGACGAATGGGCAGATAGCAACGGTAACACCCTAGAGCCTACCAATCCCGGTTCATTCCAGTTTGCAATGGAGAACGCCCTGTTCAATCCTCTGGGCGAGCTCACGGTTCCTGCGGAGCAGCGGAACTTTGCTACCAAGGAGAATCTTCCTACTTATCCCGACAAGATAGATGCTCTGAAAAAGGAAGGAGCAAAGCTCGTTTTGGTATACGGAATAGGAAGAATGTGTCATATCGCGTTCTGGGAGCCTACGTTCGCGGCGGATTACGAAAATGCTTCGGAATGGGAAAAGGCTCCGTACCGTATCGCCGCTAAAATACATCCTCTGACCGTAGAGCAAAACGCCCTCACAAGCTTCAAGTCCAGAACTACTCTCGTACCTTGTCGCGCCAACACGATTGGCCCCGGTATATTCCTGCGCGCAGATTATGCAATAGGCGGCGCTGACGGTATTCTCGGCAGAGGAATGCAGTGGCAGGGATTATCTCTTTGGATGACTCTTCGTATGGGTAAAAATCCTTGGGTAACCTCTTCCTATATTCCCACCCTTCCCGGAAGGCTCTTCTTCCTTTCCGAGCTTGCAGGACCGTTGCTTGCGGAGTGCAACTGATATGAAAAAAGGAATTGCGGTAGCCGGGTCGATCATTCACGACCGTATTTTTACAATTGACGCATATCCCGAATTAGGCACCCTTACACGCATTATAAAGATAAAGAATGCTGTCGGCGGTCTTGTGCCAAACGACGGTATAGATATCAAAAAGCTTGACACGGGTGTGCCCGTATATGCGCTTGGCAGAATTGGTGACGACGATAGCGGAAAGCTTTGTCTTGACGCTATGAGGGACGTGGAAATTGATACCTCTCTCGTCAAAGTATCTCCCGGCAGCGTGACCGGATTTACCGACGTTATGAGCATAGAGGGAGGACAGAGAACGTTCTTTACTCATTCGGGAGCGAACGACGAGTTCTCCTTTGAAGATATTCCATGGGACAGCCTGTCAGTAGATATGCTTCATCTCGGTTATTTTCTTCTTCTGAAAAAGATCGACTCCGGAGATGGTATGCGAATACTCATAGAGGCGAAGAAGCGGGGAATAAAAACCTCGGTTGATTTTGTAAGCGAACTGCCGGAGAAGTATCCTCCGCTTACGCCTTGTCTGGAATTTGTTGATAATCTAATACTGAACGAGCACGAAGCAGGAGCTCTTGTCGGTATGACTGCAAACGATTCGAATCTTGAAGAAATAGCGGAAAAGCTACTTTCCTTTGGCGTAAGGGAAAGGGTAATTATTCATTCTCCGATGCTTTCGGTTTCAGTTACGGCATCGGGAGAGAAAACATCACTTGGATCGCTTAAGCTTCCGGACGGATACATTGTGGGAACTGCAGGCGCGGGCGATGCTTTTTGCTCAGGTGCGCTGTTAGGTATATATCACGGAGTGAGCGAAAGAGAGATTTTGGAGTGGGCTACGTATTCTGCCGCTCAAAGTCTTAGCAGCGCTGACGGAACATCAGCGATGGATTCCTTGCAAAATATTAAGTTGGAGCTTTCGGGTCTTAGCTTCAGAGAGTGTTAATGCGAAGGACGTGTCACGTTTTTTGTATTTTAATTAAGTATCGGAGATAAAAAATGCTTGTAAATTTAAAGGAAATTCTTAAAATAGCAGAACAGAATAAGACTGCTATAGGTATGTTTAACGCTACCGGTCTGGATAGCTTGCAGGCTGTTATCGGTGCCGCAGAGGAGCTGTGTCAGCCGGTTATAATAGCACACGCGGAGGTTCACAACGTCTACAATGACATATCTCTTGTCGCGCCTGCTATGATAGCTATGGCAGAGGCTGCCTCCGTGCCGGTTTGCGTACATCTCGATCACGGTACCAGCACGGAAATGATATGGCGAGCGCTCCGCCTTGGCTTTACGTCCGTTATGATTGATGCTTCCGCTCTTCCGTATGAAGAGAATCTTAAGCTCACCCGTAGCGTAACCGAAATTGCTCACTCTGTAGGCGTGAGTGTAGAGGCAGAGCTTGGCAGACTTGTAACCGGAGAGTCAGGAAGCGCTAATTCGGATATGACGTTGAGGCCGGAGGATTATTATACCGATCCGGATGAAGCAAAGTCGTTTTGCGAGGCTACCGGAGTAGATGCTCTTGCTATTGCCTTCGGTACGTCACACGGCTTCTACAAGAGCGCGCCCAAGCTCAGCTTTGACGTCGTGCGTAAAGTTGCCGCTTCCACAGGACTGCCTCTCGTAATGCACGGCGGCAGTGGAGTCAGCGCGGATGGCTTTAAGGAGTCTATCAGCTCCGGTATCCGCAAGATAAATTATTATTCTTATATGTCAGCTGCGGGATACGAGGCTGCGAAAAACGTTATAGCGAGCGAAAGCACCAAGTATCTCCACGACGTTGAATATGCGGCAATGCAGGCGATGCGTGAGGACGTAAAGCGCGCTATCAGGATTTTTGGCAACCTTTGATTATCATATCAAAAAGAAAAATATTTGACACGGATATAGGGTAAATAGTATTTTTGGAGGAATTATGGAAAAGAAAACTGTTTGCGCGTTGATCGACTGTTCGAGAAACGCCGTAATGACACTTCCGGCACTTAAGAAGTTCATCACTCTTCTTTCGGAGATCGGTTACAACGCGGTTATGCTTTATACTGAAGACACCTATGAGCTGCCTGGATACAAGTTCTTCGGTTATATGCGCGGAGGCTATACCAAGGCGCAATTGATCGAGCTTGACGATTTTGCGAGCAGTATCGGCGTTGAGATGATACCTTGCGTACAGATGCTGGCTCACTTGACCTGCACGCTGCGTTGGGGAGAACTTCCACGTGATACCGATGATATTCTTCTCGTTGACGACGAGGGCACTTATCAGTATATCGAACGGGTATTTGAAACGATGTCCGAGTGCTTCCGCACTCGCAGAATGCACATTGGACTTGATGAAGCAGACTATCTCGGAAGAGGAAGATTCCTTCGTAATCACGATTACGAGCCCAAGCTTTCTATTCTCAGACGCCATATGGAAAAGATCCAATCGATTGGATCAAAATACGGATATTCTCTTATTGTATGGTCGGATATGTTCTTTAACGACCTTGTTACGCCGGGTCATTCAATTGACAAAACGGAGCTGCCCGATTATATTAAAAATTCACTTCCCGACGGTATAGTTCCTGCTTATTGGGACTACTTTACTACCACCGAGGAGAAGTACGATGCAATGCTCTACAATCACAGACAGTTGTCTGATGAGGTGTGGTACACCGGCTGCATTTGGGGTTGGAAGGGTATAGTTCCTCACAATAAATTTTCTATTAAGACCATTCGTCCTGCAATCGACGCCTGCGATAAAAACGACATCAATAATATTGTGGTTGCTATGTGGGGAGATGACGGAGCGGAATGCTCTCACTACAGCCAGCTTCCATCGCTTTACTACGTAGGTCAGTACGCTTCCGGAATTCACGATGAAGAGAAGATCAAGGCTGGATTTGAGAAAAAATTCGGTATACCATTTGATGAATATGTTACCGTAGACCTGCCTAATCAGCCCGGATCGGGTAAATGGGGCGATCACTTTAAAAATCCGGCAAAATATATGCTTTATTCAGATTACTTCAACGGCTACAATGATTATTCCGTCAACGAGGCTGACGAGCATATTTATACCGAGTGCATAGACCGATTTGATCGCATAGCCGCCTATGCCGGCGAGTACGCGTACGTTTTCGAGTCGTTTGCCGCCTTGTGCAGAGTCCTTGAAAAAAAGTACACCCTCGGTGTCAGAACCAGACGGGCTTATAAAAATAACGACAAGGAAGAACTGTCGAGGCTTATTTCCGAATGCTACGAGCCGCTTCCTGAGCTGATAAGAGATTTCCACGCGAAGTTTTCTGCGCAGTGGCATAAGGAAAATCATCCCTCCGGCTTTGACGTGCAGGATCTCCGCCTCGGAGGACTTCTTGCTCGTACGGAAGCTTGCCTCCGTCGCTTGAAGGAGTACGTTGCCGGCGATGTGGATTCCATCCCTGAGCTTGAGGTTGATATTATTCCTATCGGTAACGTGGGTGAAAGCAGATCGATAATGGGTCATTCATTGTTTACACCGAATAGATACTCAGCAAACTGATATGGTTTTAGCCGCCCAATTGGGCGGCTTTTGTTTTGTCACGATATTTGCGCAAGCATTGCTTGATTGGGCGGCTTTTGTTTTGTCGCGATATTTGCGTAAGCATTGCTCGATTGGGCGGCTTTTGTTTTGCCGCGATATTTACGCAAGCATTGCATTATATCAGATTTCTTTCTTTAATTGATAAAACGGTTGTTTTATACCTGCCAAAAGATTCCATAAATGTAAAATATAAAGAAAAAATCGCTAAAACAGCCAATTTTCAGGTATATTTTTCCGATACAGTAAATCTTCCACTATTGTCATCCGTCCTAAAGTATGGTATAATTGCTACGATTTTGTGCAAAGAAGGAGGATATAAATGAACGCAAAAGTCAAAATTGGAGCCGCAGCCATTGCACTGATAGTAGCTTCGGGTATTTGCAGTGTTCCCGCAAGGGCGGCGGATATCGGACGTGAAGTCTATGAATCGGGAAGCTACAGTACGGACGCAAGAAATATTTCCGAGAGCTCCTGGCGAAAGCATATGGGCTTACATACTGTATCTGATAAAAGCTTATGGAGATATGAAAGAAAAACGGTCAAGGTAGGTAATAAGTCCATTTCTGTCAAAAGCGTTACGATAGCAGGTAAGGATTACATACCGTCAAGACAGGTTTCCGATGCTCTTGGTCTTTCTTATAGCTATAACAGCAAGACCGCTACGTCCACCGTGAAAGGCAAAGGGTTGGAAATGCAGTTTTCAAACGGATGTTATGTAAGCTACGCAAACGGAAGAGCACTCTTTTCCACATCTCCCGTAATCATTATGAGCGACGGCAGAATGTACGTACCTGCTGAAATCTACGCTAAAGCTATTGGATATACGGTGAGATCGAACGGATCGGAAGTGAGTCTTTCGGGCAACTTTACGCCTATTCTGTCAGCAGATAAATTCTATAAGGAGGACGAGGTTTTATGGCTTGCCAGAATTATACACGCGGAGAGCAACGGTGAACCTCTTTTGGGTCAGATCGCTGTCGGTAACGTGGTGTTGAACAGAGTAAAATCAGCCTATTATCCAAATACGATATACGGCGTGATTTTTGACAGAAAATACGGTGTACAGTTCAGCCCGATTCTGAACGGAACAATATATAATACTCCGTGTTACAATTCCACTCTGGCAGCTAAGATAGCTCTTGAGGGTGTTGATTATACCAACGGAGCATTTTTCTTCCTGCGTCCTGAGCTATCAACGTCATCTTGGATTCCGAACAGCAGAACCTATGCTTTTACCGTCGGAAAGCATGATTTTTATTATTGAATACTTACTTTTTAAAAACCTCAAATATTTAAGTAAATATTCAAATAAATCTTGAAAAAAATCGAAGTATGTTGTATACTATTAGTGTAAAACAATTCTTGAAAGGATTAGCTATGGTATACAAAATGAAGGTTGCGGGTATAGAGCGTGATCTACCTCTTTGCCCCATTAACGATGATCTTTATATCGGAGCATTCGTCCTGTTCGGTGATGTTGAGCTCACCGAGAAATCCGCGGAGGCTCTTTACGCCAAGGCACCTGAGCACGACGTTATGATCACTGCCGAATCCAAGGGTATTCCCTTGATTCACGCCATGTGCCGCCTGTCAGGCAAAAACAGATACGTCCTCGCGAGAAAGTCTATCAAGCTTTATATGCGCGACGTAGTTTCCTGCGTTACCAAATCTATAACGACGGGTACTGTGCAGACTCTTTACATCGACGGAAGCGATGCCGAGTATATCAAGGGTAAGAAGGTACTTATAGTTGATGACGTTATCAGCACAGGAGGCTCGCTTCTCTCGCTTGAGAAGCTTGTACGTGAGTCGGGTGGCGAGGTCGTCGGTAAGATGGCGATACTTGCAGAGGGTGATGCTATCGGAAGACAGGATATACAGTATCTTGCTCCTCTTCCTCTTTTCGACAAGAATGGCAATCCGTTATAATTAAAAAACCGCCGATTTTGTAAATCGTTGTTTGCAAAATCGGTGGTTTTTACGTTCTTATTGATTGATAACCGACGTTTAAGTACAAAACAAATTTTGCATTTTTAGTTTAATTTTTTACGCATAGGTAATACTAACCACAACCAAAGTTGTGGGGTAAACTATGCGAACGAACAAAGTTGAAATATGCGGAGTCAACACCTCCGAGCTTAAATCCCTTTCCGAAAGAGAGAAGCGCGAGCTTCTCGAAAGATCTCAGAGAGGCGATATTGACGCCAGAAGCGAGCTTATAATGGGCAATCTCAGGCTGGTCCTCAGTGTTATATCGAAATTTAATGCCAAAAACGAATCCGCAGACGATCTGTTTCAGGTCGGTTGCATCGGTCTTATCAAAGCTATAGACAATTTCAATCTTGACTTGGACGTCAGGTTTTCCACCTATGCAGTCCCTATGATTATCGGTGAGCTCCGTAGATTTCAGCGCGACAATACTTCGGTCAGAATTACGAGAAGCGTCAGAGATTTAGCATACCGAGCCCTCACCGCCAAGGAGCAGCTGACAGGTGAGCTTCAGCGCGAGCCGACAGTGCGCGAGATCGCCGCACGTCTTGATGTTGCCGAGCGGGAGGTCGCCGAGGCTATCGAGGCAATAGTTGAACCCGTGTCACTTTATGATAATGCTTGGGGTGATGGCGAGGACTCGATGTATATAATGGACCGCATTGCCGATGAATCTGAGAGCGACGATATTCTGGTAGAGAATATTACTTTGAAGGAAGCATTGAAAAAGCTTTCCAAAAAGGAAATTGGCATTATTGAGCGCAGATTTTACAAGGGAAGAACGCAGATGGAGATCGCTGATGAAATAGGCATAAGTCAGGCTCAGGTTTCGAGAATAGAGAAAGCCGCGATTGATAAGCTTCGTAAATATATGATGTAGATCTCGTTATCTTCCTTTATTATATATACGCGCAAGAGAACCGCCTTTTGCGCGTTTATACGCGCGTGAGAGAGCCTGCCTTTTGCACATTTTACGTGCGCAAGAGAACCGCCTTTTGCGCGTTTGTATACGCGGGTAAGATGATCGTGTTAATTATGCGTAACCTAAAACCTAATCTTAATTAGTTTCCTTTTATTTTTTTGATGACCGGCTTTTTTCGCGGCTTCTTATACCTGTTTTTTTTACAGACCGTTTTGCTTGTTTTCGCATCGGGCAAGGCGGTCTTTTTTTATTTCAGCTGAACCGTTCGGCTTTTTGTGTTAAAATGTTAAAAAAGAAGTGAAAAAAACGAAAAATTTTTCAAAAAGGGTATTGACAATTGAGAAAAGTTATAGTATAATAGGAAAGCCGACTTGCGAGGAAGCAGTTTGGCACTTGATCATTGAAAATTGAACAACACGAAATAAAAGCACAAATTGTGCAAATCTCGTT